>CAIVPX010000042.1 GCA_903907905.1 uncultured bacterium | reverse complement strand
GCGATCACCTTGCCACTGGGCATCACCAGCGGCAAGGAGTACGCCGAGCTCGAATGGCCCATCGACTTGCTGATCGCCGTGGTGTGGGTGTCGTACGCGGTCGTGTTCTTCGGCACCATCGTGCGCCGTGTCACCCCCCACATTTACGTCGCCAACTGGTTTTTCGGCGCCTTCATCATCACCGTGGCGGTGCTGCACATCGTCAACAGCGCGGCACTCCCCGTCACCCTGGGCAAGTCCTACTCGGCGTATGCGGGCGTGCAGGACGCCATGATTCAGTGGTGGTACGGCCACAATGCGGTGGGCTTTTTCCTCACGGCCGGTTTCCTCGGGATCATGTACTACTTCATCCCGAAGCAGGCCGAGCGCCCCATCTACTCGTACCGACTGTCGGTGGTGCACTTCTGGGCGCTGATCTTCACCTACATGTGGGCGGGCCCGCACCATCTGCACTACACCGCCCTGCCGGACTGGGCCCAGTCGATCGGCATGATTTTTTCGCTCATCCTGCTTGCGCCGTCCTGGGGCGGAATGATCAACGGGATCATGACACTCTCGGGGGCCTGGCACAAACTTCGCCAGGATCCGATCCTCAAGTTCCTCGTGGTCTCGCTGTCCTTCTACGGCATGTCGACCTTCGAGGGTCCGATGATGTCGATCAAGACGGTCAATGCGCTGTCTCACTACACCGACTGGACCATCGGACACGTGCACTCGGGCGCGCTGGGCTGGGTCGGCTTCATCTCGATGGGCGCGATCTACTACCTGCTGCCGCGCCTTTACGGCCGCGAGCAGATGTACAGCACCCGGCTGATCGAGATCCATTTCTGGGTCGCCACCGTCGGCATCGTGCTCTACATCGCCGCGCTCTGGATCTCGGGCGTCACCCAGGGCCTGATGTGGCGGGCCACCAACCCCGATGGCACGCTCACCTACGCCTTCGTTGAAGCGGTCAAGGCCTCCTACCCCTACTGGATCATCCGGGTGCTGGGCGGTTCGCTCTACCTGCTTGGTATGGCGCTGATGCTCTTCAACATGCTGATGACGATCCGGAGCGGCAAACCCATCGATGCCGTGGTGCCGCGCGCCCGGCTCGCCCACGCCTGATCAGGAAAGAGAACCACCATGAGCGGATTCACGCACGCGAGAATCGAGAAAAGTCTGCCGCTGATGATCGCGTTGGTCATCGTCGCCATCAGCTTTGGCGGACTGGTCGAAATCGTGCCGCTGTTTTTTCAGAAATCCACAACCGAAGCGGTCGCGGGTCTCAAGCCCTACGATGCGCTGCAACTCACCGGTCGAGATATTTACGTTCGCGAGGGCTGCTACAACTGCCACTCGCAGATGATTCGCCCCTTCCGCGCCGAAACCGAGCGCTACGGCCACTACTCGGTCGCCGGGGAGTTCGTCTACGACCGACCCTTCCAGTGGGGGAGCAAACGCACCGGACCTGATCTTGCGCGCGTCGGGGGCCGCTACACCGATGAATGGCATCGCGTGCACATGATCAATCCACGCGATCTGGTGCCCGAGTCGAACATGCCCGGTTACCCGTGGCTTGCGCGCAATCCGGCCGACGACGGCCTCATCCAGAAGAAGATGGCGACGCTGCGCAAGCTCGGACACCCCTACAGCGATGACGAGATCGCTCGGGCGCCCGAGGCGCTCAAGGGCCGCACCGAACTCGACGCGCTCATCGCCTACCTGCAAGGGCTTGGCACCGCAATCAGGAGCGCCCGCTGAGGCGGGCCCGGAGATCCATGATGGACATCAATTTTCTGCGCGGCATGGTGGCCGCGGTCAGCCTGGCCCTGTTTACAGGCATCGTGATCTGGGCCTGGAGCAAGGCGCAGGACGGGCGTTTCGATGAAGCATCGAAACTACCCTTCCACGAAAGGGACTGAGCGGGCCGGCAAACAGAGGACGAAGACATGGCTGATTTCATGGGTTCTGGGTGGAGTCTCTACATCGCGGTGGTCACGGTCGTGGCGATCGTGTTCTGCCTCTGGCTGGCCCTGGTGATGGCGCGCGGCAAGGCGCCAGGGCAACAGGTTGGCACTACGGGTCATACCTGGGATGAAACACTCGAGGAACTGAATAACCCGCTGCCGAGATGGTGGCTGGGTCTGTTCATCCTCACGATCGTCTTCGCGCTGGGCTACCTGTGGATCTACCCGGGGCTGGGGGCCAACCCCGGTACGCTCAACTGGTCACAGAAAGCCCAGTACGAGCAGGAAGTCCGGCAGTTCGATACCGTCACCGAACCGCTCTACGCGCGCTTTCTGGCTCAAGATCTCAAGCAGGTCGCCACCGACCCGCAGGCGCGGCAGATCGGTGAACGTCTCTATCTCACCTACTGCGTCCAGTGCCACGGTGCCGATGCGCGCGGCAGCAAGGGTTATCCCAACCTGTCCGACGGCGACTGGCTTTGGGGGGGCGACCCGGACACCATACGTGCCACCATCCTCGGCGGACGCATCGGCCAGATGCCGCCGATGGCAGGCGCCGTGGGCTCGGCCACCGACGTGGAGAACCTCGCCCACTACGTGCTCTCGCTGTCGGGTAGCGGCCACGACGCCAGCCGCGCCTCGCTGGGCAAGGAAAAATTCACGGTGTGTGCGGCCTGCCACGGTCCCGAGGGCAAGGGCAATGCTGCGCTGGGTGCGCCCAACCTCACCGATCGGATCTGGCTGCACGGGGGTGGACTCGCTACCGTCACCGAGATGATCAACAAAGGCCGCAACAACCCGATGCCTGCGTTCAAGGAGTCGCTCGGCGAGGGTAAGGTGCACCTGCTTGCGGCCTACGTCTGGAGCCTGTCGAACGGGGCGGCGCAGTCGCGTCCGTGATGCACTGACGTGAGCGAAGACAGCACTCGAGTCGCCCCGGGGGCCTCTGACGCAACGATCGAGCAGGCGCTCTTCGAGGTCAGAAAGCGTATCCATCCACGATCGGTCACGGGTTGGTTCGCGCGCTGGCGCTGGGTCCTGGTCTGGTTCACACAGATCCTCTTCTATGGCCTGCCCTGGCTCAGCTGGAGCGATCGGCCCGCCGTGCTGTTCGCACTCGAAGAACGTCGCTTCTTCGTCTTCGGGCTGGTGCTCTATCCGCAGGACTTTGTCTATCTGACAGGCCTGCTGATCGTCTCGGCCCTGTCGCTCTTTCTGTTCACTGCGGTCGCCGGCCGACTCTGGTGCGGCTACGCCTGCCCGCAAACGGTCTACACCGAGCTCTTCATGTGGATCGAGCGCGTGGTCGAGGGCGACCGCCATGCACGCATCAAGCTTGCTCGCGCCCCCTGGAGCGCGAGCAAGCTTGCGCGTCGCGGCACCCGCCATCTGCTGTGGGTGGTCCTGGCGCTCTGGACCGGTATCACCTTCGTGGGCTATTTCACGCCCATCCGGACCCTGCTTGCCGAGATCGTGCAGCACCAGCTCGGTCCCTGGGAACTGTTCTGGGTGCTCTTCTACGCCTTCGCCACCTGGGGCAATGCAGGCTTCATGCGCGAGCAGGTCTGCAAGTACATGTGCCCGTATGCACGCTTTCAGAGTGCGATGTTCGACAAGGACACACTCATCATCACGTACGACGAGGCTCGCGGCGAGCCCCGGGGATCGCGCTCGCGCAAGGCCGAGCCCCGCGCGCTCGGCAAGGGTGACTGCGTGGACTGCGGCATCTGCGTCGAGGTCTGCCCCACCGGCATCGATATCCGCAAAGGGCTTCAGTACGAATGCATCGGCTGTGCTGCGTGCATTGACGGCTGTAATCAGGTCATGGATCGGATGGGCTACCCGCGCGGGCTCATTCGCTACAGCACCCCGCACGCCCTCGAGCTCGACCTCGACCGGCGCGCCACCCTGCGCAGGGTCCTGCGACCCCGCGTATTGCTCTACGCGGCGATCCTGTTGGCCATTGTGCTTGCCCTGGGTGCCACCCTCGCCCTGCGCACCCCCTTCCGGGTCGATGTCATCCGCGACCGTATGCTGAGCCGCATCGTCGAGGACGGCATGATCGAAAACAGCTACGGGCTGCAACTCATGAACGCCAGCGAGCAGCCACGCCGGTTCCGCATCACGATCCAGGGTCTGCCCGGGGCACGAATTACCGGACCGGACGAATTCGAGGTCGACGGTGCAGCGGTGCGGCGCGTGCCGCTCAGCGTGCGGATCGCCCCGGGTGAGGGCCAGCCCGGCAGCAATCCGATCCGGGTCGACATCCACGCGCTTGACCGCCCCGACCTGCAGGTCAGCGCCAGGAGCGTCTTCTTTGTTCCGCGCTGAGCCCGACCCACCGATACAAGGAGACCCCATTGGAGACCCGCTCAAGCGCTGCACCGCTCACCACCCAGCGTCCCTGGTACGGGCACCTCGAGCCGTGGCTGCTGCTGGCTGCGCCGATCGCGGCCATCGCAGCCGGGCTCATCACCTGGTGGCTCGCGGCCACAGCCAACAACGCCCTGGTGGTGGACGACTATTACCGGCAGGGCAAGGCCATCAACCAGACGCTTGCGCGCGATGACCAGGCCCTGCGCATGGGGCTGTCCGCGAGCCTGCTGGCCGACCCCCTGCGAAACGAGTTGACGCTCAGCCTGCAGGCCCGGGCGGGCGGCGCTGCCCTGCCCGATCACCTGCGACTTCGTCTGGTCCATGCCACCCGGGCCGAGCTCGACCAGCAGATCCGGTTGCGCCGCGGCGATGATGGCCGCTGGCACGCTGCCTTCGCCGTGCCCGCGCCCACACGCTGGCAGGTACACCTCGAAGACGAGGACGGACGGTGGCGCCTGGTCAGGCAGGTCGACAGCTTTGCTCAGACCATCGCCTTCGGGCCGGCGCACGAGACGCAATCCGCCAGGTCGGCGCACTGACGAGACATCCCGAAGGGAGGGCGCTTCGTTGACTGACGATTTGAAGCTGATTGATCCGAGCCGGCATGGCGCCGAGCCGACACGACCTCGACGCCTGAGCCGCTTCATCATGCAGGTGCTCTGGCCGGCATTTCTGGTGACGATCATCGCCGAGGGGCTGATGTTTTCCCTGATCGACCCGCATGAACTGGTCGTCGTGGGGCTGCATCTGGGTGACAGCCGATTGGCCGCCTACACGGTCGGATTCTTCGTCTTCTGGACGCTGATTTCGGCGGCCTGTGCCCTCACCTGGGTGTTGAGCGCTGAGCCTCGCTCATGATGGCGCGCCGACGAAGCGCCGAACTCAGCGCGCCTCACCGGCAGGCGTAAATCTGAAGCGCGCGCTCAGTCGTCCGTCACGCCACTGACCCGCCACCACTTCGCCCATCGCCGGCCACACGCCCAAGGCCGAAGTAATGTTCACCTGATGGGTGACCAGCATGACGTTGTGCGGCGCACGCACGCTTGAGGCGAATTCGACGAGCGTTCGTAATTGGGCAGTCTCTCGATCGCGTTGATCAAAAAAGGAATCGAGCGCAGACCACGACTCGAAGCCGCCAAAGGCGAGCTGTGCCGTATCCTGTGTCCGGCACCAGCGCCCTGCACGCACCTCGGCAATGATGATGCCCGCCGCACGAATCGCCTCCCCTGCAGCGCGGGCGCGGGCGCGCCCCGCGTCAGACAGCAGTCGCTGGGTCGAGCAGTCGTCGAGCCGGTATCCCGGGGGGTCGCCCAGTCCGGCGACGGTCAGCTCGTGCCTCATCATCATGACAAAGCCGCCGGCCGAGAGGCGGCGCGACGCTTCCTCAATCGACACCGCGGGCACGTCGACCGCAGCACAGTGCCCCACCCAGGCAAACATGAGCCAGCCGATCACCAGTCGGCGTTGCAACACAGCCCTCACGACTGCCCCTTCAGACGCTCGATCACGCGGCGATCTCGCTTGGTCGGCCGACCGTGCTCGATCCACAGCGCCGGCTCAGGCGCGAGTTTGCGTTGCTGGGCCAGCGCCTGCCGCCGGGCAAGCGACTCAGCGGTTTCCTCGTATAGTTCGCGCGCCACGGGGGCCGGGCCCCGCCGCTCGGAGAGTTGACGCACCACGATCTGCTGCTCGACATCGCCGATGCGGATGTGCAGCCGATCGCCGACCCTAACGGGTCGCGCAACCTTCACCCGTTCGCCCTCGAGCAACACGCGGCCGCTTTCGACCGCATCCTGAGCGAGCGCCCGCGACTTGAAAAAGCGCGCTGCCCACAGCCACTTGTCGATACGGACCGGTGTCGCGCCGTCTTGGCCTAGCTCGCGTAGGGCGTTCATCGCTGGAAGATGCCTCGGGTCAGGTTTGGCGCTCAGTCAAAGCGCGGCCAGGCGCGCTGCGCCGGTCGCAGCCGCTCGAGCAGTCGTGCAGCCCGCAGCACCCGCCCATCGCCGAAGCGCTGGCCCACGATCTGCACGCCCAATGGCAGGCCCTGCGGACTGAAGGTCCAGTTGATCGACGCGGCTGGCTGTTCGCTGAGGTTCCAGGCCACCGTGAACGCAATGTGATCGAGCGCGCGGTGCGGGTCATTGCCGGGGCAGGCCAGTTCGGCCCCGTAGCTGGCGATCGGGGCGGTGGGCATGATCAGAAAATCGAAGCCCTCGCAGGCGCGTACGGCCGCCTCACGCATCCGGTGCATCGCGTTGTAAGCCCGCATCACGTCATGGCCCGAAAACTTGCGCGCGCGCCAGGTGGCCCACTCGACGATGAAGGGCAAGACCTGCGCCCGACGCGCGTCGTCGAGACCATCGATATCGACGCAGGAGCGCGCCTCGAAAAATGTCTGGATGCCATCGAGCATCTCGGGGGTCATGAAACTGTCGATCACCTCGATGCGCGCACCCGCCGCCTCGAGCACGCGCGCGCAGTCGCGCGAGGCCTCCAGCACCGGCGCCTCGACCGGCCAGCCTACGCGCATGTCTTCGAGCAGGCCCACCCGCAAGCCTCGCGCGGCGAGCGTGTCCAGGTCCTTGAGGTAATCACGCGGGTCAGTCGGTAGCGCGGTGAAGTCGCGTGCGTCGGGCTGCGCCAACATGTTCATCAACATGGCGGCATCGGTGACCGTGCGGGTCAGGGGCCCCGCCGTCCGCCCCAGGAAAGGCGGGTTGATCGGGATTCTGCCCAGACTGGGCTTGATCGCAAACAGTCCGCAGTGAAAGGCGGGTAGCCGCACGGAGCCGCCGATATCGGTGCCCACATGCCAGGGACCATAACCGGCAGCGGCTGCGGCGGCGGCTCCCGAGGAGGAGCCTGCGGGATTGAGATCAAGTCGCCAGGGATTACGGGTGATGCCATGCATCGAGGACAGGCCCGAGGACAGCATGCCGAAATCCGGCATCGTGGTCTTGCCCAGCAGCACGCAGCCCGCCTGCCGCAGGCGCGCGGCGGGCGGCGAATCATCAGGCCGGGGGCTGAGATCGCCCGCCGCCGTGCCGATGGGCGCCGGATCGCCGCGGGTGTATAGGTTCTCCTTGAGGGTGACCGGCACACCGTCGGCCGCGGACAGCGGCTGCCCGGCCCGCCACCTCGCCTCGGACGCCTGGGCGCTCTGTATGGCCGAGTCGTGAAACACACCAAACATGGCATTGAGCGAGGGCTCTGCGGCGCTGATTCGCGCCAGCACCGCTCGGGTGACCTCGACCGGCGACAGTTCGCGTCGTGCAAACAATGGGGTGAGTTCGCAGGCCTGCAGATCGGCAGTTGAGTCAGCCACGGGATCTCCTTTGCAGCGGAATTTCCACGAACCGATGAAGTAGCGCGGCCAGCGGCAGGCTCAGCCCCCAGGCCAGCGCAAAGCCCGCGAGCGCAGCGACCACACTGCCCGCATAGAAACGGTGGTACAGGGCGTTCATCAGCAGGCACACTGGAAAGTGCACGAGAAAGAGCGCGTAGGCGGTGTCGCCCAGAAACACCAGCACCCTGGCGAAGGGCCGCATGAGGCGAGCCTCTGTCAGCACCTTGTCGAAGCGCGCACCCAACCCGCTGCTGGCGAGCCCTCCCAATACCAGCGCAGCCGACACGGACACCGCGATGCGCAGTCGATAATCGAACAGCAACGCGAACAGGGCGAGCACGATGAGCGCGCCACCCGCCAGGCGTCTGACGGACCATTCAGGGTCATCAGCGCCCAGCCACGCTGACGCCATGCCCATCGTGAAAGATCCAAAAAAATAGAGCGGGGTGACATCCCACGCGGAATCGCGGTTGAGCCACCACAGCGACAGCGCCGCGAGCCCCGCCACGATCAGCACCAACGCCCGCCATCGACCTGCCGGATCGCGCCCGATTCGACCGGCGGCCCAGACGATGAGCAGCATGAGCGCGTGCAGCTGCAGGTCGATCGACACATACCATGCGCCTGCGGTGAGCGCATCAATGCCGAGGTAGTCGTAGAGGCCCAGGGCGTGGGTAAGCAGAACCGCCCCGTCTGGCGCTGCCGGCACCCAGTCCGCTGAGATCCACCGCCGTGCCGGCCAGGCGGCAAGAACCGCCAATCCGAGCGCAGCCGCGAACGGAACGAACAGCCGCACATAGCGCCGCCCGATGCCTGCCCAGACTGCACTCGCGGCAAGCGCGCGGTCAAGCCGGAGGCTGCGCGCAAGCAAGAACCCGCTCATCACCAGAAACACCTGGACCGCGATGCGCGCGTACTCGCGCAGCCAGGCAATGGCGTCGGGTGCCAGTTCGAGCAGCCGCTCGGGGATGGGCCCGTAGAGCGCCAGATGGTGCAGCACGATCAGCTGCGCCGACACCGCCCGGATCAGGTCGAGCCAGAGGAGGCGATCACGCATCCGCGCGCCACATTCCTGGCGACAGGACGGCGCCGGGCCGCCGCGTCAGCGCGGCAGGTCTGAGTTCCCCATGAGGAACTCGTCAACCGCGCGCGCGCATTGACGACCCTCGCGAATCGCCCAGACCACCAGAGACTGCCCGCGCCGCATGTCGCCCGCAGCGAAGACCTTTCCGACGTTGGTCGCATAGCAGCGCTCGCCATCGGTCTGCGCCTGGGCGTTGCCACGCGAATCCTTGGTGACGCCGAAGGCGTCGAGAACCGAGCCGATGGGCGAGACAAAACCCATCGCGAACAGCACCAGATCAGCGGGCAGTTCGAACTCCGAGCCCGCGACTTCGCTCATCTTCATCTGACCACTGGCTTCGTCGCGGGTCCACTGCACCCGGGCCGCCTTCAGGGCACGCACCCGCCCCTTGCCATCCTCGACAAAAGACTTGGTGACCACCGCCCAGTCGCGCTCGCAGCCTTCTTCGTGCGAGGAGGAAGTGCGCAGCTTGGTCGGCCAGTAGGGCCAGGTGAGCGGCCGGTTTTCTTCTTCGGGCGGTTGCGGCATGAGTTCGAACTGCGTCACCGACTTCGCGCCCTGCCGGTTGCTGGTGCCAACACAGTCGGAGCCTGTATCGCCGCCGCCGATCACGATCACGTGCTTGCCCGTGGCAAGGATCTGCCCCTTGAGCATGTCGCCCGCAACCACCTTGTTCTGCTGGGGCAGGAACTCCATCGCAAAATGCACGCCGGCCAGTGCACGCCCGGGTACCGGCAGATCGCGCGGCTGCTCGGCGCCGCCCGCCAGCACCACCGCATCAAACTCTCGCACCAGATCCTCAGGGTTGACCGTCTCGCGCGACCAGTTGGTGATGGTGGGGTCGAGTTCGCCGCGCGTCACCAGCACACCGGTGCGAAACGAAATGCCCTCGGCCTGCATCTGCGTCACGCGACGATCGATGTGGGATTTCTCCATCTTGAAGTCGGGGATGCCATAACGAAGCAGTCCGCCCAGGCGATCGTTCTTCTCGAATACGGTGACGTCATGTCCGGCACGCGCGAGCTGCTGGGCGCACGCCAGGCCCGCCGGGCCGGAGCCTACGACCGCCACGCGCTTGCCGCTGCGCTGCGCGGCGGGCTGGGGCACCACGTAGCCCAATTCCCAGGCCTTATCGATGATCGCATGCTCGATCGACTTGATACCCACCGGATCGTTGTTGATGTTGAGCGTGCAGGCCGCCTCGCACGGCGCCGGACAGACCCGCCCCGTGAACTCCGGAAAGTTGTTGGTCGAGTGCAGGGTGTCGATGGCCTGACGCCAGTCGCCGCGATACACCAGATCGTTCCAGTCCGGAATGATGTTGTTGATCGGGCAACCGTTCTGACAGAAGGGGATGCCACAGTCCATGCAGCGCGCACCCTGCCGCGCAGCCTGCTCGTCGCTCAAATGCAGAACGAACTCGCGATAGTGGCCGACCCGCGCCTTGGCGTCCTCGGCGGCCTCGTTGAGGCGTTCAAACTCCAGAAATCCGCTCACCTTGCCCATCTTTGCCTGTCCATGCCTGGTTGTTCGGGGGCGCAGTCTGTGCGCTCAGACAATTGCCTTTTCACGGCTCACCTGACTCGCCGCGTGCAGTTCGCCCAGCGCGCGCCGGTACTCGGTCGGGAATACCTTGACGAAGGCCGCCCGCGAGCGCTCCCACTGGTCGAGCAGTGCTCGCGCCTTGCCGCTTCCGGTCAGCCGGAAGTGCTTTTCAATGAGACCCTTGAGGATGATCTCGTCGCACTCGGCCCGGTGCCAGATGGCGGGGTCGACTTTTTCGAGCTGCTCGGCGGTGGAGAGCACGCGATCGAGTCCGACCATCGACAGGTTGCAGTGCGCCGCAAACGTGCCGTCGGGATCATAGACGTAGGCAATACCCCCGGACATGCCAGCGGCAAAATTTCGACCGGTGGCGCCCAGCACGACCACCGTGCCCCCCGTCATGTACTCGCAGCCGTGATCGCCCGTGCCCTCGACGACCGCCGTGGCACCGGAGTTGCGAACCGCAAACCGCTCACCGGCCACGCCGCTGAAGAAGGCCTCGCCCTCGATGGCGCCATAGAGCACGGTATTGCCGACGATGATGTTTTCGTCGGAACGACCGCGAAAGTCATTGGTGGGGCGAACGATCACGCGCCCCCCCGACAGCCCCTTGCCGACGTAGTCGTTGGCTTCCCCGACCAGATCGAGCGTGATGCCGCGCGCAAGAAACGCCCCGAGGCTCTGGCCCGCGGTGCCATTGAGTTGCACATGGATCGTGTCGTCGGCCAGGCCGTCATGCCCGTAGCGGCGCGCCACCTCGCCCGACAGCATGGTACCCGCGGTGCGGTTGACATTGCGGATCGGCAGGATAAAGGACACCTTCTCGCGCTTTTCGATCGCGGATCGGGCCAGTTCGATCATCTTGTTGTCGAGTGCCTGCTCCAGGCCATGATCCTGAACATCGACCTGATGCCGCGGCACTTCGGCTGGCGCATCGGCCAGATGGAAAATGCGGGAGAAATCGAGGCCGCGGGCCTTCCAGTGCGACACCCCTTTTTGCATGTCGAGCAGATCGGCCCGGCCGATCAGGTCATCGAAGCGGCGGATCCCGAGCTTCGCCATCAGCTCGCGAACCTCCTGGGCCACGAAGAAGAAGTAGTTGACGACATGCTCGGGCTTGCCCTGGAAGCGGCGCCGCAGCACTGGGTCCTGGGTGGCGACCCCGACCGGGCAGGTATTGAGATGGCACTTGCGCATCATGATGCAGCCTTCGACCACCAGCGGCGCCGTGGCAAAGCCGAATTCATCAGCGCCCAGCAACGCGCCGATCACCACGTCGCGGCCCGTCTTCATTTGCCCGTCGGCCTGCACGCGAATGCGCCCACGCAGGCGGTTGAGCACCAGCGTCTGCTGGGTCTCGGCAAGGCCCAACTCCCAGGGCGTGCCGGCATGCTTGATCGACGACAGGGGCGAGGCTCCGGTGCCGCCATCGTGGCCGGCAATGACCACATGATCGGCCTTGGCCTTGGCCACACCGGCCGCGACCGTACCGACGCCCACTTCGGAGACCAGCTTGACCGAGATGGACGCGCGCGAGTTGGCGTTCTTGAGATCGTGGATGAGCTGCGCCAGGTCTTCAATGGAATAGATGTCGTGATGCGGCGGCGGCGAGATCAGCCCGACCCCAGGCACCGAGTAGCGCAGCTTGCCGATGTAATCGGACACCTTGTGCCCGGGCAACTGACCGCCTTCGCCAGGCTTGGCGCCCTGCGCCATCTTGATCTGGATTTGATCGGCACTGGCGAGGTATTCGGCGGTGACACCAAACCGGCCCGATGCCACCTGCTTGATCTTGGAGCGAAGCGAGTCGCCTTCCTTGAGCGCGATGTCGCTCTCGATGCGGTCGTGTCCGATGATGCTGCCCACCGTGTCACCCGCCTTGACGATGGGCAGGCCCGCGCGCATCTCGCCGCGGTAGCGCATCTCGTCCTCGCCCCCCTCGCCCGTGTTGGACTTACCGCCGATGCGGTTCATCGCGATGGCGAGCGTGGTGTGCGCTTCGGTGGAAATCGAGCCCAGCGACATGGCGCCTGTGGCAAAACGCTTGACGATCTCGGCGGCGGACTCCACCTCGTCGATCGGCACGGGCGCGCAGCGCTCAAAGTGAAAGTCGAACAGGCCGCGTAGCGTCATGTGGCGCCGGCTCTGGTCGTTGATCAGGGCCGCGTATTCGCTGTAGGTGGAATAACTGCCGGCACGCGCCGCGTGTTGCAGCTTGGCGATCGAGTCGGGCGTCCACATGTGGTCTTCGCCGCGAATGCGATACGCATATTCGCCACCTGCTTCGAGTGCCTGCGCCAGTACCGGGTCGTTGCCGAAGGCGGCACGATGCAGCCGCAAGGCCTCTTCGGCCACCTCGAACACGCCAATGCCGCCTACCTTGCTGGGCGTGCCCGCAAAGTAGCGCTCGACCAGCGCCGATGACAGGCCGATTGCCTCGAAAATCTGCGCGCCGCAATAACTCATGTAGGTGGAGATGCCCATCTTGGACATCACCTTCATGAGGCCCTTGCCAACGGCCTTGACGAAGTGCTTGACCGCCTTGTCCGGGCCCATGTCGGCGGGCAGCCCACGTGCCATGTCGGCCAGGGTCTCGAGCGCCAGATAGGGATGGATCGCCTCGGCGCCAAAACCGGCGAGCAACGCGAAGTGATGCACCTCGCGAGCCGAGCCCGTCTCCACCACCAGGCCCGTCGCGGTACGCAGCCCCCGGTCGACCAAATGCAGATGAATGGCGCTGGTGGCCAGCAAGGCCGGAATCGCCACGTGCTCACGATCGATGCGACGGTCGGAGACGATGAGGATGTTGTAGCCCGAGCGAACGGCGTCTTCGGCCTCGGCCGCGAGCGAGGCGAGTCGCGCTTCGATGCCCTCGGCCCCCCACTGCACCGGGTAGCAGATGTCGATTTCGTAGGACCGGAATTTGTCGCCTGTGTAGTGCTCGATGTGCCGCAGGCGCGACATATCCTCGAAGTCGAGCACCGGCTGCGACACCTCGAGCCGCATCGGCG
Organism: uncultured bacterium; assembly: GCA_903907905.1. Lineage (GTDB taxonomy): Bacteria > Pseudomonadota > Gammaproteobacteria > Burkholderiales > Burkholderiaceae_E > SYIM01. Next base: position 11,393 of record CAIVPX010000042.1, on the reverse strand, counting down.
GGTTGATGTTGTTCAGATCCAGCAGGTTGGGGCGCGGCCCCACAAAGGACACGAGCGACATCACCATCTGCTCGCGGATCGGATCGATCGGCGGATTGGTGACCTGCGCAAAGAGCTGCTTGAAATAGTGGTAGAGCGGCTTGTTCTTGCTGGACAGCACGGCCAGCGGCGAATCGTTGCCCATCGAGCCGATGGCCTCTTCGCCCGACACCGCCATCGGCGTCATCAGGAACTTGAGGTCTTCCTGGGTGTAGCCAAACGCCTGCTGACGGTCGAGCAGGCTTGCCCCCGGCTTGATGGCGCCCCGATCGGCCTCGATGTCGGACTGCAGGGCGGTCATTTCATCGAGCTTGATGCGGATGGCCTCGATCCACTCACGGTAGGGCTTGCTATTGGCCAGCTGCGACTTCAACTCGGCGTCATCGATGATGCGGCCCTGCTCGAGATCGATCAGGAACATCTTGCCGGGCTGCAGGCGCCACTTCTTGACGATGCGGCTTTCGGGTATGGGCAGCACCCCGGCCTCGGAGCCCATGATCACCATGTCGTCGTCGGTCACGCAGTAGCGGGCGGGGCGCAGCCCGTTGCGATCGAGCGTGGCGCCGATCTGGCGCCCATCGGTAAAGGCGATGGCGGCGGGCCCGTCCCAGGGCTCCATCATGGCGGCGTGAAACTCGTAGAAGGCGCGCCGCTTGGGGTCCATCAGCGTGTGCTGCTCCCAGGCCTCGGGAATCATCATCATCATGGCCTGCGCGATGGGATAACCGGCCATCACCAGCAGCTCGAGGCAGTTGTCGAAGGTGGCGGTATCCGACTGCCCGGCGTAGACCACCGGGTAAAGCTTGGCCAGATCCGAACCCAGCACGGCCGAGCGCATCACGCCCTCGCGCGCGCGCAGCCAGTTGTAATTGCCCTTGACCGTGTTGATCTCGCCGTTGTGCGCCACCAGCCGGTAGGGGTGCGCCAGCGGCCACTCGGGAAAGGTGTTGGTGGAAAAGCGCTGGTGCACCAAGGCGAAGGCCGACACCATCCGGGGATCGCGCAGATCCTTGTAGTACTGCGCAACCTGACCGCAGAGCAGCAGGCCTTTGTAGACGATGGTTCGCGCCGACATCGAGGGAACGAAATATTCCTTGCCATGCGCAAGGTTGAGCTTCTGGATGGCATGGCTGGCGGTTTTACGAATGACGTAAAGCTTTCGCTCCAGCGCATCGGTCACCATGATGTCGGGGCCACGGCCGATGAAGACCTGCCGGATGACGGGCTCCTTGGCCTTGACGGTCGGCGACATCGGCATGGCGTCGTCAATGGGCACATCGCGCCAGCCCAGCAGGATCTGTCCCTCGGCACGAATCGCACGCGCCATTTCCTGCTCGCAGGCCAGTCGGGACGCGTGCTCCTTGGGCAGAAAGATCATGCCGACGCCGTACTCGCCCGCCGGCGGCAGGGCCACACCCTGTCGGGCCATCTCTTCCCGAAAGAACTGGTCCGGAATCTGGATGAGCATGCCGGCCCCATCGCCCATGAGCGGATCGGCGCCCACCGCACCCCGGTGGTCGAGATTGCACAGAATCTGCGAGCCCTGCTCGATGATGCTGTGGCTCTTCTTGCCCTTGATGTGTGCGACGAAGCCTACGCCGCAGGAATCGTGCTCATTGACCGGGTCGTAGAGGCCCTGCGCATCGGGCGCAGCGGCGATGACGCCTGCGGCGTCAGAGGAGGACTGCGGTCTGTTCGAGGCGAACATGTCGTAACTCCGGAACCTTGAAAATGGCCGGCAAGGCCGTCACTGATCTGAAAGGCGAGACGCCGCCCTGAACCGACCGCCCACCCGCCTACTCGGACTCCCGGCGCGAAACCCTCACCCCGGGGCTTGCAAACCCCGGTGATCGGCAACGCGAACCGACACCCGCACGGCGGATCAAGCGGCACCCGGAAAAAGCGGTCACTTGCGCCAGAGACCGCTCCGAAGCTTGATGTCGGGCAAAGATTGCGCACGAAGATTGCGCACCGCAACATTGAAAGTGCCGGAAATCGGTCGAACTTTAAAGTATACCGCGAGCATTCCTGGCGGAGCCAATACCAGAGCGCCGCAATAAAAGTTCCCGGCCCGCTCGCCCATCGGAGGGCGCCGGCCCGGCCGAGCCCATGGGTCAGACGTCGAGCAGCCGGCGACCGGTCAGCTGCTGGTGCGCGCGAATCGCGAAGCGATCGGTCATGCCGGCGATGTAGTCGGCGATGGCCCGCTCGCCCAGACGCTGGGCGCGTTCATGGTGCTCTTCGGGCAGGTGGGCGGGCTGCGCACGGTAAAGATCGAACAGCTCGCTCACCACGTCGCGCGCCGCCCTCATCACGGCCTCGACCCGCTCGTGGCGGTAGAGCCGCTCGAGCAGAAACTGCTTGAGCAGGGTCAGCTCGCGGCGGATGGCGGGCGAGAACGCGGCGAGCGGCCCGCAGTGCCGGACCGCTGTCAGGCTGTCGGCACCGCTTTGAAGCACCCGACGGCGTGTCTCGGCGATGAGGTCGACGATCAGCTGGTTGATCATCCGACGAATCGTCTCGTGAATGCGCCGCCGTTCGCTCAGCCCGGGATGAGCGATGTCGACCTGCCGGCAATGGCGCGCAAAGAGCTCGATCGGCAGCAAATCGTCCAGGCTGATGAGTCCGGCGCGCAAGCCATCGTCGACGTCGTGGTTGCTGTAGGCGATTTCATCGGCCAGATTGGCGATCTGTGCTTCGAGGCAAGGCGAGCCCCCACGAACGAAGCGCTCGCCGACCTCGCCCAGCTGTGCCGCCACGGCGGCCGGGCAGCGCTTGAGGATGCCCTCGCGGGTCTCGAAGCTGAGGTTCAGTCCGTCAAAGGCCGCGTAGCGCTGCTCGAGTTCATCGACTACGCGCAGCGACTGCAGGTTGTGCTCGAAGCCGCCCCAGGGCTGCATCGCCTGCGCCAGGGCGTCCTGCCCGGCGTGACCGAAGGGGGTATGACCAAGGTCGTGCGCCAACGCCACCGCTTCGGTCAAATCCTCGTCGAGCTGCAGCGCCCGGGCAATGGTGCGGGCGATCTGCGCCACCTCGATCGAGTGGGTGAGCCGGGTTCGGAACAGGTCCCCCTCATGGTTGATGAAGACCTGGGTCTTGTACTCGAGGCGGCGAAATGCCGTGCAGTGAACGATGCGATCGCGATCGCGCTGGAACTCGCTGCGGCCCGGACCCGTGACCTCGGGGTGGCGTCGGCCGCGCGATAACGCGGGCTGCGCCGCGCAAGAGGACAGGCCAGACACGGCGCGATCCGGGTGCACGAGCGGCTAGCGCGCAGGCGCCGAGCAAGCGAGCAAGGCCTCGTGCACGAGTTCGACGGGCGCCTCGCGCACCACCGCCCGGCCGAGGGCCTCGAGCAGCACGAACTTGGGTGTGCCTTGCCGGGCCTTCTTGTCGACACTCATCAGCTCGACATAGCGCTCGGGCGGCCAGGCGGGCCCCTGCAGCGGTAGCCCCGCCTGCGCCACCGCGGCGCGGATTCGCTCAGGGACGGCGCCGGCCACCAGCCCCAGCCTCGCGGACAGTTCGGCGGCCATGACCATGCCGGTTCCGACCGCCTCGCCGTGCAGCCACTGGCCATACCCGGCACCCGCCTCGATCGCATGGCCGAAGGTATGGCCGAAATTGAGAATGGCGCGCAGCCCCGACTCGCGTTCGTCCGAGCCCACCACCGAGGCCTTGATCTCGCAGGAGCGCAGCACCGCGCGCGACAGGCTGTCGGGATCGCCCGCGCGCAAGCGGGCCATGTCCTGCTCGAGGCTGCCGAGGTAGGCCGGATCGGCGATGGCGCCGTGCTTGATCATCTCGGCGATCCCGGCCGAGAGTTCGCGCGCTGGCAGGCTCGCCAGCGCGTCGGTATCGGCCAGCACCAGCCTGGGCTGGTGAAACGCGCCGATCATGTTCTTGCCAAGCGGATGGTTGATCGCCGTCTTGCCACCCACCGACGAATCGACCTGCGCCAGCAGAGTGGTCGGGACCTGGACAAAATCGACCCCACGCTGATAGGCGGCTGCCGCAAACCCGGCCATGTCACCCACCACACCGCCCCCGAGGGCGACGATCAGGCAGCGTCGATCGAACTGCGCCGCGAGCAACGCATCAAAGATGAGATTGAGCGAGACCCAGTTCTTGTGCGCCTCGCCCTCGGGCAGCGCCACCGTGATCACAGCCGAGGCGCCCCTGAGCGCCCCGCGCAGACGCGCGCCGTAGAGCGCCTCGACGCGTTCATTGGTGACCACCGCCACCTGGCGCCCGCGAACCAGCGGCTCAAGCATCGGATGGCCATCGAGCAGCCCGGGGCCGACCAGGATCGGGTAGCTGCGATCGCCAAGCTGCACGGTCAGCGAGTGGACGGTCATGGCCGCCTTTCAGTCAGGGTTGTGGATCTGCGAGCGCTGAACCGAGTGCGCCGTCACAGGCAGACGCCACGACAGGTTCCGGATGAGGCTCGGGCGCTGGCCGCATATCCTGCGGCAGACCCGCGATTATATCGGCCACCGCACGCTCGACCGGCTGCCTGCCGGTGGTGATGATGAGATGCGCGGCATCACGGTAAAGCGCATCGCGCTCGGCCACCAGCGACTCGATGCGCGCGCGCGGGTCGGCGGTTCGCAACAGCGGCCGGGTGCGATCACGCCGCAGCCGGTGCCAGAGATCGGACACGCCCGCCTGCAGGTACACCACGAAGCCGCGCTCATGAAGGATTCGCCGGCTTTGCGGGTCGATGACGGCGCCGCCCCCGGTGGCGAGCACGCTGCCCGCGGGCTCGGCGAGTTCGGCCATCAAGGCGGCCTCGCGCCGGCGAAAACCCGCTTCGCCCTCCAATTCGAAAATCGTTGAAATCGGCACCCCGCAACGTTGCTCGAGCAGCACATCGGCATCGATGAAGGGCCGGCCGAGCGCATGGGCGAGCCGCCGTCCCACGGTCGACTTTCCCGAACCCATCATTCCGACAAGAATCACGTTGCGCACCGGTGCGATTAAACCAGAAACGCGCAAACTCGCGCCGTATAATGACGAGCTGTCAGGCGGGCACTCCCAAAAGCACGGCCTCGCCAGACGGGCCATGCGAGCCCTTCGCATCCGCACCGAGAGTGCATGAACGCGCCGACCCCCAATCGCCCCCGTCCGTCAGGCAATGCCCCGCGCCCCCGCTCGGGGCTACGCACCCTGCTGCTGGTGCTGCTGCTGGCACCGTTCGTGATGGCGGCCTGCGGCGCGCTCGTGGGGTCCCTCGCGACCCTGCTCATCAACGATCGGCTGCCGCCGCTCGATTCGCTGCTCGAGTACAAGCCGCGCATTCCCCTTCGCATCTACACCGCCGACGATGTCCTGATCGGTGAGTTCGGCGAAGAGCGGCGCACCTTCGTGCGCATTCAGGATGTGCCGCAGGTCATGAAAAACGCCATCGTCGCGGCCGAAGATGCCCGATTCTTCGAGCACGTCGGCATCGACCTGATCGGCGTCGCACGCGCGGCGGTGGTCAATCTGGTGTCGGGTGGTACCGAGCAAGGCGCCAGCACCATCACCATGCAGCTTGCGCGAGAATTTTTTCTGTCGCCCGAGCGCACCTACGCGCGCAAGATCGTCGAAATCCTGATTGCACTGCGGATCGAGGAAACCCTCACCAAGGAGCAAATCCTCGAGCTCTACATCAATCAGATCTTCCTGGGCAAGCGCGCCTACGGGTTTGCCGCGGCCGCCCAGACCTATTTTGGCAAGCCCCTCGCCGAGCTCACGCCCGCCCAGTCAGCCCTGCTGGCCGGCTTGCCCAAGGCACCCTCGCGCTTCAACCCCATGGTCAACCCCAAGCGCGCCACCGAGCGGCAGCGCTACATCCTTCGCCGCATGCGCGACAACGGATTTCTCACCGACGCGCAGTATCAGGCGGCACTCGACGAGCCCCTGCGGCTCGCCCGACCCAAGCCCGAGCTCATCCCCCTCGCGCCGCATGTCGCCGAAATGGCCCGACAGCTCGCCTGGGAGCAATACCGCGAAGACACGTACTCGGCCGGGATCGTCATTCACACCACCATCGTCTCGGCCGATCAGCGCGCAGCCAATGCGGCGGTCCGGCGCGGCGTACTCGAGTACGACCGGCGCTACGGCTACCGGGGCCCGGAAGCCTTCATCGAACTCTCCACTGCCGCCCGGCGCGCCGAAGAGCAGGTCGAGACCGCACTGGGCGACGCAGACGACGTTGAAGAGTTTCTGGCGGCCGTCGTACTACAGGCCAGTCCCTCGCGGGTGGTCGTATCGCGAGGCCGGAGCTCGCCGCCCATCACCGTTCAAGGTGATGGGCTCAAGTTCGCCGCCAACTCACTGGGCGATCGCGTGCCCCCCACCCGGCGTATTCGACGCGGCGCCCTCGTGCGCATCGTCGAAATCCGGGCGGGCGAATACGAAATCACACAGTTGCCCGAGGTCGAGGCCGCGCTCATTGCCGTCAGCCCGATCGACGGCGCGGTACGGGCCCTCGTCGGGGGCTTCGAGTTTTCTCGCAACAAGTTCAACCGGGTCACGCAGGCGTGGCGCCAGCCGGGCTCCAGCTTCAAGCCCTTCATCTTTTCGGCTGCACTCGACAAGGGCTTTCTCACCAGCTCGATCGTCAACGATGCGCCGGTGCAGATCGACCCGCGGCGCACCGGCAACCAGCTCTGGGAACCCAAGAACTACGACGGCAAGTTCGATGGGCCCATGACGGTGCGTGAGGCCATGGCCAAGTCCAAGAACATGGTGTCCATCCGCCTCCTCGACGCCATCGGTCCGACCTATGCGCAGTCCTACGTTGCACGCTTCGGATTCGACGCCGAGCGCCATCCGCCGTACCTCACCATGGCGCTCGGCGCAGGTTCGGTCACGCCCTGGCAGATGGCGGCAGCCTACTCGGTCTTCGCCAATGGCGGCTTTCGCATTGACCCGTACATCATCAGTCGCATCGACGATACGCAGGGGCGCTTGCTGGCGCGCGCTCGGCCGGCTCGCGCGGGCGAAGAGGGCCGCCGGGTGATCGATGCGCGCAACGCCTTCCTGGTCGACAGCCTTCTGCAGTCGGTGGTCAGCACCGGCACGGCCGCCCGTGCCCAGTCGCTCAAACGCCACGACCTGGCCGGAAAAACCGGCACCACCAACGACGCGCACGACGCCTGGTTTGCCGGCTACAACCCCTCACTCACCGCAGTGGTCTGGGTTGGTCACGATCAGCCAAGAAAGCTGGGCGAGCGCGAGACTGGCGGCGGACTGGCCCTGCCCATCTGGATGGGCTACATGGCCAGCGCGCTGGCCAAGGCGCCCGAGCAGCCGCGAATCCAGCCGCCTGGCGTCGTCGCACTTGACGGTGAGTTCTACCTGTCGGAGATGCGCCCGGGTCAAAGCGTCGCCGCTCCGGCCGGACGCGAAGCGTCGGCCACGGCGCCCGTGCCTTCAGTCAGCGCACCCGCCTCGTCGGGTTCAGCGGCCAGCAGCACCGCCGTGCCGCACTACTACGACCGCCGCTGACGCTTAGCGGGCGGACAGCCGCACCGCCTCACCACCCTGCGCGCTCACCCAGCGCGACAGGCAGGCAAAAAGCTCGCCCGCGCCGCGCGAGTCCATCCACTGACCCGCCTCGCGTCGAAAGTGAAAGCCGCCCGCTCGGGCGGCTACCCAAAGCTCGCGCATCGCCTCCTGCCCGTTGATCACAATGCGCGAGCCGTCGTCGAATTCGATCTGAAGCACGTGGCCGCTGCGCGAGGTCTCGACCTCCAGGCCCGCGGCATCGAGGGCGTCCTCGATCGCCAACAGCGTGCGTTCGACCAGCTCAAGGAAGGGCTCATCGCTCATGCTAGACTGCCTCGGTGATGGATAAGGTGACAGCGTCAAACCGCTGCGTGGCCCTGATTCTAGCGGTCTGCGCCGTGACCCTGCCGCTGCTGGGCGGATGCGGCACCAAAGGGCCGCTCACGCTCACGCCGCCGCCGGTCAAGCCACCTGCGGCCGTCAAGCCAGCGTCACCACCGCGTGCCCAGCCCGCTCCGCCCGCCTGCGACCCCAAGCCCGATCTCCCCTGCCCGCCCCCCGTCCAACCCGAGCCCCGCCCCCGCTGATGAATGCCTTCCAGTACCGCGACGGTCGAATGCACGTCGAAGATCTGCCACTAGATACGCTCGCCGAGCGTTTCGGCACACCCTGCTACGTCTACTCTAAGCGCGCCATACTCGAGGCCTGGCGAGAGTTCCACGATGCCGCCGCCGGCCACCCGGTGCTCATCTGTTATGCCCTCAAGGCCAACTCGAATCTCGCGGTCATCGACCTGCTCGCTCGCGAAGGCGCGGGCTTTGACATCGTGTCGGCGGGCGAGCTGAGGCGCGTGCTGGCCGCCGGGGGCAAGCCCTCGCGCACCGTCTTCTCGGGGGTCGGCAAATCGGCCGATGAAATTCGCGAGGCGCTGATCGCCGGCGTGCGCTGCTTCAATGTCGAATCTCAGGCCGAGCTCGAGCGGATCAACCAGCTCGCGGGCGAACTCGGTCGACGGGCGCCGGTTTCGCTACGGGTCAATCCCGATGTCGACGCGGGTACCCACCCCTACATTTCAACGGGGCTCAGAGAAAACAAGTTCGGCATCGCCCACGAAGATGCGATCGGCGCCTACCAGCGTGCCGCCAGCCTGCCTCACCTCGAGGTCGTCGGCATTGACTGCCACATCGGCTCCCAGATCACCAGCCTGGCGCCCTTCATCGCGGCACTCGACAAGGTGCTCGAACTGGTCGATGCCCTGCATGCGCGCGGCATCGTGCTCCGCCACATCGACCTGGGTGGCGGCTTGGGCATCCGCTATGCTGACGAAGAGCCCCCGTCGCGGGCCTCGCTGCTCGAGGCGGTCTTCAAGCGTCTGGCGGCTCACCCGAGGGGCCAGCGCTACGAGCTCATGTTCGAATTCGGTCGCTCGATCGTGGGCAATGCCGGCGTTCTACTCACCCGCGTCGAGTATCTCAAGCGCAACGGCGAGCGCCACTTCGCCATCGTGGATGCGGGCATGAACGACCTCATGCGCCCGGCGCTCTACGAGGCGCACCACGAGGTCAGGGCCGTTGTGCCGCATGAGGGGCCGACTCAGGCCTTCGATATCGTAGGCCCGGTGTGCGAATCGGGCGACTGGCTGGCCCGCGACCGTAGGCTGGCCCTCAAACAGGGCGATCTGCTGGCGCTCATGTCGGCAGGTGCCTATGGCATGGCGATGAGCTCGAACTACAACACGCGAGGGCGCGCTGCCGAGGTCATGGTCGATGGTGACCAGGCCCACCTGATCCGCGAGCGCGAGTCGCTTGAGTCGCTTTTTGCGCTCGAGCATCGTCTGCCTGCGGGCTGAGTCCAGAGGCCGATCGGCGCCCCGATCGATTCGCTCGAACCCAGGGTTGCTCAGCGCCCGCCACGGCCCCTCGCCTGCCATGCGCGCACCCCGCGCCAACCCAGCAGCAGGCCGATGATCAGCGCGTAGATCAGCGGCTCCGAATAGTCATTTTTTCCGCCCTTGTGCCACCAGTAGTGCAACGCGCCGAGCAGCGCCGCCGGATAGACCAGGCGGTGCAGCAGCGACCAGCGTCTGCCCAGACGGCGCACCATGGCATCGGTCGAGGTGAGCGCAAGCGGCAGCATGAGCGCAAACGCGAGCAATCCCACGGTAATGAAGGGGCGCCTGAAAAAATCCTGGAGCATTGCCGGCAGATCGAACCACTGATCCAGCCAGACCCAGGTGCTCAGATGCACCAAGGCATACATGAAGGCCAGCAGGCCCAGACTTCTGCGCAAGCGCATCAGCCAGGCCTGCCCGCTCAGACGTCGCAGGGGCGACACCGCCAGAACCAGACAAAGGCCAACCAGCGCCCAGGTGCCGCTCGAGCGCGTGACAAACTCGACCGGATTGGCACCGGCGAGATCAAGCGCCGGCCAGACAAACAGCTTCAACAGGGGCAGCAGGCCCAAGATCACGAGGGCCCGTCGTACCCCTTCGATTCGGCGAGGCGTCATCGAGGCCGCCCGCATACCGGAACTAGAAGTTGCGCCGCAGGTCCATCCCGGCGTACAGGCTCGCCACCTGCTCGGCATAGCCATTGAACATCAGGGTCGGCCGGCGCCGCTGCATGAAGCCGTCCTCGCCGAGGCGCCGTTCGGTGGCCTGCGACCAGCGCGGGTGGCTCACCTCGGGGTTGACGTTCGAATAGAACCCGTACTCTTCGGGCGCTGAGCGCACCCAACTGGTGACGGGCTGACGCTCGACGAAGCGGATGCTGACGAGCGACTTGGCATTCTTGAAGCCGTACTTCCAGGGCACGACCAGTCGTACCGGCGCACCGCACTGCTTGGGCAGCACTTCGCCGTACAGCCCGAGGGTGAGCAGCGTCAACGGATGGTTCGCCTCATCGAGACGCAAGCCTTCAACATAGGGCCAGTCGATGACCGGCGTGTGCAGACCAATCATCTGCTTGGGATCCGCGAGCGTGACGAACTCGACGAACTTGGCCTTGCTGGTGGGCTCGACGCGGCGGATCAACTCCGACAGCGGGAATCCGATCCAGGGGATCACCATCGACCAGCCCTCGACGCAGCGCATGCGGTAGATGCGCTCCTCGAGCGGCGCAAGCCTCAGCAGTTCCTCGATGTCGAAGCTACGCGGCTTGGCGATCTCACCCTCGATACTCACGCGCCAGGGGCGCGTGCGCAGGCGGTGGGCATGCTTGGCAGGATCTTCTTTTTCGGTGCCGAATTCGTAGAAGTTGTTGTAGGTGGTGACGAGCTTGTAGGAAGTGGCCCGCTCAAACGTGGAGAGGGGCGAGGGGAGGGCCGACAGCTTCTCGGCCTTGGGGTCTCCCCCCTGCATGATGCTTCGTCCCTCGGAGCCCAGCGCCGCGCCCGCGACACTGAGGCCTGCCGCGCCCGCCCCCGCGCCAAGCAGACGCCTGCGGTCTCGGTATACCGGTTCAGGGGTGACCTCCGAGGCGCGTGCAGCGCTCGGATCATGAAGCCGGATCAGCATGGGAACTCCTCTGGAAGCGACGCTCCCCGACCCACGCAGCCAAACCGTTCGCGAGGCGCCGGGCTCGACGCCCCCGTCGCCCGGTGTTCAGCGCAGACCGGCGATGTAATCGGAAACGGCCTTGATCTCGGCGTCGGACAGTCGGGCCGAGATCGTCATCATTGACGCACTGTTGCCACGGGCGCCCTGGCGGAACGCCGTGAGCTGCGACTCGGTGTACTCGGCGTACTGGCCCTGCAGGCGCGGAAACTGTGCAGGCATGCCGGCCCCCGTCGGACCATGACAGCCGGCGCAGGCCGGTACACCCTTGGAGGCAATACCCGCGCGATAGATGTTTCGGCCT
>CAIVPX010000041.1 GCA_903907905.1 uncultured bacterium | reverse complement strand
GAGCACCGCGATCTCGGCAGTGACCTTGGTCTTGCCCAAGGCGAGCGTGAAGGTCTGATCGCCGCCTGTCGCGGATGCCGCACGGCTCAGAGAGAGTTTTTGAAGCTCCAGCGATCCCGCGGCATTCGCCGCAGTTTGGTCCGCATCGACCCAGTTCACATCGCCGCCCGAGGCCGGCTCGCCCGAGACATCGCCAGCCGTTCCCGTTCCCGTTCCCGTTCCCGTTCCTGCGCCGCCTCCCGATCCGGGCGCCGCTCCCGTGTCGCCAGGCGTCGCCAGGGTGCCTTCGGGCTTGGGCTCGAGCTGAATCAAGGGCAGATCGACGCCCAGCTTCCGAAGGGCGTCGACACTCGTTTGGACAAAGGGCGCGTAGGCTTGGAACTTCGCGGGCGTGAGATCGCCAAAGGCAAGCTCCGGCACCCGCACCTCGAGCGGCGGTCGCTCAGGATCGCTGTCGATGAAGTAACTGAGCGTGCCGCGCAGCGACTCGGGAAGCTTGTCCAGCAGATCCAGAAAGCTGAACTGCAGGTAGCTTTCCGACGCGTCTTCCTCGTTGATCTCGAAGGAAAACTGCGTCAGGTTCAGTTCGTCTGCAATCTCCTGCAAGCCCTCCGCCAGCGGAAGGACCTGGTCCATCTCCAGCCCGAGCAGGCTCGCGGAGACGCTCGGGTTGTAGAGCCTTACCTCGGCAGGCACCACCTTCAGCAGGTCGAGGAGCTGATCGCCAATCGAAACTGTTGACCCGGATGACGGCATCGTCACCTCGGACAACACGATCGGGATCGGCGCCGCAGCCTGGGAGGCTTTGACGAATGGCTGGATTCGCTGGAAGACCTCTGCGGGGAGCACCTCGGAGAGACTAAAACGGACCAAATCCCCCGCCAGACTGGACACCGGGATGGTGACCTCAAGCGGCGCACCAAACAGGCTTCCCTTGATTGCCGGATCGGCGATTTCAAAATCGTTGGGCAGGACTTTGATCAGATCGCGAAAGATGGCACTCGCCGTGTCCGGTCGTGTGACGTCGACTCGCTGCTCTTGCCCGGTGGGGACGAAGGCCAACGCCTCCATCGACACGACTTCGCCAGCCCGTCGGGCTGTGAGCGCGTAGTTGAGATCGAGACCCGTAACCGAGGCTTCGTGAGGGGCCAGCGAGGAGTCCACCAGTGCCGCGAGCTCATCCGGCGTTTCCACCGTGAGCGAACTGCCGAAGCTCAGCGCCAGATCGCGACCCAACAGGCTGAGCTTGAAGGACGGCAAGCTCACCTCGAAGGTCGATGGTAAAAACGCCGACACCCGGCTCGGATCGAGGCCCTCGGGCAGGTCGACGTACACACTCAGCCCAAGCTGCGGCAGGTTCACGCTCTGGTCGCTGTCGACCAGATCCAGCAGATGCAGACTTTCCCAACCGACTGCGAGCTTCAGACCCCAGGCCACTTCCGTCGGCAGCGCGGGCGTGCTGGCGTCGTCCTCGCCGGATGAGCCATCGAGCGGGACAACGACCGTGCCCAGCGGGTAGTTGTACTCGTAATGCGGCAGCTCGGGGTCAGGCAGTGCCAACTCGAGCAGAAGCTCGGGCCCCAGTACCGAGAGCCCTGCGACATCGACCGAGGGCGCCCGCAGGTGCACGCCCGTGTCAAGTTGCGTGAGTGCTGCAGGCTGGGTCTGTGCGCTCAGAAGGTCAAGCAGATACGCATCCTGCCAGCCCGCGCCCGCCTTCAGTCCGACCGTGAATCGTTCGCCGGCAATATCGAGGTCGGCGAGCTGAAATTCGGATTCCAGAAAGGGTAAACGGGGATTGGCGAGGTTGAGGACCTTGGCATCGTCCCAGTAGGTATCCGGCCTGGAATCAACATCGGTCACACCGAGGACCGCATCAAGGTCGATGACCGCCAGGGAGACCTTGACAGGCTCCAGGCTGGTATCGATGAACGCTGCGTAGTCCTCCGGCGTGGTCAAGGTGAACGAACCACCGAATTGAAGCTCGACGGGTTGACCGAGAAGGGTCACCCGCACCACCGGCAGCTCGACCTCGAACTGGGCGGGCAGAAATTTCAGCGAATCGACATCGACCGTGTCGAAGAACACCTGCAGGTCGAAGGTCGGGAGCAAAGGCTCGAAGCGTCCCTGCAACAAGGCCGGCAGGTTGATGAGTTCGAGCAGCGTGGCGTCTTGCCAACCCACCGAGCCACGAATCCCCCAGTCGTGCGCGCTTCCGCCGTGTTCGATGGAGCCCAGTACCTTGGAAAATTCGTGAAACGGCAGTGGGGGATCTGGAAGGATCAGGTCAAGCGTGAACTCCGGACCCGCGAAGCCCTTGATCGAGCCGGCATCCAGCTTGATGCCTGTCTCGGTCACGCTGAAGCCCGCCTGCTTGTCGCCATCAACGCCCGCGAGAAAATCCGACACACTCAAGCCGGGCCAACCTCCCGAGATCTTGAATCCGACGGGGTACTCGCTGCCACCGAGCGGAAGCGAGAAGAGCTCGACCTCCTTCTCCTTGAGCGGCATGCCCGATTCGATGAAACTCAATACTTGCCCCGCCACACCCCCTGGCGGCAGCAACTCCACCCAGCGGCCTGTCCTGGTGTAGTCCTCCCCGGAGAGGTCGACCGTCTCCGCATCCCCAAGGTAGCGATAAATCCGTCCGGCTGTGCCCCCCGCCTCATGCTCGGCACTCACCATCACCTGATCCCGGAAGCTCAGCTCCGCCTCGCCCTCGTCACTGCGATGATCGACCTGAAAGTACTCGCCGTCGTCTCCTCCCGCCCCGGCCGAGGAGGCTTTCACCACGGTATCGCCGACGATGCTCGGCGCATCGTCAGACTGAACGGTGACCGCCCCCCCCACCTGGAGTTCCGCTTCGCTGGACGCACCCGGCTGCTGGATGAACGCCCGGGCCGAACTGCTGATGAGATTGGACGCCAAGACGATGCTGGCCGCTGCACCCGCGTCTTCGCTGTTCGCCTCATTGCTGGTCGTTGCCGCCAGCGTGGCTCGCAGGGTCGACAGCACACTCAGGTCGCCACCCAACTGCAGTTCGATCGACTCGGCCTTCGCAAGCACCCGTAACGGGTCCTCGTCACCGATGTCGGTGCCGATCAGGGCGTCAACCGCTTTGTAGAAAATGTTCTGGGCCGCCCAACCGATGGTGTTGAACGCCAGCGTTGCCCCCACGGCCAAGCCGCCCGAGGTCATCGTGGCGGTGTTCTCGGCCTCGATGTCCGCCTCGTGATCCGCTTGCAGCGTGACACTACCCTCCGCCTCGACCCGGCTGCGAGTGAGGGTGGCCTGAACATCGCCGAGCAGGATATTGCTGGCGATCAAGGCGTTGAAGGTCATCGGGCGGGAGGAGCCTCCGCCCATTCCCGCGGCTGTCCCGCTGGTCGTCGTGCCGGCCGTGCTCGGGCCCGCTCCTGGATTGGCACCTGAGGTCGTGCCGGCCGCCGTGCCAGCCTCGCTGCCGCCGTTGCTGGGGGTACTTGCCGTGCCAGCCGCCTCGGCGCCTTCCTCACTCGCCGGGCTCTCGGTACTCCCCGACAGGACGGACAAGACCGAACCGGTCGACGACGCCGCAATGGTGAGGTCTCCCGCGCTGACAAGCTGGACCCGGTCCATGGCCGCCAGCACATCGCCGCGCAAGTCATTCGTGACGATCACCCCGCCCACCGCAGCGCCGCCGGCGCTGCTGGCGCTCAGACTCACCTCGGCCTCGATGGCGCCCGCATTGACCGCCTTGACTTCCATGTTGCCGCCAACCGAAAGCGCAAGGCGAGGCGTGTCAGCAGCATTGCCCGCCAGCGCCGGCAGCAAGGGCCCCACCCAGGCTTGTCGCCCACTGCTGATCTTGTTGGTCGCCAAGACCAGGCTGGCGGAGAACTTACCCTCCCCGGCCGATGCCTCGTTGATGATCGTGGCGGAAATGGTGGCGCCTGCGGGCTCGCCTTCCCCCTCATCGACGCCGCCAGCGGCCACCTGCACATCACCCCCGACGTTGACCGTCGTTGCAAGGAGCGTGGCTTCAACCATCGCCGATTGTTCCTGTCCCAAGGCATCGCTGCCCAACAGCGCGTCGAGGGCATTGGACAGCAGGTTTTGCGACTTCCACCCGATGGTGTTGAAGGCGAGGGTGACGCCCACCGCCACGCCGTCCGACTCCACCGACGCGGCGTTATTGGCGGTGATCGTGGAGACGTTGTCGGCTTGGACCGACAGGTTGCCGTCCACCGTGAGATCGCTGCTGCTGATGGTTGCCTGCGTCTGGCCAAGCACGAGGTTGGTCGCAATCAGTCCATTGACCGCCAGTGAACTTGAAGCTGTGGTCTCCTGCGCGCTTGAAGCAGGCGGGTCGGTAACCGAACCATCCGCAGCCGCTCCGTCGGTAGCCGCACCATCCGCAGCAGTGCTTGCCGGTTCGCCAGGCGCCTGCGCGCCACCCTCTTCCGCGGCAGCCATGGCGCTTGCGTGGCCTGACAAGGTCGCATCAATCGATGCCGACGAGAGCGCGAGTACGACAAAATCTTCGCCTGCCCTGCCGGTTGCACGGTCGACCTCGGCCGTGACATCGCTGCGCACGTCGTTGCGCACCACGAGGCCACCGACGGCGACCGAGCCCGCGCTGCTGCTGGAGACTTCGACCTCGGCTTCAATTGAGGCGCTGTCCTGAGCGGTGATCTCCAGCGTGCCGCCGGCTGAGAGCGTGACACTGCCCGGAGCATCCAAGGCAGGCGCCACCGAGGCGCGTACCCGAGCGCTGAGCAAGTTGCTCGCCAGCACCATCCCAGCCGCCACGCTGGCGCCATTGGAGGTGGCATCGTTCACGATCGTGGACCGGATATCTTCCTCGGCCTGTGCCTGGAGGGTGAGATCCCCGTCCGCAATCAGATCCGAGCCCGAGACCTCCAGCACAACCTGAGCGGGCTGCTCTTCTCCAATCTGGGTTCCCAGCAGCGCGTCCAGCGCGTTGAACAGCACGTTCTGTGCTTTCCAACCGATCGTATTGAAGGCCAGGGTCACGCCGATAGCCATTCCATCTGCTTCCGCCTTGGCTGTGTTCTCCGCCTCGATCGAGGCTGCATTGCGGACCCCGCCGAGCAGGTCGCCACCGGCACGAATCTCGCTATCCAGTACGCGCAAGCGGACATCGGAGAGTACAAGGTTGGTTGCGATCAGACCCTTGGCGGCTAACGATGCACCGCCATCCGCCGCCTCGCCGGAACCGCTGGCATCCTGCTCCTCCAGGGACAGGGCATCGTCAGTGGGCGCGCTGTCCGCTTCGTCCTCGGGCAGAGGCTGATCCGACAGCAGGGCCAAGATGCTCGCCGAGCCTCGAGCAAGTAAGGTGACATCGCCCTCGGCTGCCAGGCGTGAACTGTCCACCAAGGTCTGAACGCTGCTGCGCACATCATTGCGCACGAGTTGGGCGCCCAAGGCGGCCCCCCCCGCACTGTTGGCCGACGCCACCACGCGTGCCACGATCCCTGAGGTGTCGCTGGCGGTGATCGACACGTCGCCGCCCACACGAAATATCGTCTCCGCACGGCCGCCGCTCACATCGGTCAAGCGACGGGGCGTCAGCAGCACATCGGACGACGCGTTGACCAGGTTGCTTGCGAGGACCAACCCGGCCGCGAGCGAGCCGCTTGAGCTGACTTCGTTGGTCACGGTCGCGGCGACTTCAGGCACCGTGACGGCGGACAGGCTCAAACTCCCGCCGATATCCAGGATGGACCCTGTGATTTCCGCGTGAGCCGTGGCGGGGTCTGTCGAGCCCAGGGCATCGCTTCCGATCAAGGCGTCGATGGCGGCATAGAGAATATTTTGTGACTGCCAGCCGATCGTATTGAAAGCCGCCACGAGCCCAACCGCCACCCCGGAACTCGTCGTTGAGGCTGCGTTTTCAGCGCTGATCGACGACTCGTCCTTCGCCTCCACGCTCAGGTCGCCCGCAACCGTCAGCACGCTCTCGCGCACCTTGGCGGTGGCATCCACCAGGATCAGGTTGGTCGCGAGCAGACCGTTTGCGGCAATCGCGAGACCGCTTCCTTGCGCAGACGAGTTGCCCGTACTGCCATCGGCCGCGGGATCGCCCGCGGGATCGCCCGCAGGCTCAGCAGCGGGATCGGCAACCGTATCGGCCTCGCTCTGCTCGAGCGTGACATCGCCGGTGAGCGCTGCATCGATCGCAGCACTGACTGTTGACAGCACCGAGAGGTTTCCGTCGGCCTTCAAGACGACCTGGAACGCGTCGGCCTCAAGCCCGGCGCGCACGTCGTTGCGCACTACGACCGCGCCCGCCGCCACGCCACCGCCTTCACCAGCCACGGCAGCCGTCATGGTGGCTTCGGCCACGATCTCGGCCGTATCGGTGGACGACAACAGAATATCGCCGCCTGCGCTCAAAGCGCCCAGGGGCGCCGATGCCACGGACTTTCGACCATCGGCGAAGGCGCGCGTGTCGCTACGCACACGGTTGCTTGCGAGGATCATGGCTGCGCCAACCGAGAGGCCCGTCGCCCCCGCACCCAGCACCTCGGACGTATTGGTGATCTTCGAATGCACGGCAATCGCGTCTTCCGCGGCCACGGTGAGATTGCCCGCGGCGCTCGCATCGCTGCCCCGAATGAAGGCCTGCGTCAGGAGCGGCGATTGGGTGGTACCCAGGTCGGTGCCGAGGAGTGCATTGATGCCCGACGCCACGATATTGCCCATGTCCCAGCCCACGGCGTTGAACGCGAGGGCAGCGCCAGCGGCCGCGCCCGCCGAGTCACTCACCGCGGTACCGGCCTCCGTATCGGCCGTCAGGTTTGATGCGTTGCGGGCTTGAACCGAGAGATCACCGTCACTTGCTTGGACCGAACTGCTGTCCACGAGCGCCTGCGTAGACCCCGTCAACTGGTTCCAGGCGAAGGTTCCGCCAAAGGACATCTGAAACCCGGAAGCACCCGGCGCCCCCGATACCGCCATGGACGCGAGCGTCGCGGACAAGCTGCCACGGCTGTCCGCGAGCACGGCAATATCGTTCACAGCGATGGTGCTGTTCGACATGCGCGCGGCGACCAGACGACTCACGGTATTGCTGGCTGACGCGATGCCGACCTTGACTGCGCCCAGATTCGGGATGTCTGCGGAAAAGCCTTCGCTGACGGCATCATGAGTCGGCTGATCGAGAGCAACAACATGCAGCGCATCGCCCGCCTTGAAATCGAGCGTTTCAACCCAGGCCTCGGTACTGCCAGTGTTGCTGTTCTTGGCAATCTTGCCGTTGGCAGACTGGGTTGTATCGTTGAGCGCCAGTAGATTCAATGCCACCGCATCGAGGCTGGCGTTGGACACAGACGCTCGGATGTCATGTTGAACTTCATTGATGTGCAACCCAACCAGGCTCGACATCACCGACCCATGGATGCCCGGGTTGTCACCGTCGGCATCGCCCGAGCCGTCGAAGCTCGCTGCCGAAACATAGACCTTCCCCGCCGAGCGCTCCGGCTGCCCCTCCAGGGTCAGTAACGAGCCCGCGCTCGCGCTGCTCCCCACACTCGCAACGGTCCTTCGCGCCAAGTCAATCTGCGTCCAGCCCAGTTCGAAGCCTTCGAGTGCCCCGCCAACCCCGGTTGCCTTGGTCAGGCTGCTGATACTGCCGTCGGACATGTCCAGTGTGACATCGGCATCGAGCCATTCGATCGCCTGCACGACAAGTCCTGTGCCTGCACCGCCCTCCTCGCTATCGGCGGGCGCGAGCGCGAGCGTGACGCCCCCCTCGATCACGGCCTCGGTATCCTGGGTCAAATCGAGCGCCAAGCGCCCGCCCACCAGACCGTCCTTGGCCGACACCACCCAGCGCGACTCGGTGAATGCGCTGATGGCCAGCGACTGCGCAGTAATGCTTGCGCCCTCGCTCACGTGCACTCGCGACTTGGTATGCCCGGTCAGGGTATAGAGGCCGATCAGGTGGACGTCCTGCTCGAGTGCCACCTTGACATCAGCCGTCAACGCGACATCGCCCTGGACGCGAATCGTGCCGCCGATATCGATGCTGGCAGTGACCTCCAGGGTGGGGCTTCCCACGAGACCCAGACCGAGATCCCCGATGAACCGGTTGCTGGCGATCAGATCGACACTGCGCTGGCCGGACAGCACACTGCCCTTGCCCAGCTCGATCTGCTCCATCTGCACGTTGAGTTGCGTATCTCCCAGATCGACCGTGCTCAGCAGCAACTTGTCCAGACCGCCATCGCCCCGGATGCCGAGAATACGGGTGGGCTTGGCAAAGACCAGGTCATGAAGGTCAGACCCTTGCTCACGGGTGAGCCGCAATCGGCCATCGGACTCCTGACTGAGAACAGTCCTGGAGTCACCATCGCCGAGGTCGAGGATGAGCGACTCGAGCGCCGAATTGAGCTGAAGCAGATTCGAAGCAGAGCCATCCCAATTGAGCTTGCCGTCCTGCTTCTCCAGTGGTCGGGTGAGGTCGATCAGCGTCGCAATGCTCGACAGTGTCTCCATCTGTTGCAGCGCGTCCGGCTTGGTATCCGCGCTGAACGCTAGATTCTCGACTGCAAGCGGCTGTTCGCCATCAACAGACTGCGCTTTCAGCAGCGGCTCGGCTGACAGCAGGATTCGGTCCTCCAGTCGCTCCACCATGGAGCGACTGCGGCGGAAGCCACCACGCAGCGTGCTACGCGACCCAGTTTTTGCCCGCTTCATTCGTACACCCCAGGGGAATTGACATCCCGCGCAAACCAATATGCCTCGGGCCGACCCGGCAAAGGGGCTCGGCATGGTTGAAGCCTCGTCCCGAAGCCGCCCGGCAGCCTCAAGGCGGTCATGGACTCCGACAGGACCTTCATTCCCGCTCACCTCGTGCGAATGGCAGTGCCGAAGCCGCCCACTCATCATGTCGAAGCACCGACAGTCGACGCTGGAAAGCGTCTGCCTCAGCTCGCCGTTGTGCCCAGCGAAACGCTGTGCATACGACGGCGGGCTTCCACCGCGCCGGCGCCTCGCCCAGAAGACCGAGCACAGGGCGAACCCAGCGCGGGAGATAGCGCACCGCCAGCGCATCCTCCAGGCTCAGGTAGGCCGACACGCTCCCCGGGTCACCTTGACGGCCGCAGCGACCCGCGAGTTGTCGATCGATACGCGCCGAGTCATTGACCTCGGCAATGATCACGTGAAGGCCGCCGCAGCGAGCAAGTAGAGGCGCCAGTTGAATGTCGGTTCCACGCCCCGCCATGTTGGTGGCAATCGTGATCCGACCCGGCTCTCCAGCCTGCGCAACGATCGCCGCTTCCTCGGCATGGTGAATCGCATTGAGCACCGTGACCGGCAGGTGCTGTCCGCGAAGCACCTCGCAAAGCACGCTGCTCGATTCGACGCTTCGCACTCCGACCAGCACCGCCCGACCCTGCATATGGGCATCCCGTACCTCGTCCGCCACCGCCTGCCACTTGCTGCGCTGCGACAGCATGAACCGCGCAGGCCGCGTCACCGCCTGTCGCGGACGGTGGGTCGGAATTCGCATTACCGGGAGCCGATAGACCTGCCAGAGTTCGCTCGCGGCTTCCGCCACCGTGCCCGAGGTGCCCGACAGACGCGCGAACCCACGAAAGAAGGCCTGCGAGCTCATCTGGCACATCGACTCATTGGGGTCGGTGACTTCCACGCTTTCGCGGGCTTCGACCGCCTGATGCATGCCAGCGGTCAGCGTTCGTCCGACAGCCATGCGACCGGTCAGCTCGTCAAGCAACACGACCTTGCCGTCGTCCACCAGATACTCGTGCCCCGCCCGAAAGTAGTGCCGTACCTGGAGCGCCTGGCGAAGCAACTGCTCGCGCCGTGGCGCCGGCCGCCAGACCGGCGGCAGGTCGGACGCGATATGCTCGAGCGAATCGAGCGCTCCGGAATCCAGCTCGATAGCGCGCGTCCTTGCCCGCACGCGATAGTCGGTTTCGGGTTGAAGGCTTGCCGCCAGCCGGGCGATGACCACGGCTGCGTCACCCAAGCCCCGGCTGGGTCGCCGAGTGGACAGAATCAGCGGCGTGACCGCCTCGTCAATTAGAACGCTGTCGGCCTCATCCACGATCGCAGCGTGTAGTCCGCGCACCAGCGTGCGACCTGCGGCTGAAGATCCGCGCGCGCCACTGAGCCAGCACTGAAACCCCTGCCATTGCGGATCGGCCCCCGACGCTGCGGCCAACTGATCTCGCAGGTAGTCGGCCAGGAGTTCCTTGGGCGTGACATACACCACGTCAGCGGCGTAGTGCCCAGCCCGCGCCTCGGGCGGCACCTGCGCATGCACGGCGGCCACCCGCAGCCCGCATGCCTCGTAGAGCCATCTCATCGAATGCGCATCGCGCTCGGCGAGATAATCGTTGGCGGTGACCACATGACAGGGCCGACCACTCCAGGCGACCAAGGTGGCGGCCAAGGCCACCGTCAGGGTCTTACCCTCCCCGGTCGCCATCTCAGCCACCCAGCCCCGGTGCAGGGCGAGCGCACCCATGAACTGCACGGGATAGGGTTGAAGGCCCAACTGGCGCTTCGCAAGCTGCCCGACTGCGGCAAGCGAATCGAGGAGCCCGCCCTTTAATTCGAGCGGATCGCGCCGAGCGCAGTCCTGGCCATCAGTCAGCATACGAGCAAGCGCAGACGCATCAAGCCCCGCCAGCTCGCTGCAACGCCTGCTGCACCGTTCAGCTTCGCGGCGAAGCAAACGAGCTTGCCCCGGGCGACGCCTGAGCAAGCTCTGCGCCCGGTGTACCCAGGCGTCCAGGCCCTCGGGTAGCTTCTCCAGCGGCTTCAGGGATTGAACCGCAGCACTCATACCCGGAACTTCCGCTGCAGGAACTGACGCACGCTGCGCTCCCACTGCACAAGCAGCGGCGATGAGGGTAGCGTGATGCGCATGGTGCCGAGGCGCCCGTGCAGACGGCGTACCAATTCGTCGGAGACATCCGGGGGCGGCAGCTGCGCCTGCACTCTGAAAAACGGTTCAGCCGCGGCCAAGCCCTTCGGATCACCCGCCTGCACCGCAATCTCGCCTCCACCGGCCATCCCCAGCGCAGGCGATGGCAACTGCCCCTGCTCGAAGGGCATGACCTCGGTCTTGAGGGCCTCCAGGTTGATGGCCTGCTGCCCCTTGATCCGGACCTCAGCGCGAAGCAAACCACCCTCGAACAGATGCGTACCGAACTGCGGCAGCGCCGCTACAAATCGCCATTCGCGGTCATCGATCAGAATTCCGAGGCTCGCGCCGCGCGTCAGCCACTGTCCACGGGCCAGATCGAGCTCCGACACGCTCCAGATGCCCTCGATTGGCGCTGTCACCTCCATGGACTTTTGCTGGACCGTCAGGTCGGCGAGTTTTTGCTCAAGCACGAGACGCTGCTTTCGGAGGGCCTCAAGGTTGGCAATAGCGCCAGCAATGGCCTGCAACTCCTGCGCCTGTAACTGCTGGCGCTGCTGCAGCGTCGAACGAATCTCGAAGTCGAGCTGGGGGTTCATCAGGCGCACCAGCGGATCGCCCGCCTTCACCCACTGGCCTGGGTTCGCCACGATCTCGACCACCTCGCCCGCCGCCTCGACATGTACCTCTCGAAACTGCGTGGCCTGGATGACGCCCGGCACGCGTACGCGATCTGGCAGGGGTAACCAGGCGATGAGACCTCCCGCCGCGAGGCACAGGGCCATGCTCGAGGCGAGCGCACGGGTACGCTGGTGGTAAAGGCTCGGATCGACCAGCAGATATCGGCCAAGCTTGAGGATAGGCTGCGCAACAGCGATGAAGAACATGATCCAGGCCAGCGCAACGCCCAGGTCGAGGTACTGCTCGGCCACGTAAAAGATGATCGTGGACATCAGCACGATCCAATACACGACACTGGTCAAACCAAAGAGCGGCAGCAGCAAGGCTTCGGTCGGCGTGCGGGCTGCGGGCTGCGCCTGCCTCACACCCAGGACAAATCGCTTGCCCAGGTACTTCAGCTGCTCGCGCGAGCGTTGATAAAGATTGGGCACCTCCAGCGCGTCGACCAGAATGTGGTAGCCGTCAAAGCGCATCAGGGGATTGAGGTTGAAGAGCACCGTGCTCACACTCGCCACAAAAATCACGTTGTAGGCGAGCGCATTGAGCACGCCCGGTGCCGTGTTGGCCCACACGAGAGCCGCCACCGCAGCCACCGCCAGTTCGCACACCACCCCGGAGGCACCCACCATCATGCGCTGCGCCCGGCTTCTGAAGCCCCAACTTGCGGTGGCGTCCATGTAGGGCAGCGGCGCGAGCAGAATGAACATCAGGCCCATTCGGTGCACCTCGCCGCCGTAGCGTTTGCAAGCCGCCGCATGGCCCACTTCATGCACCAGTTTCGCCAGAATCAGACCGACGTACAGCAGCGCCAGATTACCGGGCGCGAGCACACCTGCCGACTGGCTGAACAGCTGATCAGCATGGTCAATCAGCGCCTTCGCGCCGAGCAGGATCAGGACCGTGTACGCCATCGCGCCCAGCGGCCCGAACAGAATGCGAATCGCAGGGAGCGCCCGATCAAGCAAGCGGTCGGGGTCTATCAGCGGAATCTTGAATGACCAGAACCCGAGCAGTGCCGCCTTGATCTCGCGCCCCCGCCTTTTGCGATAGCGCTCGAAGAGGCTGGCGGAAGCGGTCGCTCGATCGAACTGCAACAGATTCGACATCTGCAACTGCGAGAGGAGTTCCACCACCTCTTCCTGGGT
>CAIVPX010000040.1 GCA_903907905.1 uncultured bacterium | reverse complement strand
CTTTTTCTCCACCGGGTCGACGCAAAAGCCCGACGAACGCCCCCAGGTGGTCAGCACCAGGGCGTCGTGGCTGCGCGCGCGGACGAAACACAGCCCGCGTTGGCCCTCGTGCAGCCGACATTCGCGCGGACACAGGTCGCATTGGATACGACCGTCATCGAGGCGGTGCCAATAGCGCGCCGGCACCGCGCCCTCGATGGGATCGGCTGCTTCAGACATGCGATCCCCGTCCAGTGGACAGCGGCTGAGCCGAAAACGGTTTCGAAGGTTTCATGATCAGAGTACAGGGCAGCCCTGCGGGGCATCTTAGCGCGGAAGAGCGGCAAGCCTTACTATGGGCGGACATTGTCAAGCTTGAGGCCTGGCCGGCTGGCCCTGGCAACCACTCCGGGAACATCCATGACTACTGCCTACTGGTGCGTGCTGGCCGCCGCACTCATGCCTTATCTCTTCACCGGCATCGCCAAATTCGGCAGCAAACCCTATGACAACCGGGCGCCCCGGGAGTTTCTCGATCGGCTCGAAGGCCCTCAGAAGCGCGCCCACTGGGCACAGCTCAACAGCTTCGAGGCCTTCGCCCCCTTTGCAGCTGCGGTCATCATCGCGCATCAGGCGCAGGCGCCTCAGGCAACGGTCAACGCGCTGGCCCTGGCGTTTGTGGCACTGCGGCTCAGCTACGGGTGGGCCTACATCACCGATCGCCCCACGCTGCGAAGCCTCGTGTGGGTGGCCGCGCTGGCCTGCGTCGTCGGGCTGTTCGGCGTGGCCGCCTGAGGCCCCGTGCGCTCAGGGATCAGGGCTTGAACCAGCCCGGCAAGCGCAGACCCTGTCGTACGGCCTCATCGGCGGCGGCTTCCGCGCTTCGGATCGAGGGCAGCTTCGCCAGCACCGAGTCAATGAGCGCCTGAGGCACTACCACCACGCCGTCGACATCGGCCACCACAATATCGCCGCTTGCCACCGGATGCCCAGCGATGCTCACGGGAAATCCGATGGTGCCCGGGCCGTTTCGGTGCGGTGAATTGGGCGTCACGCCCATGGCCCAGGCGGGCACGCCCACAGCCCGCAGCCCGTTGACATCGCGCACGCACCCGTCGGTGACGAAGCCGATGGCCCCGTTGTTGCGCGCCATGCCGAGCACCAGATCGCCCGTGATGGCGCACGCGGTGTAGCCCCCGGTGTTGGCGACGATGACATCGCCCGGCTGGATAGCGGTCAGTGCGTGGACCAGCGCCAGGTTGTCTGCCGGCCCGGCATCGACCGTGAGGGCCACCCCGCAGAAGGCGAACTGCTCGGGCACGGCCGGACGGATCCGGTAGTCGAGCCCGCCCACCCCGCCCATGGCATCGACGATGAAGCCGGTGGGGGTGGCCTTCAGGGCCGCGACCGCCTCAGCCGAGGGACGACTGAAGGGCTGGCGTCGAATAAGGGGAACTTCGTCAATCATGAGGACTCCGGCACGGAAATTGGCGAATCGAGCTTACGCGAGGCGCGAACTCACCTCAAGCCAGGACCCCTTGGCCTAGAATGCGTCGCGTGATGAGCCAAGCCCCTGTCCGACCCAAACCATCCTTGCGCGATCGCGCCCACGCTACCCTCACTCGGTTCGCGCCAGGGCTGGCGGTGGTCGTGCTGGGAACCGCCTGCGGCGGCGGGGGCGGCAGTAGCGGTAGCGGCGGGTCGGCGGACCCCTCCGTTCAGGTCGGTCAGATCACGGTGGGTGCCGTTCGTTTTGGCCAAGTGACCGAATTCGTCGTCACCGGCAGCGGGCTGGCGAACCGCGCCACGCACACGTTCTCGGGGTCGTGCACGCCAAGCCCCGCTGACGACCGGACGATCAGCGATGCGGAGCTCCGCCTGCACTGCACGCCCGACGAACTGGGCATCATGACCCTGTCGATCTACGCCCCCGGCAGCACGGACCGGGTCGCCTGGAGAGACGTCCTCATCGACAAGCCCCAGGTAAAACTATCCGTCGGACCGGTCTTGAGCCCCCAGGACATCACGATCACGCTCGACCCCGGCATCCGCGGCAGCTCGCAGCGCGTCTGGGTGAACAACTTTCTTTACTACGCCAACAGCGGCTACTACACCGGCAAGATCTTTCATCGGGTTAACCGGGACATCCTCGTCGCCGGCGGCTGCTATGCGGACACGCTCAGCCCCGGCACGGCTGCGGCGGCGCCGCTCACCCCGAGCGTGCCGGTCAGTCTCTTCGCCACGAACGACCAATACAGCTTCGCCATGGTCCCTCAGGCCTGCGGGCCGGGCTACACGGCCTTCGCCTTGAACCTCGCCGACAATTCGGCGGGAAAGACCCCCGATCAGGACCAGCAAAAATATGTGGTGATCGGCCGCTATGACGCGCTTGACGCGACAGCGGTCAGTCAGTTG
This sequence comes from uncultured bacterium, assembly GCA_903907905.1. Classification (GTDB taxonomy): domain Bacteria; phylum Pseudomonadota; class Gammaproteobacteria; order Burkholderiales; family Burkholderiaceae_E; genus SYIM01. The sequence continues at coordinate 3,035 of CAIVPX010000040.1, read as the reverse complement.
TCGGCCCTGCCGAACACTTGGAACGGGTTTCTGCAGAGCCCTGTACCGGACGACCGATCCCTGGCGACGATTCGTGGCGCGCTGCAGACGCGTTAAGCGCGCGCTCCCTTAGAATGCCACCACCCACCTGACGGAATCCCTGTGCTCATGAGATTGCAAAGGACTGCCTCAAAGGCCCGGTTACGCTGGATGGGCGCTGGCCTCGCGCTGCTGGGTACCCTGGTCGCCTGCAGTGGCGGGGGCAATCAGGCGCCCGTTCTCAAGCAGCCCGACGACCAGTTTTCGGTCGCCAATCGAGCGATCCCGACACTCACCTTCAATGCCACCGACTACGACAGTACCCTGGTCTATTACACGGCGGCCTATCGGCTTGACGGCTCAAGTATCGATCTCCCGCAAATGCCGCCGGGGCTCACGCTCAACAAGGTGACCGGCCGGGTCACCGGCACGCCCACGGCAGCGGGCGTCTACACGCTCACCGTGACGGTCACCGACGGCGAAGGCGCCAGCGAGTCGAAGCGCATGGTATGGACGGTGGCCAATGAGCAGCTCGAGGCCCGCGTCAACCGCCGCACCGTCGGCGCTTCTGTGGTCGACGAGATGATCTTCACCGCGGCCGATACGAGCCGCTTCGGTACCGTGGCGTATTGCATCAAGCCCGACCCGACACAGCCCAAGGCCGACGACCCCTGCTTCAAGTCCGATGTCGACGGGGGCCGAACGCTGGCCTCGCCCATCTTGGCCGGTCAGACTTTCAAGCGGCATTTTCTCTGGACCAAGGACCGCGACGACAAGATCGTTGACATCACGGCCAGCGCGCCCTTTGCACCCGGGCTCTGGACGGCCATCGGCAATTCGGGTCGCCCGGTGGTTGGTATTCAGACCAGCCTGGGGGCCCTGGCCATCGAACTCGACAATTTCAACGCACCGATTTCCAGCAACAATTTCCTGCAGTACGTCGACCAGCGCTACTACGACAACACCGCATTCCATCGCATCATCAGCACCTTCATGGTTCAGGGCGGTGGTTTCACCTACGACGACATCACCAGGACCTGGCAGTCCAAGGCAGTCGGCAATCCGCCCATCGTGCTCGAGCGAACGACGACCACCAGGCTGTCCAACACCAAGGGGACGGTCGCCATGGCCCGCACCAGTGTTCCCGACAGCGCAACCAGCCAGTTCTTTCTGAACGTGGTCGACAACCTCTTCCTTAACGCCGACCAGCAGTCCGACGGCAACGGCTACGCGGTCTTCGGCAAGTTGCTGTGGGGCGAAACCACTGCCGATCCCGGTCAGTTGCTGCCGACGCTCGATCGGCTCAAGGCGGTCGCGGTCGAGGCCGCCACACCGCCCATCGGTACGACGGGTGAAGTCAGCCAGCCCAGCGGTACGCCGCCGTCCATCCTCTACACCCTGCGCCTCAACTGATGCGATGCGCGTCGTCCTGATCGGCTGCGGCGCCATGGGGGCCCTCTTCGGCGCGGCACTCGCTCAGGCGGGCGCCCGCATCGCCTGCTTCGATCGGCGACCCGAGGTCATCGAGGCTATCCGGCGCGACGGCCTGCGCGTCAGCGGGGTGCTGGGCGAGCGGTGCGTGTCGGCGCAGGCCGCGCTCAACGTCGACGAACTGGACGAAGCCGACCTGGCTCTGGTGCTGGTCGACGCCTCGAGCACCGAGCAGGCGGCCGAGGCGGCGCAGCGTTGTCTCGCGCCGCAGGGCTTTGCGCTCACCCTGCAAAACGGCATCGGCAACCTCGAGGCGCTCGTGGCCCGGCTGGGGCGCGAGCGGGTGGCCGCCGGCATCACCTACAACAGCGGCGCAGGCATCGCGCCTGGCCTGGCGCGACACACCAATCGCGGCCCGACCGTCATCGGCGAAGCGACCGGTCCCGTCAGCGATCGGCTAGGCCGGTTGGCGCGCGCCTTTGCCCAGGGGGGCATCGATATCGAACTCAGCGATGCCGTCGAGGGCCACATCTGGAGCAAGTTCGTGCACAACTGCGCGATCAACCCGGTCAGCGCCCTCACGGGCCTCAGACCGGGCGAGATCTGGCGCCACGCCCCGGCGCGCCAACTTCTCGAGCGCGTGCTGGACGAAATCTTGGCCGTCGTCGACCGGGCCGGCATTCGTCTGCCCGAGGCGGACCCGCGCGCCGACAACCTCCAGCACTGCCGGGTGCGCTATAACCGCCCCTCCATGCTGCAGCACCTGCTGGCAGGGCGCACGACCGAGATCGGTGCGCTCAACGAGGCGCTGGTGGCACGCGCCCGGGCGCTGGGCGTGCCAGTCCCCGTCAATGAAGCGCTGGTGCTCGCCGTGCGCGCACTGGAGGCCAGCGGCGGCGGGCGTGACCGCGAACTCGACGAGGCCAGGCTGGAGGCCGAGGCGCGGCTCGAACTCGATCAGGCCAGGCCGGACCCCGCGGGGCACCGCGGGTCACCCGAGCATTGAGCGGGCGGCTCAGACGAAGTTCGAGGCAGCGAATCCGCTGGCGCCGATGCTCTTGAATATGCCAATGAGTTCCAGCGTGTCGGTGTCGGGCACGGCCGACACATTGTCGACAAAATCGAAGCCGTCGTTCTCCGTGGCGGTGGCGGCATAGAGCCAGGCGTCGGACGTGGCGGTCTGGTCGGCATACACGATGACGTAGTACTTGTCGCCGCCCTGATCGTTGAAGGACTTGAGGCTGCTCATGCGCGCGAGCAAGCTGGCCACCTTGTCCAGGGCCCGGGGATCGGACCCGAGTGTCAGATCCGGCTGCGACGCGGCAAAGCCGGCATCGATCTCGATCACGCTGTTGCTGACCGGCGCCTGGGAGTAATCCCAGCCACCCAAGCCCTGCTGAAAGGTGATGAAGCGCTGAAACGTCACGTCGGCCGCGCCGCTGAGGTACACGAGCTTGTCGGCGTCAGCACCCGACCCAGGCGTAAAGCCCGTGATGGTCTCGGCGCGAATGCCGAGGGACAGCGTCGGATCGTTCTTGTCGAGCGCGTTCCAGGCGGCCTGGGTGGCGGAGAAGGTGGTGGGGTTG
>CAIVPX010000039.1 GCA_903907905.1 uncultured bacterium | reverse complement strand
CGCAGGTCGGAGCGCTCACCCGCCGTGACCGGCAGGCTGCGCTGCAGGCTGACAAAACTGGGTGCCACCACCTGCGAAGGCGTCTGCAGACGAATGACCGCGCTGGACGACCGGAGCTGCGAGCCGGCCCCCACGCTGAGGGTGACCTCAAGCGCGCCCGCAGGGCTGGCTGCCGGAGGCTGCGTGGCCGCACTGGCTGCGGCATAGCTCAGCCGCCCGGCCGTGCCCACATAGGTGTTGACGGCAGCCAGCGTGCCGCTCAACGTGAGCGTTTGAACGCCATTGGACAAGGCACTGCTGACCGTGACGCCGTCGGCGTTGGCCAGGGCCCCCGCAGAATCCTCATCGCGATCGGCCGTGATGAAGCCGCCTGCCGGCGCCACCAGGCTGACCGACACGAGATCGTTGGGCGCGGCGCCTCCAAAGGCGTCGGCGCCAAACTGCAAGGGCGTTGCCGCCGAGAGCTCGATCGCAAGGCGCTCGGGCAGATGAATGCCCGGTGTGCTGCGACTGCCACTGGACTGCGCGAGGCTCACCGCCAACTCACCCCGGGCCACCCGCGTGGCATCGCCCACCACGCCCACCTCAACCTGCACCCACCCGGCACCGGTCGTCTCCAGGCTCAGCGCACCCGCGCTCAGCCACGCATCGAGCGCGTCGGCCGTGCCGCGCACCACCACGCGCTGCGCACTGACCCGCGTATCCTGCGCCAGCGTCCGCACGATCACCGACCCCGCGCCCGGCCCGCCTGCGACGCCCTGCGCGGATTCCGCACGCAGCGTTCCGGCCTGCGTGCTCACCACCATCTCGAGCAGCTCGCCGCCCTCGAACACCAGCCGGTCCGTGCCCAGCACCAGCGGCGACGCCGCCCCCGACACCACCTGCACCGAGCCCGGCAGCACCAGGCCCGGTGACCCGGCACTCGCCCCGGCCACCATCTCGATGCGGGCCACGGCCCGCGCACTGGCGCGCTCGAGTTGCAACGCCAGCGATCCCGCCGCGCCCTCATAGCGCAGGTTGCCCGGTTTGCGCAGCCACGCATTGAGCGCCTCAGCCGTACCGATCAGCCTCAAGCCCAGGCGGCCACCCTCCTCCGACAGGCTCACCACCGACGCGCTCACGCCATCGGCGCCGCGCGGCTGTCCCGCGGCCGGCGCATCCTCATGCGCCGTGTACGGGCTGGCCTCGACTTGCGTGCCCGCGGAGTCCAGCAGCTTGCGCGGTGCCACAAGCGTGAGCCTCAGCACCTCGCCGGCCACACCCGACTGCACCACATCGTCCGCAAAGACGATCAGCGTTGCGCCGCCCGCCGCCAGCGTGATCTGCTCGGGCGTATGCAGCCCCACCACCGGCGCCTGCGCCTCGAGCGTCTGCACCTGCAAGGCCGAGTCGCTACGCGCCGTGATCACCGCACCCTGCTGCGGGTCGGAGCTGAGCGACACCTCCACCTTGTTCGCCGACCCCTCGTAGCGAACCTTGCCCGCCCCCGACAGGTAGGCATTGAGCGCGGCCGCCGTCCCCGTGAAGCTGCGCGACAGCCCGGATCCGCCGATCAGCACGCCGTCCGCATTGGGCCTCTGATTAGGCGTCTGAGTGGGCGTCTGGCCCGCAGGCATTTGACCCGCGGGCACCGCGTCGTCATTGACCACGCTCAGCTCGCCGCTTGCCACCGTCAGCGTGAGCGTGAGCACCCCGCCACCGCCCACCGCAGCCGACCCCAGACGAATCTCGCCACCGGTCGACGGCAGACTGAAGCCCAGCGGCAGGCTCAGCGTCGGGCCCTGGACCAGCGCCTCGGCTGCAGGCTGCGTCGCGATGGCAATGACGCCCGTACTCTGAACCGACCCCACCACCCGCAGGCGCAGGCTGTCGGCAAAACTGCTGTCATACCAGGCCGCGCCCGCTTGACTGAAGAAGGCATTGAGTGCGGCCACGGTGCCGCTCAGGCGCGTGGCCACGTGCGTGACCGTGCTTTGCGCGGAGAGCTTGAAGGGGGCCCCGGCGCCCACGCTGATGCCCGGTGCGCTGGCCAGCACCAGCCGGTCGGCGGGCGCTTCGATATCGAGCGTGACCCGATCGTCCGGGCTTGCGGACTCGAGCAGCGCGCCCAGCCGCAGCGGCACCTTCGCCCCCACGGTGGCGGTGATCGACGCGGGCAGCGACAGGCGTGCGCCCGTTGTCTGCGCCGAGCCTTGCGCGGGTGCTGCCAGACTTACCGACTGCTCGGCGACCCCGAAGGAATCGGCCAGCGAGAGCTTGAGCGTCAGCGGCCCGGCGTTGTCGGCCAGCGCACTGCCCAGATAGACGATGCGACCCGAGGTGCCGGCCAGCCACGCCTGCAGCTCGGCCGCCGTGCCCTGCAACACGAGCGCGCGCAGGCTCGTGCGGCCGGCGACAGCCTGACCCTGGGCATCGACCAGGCCCAGGCCTTCGCCTGCGTCGAGCGTGAGCTGCGCAGCCTCGGGCAGCGACACCGTGAGCGTGAGCGGCTCGCTGCCGGCAGGCTCGCCCGCGATCAGCGATGCGCCGCTGAAGAGGAGGTCGGAGCGGCTGTCCGCCGTGATCCAGATCCGGCCGGGCACCGCGGCAATGGCCGGGGCCCGCTGAACCGTCTGCGCCTCAAGGGCAAGGGTGGTCGAGGCCTGCCGGGGCGCTTGCGCGGAGCCGGTGTCGAGCAGGGCGCTGACCGGACCCGCCGGGCCCTGATAGGCCAGATGACCCGGCGTCCGCAGCCAGGCATTGATCGAGGCAAGGGTGCCCGACAGACGCAGCGTGGCCAGACCGTTCGAGTTGCCCACGTGGACGGCGACGACGTCAGCCGAGGCCTGCCCCGGGGTGGGCGCGGCCGCATCGACCGGCAAGGTACCGACCTGCCACTGGCCCGCGTGGGGCGCACTGAGCGTGAACACCGCCGGCGTGCTGCCGGGCAGCGCGGCGCCCGCAGCCAGCACGTCGCTGGCGAAGGCGACCGAGGTGGGCCCGTCCAGCGCGAGGACCAGACGTTCCGGCAACGCCAGACCGGGGCTGACCTGCGCGCCTTGCGAGGCGGCCAGCGTGATGGCGACCGTGCCGGCTGCGCTGCGCGACGGCGTCGACAGGCTCGACACCTCGATGCGAAGCTCACGCGGCGCCTCGGTGATGATCGACAAGCCACCGGCGCTGAACCAGGCGTCGAGCGCGTCGGCGCTGCCTCGCAGCACCAGGCGCGTGTCGGAAACGACCACGCCGGCGCCTGCGGCCAGCACCTGCACGTCGGAGCCGGCGGCGGGCGCGGCCGCGACCAGGCGGCCGCCCGCACTCGTGCTCACCACCACCTCAAGGGATTCGGCGGCTGGGAAGACCAGCCGGTCGACCCCCAGCATCAGCGGGGTCTGCGCGCCACTCACCCCCTGCACGGCGGCCGGCAGCACCAGGCCGGGGCTGGCCACAGCCGGCGCGTCGCCCAGAGCAATCGCCACTCTCGTCTCGCTGGCGCCTCGCGTCAGGCGAAGCTGCAGGGTACCCACGCCGGTGGCGTCGGTCGCGGTGTAGGCGAGCGACCCGTATTGGCGGAAATAGGCATTGAGCGACTCGAGCGAACCGCTGAGGCGGGTCAGCACACGCGCGCTGCCGTCAATGGTCTCGCTGCTCGTGGCAATTTGCAGACCGGCTGCCGGCGCCGCGCTGATCGCGCCGCCTGCCGGGGGCACCAGGGTGACGGTGAGCGGACCGCTCCCGCCGGGTGCCTGGAAGGGCGCCTGCTCGAACACGAGCGCCGTGCGGCCCGCTGCATCGATGCCCACATGGGCCGGGGCGCTGATGGCCAGCGTTGGCGTCGTGGCCGCTGCGGCAATGGGCGTGATACTTGCATTCGCCGTCACCGTCGCGGCCAGCGCGGGCGCGGCTCCGAAGGCACTGACCGACACCGAAAGCATGGCCGGATCGCTGCCCGGGTAGCGCAGCGCGCCGGCAGACGCGAGGAAGGTATTGAGTTGCGAGGCGGTGCCCACCAGCGTGAGACTGCGGCCACGGCCCGCGACCAGCGGCTCGCCCGACGCATCGACCAGCGCGGCTTCGCCCTGCCAGCTCAGTGCGGGTCCGCCGGTGTCGATGTCGACGCGCAGCATTCCGGCGCCGCCGATGCCGTCAGCGGCCAGTTGCAGGGTGCCCTCCACCGGCACGGTGAAGGCCTGGGCGAGCTTGAGCGTGGGCGAACCCACCAGCCCTTCGGCAGGGCGATAGTCGATCGCGATGGCGCCCGATGACACCACCCCGGCCGAGGACACCGTCATCGCCAGCGTGCTGTCAGCGCTTGCCTCGACACGCAATTTCCCTGCAGATGCCGACAGATAGGCGTTGACCTGCGCGGGCGAGCCGGTCAGGGTCAGCGTATCGCCACTGCCCTGCAACAAAGGTTTGCCCGAGGCAGACAGCATGGCGCCATCGGCGGCCCAGTGCAGAACCGCGCCGGAGGCGGCGGCCAGCGTGAGCGTGAGGGTGTCGGCCCCCGCGAACGCATCGGCCGCAAAGGGCAATGCCACACGCGCGCCAGGCGTCACCGCCAGCGCCGCCGGCAGCGACATCCGAGCACCCGTGAGCACCTCGCCAGGCTGCGCGGGCGCGGCCAGCTCGACCTCGGTGGAAGGCTCACCCGCCTCGCCGCTCAGGCGCAGGTCCAGGCGCGTGGCAGGCCCCGTGTAGTGCAGCCCGCCTGCGCCCCTGATGAAGGCCTGCAATGCCTGGGCGCTTCCCGACAGCGTGAGCGAGCGGGCGCTGCTCCCTGGCATGAGGCTCACGCCATCACCCGCCTGAAGCTGTGCCGACAGGCCTTCGCCCGCTGCGAGCACCAGCGTGTCGGGCAGCGTCAGGCGCAGGGCCAACTCACCCGACCCCTGCAGATCGGCGCCGCTGAACTGCAGCAGCGAGTCGGTGCCCGGCGTGACCCAGAGCCGGCTGGGCAGCGCCGCAATGGCCGGCACGGCCCGCACGCTGCTGCTTGCCCCGTAAAGCCCGATAGTCGTCTGGGCCGAGAGCAGGCTGTTGGCCGACGTGGCGGAGCGCATCGCCTGGACGGTGAGCACGCGCGCGGCCTCACCCGTGTAGCGAACCTGACCCGATGCGTCAGCGAGGTAGGCGCTGATCGCTGCTTCACTGCCGATGAGCACCAGCGTGTCCGTGCCCGAACCCCTGACCGACACGGGCTGGCTGGCCCCCTCGAGGGTGCGCGAAGCACTGAGGACCCCGGCACCCGGGGGCACGCTCAGCGTCAGCGTGAGCGAGCCCGCGCCGCTACCGAAAGCGCCCGCGCCCGACACGCCTGCAAACACCAGCGGGCTTGCCACGCCGGGGACGATGACCGCCGCGCCCGGAAGCATACCCACGGGCGAGCTCACCGGCAGCACCGAGGACTCGGTGCTGGTGATGTCCGAGAGCGTCTCATCTTCGCTGCCCTGCGACATCGATTCGGTGGTGGTCACCAGAAATCGTGGCGTTGACAGCTGCACGCCTTCGAGTAGCGCAGGGTTGGCGACGAACACCGCTTCCCGGGCGGTGATCGCCGTCTGCGGCGCGCCGGCAGGCAAGGGGTCGGCCAGGCTGATGAAGGCATTGCTTGCGAACACCAGCCGCGCCGGGCCGCTTGCGCCCAGCGACTGCGTGCCACCCGACGCCTCGGGGGTATCAGGCAGGATGACCGCGCCCTCGGTGATCTCGCCGGTGGTCTGGTCGACGTAGCGCGAGGCCGAGCCCAGACGCATGGGCTGACCCGAGCGGTAGTCGCTGCGCGTGGCGCCCGTAAAGAGGCGCGCGCTGGTGAGAAAGCCTGCCGCCACCAGCGTGAGCTCGCTGATCGAGCCTTCGAGCGCGGCCAGCGCCTCGGATTCGAGCAGCGACAGCGCCCCGCCCGCTTTGAGCGTGATGTCGGCGCCGGACGCCACGCGAATGCGGCCGCCCGGAGTGCCGGCCTGCGGCGCACGACCCAAGGTGAGGCTGCCCGCTGCATCAACGCTGACGCTGCCGGTTTGCGCCAGCAGACTGCCGATGGCGAGGCCCTGGACGGTATCGCCCACCGAGTCGAGATCGACAAAGGACAGATCGCCGCTCAGGGCACTTGCGCTCAGCGAATCAACCGCCAGACGCAGCGCATCGATGCGCTGCGCGCTCAGTTGCAGATCGCCCGCCGCGATCTGGGGCAACTCGCCCGCCGCGTCGGCGAGCGCAATGGCCGCAGGCGTGTCGATCGACACGCGCCCGCCAGCGCGTGGCGCCTGCGATGAAAGGTCCGACAGGCGATTGCTGAAGGGCGCAGCCGCGATGCGGCTGACGATGACCTCGCCCTGGGCGCGAATTTCCACACCCGCGCCGCTGGCGATCAGAGTGCCCGCCGCCTGCGTAAAACGACCCGCGGCATCGAGCACGATCAGCCCGCCGCCTGCGCTGCTGCGCGCATCGCCCGACACCAGATCGGCCTCGAGCCACAGATCGCCGGCATCGAGCACCGCCCCATCGGCGTCCACCCGCGCGAGCGCCTGCAGCGTGATGCCGCCCGAGCCCGCCTGAATGCCCACGCCCTCGTCGATGGCCGGATCGGACAGCACGCGCAGCGTGCCTTCGGCCGTGACGTGGACCGCGCCTTGTGCGCCGGTCCGGACGCCCGGCATCTCGAGATCCCAGAGTGGCTGAGCCACGCCGGCGGCACTGGTGCGCTGCGTGCGCAGATCCGCGATGGGACCGAGTTCGAGGCTGCCCAGGTTGTAGAGCCGCACATCGCCCGACGCCGTGGTCGCCGCGATCCGGGTCACTGCGGTACGAAGCGCCTGCGCCGAGGGCGCCGGTGCGCCAAGGGCTGCAGCGGTGCCCGCCGGCGCCGACTGCCCGCCGATGCCCATGCCCGCCTGCAGGCGCAGCGTCGCACCGCGCAGGCTGACAGCTTCGGCGTCGGTCCCGACCTCGCCCGTGATGCGGCCGGTGAGGGCAATCAGCGAGAGGTGGCCGGCGGTGTCATCG
>CAIVPX010000038.1 GCA_903907905.1 uncultured bacterium | reverse complement strand
GCTGGATCTGGATACGAGCGCGGATCTGGGTGAGGGCTTTGCGGTGACGGTGGCGGCATCGGACAAGGTGACGAACGAGTCCGAGCGCACGTCGGTGACGCTGAGTCTGACCGGGGTGGATGCGGACGCGGTGTCGGTGCAGCTTGAGCTCCGCGATTCGGGTGTGGGCGCGAACCAGCGGGTGCTGAGCGTGGCGGCAAGCCGCGTGGGCGCAGGCTGGGTGTTGGCAGACCAGGACCTGAGCACGCTGGCCGATGGCTGGGTGACGGTGAGCGCGACGGTGACCGATGACGCGGGCAACACGCGTGTGGTGAGCGACACGCTGGATCTGGATACGAGCGCGGATGCGGATGGGTCGCTGCTGGTGATCGGGTTTGCCGACGCAGCGCTCAGTGCCACCGAGAAGGGCGACCTGCGCTTTACCGTTCAGGGGCTGGACACCGATCTGGTCGGCTCGCGCAGCGCGGTGTTTGCGTCGGGCAGCAAGACACTGAGCGTGCCGGTCACGGGCGACGGCGCCTATCAGGTCAATCTGTCCGGTTTCTCCGATGGCCAGGTATGGGCCTCCATGCTCATTGCCGACGATGCGGGTAACGCCTTCACCGCGCGTTCGACGATCACGCTCGACAGCGTGGCGCCCACGCTGCGGGTGCCGCCCTCCGATCCTGCCTTGCTGCAGGCCTTCTGGAACGCGCAACTCCAGGCCGATGGCAAGACGCTGCTGGTGAAGTTCAGCGAGGCCATGGACGAAGGCCACCTGGCGGGCGTCGAGCGGGCGCTTGAAGTGCTCACGCCGGATTACACCGTGGGCGTGAACTCGGCTTCGGTGAACGGCGACACGCTCACGCTCACGCTCGATCAGGTGGTGACGCAGGGCCTCACCATCCGACTGCGCTACACCGATGCGACGGGCGATGCGGCCGAGGCGGTGCTGCAGGATGTGGCCGGCAACGATCTGGCGAGCAGCCCGGCCTCGGGCTGGACTATCCCCTGGGATCAGAACAAGTCGACGGTAGTCGCGACCACGACGGCCACGCCCGAAGTTCGCATCTTTGATTCCGGCCGGTTCGGCGGGACACGCGACGATGTGCTCAGCTATCGCGGCTCGGGTGAAGAGTTCCTGACTGGCGGCGCGGGCAATGATCTCGTGACCGTGACGACAGCGGGCCAGGTCAGCGCCTGGTGGGTCGCAGGCTATGCGGCCACGACCCCGTCGGCTCTGCCCGATGGTGTTTTTGCCGAGACGGGCGCAGAGCAGCGGGTGTATGCATTCACCAATAGCGCTGACAGCACCCGGACTGCCTATGTGCAGGCCGAAACCATCCGCGTCGGGGGCACGCTGTTCGGAACCCAGGACGGCGTGCTGCAGATCCAGGGCAGCGCCGGTCAGCAGATCATGGTCGACGATACCGTCATCCGCGCGGGCACCTCGCTGGCAATCGGCAGCGGTTTGGGTGCGGACACCGTCATCGATCGCTACGACTCGCTGTTGCGCGCTGATACGGTGGTGTACACCAGTGCGGTCCACGGCAGCAGTGGTGTCATGGCGAGCAAGGCTGCGCTGATCGCGGGCATCGAGGGCATTCTCGAACCCGGCAGCGCTGCCTCCGATCAAATCAGCGTGAAACTGGGTGCAACCGATCTGCTCGAGGGCATCGAGCGTCTGCGCTTTGTCACGGCCCAGGGCAGCGCCGAGGTGGCGCTGGTCGGCAACAGCCAGGGGGTCAACGGGTATCACTCGCTGGCCGCGGCGGCCGCCGACGCGGCCAGCACCGAGGTGGTCGTGGTGTTCGATGAGTCGCTGCGCCAGCTCGAACGGCTGAGTCTCACGGCCCGACTCGACGGCCTGTTCAGTTCGGTGGCAGGCGAGCTGACCCTCACGCTGGCCGAAGGCAATACGGCCTCGTTCAAGGGCACACATAAAGTGGTGTTTGCCGCCAAGGACGGCCCGGTCACGGTACATGTCGTCGGCCCCGACAGCTATGCCACCATCGATGCGGCCATGGCCGATGCGGATGCGGGTGACGTGATCTTCCTCACCGCGTCGGCCTTGTCCGGCCCGAGCACCTACACGGTGTTCAAGGAGGGCATGGTGTTCATGGCCAACGGCAACGCCGCTGGCACGAGCACCAACGACCGTCTGACGCTGGTGATGGGCGACCAGGAAATTCCCGCGACCGAGGCCAATCCGAATCCGGTTCAGAGCCTGCAGATCAGGAGCCTGGTGCTGCTCGGCAACGCTGACATCGCGGTGCAGGGCAATTCGCTCGACAACATCATCGTGGGTAACCGCGGCGACAACAGCCTCTACGGCAACGACGGTCGCGACATCATCACCGGCGGTGGCGGCATTGACCGGGTCTACGGTGGCTCCGGCGACGACATGCTGATCGCGCAGCGCGGCAGCGCGCTGGGCAGCACGCTGCTGAGCGGTGGCTCGGGCAACGATCTGCTGGTGGCGGCAAGCACCGATGGAGCGGCGCTGGTCATGACGGGTGGCACCGGTGCCGATACCTTCAAGCTGGCGGGGCTCGCGGCCGATCAGGGGGCGCTCAGGCTCAACGCCCAGATCACCGATCTGAGCGAGCGCTCGGGCGACGATCTCGATCTGTCGCAGGTGTTGGGGGCGAGCGATACGCCGCTGACCGCCGCCGAACTGGCGTACACCGATGCCGCCGGCCAGCGTGTCGCTCGCTACGTGGGCGGCGACCTCGACCTGGTCTTTGACGGCGCCTCGTATGCCGTCAGCGCCACGCGGGTGGGCGCCGATGGCCGAACGATCGCCACGCAGGTCGACCTGCAGGGCTCACTCAAGGTGGCGATGACCACGCTTGCCAATGCCGACAAGGCGACGGTGTTCGCCGACGAGCTGAGCGAGCCCCTTGCGCTGCAACGCAAGCTCGCAGGCGCCCGCTCGATCGCACAGGGCACCGTGAAAGACCTCTACGCCGGTCAGGATGCGATGTCGGTGCAGCAGCTCAATGCACTGATGGCGCCCTTCGGGCTGGCGGGGCTGACCGTGACAAGCCTGGCGCAGGGCTCGCTGCAATCGGGCTCGACCGTTCAGATCGGTTCCACCTCGGGCTGGGCGAGTGTCTCCGCGACCTCGACCTCCGGCGTGGCGCCGACCAGCGCAAGCGCGAGCCTGACCTCAAGCGCCAGCCCGCCCCGCACCAGCGCCTCCCTGGCGCTCGCGCCGGCCGTGGCCCAGGCGAGCGCCAAGGCGGCCACCGTCATCCTGGACGCCTCCCCGGCGCAGGCGAGCGCGACGGCGTCGGTACCGGTGGCGACGGGCGGTGTCTACCTCGAGCCAGTCGCCCAGGGCGCCGGAACCGGCTCGTCGCGCAGCGCGAGCGTTCTGCCCGATACGGCGAACGCTCCAGTGTCGGCGGTGGTGTTTACCAGCGGACCTGTGCGTGTGAGTGGCGAGCAGACGGTTTACGTCTCGGCCTCGCTGGCGGGCAATCTGTCGCAGGTGCCCGCCGCCTCGCTGTCGCTGAGCGCTGCGGCCAGTCTTGATGCCGCCGCGCGACTGCGAGTCGAGTCCGCTGCCTCCGATTCTGGCGCTGCCGCCGGCCGCGTCCTGATCCCGGGGCTGGCCGCGCTTGCCGAGCGCAGCGCTTCGAGCACCGGTTCGGCAGCCACGGGCTGGGTGACGCTGCTTGCCGCTTCGGGGCGCCTCGAGTCCGGGAGCCTCGACATTCGCAGCGACCGGGTGGTCACCCTGGCCGGCCGGACAGCGTTTGCGTCAGGCGAGGCAGGCATGCCGGGCTCGGGCGGGCTGTTCGAATCAACGGGCCTGGTCTCGGGCGCCAGCGTGGGCGGCGCCGAGCCGATCGGCGGAGCACTGGTCTCGGCATCGACCGCATCCCTGCTGAGCGCCGGGCTCAGGGCGGCCGGTGCGGGCATGTTGTCCCGGGCCGGTACTGCGTCGCTCACTTCGCTGATGGCCGCACAGAGCGAGGCGCTGCGCGCACCTGCCGATGCCGCAGACTCACCCTCCGTCGTCTCCGGTCAGCCCTTGGCCGTGAGCCTGGCGCCTGCCACGCTCCATGCGACGAGGCCGCAACGGGAGGCAATCGGGTCCGCCGCGGCGCCAGGCGCCCGGAGCGGGGCTCCGCTTGTGGATCCGCGGTCGGTTTCAGGTGATGAGGCCGTCGATCGGCCCGGCCCTGCAAGGCAAGAGCCGGGGTTGACCGTTGCGCCGCTACGCGAGCCTGACGCCCGTGTCGAGGCTGGGTCTGAGCCGCTCGCCGCCCCCACCCTGCCGGGGGTGCGTGCGCGACTGCTCTCGGCCTACCAGGGACTGACCGATCGTCTGGCCCGGTTCCTTGACCGCGACCACGGTGCCGAGCGTCCGGAGGCGGCGCCCAGGCCTCAGGCCGACACGCGGGCCCAGTCATCTGCGGGCGATCTGCCGGCGGTTCACCCGGGTGAACCTGCGGCACGAGTACGGGAGGCTGCGGCGGGGTCGGATGACGCCTCGACACGGGGGTGAGACCGGTTGACGGACCCAATCGGGCGGGGTTGTGTCGCGTCGCGTTCCCGCCCGACGTCCGATTGGTCATAATCGCAAGCTGTGCCGGTAGCGACCGGACGCCGGAATTGCCCGTCAAGGCGTCGCTTCAGGCTCGCCCCAACATCATGGTTGTCACGCATGACTGAGTTTTCTTGCACGGCGCGCGACATCGAGGCGAGGGTCGGACCGAGCCGGCCGCAGTCGTCGGCGCGGACACGCGCGTCGCAGCGGGGTTGGGCGCGCCCGCTCGCCGGTCTGTATCTTGTGGCCTGCCTGGGCGGGCTGGCCGGCTCGGTGGCTGCGCAGAGCCCGGCGACCGGGGCGGTGCCGACGCCGGCCCTTATGGTCAGGGCTTCCGGCCCGCAGGGTCCGGTTGCTTCGGCCGAGAGCGATCTCGGACTGCTGCAGTTCGTGCGGCAAATCCGCGCCGTCAACAAGACGATCCGCTCCAAGCAGAACGAGCGCGACATCACGCAGACGGGTATCGATCGGGCTCAGTCGATATTCCAGCCCCAGGCGACCGCCTCGGCAATGAATGGCCGGCAAAGACTCAAGAACACGCCCGAGGAGGATGTCGTTCGCCAGGGGCTGGGTCTCTACGACCGTATTGGCCAGGACTATTCGGTGGGAGTGTCGCAACTTTTGGCCAGTGGTGCCAAGGTCGAGGGCAAGGCCACGCTCTCGCGCTTTCTCACCAACATTACCCGCAACATCCGCCAGAGCGACGACAGCGACTACAAGGCCTTCTACGGACTGACTGTCACCCAGCCGCTGGCGCGCGATGCCGGCGCTGACGTAACCCTGGCGCGCTTGCGCATGGCCGAACTCGATACGATGGCCGCCGAGCATGCGAGCGGCGATATCGAATCCAGCACCGTCGCCGAGGCCGTGTTTGCCTACTGGGACCTGCTCTTTGCCCAGGAGCGATTGGGCTCGGCGCTGGAAAAAGTCAGGATGGGCGAGCGTCTGCTGCAGGAGTCCCGCGCGCTCAACCGGCAGGGGCGCCTGCCGCTGTCCGAAGTCTGGGAGGTGGAAAACAACCTGGGGCGCTACCAGTCCGGCGTGAGCGAGGCGCAGCAGGGGGTGCAGGAGCGGGCCAACAAGGTGCGCACGCTGCTCATGGAAACCGTGAGCGAGACGCCTGCACCCTTCAAAGCAATCGACCGCCTGCCCGAGGTCGCGGCGCGCCCCGTGCTGGCCGAGCCGGCGCTGCGGCAGGCGCTCGAGCGGCGCGACGACTATCGCATGCGCAAGGCAATGCTCGAGCGCGAGGGTGTGCAGTTGGCCTACGCGCAGAATCAGGGGTTGCCGAGAGTCGATCTGGTGGCCAGCTACGGTCTCAATGGTCTTGAGATGTCGGGCGCGCGGGCCTTCGCGTATGGGCGGATGAACGATTACCCGACCTGGAGTCTGGGCCTGCAGCTGACGATGCCTCTGGGCGAAAACCTGCAGGCCCGGGCCGATCTTCAGGCTGCGAGGTTGCGCAAGGAAGATGCGCTGCTGCAGCTCAAGGCGCTCGAGGTGGCCATCGCTAACGACATCGACACCGGGATCGGCATGATGACGAGCGCCCTCGAGCGCTGGACGCTGCTGCGCCAGGTGGCCGAGCGTGAGCAGCGTCAGCTCGAACTCGAGCGCGCCCGACTGACCGCGGGTCGCAGCGATATGCGCGAGATCCTGCTGCGCGAAGAACGGGCCATCAATGCCAGGCTTGCCGTGGTCGAGCAGCAGCTGGCCTGGGGCAAGGCCGACGTGTTGATCGATGCGGCGCAGGGCAGCCTGCTCGAGCGCTTCAAGTGACGGAATCAGGTTCATGACAGTGGATATCGGTGCGATCCGGATCGCCGGACGGGTTCGAGCGGGCGAGGTGCTCGGGGCGGCTTCGGCCCCGCCTCGGCGCACGCACGCAGCGCTTGCCGCGGTGAGCGCAGCGTTTCTGACAACCTGGCTCATGATCCCGGCGGCGCAGCCGCAGCCCGCATCGGGTGGGTCGTCTGCGCAGGGCGCAGGCTCGCTCAAGGTGCCGGCCAGCGGCGCTCAGCCCGTCTCGCCCGGGGTGGGCGGCGCATCCATCCCCTCGGTGCTACCCGCCGTACCGGTCCTGCCGGGGTACTCGAGTCCGGCCTATGCGCTGCCTCGCAGCGATCGGCCGGCGGCGTCAACGATCGGGTCGGGCGCGCCCCTCTCAGGGGGGGCGCCCGCCGGCGCGATGGCCGCTGTGGGCGTGACGCAGGCGCTACGCGATCTCAAACTGAGTGTCACCGCCCCGGGCCGTATCGAGGGCCTCTTTGTGAAGGAAGGCGATCGCGTGAGGCAGGGCGACCTGCTGCTGCACATGGACCGCGCGCTGGAAGCGCTCGAAGTGCAGCGGCGCGAGGTGATGCTCGAGGACACCGCTCGGCTCGAGGAGTTGCGCGTGCGCGAGATCATGCTCGGTGAGCAGGTGGTGGCGGCCCAGTCGCTGCTACCGTCTGGTGGGGTGTCGCGCAAGCAGGTCGAGGATGAAGAGCTGGCCTGGCGTGCGGTGGTGGCCGAGCGCAAGGCGCTCGAGTTTGCCAAGCGGCGCGAGCGCGTCGAGCTCGACCTGGCGCGCGAGGCCCACGAGCGTCGCCATCTTCGCTCGCCGATCGACGGCGTCGTCACCCGCATCCTGTTTCGGCACGGCGAGAGCGTGGCGCCCCACGAACCCGTTATGGTGGTCGTCGATGTGCGCAAGGTGCGCTTCACCGGTACCGTTGCCGTGGCCGATGGTGCGCGCATCCGGAGCGGCAGCACCGTCGAGGTCGAGCTGGGTCAGGAAGGTGAACTGGTCAAGCGGTCGGCGCAGGTGGTCTTCGTGTCGCCAGTGGCTGATCCGGCAAGCGGATTGGTCGAAGTGATCGCCGAATTCGACAACCCCGATGGTGCGGTCCGTCCCGGTATCGCCGGCCGCATTCTCGTGCCACCGCCTGGCGCCGCTGCAGCCCCCAGAGGGCGACGCTGATGCTGGCCGAAGTCCTCGCGCGACGCACCGCGCAGGTTCGAAGTGGGGCGGCCCGACTCGGCGAGCTCGGTCAGTTCGAGGGGGAGGTTCACGCCTTTTGGCCTGCCTATCTCGATGCGGTGGGCCTGGCGCTGGGCGCGCGTCGCGTGCTGGTGTTGTCCCAAACCGGGGAGCAGCCCTGGCGCGCCCGGCTGCAGTGGCCCGAGGGTGCGCCCGATGCCGCGGGCGATGCCCTGCGCGTGCTGCAACTGGCCGATGCTACGGCCGATGAGTCGCCGGTGTTCGAGCCCGCCGCACAGGCTGCGGGACGCCCGGCTGCGGCGCTGGCCGCGCGCCTGCCCGGCGCATCCGATGCCGACGCCAGCACCGAAGCCTTCGTGCTCGTCGCACTGCTGGAGGCTGAGCCCTCTCAGGCCCCCCCTGCCGACCCCCGGGCACTGCTCGCGTTGGTGGGGGTGGCCGCAGCCATCCCCGGGCAATACCTTGCGCAACGCGCGCGGGTTCAAGCGCCAGGTGATCGTCAGGCGGTCGGCGCCGAGCGGCTCTACGACGTGCTGCAACTGTCGCTGCGCCTGGGCGCTGAAACGCGCTTCATGCGCGCGGCCCTGTCGCTCGCCAATGAGTTGGCGGTCCGTTTCGGTTGTGATCGCGTCTCGCTCGGCTGGGTCGAGGGCGCCTACGTCAAGCTGACCGCCATCAGCCACGTCGAGAAATTCGACCGAAAGGCCAGCGCCTCGCGAGAACTCGAAACCGCGATGGAGGAGGCCGTCGGGCAGGAGACCGTCCTGCAATGGCCGGCAACGCCCGATGCGCACCGGGTCACGCGCGCCCATGAAACCTATACGCGGACGCAGGGCTCGGGGCACCTGCTGTCCCTGCCGCTGTCGCCCGATGATGCGATCGAGGCGATCCTCTGTCTGGAGCGGCGCTCGGGCGCGTTCGACGACAACGAGATCTGGGAGTTGCGCCTGATCGGCCAGGTTTGCGCACGACAGCTGGCGGCCCTGCGCGCGACCGATCGCTGGATCGGTGCGCGGCTGGCATCAAGACTCAGGCGCTGGCGCGACACCCTGCTGGGGCCCAGCTACACCGCTTGGAAGCTTGCCGGAATCGGTGTGGTCGTGCTCGCCTGCGTGCTGGCGCTATTACCCTGGCCCTACCGCATCGACACGCCGCTTGCGCTGCGCAGCAAGGACCTGCTCTTTATGCCCGCGCCCTTCGACGGCTACCTGCGAAGTGCGCACATCGAGGTGGGTGATCAGGTCAAGGCCGGCACCATTCTGGTCGAGCTCGATACACGCGAACTCCTGCTTGAAGAGGCCATGGCGATAGCCGATGCCATCCGCTATGCGCGGGAAGCCGAAAAAGCCCAGGCTACGCGGCAGCTGGCCGACATGCAGATCGCGCTCTCGCGCCAGCAGCAGTCGACCTCCAAGCTCGAACTCATCCGCCATCAGCTCTCGCATGCCCAGTTGCGCGCGCCTTTCACGAGCATCGTGGTGGAGGGTGAGCTCAAGAAAAACCTAGGCGCGCCGGTTCGCAAGGGCGATCTGCTGGTGAAGCTCGCGCACACGGGTGACACCTACCTCGAGCTGGAAGTCGATCAGGTCGACGTGCACGAGGTGTCGATCGGCATGCGAGGCCAGTTTGCCTTCGTGGGCCGGCCCGACATCAAGTACCCGCTGGTGGTCGAGCGGCTTGATCCCGCGTCCACCATGCGTGATGGTCGCAATGTGTATCTGGCGCGCGCACGCATCGAGGCCGAGTTTCAGCCCTGGTGGCGCCCCGGCATGGGGGGCAGCGCGCGGCTCGAGGCGGGTGACCGCAGCGTGATCTGGATCCTGACGCACCGCACGGTGCGTTACCTGCGTCAGCTTTTCTGGATCTGAGGCACGCGGTGAGCCCAGACGACGCCGCAGCAAGAACCTTCAGCGATTCCTGGCATCGCGTCGCCAATGTGCGCGTCGAATTGCGCTCGAGCGTACGCGCTCACCGGCAGGTGTTTCGGGGCCAGCCCTGGGTGATGCTGCGCGATACGCTGTCGAGCGACTGGTTCCGCATTACCGCGGATGCCTGGTCCTTCGTGAGCCGCCTGTCGCTCGAGCGCAGCATCGATGAGACCTGGCTGCTTGCGCTCGAGGCTGATCCCGATCTCGCGTTGACCCAGGAAGAGGTGGTGCAATTGCTGGGGCAGCTCAACCTGTCCAATCTGCTCAACTTCGACCGGGCGAGCGCGGGCGCCAGCCTCTTCGATCGCTACAGCAAACGTCGTCGCCAGGAGACCCGCGCGCTGCTGATGGGGTTTCTGTCCATCCGGATTCCGCTGCTCGACCCCGACCGCTTGCTTGAGGCCGCAAGGCCGCTCATCCGCGGGCTGTTCGGGCCAGTGGGCGCGTTGCTTTACCTGGGGCTGCTTGCGCTCGCGGGTAAGGCGCTCATGGACCACGGCGACCGGCTGTTCGACCAGAGCGCGGGGCTGCTTGCACCCGGCAACCTGGCCTTGCTTTACGTGGGCTTCATCATCGCCAAGGTAGTCCACGAATTCGGCCATGCCGCTGCCTGCAAGCGCTACGGCGGCGAAGTCCACAAGATGGGGGTGATGCTGCTCATCTTTGCGCCCATGCCCTATGTCGACGCGACCGCAAGCTGGGGCTTTCGACATCGCGGCGAGCGCGTGATGGTGGGGGTGGCGGGGGTGCTGGCCGAGCTCGGTGTAGCCGCCGTCGCCGCTCTCCTCTGGGCCAACACCGCGCCCGGCGCGATCAACGCGATCGCCTACAACGTCATTTTTGTCGCAAGCGTTTCGTCGGCATTGTTCAACCTGAACCCGTTGCTGCGCTTTGACGGCTACCACATGCTGGTCGACCTGATCGATGTGCCCAACCTCTTTCAGCGCTCGCGCGAGCAGCTGCGTTACCTGGCCCAGCGCTTCATCCTGGCCTTGCCCAACGCCCAGCCTGCGGCCCGCACCCGAACCGAGGCCTGGCTGCTGCCGCTCTATGGCGTCTCGAGTATCGTCTACTGGCTGATGCTCATGTCGACCATCGTATTCTTCATTGCGGGCGAGTACCTCGATCTTGGGGTGGTGCTCGCCTGGGTGCTCGCCTTCACCGTGGTGGTGATGCCGATCTGGAAGCTGCTCAAGTTTCTGGCGACCAGCCCCAAGCTTGCGCACTTTCGCCTGCGTTCGGTGGGGATTTGCCTGGCGATCGCCGGGCTTGCGCTGGCGCTGCTGGGCTGGGTACCCATGCCGGATCGCGTACGCGCCTCTGGCGTGCTCGAGGCCACGGCGTATCGACAGCTCAACAGCGAGTCCTCCGGCTTTCTCGTCGAGATGATGTCGTTTCCGGGCGCGGCGGTGAGAAAGGGCGAGCCGCTGATGCGGCTGGAAAGCCCCGATCTCATTTTCGATTTGCGCGCGGCGATGCTGCAGCGCGAGCAGTTGCTGGCGCAGGAGCTGCGCGCGACCGCTGTTGCGCTGGCCGATGTGATGCCGCTGCGCAGACAGCGTGAGGCCACCGAGTCGGTCATTCTCGAACTCGACCGGCAGCGTGCGGCGCTCACGGTCGTCGCGCCGATCGATGGCATCTGGAGTGCGCCCGACCTGGAAACGGGCCTGGGGCGCTGGGTGGCGCGGGGGTCGCCGCTGGGCGCGGTGGTTGACCCGCAAAGCTGGCGTTTTGTGGCGGTGCTGCCGCAGGTGGCTACCCACCTGTTCGACAACTCGGTGCATCAGGTCGAGGTGAGGTTGCGCGGCGAGGAGCACATCAACATCGTGGCCCGTGATGCCCGTATCGTGCCCTTTGAAACCGGCACGCTGCCTTCGAAGGCGTTGGGCTTTGCCGGCGGTGGCGATATCGCGGTGGCCCCGGGCGATCAGAACGGACTCACCGCGGCCGAGCCGTTCTTTCGCATTCAGGCGCATTTGCCAGCCGAGGCCTTGCTCGCTGAGCGGCCTGCTCTGGCGCATGGGCGTCTGGGGACCCTTAGGCTGACGCTTGAGGATGCGCCGCTGCTGGTGCAGTGGGAGCGCGGCATCCGGCAATTTCTGCAACGCAGGTTCCGGGTATGAGCCCCGAGCTGGCCGGCCGGATGCCGAATGCCGCGGTGCCTACAACAGGCCTGGCTCCGCCACCGCCACTGCCCCTGGCGCCCAGGCTCCCCGAGGGGGCGGATGCGCTCGCGCACTGGTCGAGGGGACAGTTGCGGCGCCTGCCGCGACATGCGCGCGTACTACGTGCCGAGGCACAGGCCTGTGCCCAGGTCTGTGAGCCGCTGGCTGGCCTGACCGATGCCGAGTTCGCGAGCCGCCTGGTGCAAAGCCGCGAGCGCGTGCGTCGCGATCCGGTCGAGGCTTTGGGGCATCGGGTCGAGGCCATGGCCATGGTGGGCGAAGCGGCTCGACGTGCGCTGGGCATGCGGCCCTATCCCGTGCAGTTCATGGGCGCGCTCGCCCTGCACTGTGGATGGCTCGCCGAAATGGCGACGGGCGAGGGCAAGACGCTTACCGCGTCGCTGGCGGGTGTGCTGGCCGGCTGGAGCGGGCGCGCCTGTCATCTGGTCACCTCGAATGACTATCTCGCTGCGCGTGACGCCGAGGAGATGACGCCGCTCTACGCGCTGTGCGGCTTGTCGGTCACCTCGGTGGTGTCCACGCAAAAACCCGAGGAGCGGCTGGCTTGCTATGGCGCGGACGTGGTCTATCTCACGGCCAAGGAGCTGCTGGCCGATTATCTGCGCGACCAGCTGGCGGCGCGCGCCGGTCGTGATCCCCACCGTATGGCCTTGCGGCGCTGGCTGGGCAGCGCCCCGCCGGATGCGACTGCCGGGCAGTTGCTGGTACGAGGTCTTCATACCGCCATCGTCGACGAGGCCGACAATGTGCTCATCGACGAGGCCGTGACGCCCCTCATCCTGTCGTCGCCGCGCAGCAGCCTGGGCCTGGGCGAGGCAGTCCGGCTGGTGTCCACCCTGGCCGACAGTCTGGTTGCGGACAGCGACTTCGAGGTGCTTCGCCGTCAGCGCACCGTGCTATTGCGCGAGGGCGCGCGGCAGGCACTTGCCGCGCGGGCGGCGGAGCTTGCGCCGCTTTGGCGGGCCGAGCCGCGGCGTGAAGAGCTACTTCGACAGGCGCTCACGGTGCGCCACTTCATCTTGCGTGATCACCAGTACGTGATCGATGAGGGCAAGGTGGTATTGCTCGACGAATTCACGGGTCGCATGACGCCTGGCCGAACGCTGACGGCAGGGCTGCACCAGGCGATCGAGGCGCGTGAAGGCCTCGAGATCAGTGACCCCAACGAGTCGCTCGGGCAGATGAGCTTTCAGACTTTTTTTCGCCGGCTGCCGCGCTTGGCGGGCACGACGGGAACAGGCCGCGAAGCGGCCGGCGAGTTCTGGCGAATCTATCGGCTGGGCGTGCTGCCGGTACCGACCCACCGGCCCCGACTCACCGTGTCGGCGCAGCCGCAGATCTTCGAGACCGCGGGCCGCAAGTGGCAGGCGGTGGTTCGCCAGATCGAAGGGCTGCACGGCAGGGGCCAGCCGGTCCTGGTGGGGGTGCGCAGCGTGGAGTCGAGCGAGACCATCGCCGGCCTGCTCGCCGCGCGAGGCTTGCCTTTCGAGTTGCTCAATGCCGTCCGGCACGCCGAAGAAGCCCGCATCATCTCGCGCGCGGGCGAATGGGGGCGCATCACCATCGCCACCAACATGGCGGGGCGGGGTACCGACATCCGGCTTGGAGCCGGGGTGCCGGCGCTGGGCGGCCTGCACGTGATCATTGCCGAGAGCAACGAGTCCGGCCGCATCGACCGACAACTGGCCGGGCGGTGCGGGCGGCAGGGCGATCCGGGTAGTGTCTCGGTCTTTCTCAGTGTCGAGGACGGGTTGTCCCGACGGTTTCTGTCGCGTGGGCTGCGCGCTGTGCTGATCATGCTGGCGAGGCTGCATGTGCCGGCGCGCGGGCGAGTCGTTCGCACGCTGTTTGCGCTTGCGCAGCGCCGGGCCGAAGCCGACGCGTTTTCGCGCCGGCGCGGCGTTCTCAAATCCGATGACTGGCTCGACAGTGCGCTGCCCTTTGAGCCGGGCAGCTCGGCCTGACTGACCAGGGGGGCTGCCTGATGTTTCGACAACTCGTTGCGCTCAATTCAACCCGTCACGCCGGGCTTCGCGTACGCGAACAGTCCGGCTTCGGTTTTGCAGCCCGGGTGCACATGGCCGCGCTGATGCAGCCCGAAATGGTGCGCGCTGCGGCCACCTATCCGATCGTGTTCGTCGAGGACCGCGAGGGCGACGGTTTCAGACCGATGGCGCTTTTCGGCCTGCGCGAAGGCGAGAACCTCTTCGTGGCTCCCGACGGTCGATGGCTCGTCTCCTATGTACCGGCCGTCATCCGGAGCTACCCCTTTGCCCTCAGCCGCGCCGACCCTGGCGGTCGCCCCGCGGTGTGCATCGATGCGGCCAGTGAACTGGTGTCGCTCACCGAGGGGGCTGCACTCTTTGATGCGAACGGTGCTGCCACGCCCGCGCTGGAAGCGGCCAAGGGCTATCTCGCGAGTCTGCGTCAGATGCAAGCCGTCACCGACGCCTTTTGCCTCGCCCTGGCCGAGCGCAATCTTTTCACGCCTTTTTCGATGCGCGTGCAGCGCGGTGCGCAAACGCTCGAAGTCGATGGCTGCTATGTCATCAACGAAGAGCGGCTGGACGGCCTGCCCGACGACCGCCTAGCCGGTTTGCGCGAGCGCGGCTGGCTGGCCGCGCTGTATGCGCAAGTGGTGTCCCTGCAGCAGATCGAACGTCTCGAGGCGGGCCCGGCCGCGGCCAGGCCCTAGCCGGCCCGCGATTGCCGGGCGCTACCTTGCGCCGCGTCGCCTGAGCGGGCCTATGCGCAGCGTGTCGCCCGATCGGCCGCAGCCCGGGCGAGATGTTCAACGAGTGCACGGGCAGCGGGCGCGAGGTCGACGCCGTCGCGGTAACAAATCAGGTGGCGCCGTCGCGCCCAGGGCTCATCGAGCGGGACGGCCGACAACTGAGACAATTCGTACGCGGCTGCCGGGTTGGAGGGTTCGGCCGGCAGGATGCTCAGGCCCACGCCCGCGCGCGCCAGTTGGAGCGCAATTTCAATGGTCGGTGCCTCAACCCGCGGGGGCGGTACCTGGTGCCGGATTGCGCCCGAACGCCGCAGCAGTGCCTCGGTGGACCCGAACCAGGGCAGGGCGATGTAATCATGGCCCAAGGCCTCTTCCAGACGAACCGATTCCCGCTTGGCCAGCGGATGGTCGGGCCGGACGATGACGCTGGCGAGGTCTGGCGAGTAGGCAAGGGTACTGAGCCCCGTGGTTTCGACGTTGTCCCAGAGCACGCCCACATCGACGCGCCCCTCGCGGACCAGTCGGGGAATCTCAAGACTGATTGATTGCACGAACTTCAGTCGCGTGCCGGCGTGATCGGGCAGCGATAGAAATGAAGCGATGTCAAGGGGGAGGTGGTTGGTCGAATTCGAATGGGGGGCAGCCACTGAGATCAGCCCTGCCGCGCCCTCCCGGTAACGGCGCAGCGCGTCGTCGAGCCCGCGTGTGCCCTCGATCAGCTTGTGCGCGTGCTCGAGCAAGGTGAGCCCCGCGCGGGTCGGTACCACGCCGCCGTTGCCACGCTTGAGCAACTGCAGGCCCAGTTCGCGCTCGAGTTTGGCAATGCGTTTGGTGATGGCCGAGGGCACGATCCCTTCGTGCTCGCTTACGCGCAAGATGCTTCGGCTGTCGCAGACGGCTGCAAACAGGCGCAGTGTGGTCAGGTCGAGGTCGTTCAAGCGTGCTCCAGATTTCTCGGGTGGCACTTTGCCATGAAATCTCGGCAAACTGGTGACGCGGCCCAGCGTTCCGTGCGCACCCGCCCCCCGCCTCGCCGATGAGCAATCCGTCGTAACATGCGGGCCGCGGGGCGAACGATTGCGCGGCCTGATTTGCCCAGGGAGAGAACCAACCATGAACGGTGCCGACAACCTGGTGCACACGCTGCTCGCAGGCG
This sequence comes from uncultured bacterium, assembly GCA_903907905.1. Classification (GTDB taxonomy): domain Bacteria; phylum Pseudomonadota; class Gammaproteobacteria; order Burkholderiales; family Burkholderiaceae_E; genus SYIM01. Next base: position 28,777 of record CAIVPX010000038.1, on the reverse strand, counting down.
AGGTCGACGTCTGCTTCACCAATCCGGGAACCTCGGAAATGCATTTCGTGGCGGCGCTCGACCGTATCGATCGCATGCGCTGCGTGCTGGGGCTGTTCGAGGGCGTGGTCACGGGGGCCGCCGACGGGTACTACCGGATCGCCGGCCGGCCGGCTGCCACGCTGTTGCACCTGGGCCCGGGCCTGGGCAACGGGCTGGCCAATCTGCACAATGCCCGCCGGGCGCGCTCGGGCGTGGTCAATATCGTGGGCGAACACGCCACTGACCATGTCGGTCTGGATTCGCCGCTCACCTCCGACCTCGAGGGCATTGCACGACCCGTGTCGCACTGGGTGCGCACCGCGCGCTCGGCCGGGTCGATCGGGCTCGATGCCCGGGCGGCGATCGAGGCGGCATGCACCCCGCCAGGAGGCGTAGCGACGCTGGCCCTGCCGGCGGACGCGGCCTGGACCGAACTGCCTGCCGAGACGCCCGTGCCGGCGCCCGGCTCGCAGCGCCCACCCCTTCGTTATCGGCCGCTTTCGCCCGAGGCGGTCGGCGCGGCGGCGCGCGAGTTGTGCGGACCGGGCCCCACGCTCCTGCTGCTCGGCGGCCAGGCGCTGCGGGCGCCCGCCCTCGAGATCGCCGGCCGCATCGCGGCTCGTACCGGTTGCGCGCTGATGTCCGAGTTCTATACCGCCTGTCTGGCTCGAGGCGCGGGCAGGGTGATTGCGCCGCGTCTGCCCTACGCGGTGGAACCGGCTCAGGCGGCGCTCGCCCGCTTCCGGCGCATCATTCTGGTGGGCGCGCGCCCACCCGTGGCTTTCTTCGCCTATCCCGACAAGGCGCGGCACCTGGCGAGCCCTGGCGCGGCCTTTTTCACCCTGGCCGAGCCCGAGCAGGACCTGCAGGCGGCGCTGGCCGCGCTCGCCGACGAACTCGATGCGGGGGCGTTTGCGCCTGCCGGGGTGGCTGACCGCGTCGTGGCCAGCCCCGCCGCGCTGCCCGCGGGCAAGGCAAGCGCTGAGGGCATCGCCGCAGTGATCGCGGCTTTACTGCCCGACAACGCCATCGTGGTCGACGAGGCCGTCAGCACCGGCCGCGCCTTCGGGCCCGCGACAGTGGGCGCTGCCCCCCACGACTGGCTGGCCGTGATGGGGGGCGCCATCGGCTTTGGCCTGCCCGCCGCAATCGGTGCGGCCGTGGCCGCGCCCGATCGCAAGGTGGTCGCACTCGAGGGCGATGGCAGTGCGATGTACACCATCCAGTCGCTCTGGACCATGGCCCGTGAGGGGCTCGATGTCACGGTGGTCATTCTGGCCAACCGCGCCTATCAGATCCTGCGGGGCGAATTCGCCGGAGTCGGCGCTGGGACGCCGGGCCGGCGGGCCACCGACATGCTGACGCTTGACCGGCCCCATCTCGATTTCGTCTCGATCGCGCGCGGCATGGGGGTCGAGGCCAGTCGGGCCGACACCCTCGACGAGTTTGCGCGCCAGTTCGGCCGCAGTGTCTCGCGGCCCGGTCCGGCGTTGATCGAACTGGTGATCTGATGCAGTCTGCTGCGCAAACCCCCCAACCCATGCCGTGGCGCGCCTGCGCCCGCCTCACGACCCTGGCTACGGATGACATCGCGTGTCGCTTGGCGGCCGTCGGGTCGCCAGCCGCCGCCGACCTCCGGGAGATTTGAATGACGATGCCGCTCAAGAACGACACTTTTCTGCGCGCGATGCTGCGCGAACCCACCGACCACACGCCGGTGTGGCTGATGCGCCAGGCGGGCCGTTACCTGCCCGAGTACAACGCCACGCGCAAGAAGGCAGGCAGTTTTCTCGCGCTGTGCAAGAACGATGAACTCGCCTGCGAGGTGACGCTGCAGCCGCTCGAGCGCTATCCGCTCGATGCCGCCATCCTGTTCTCGGACATCCTCACCGTCCCCGATGCAATGGGGCTGGGGCTGTATTTCTCCGAGGGCGAGGGCCCGAAGTTCGAGCGGCCCGTGCGCGATGAGGCGGCGGTGGCTGCGCTTGCCGCGCCCGATCCCAACGATTCGCTCGGCTACGTCATGAAGGCGGTCAGTACCATCCGTCATGCGCTGGGCGGGCGGGTGCCCCTGATCGGCTTTTCGGGCAGCCCGTGGACGCTGGCCTGCTACATGGTGGAGGGCGGCGGCAGCGATGATTTCCGCCAGGTCAAGACCATGCTCTACCGGCGCCCCGATCTGATGTCGCGCATCCTCGAGGTTAACGCGCAGTCGGTGGCCGACTACCTGAACGCGCAGGTCGAGGCCGGCGCTCAGGCCCTCATGATCTTTGACTCCTGGGGCGGGGCGCTGGCCGATGGCGCATTCCAGAAGTTTTCGCTCGGCCCTATCCGCAAGGTGGTGGATCGGCTGCAGCGCGAGCGTGACGAACCGGTCCTGGATGCCGACGGACGCGTCATCGGCCAGCGCAAGGTGCGCGTGCCCATCATCGTCTTCACCAAGGGCGGTGGCCTGTGGCTGGAGGAAATCGCCGCCACCGGCTGCGATGGCGTCGGTCTCGACTGGACGGTACACATGGGTCAGGCGCGTGCGCGGATCGGCGACCGTTGCGCGCTTCAGGGCAATCTCGATCCGATGGTGCTGATGGCCAGCCCCGAACAGATCCGTGCCGAGGCGCTGAAGGTGCTTGAGAGCTTTGGCGTGCCGCAGCCGGGCGCAGGCCATGTTTTCAACCTCGGGCATGGCATTTCGCAGTTCACGCCACCTGACTCGGTGTCGGCACTTGTCGAGGCCGTGCATTCGTATAGCCGGGAACAAAGGCGTCGCGGCGCTAGCGCGTCCTCACTTTAGCCGAGAGTCCCGGCGATCGCGCCTTGACAAGGCGCGAAAACCCTGGGTTTTGCAGTGGGCGGCCGCCCACTTATGCACAGCGCGCATGCGTCCTTGGCGTGTCGCTGGTCGCTTTGCGCTGCGGCAAATTGGTTTTCGTAAGTGCTTGATTTCAAAGGGCGTAAAATTGATCAAAAAACGGGCAACCCACCCTGGATCAAGATTTCACAAGGGCTTGCCGAGGGTATTCGGGCTTTACCCACAGTTTTATCCACAGCTTTTGTTGATGACTCCGATTTCCCTTTTTCGAACCGCTGATTGAACGTCAAACTTAAAGTGAATTCTGTTTTTGGCGATCCGCCGGCGATTGCCCAGGTTGCGCTGGATGTACCGATCGCGCCCTGGTTCGATTACCGGATCGGCCGCGACTTGCAGGGGTGTCTGGCGCCTGGCGTCTGGGTGCGGGTGCCGTGGGCCAGCGGTCAGCGGGTCGGGATCGTGGTGGGCCTGTCCTCGCAAACCGATATCGAACCCGACCGGTTGCGCGAGGTCACCGGGGTGCTCGAGCAGGCGCCCATCGCCCCCGAAAACTGGCTGGCGCTGCTGCGCTTTGGCGCCGGCTACTACCATCGCGGCGTGGGCGAACTCGGCCTGCTGGCGGTGCCGCGTACGCTGCGCAGTCCGCCTGCGCCCAAGGCCCGGCAGAACGCCTTTGCGCGGGCCCGCTCAGCCTGGGGCCGGCCGTCGGCGCGTCGTGCCCTCGCCGCGGCAGGCGGGGGCCTCGAAGGGCCGAGCGGCGCGTACGAGCCGCCCGCAGCCGCTGCGGCCAGCACCGTACCGACCGCACCCACCTCACCGACCGTACCCATCGCACCGGCTGCCCCCATCGTACCGATCGCACCCACCCCTCAGGTGTCGTCCCGGCAGGATGGGCTGCCACTTGGCGCTGACCAGCAGCGGGTGCTCGATGCGCTCGTTGGCGGCGATGGGTTCGCCGTGTGGCTGCTTCACGGCGTGACCGGCAGTGGCAAGACCGAGGTGTACCTGCGCTGGTTCGAGGCGATCCTTGCCCGCCGGGCCGATGCGCAAGTGCTGCTGATGGTGCCCGAGATCGCGCTGACCCCCCAGCTTGCCGGGCTGGTCGCGCGGCGTTTTCCGCCCGAGGCGGTGGCCGTGCTGCACAGCAACCTCACCGAGGCCGAGCGCGCGCGCGCGTGGCTGGCGGCGGCCGAGGGCCGGGTGCGGGTGGTGATCGGCACCCGTTTGGCGGTGCTCACGCCGCTGCCGGGCCTAGCTGCGATCGTGGTCGACGAGGAGCACGACGCCTCCTACCGGCAACAAGACGGCCTTCACTATTCGGCGCGTGACCTGGCGGTGGCTGCGGCGTCCCTTGCGAAGGTGCCGGTGCTGCTGGGGTCGGCGACGCCGTCACTCGAGAGCTGGCATGCGGCCCGGCGCGGCAAGTACCGGCTGCTGCGCATGCCCAAGCGCATCGGCGGCGGGGCACTGCCCACGCTGTCGCTGATCGATATGCGCGCGTTTCGCACGCGTGCCGCGCTCGCACCCGCTGCCATCGAGGCGATCGGGGCGACGCTCGCGCGCGGCGAGCAGGCGCTGGTGTTCATCAACCGGCGCGGCTATGCGCCGGTGCTCACCTGCGAGGCCTGCGGCTGGCTGAGCGACTGCCCCAATTGCTCGGCCTGGCGGGTGCTGCACCAACGCGCGCAGGCGCCGGCTGCCGCGCGCAATGCAGGCCCGCCCGCGCGCTATCAGCTGGTCTGCCATCACTGCGGCGTCGATGCGCCGGTGCCGCCGGCCTGCCCGAGTTGCGGCAACATCGGCCTGAGCGGCCTGGGCCGGGGCACGCAGCGCCTCGAGGAAGAGCTCGCCGAGCGCTTTCCCGACAGCCGTATCGCACGGCTCGATCGCGATGTGGCGCGTCGGCGCGGGGCAGCCCAGGCGGTGATCACCGCCGTGCATGAGGGCGAGGTCGATCTGCTGGTGGGTACCCAGATGCTCGCCAAGGGCCACGACTTTCGGCGCCTGAGCCTGGTGGTCGTGGTCGACGGCGATGCCGGGCTCTACAGCGCCGATTTCCGCGCGTCCGAGCGCCTGTTTGCCACGCTGATGCAGGTGGCTGGCCGAGCTGGCCGCGACGCCCTTGCCAGCCGTGTGCTGGTGCAGACGCGCTTTCCGGATCACCCGCTCTTTGCCTGCCTGCTGCGTCACGATTACGACGGCTTTGCCGACACCCTGCTGGCCGAACGGCGCGAGGCGGGGATGCCGCCCTTCGGCCATCAAGCGTTGCTGCGAGCCGAGGCGGCCACGATCGGCGAGGCGCTTGAGTTTCTCAGGCTCGCCCGCGACATCGGCGAGCAGTGCCTGGCCGAAACGCCCTCGGACGAGATCGTGCTGTTCGATGCCGTACCCATGTCGATGGCGCGCCTGAAAGGTCGCGAGCGCGCGCAACTGCTGGTCGAATCGCGTGACCGGCGAGCCCTGCATGGCTTTGTCGAGGCGTGGCTCGCCGCCCTGCGGTCGCAGCGCAGCCGCGCCCGCTGGCAACTGGAAATCGATCCCGCTGAAATCTGATATCCGAGGTCTGATGTCTGCCTTGCTCAACGACGCGCAGCGCGCGGCGATTCGTTACCTCGATGGCCCCTGTCTGGTGCTCGCTGGCGCGGGCAGTGGCAAGACGCGGGTCATCACCCACAAGATCGCGCACCTGATCGATGCCGGCGTATCGCCCGAATCGATTGGCGCCATCACCTTCACCAACAAGGCTGCGCAGGAGATGGGCGAGCGCCTTGAAAAGATGGTGCGCCTGCCTGCGGGAAAACGGCCTCTGGTGAGCACGTTTCACTCGCTGGGCATGCAGATCCTGCGGCGCGATGGCGAGCGGCTCGGGCTCAAGCGCAGCTTTTCGATTCTCGACGCCGATGACGCCGCGGGCATTCTGGCGGGCGCGCTCGCCACCACCGACCGCAAGGCGATCCGTGCCGCGCAGCACCAGATCTCGCTCTGGAAAAATGCGCTGATCGACCCCGAGCAGGCGGCCGCTCAGGCGGTCAGTGGTGGCGAGCGCAGTTTCGCATTGGCCTGGCGTGAGCATGCTGCGACGCTCTCGGCCTATCAGGCGGTGGATTTCGATGACCTGATCCTGCTGCCCGTGCGCCTGCTGGGCGAACACGCCGATATCGCGCAGTCTTGGCGCGAGCGCCTGCGCTATCTGCTCGTCGACGAGTATCAGGACACCAATGCCGCGCAGTACGAACTGCTCAAACTGCTGGTGGGCCCGCGGGCCGCCTTCACAGCTGTGGGCGATGACGATCAGTCGATTTACGGCTGGCGTGGGGCGACGCTGGACAACCTGCGCCGGCTGGGGCAGGACTACCCGGCGCTCAAGCTGTTCAAGCTCGAACAGAATTACCGCTCCAGCCTCACCATCCTGAGCGCTGCGAACCGTCTCATCGCCAACAACCCCAAGCTGCACGACAAGCGTCTGTGGTCCGAGCACGGCATGGGCGACCCCATTCAGGTCGTGCCCTGCGAGGATGAGGAGGCCGAGGCCGAATCGGTGGTCATGCGACTGCAGGCGCATCGCTTTGAGCGGCGCACCCAATGGCGCGACTACGCGCTGCTCTATCGCGGCAACTATCAGGCGCGCGTCTTCGAGCAGTTGCTGCGCAAGGAAAATGTCCCCTACGTGCTGTCGGGCGGACAGTCCTTTTTCGAGCGTGCCGAAATCCGGGATCTGATCGCCTACCTTCGCCTCATCGCCAATGATGATGACGATCCTGCCTTCATTCGCGCCGTCACCACGCCCAAGCGCGGCGTCGGCAGCAGCACACTCACTGCGCTGGGCGACTACGCTGGGCAGCGCCAGCAGTCGATGTTCGCGGCGCTCTTCGAATCGGGGCTCGAGGCCCGGCTCGGTGCGCGCCAGCTGGCGCCGCTTCGAGAGTTCGGTGAATTCATCAATCGCATTGTGTGGCGGGCGTCGCGTGAACCGGCCGCACAGGTGCTCGATGACTTGCTCGCGGCGATCGATTACCGCGCCTGGCTCTACGACAACCAGGACGAAAAGACCGCCGCCACGCGCTGGCGCAATGTCACCGACTTCTGTGACTGGATGCGCAAGCGCGCCGAGGAGGAGGGTTCGACCCTGGCGCAACTGGCACAGTCGATCTCGATCCTCTCGCAGCTCGATCGGCGCGATGCTGATGCCGATGCCGTGCGGCTCATGACCATCCACGCGGCCAAGGGCCTCGAGTTTCCGCACGTCTTCATCGTGGGTTGCGAGGAGGGGCTGCTGCCCCACCAGGCGGGGCTGTCCGCTGAGTCAGAGGAGGGCGCCGATCCGGCGCCGGCCGCTGCCGATCAGTCGCTCGTCGAGGAAGAGCGCCGCCTGATGTATGTCGCCATCACCCGGGCCGAACGCAGCCTTACGCTCACCTGGTGCCGCACGCGTAAGCGCGCGCGCGTGCAGAGGCCGCAGGAGCCTTCGCGCTTCATCGCCGAGATGCAACTGTCGAGTGGCGCGGCAGGCGGCAAGCCCACGGTGACCAACGAGAGCGCGCGCGCCCGGCTGGGCGCGCTGAAAGACCTGTTGTCGAAGGGAGCAGCGCCGCGCTAGGGGGCTGGCGGCGCGCCAGAGCACCGACACCCCGCCCGTTTACTTTGCCGCGGGCGGCTCGGGTTCCTCGAGCTTGCCACCCGAGGCATTGCCCATGTAGACCACTGCCCGTGCGATCTCAAAGTCGGAGGCCGCGCCGCCTGCCTGGGCGGGCATCGCACCCTTGCCCTTGAGGGCTGAGTTCACGAGCGCACTGAGTCCTGTGCCTAAACGCTCTGCCCAGCCAGCGGTATCACCCACCTTGGGGGCCCCGGCCACGCCCTGCGCATGGCAGGCCGCGCATTGGTTTTGATAGATCTGCTCGCCTGTCTTGTAGACCTTGGGGGCATTGGCGTCGACCAGTTCGAAGCCCGCCACCGGGCGGATGCGCGACTCGATCGCCTCGGCGGTGAGCGCCTGGCTGCCCGCGCCGGTGCGCTTGCCGGCGCCGACATACTTCACCAGCAAGACGATGATGAGGATGGGCACCACGAAGGAGAGCACGATCACGGTGATGAGCTGTTTCGGGGTCTTGATAGGGGTTTCGTGTTCGTCGCTCATGGGCGTGCAGGCCGTTCAAGGTTCAAAGCCTTGAATTGTAACGGGAAACGAAGCAATGTACGAAGCAGCGTCGTGACGCACGCACGGAAAGCGGGTATCCTTCGCCCCTCGCCTTGCAGTAGCACTCTCCGAGGCGCCCGTAGCTCAGTGGATAGAGTACTGGCCTCCGAAGCCAGGGGTCGCGCGTTCGATCCGCGCCGGGCGCGCCACATCGGTTGCAGTCTCCACCGTCGCGGTTCCTGAGGCTGCAGCCTTTCGCCGGAACCCGATCATGGACCCCTCTCGCGATTCCACCCGCTTTATCGAGATCGGCCGTCACGTCGACACGCCGGTTGCCATCGCCAATGTGCCGGTTCACCGCGCCTCCACGGTTCTGTTCGACACCCTCGAGCAGGCGGAGACAGCAGGCCGGGCAAGCGCCGCCGGCCGGCCGCACGCCACTTCTTATGGCACCACGGGCACACCGAGCACGCTGGCGCTGACCGATGCGCTGGCGGCGATCGAGGGCGCGGGGCACGCGTGCCGCGCGGCCCTGATGCCGTCCGGGCTGTCGGCCATTGCCACGCTGATGCTGGCGCTGCTCGAATCGGGCGATCACCTGTTGGTTCCCGACTCCGTCTATGGCCCGACGCGTGCGTTCTGCGATGGCCTGCTTGCCCGCATGGGCGTCGCGGTTAGCTACTACCAGCCCACGGCTGATGTTACGGAGCTCGAGGCGGCGTTGCGGCCGTCTACCCGCATGATCTATCTCGAGAGTCCCGGCAGCTACACCTTCGAGCTGCAGGACGTTCCGGCGATCTGCGCCTGGGCGCGCGCGCGCGGCCTGCTCACCGTCATCGACAATGCCTGGGCCTCGCCGGTCTTTGCGCGCCCCTTTGATTGGGGGGTCGATGCGTCGGTGTTGCCCCTCACCAAGTACTGGAGCGGTCACTCCGACGTGCTGATGGGCGCCGTGGTCATTCGCGAAGCACTCTGGCCGCGCCTGTGGTCGGCGGTTCGTCAGACGGGCGTCTGCGTGGGGGGCGATGACGCGTTTCTCGTGCTTCGGGGCCTGCGTACCGCCGATGTCCGCATGCGGCGCCACCAGGCCAATGCACTCGAGGTGGCGCACTGGCTTGCGTCGCGGCCCGAGGTGCGTCGGGTACTGTATCCGGCGCTGCCCTCACACCCCCAGCATGCGCTCTGGCAGCGTGACTTCTCGGGTGCGAGCGGGCTGTTTTCCTTCGAGCTCAACCCCGACACCACTGGGGGGGCCAAGCCCGGCTTCAATGTTGCCACCGCGGCGCTGTGCGAAGGGCGCCGGTACTTCGGCATGGGCTACTCGTGGGGCGGTTTCGAGAGCCTGATCATGCCCGCCCGGCTGGATGGGGTTCGCAGCGTACAACCCTGGACGGGTGGCGCACTCATCCGGGTTCACATCGGGCTGGAGTCCGCGGCCGATCTCATTGCCGACCTGGCCGAGGGCTTCGAGGCCCTGCACAAGGTGAGCGAGCGCGCCTGAGCGCGGGCCCGCTGCGAGGCCCACGTCGACCGATCAGTGCCGCGCTGTCGGTTCGCCGCCGTCGTAGGGCTGGGCCCCGCGCTTGACCTCCGCCATGTCGAGTGCGCGCACCTTGCCGAGCAGGTCGTCCAGCGCGCCTTTGGGCAGGGCGCCGGGCTGCTGGAACACGACCACCTGCTCGCGAAAGATCATCAGCGTGGGAATCGAGCGGATGCCGAAATGCATCGCGAGCGACTGCTCCTCGTCGGTGTTGACCTTGACGAATTTGACGTCGGCGTTCTCGCCGGCTGTCTTCTCGAAAATGGGCGCAAAGCTGCGGCATGGGCCGCACCACGGCGCCCAGAAATCGACCACGACGATGTCGTGATCGGTGACGGTGCTATCAAACTGGTCGGTGGTGATCGCTGAGACAGACATCGAGGCGTCCTTTGTCGGCAGGGTGTGGCCCGCCCCGATTTCAAGTTGGTGGCAGGTGTTGGATGCAGGCTATATTGCGGCCTGTTTGCCGGAATGCAAGCGCGACCCTCGCCCCAGAGGGGCCGGCACGATGAATACGATCAAGGAGACCCCCATGCCGACCCATCCCAACCCCTATCGCCAGGGTTTGCCGAGAACGGCCGCCAACCACGTGGCGCTCTCGCCCATCAGCCTGGTCGACTGGGCGGCCGATGTCTTTCCGGACCGCCTGGCGGTCATCCATGGCGACCTGCGGCTCAGCTGGTCGCAGGTGCGGGCGCGGGCGCGTCGGCTGGCCAGCGCGCTCATGGCACGCGGCATCGGCGAGGGGGACACGGTGGCGGTGGTGCTGCCCAACACCCCCGCCATGATCGAGGCCCACTACGGCGTGCCGCTCACGCGCGCCGTCCTGAACAGCATCAACACCCGGCTCGACGCGGCCACCATCGCCTTCATCCTGCAGCATTCCGATTCGAAGCTGGTGCTGGTCGACCGCGAGTTCTCGGGCGTCGTGGCGCAGGCCATTGCGGTGCTCGCGAGTGAGGGCGGGGTGCTGCCCGTGGTGGTCGATGTCGACGATCCCGAGTATCAGGGGCCGGGGCAGGCCATCGGCGAAATCGGCTACGAGGCCTTGCTCGCGCAGGGTGATCCCGACTTTGCGAGCCTCTTGCCCGAGGACGAGTGGGACGCCATCGGCCTGAACTACACCTCGGGGACCACCGGCAATCCCAAGGGCGTGGTGGTGCACCACCGGGGCGCTTACATGAACGCGTTGGGCAATGTGCTGGCCTGGTCACTGCCCAGGCACCCGGTCTATCTCTGGACGCTGCCGATGTTTCACTGCAACGGCTGGTGTTTCCCCTGGACCGTGGCGGCGGTGGCGGGCACGCATGTGTGCCTTCGCAAGGTGGACGCCGGCATGATCTTCGAGCTGATCCGGGCGCACCGGGTCAGTCACTACTGCGGCGCGCCCATCGTGCATGCCACCCTCATTGCCGCACCCGAGGCGCTGCGCCAGGGCATCGAGCACGAGGTGCAGTGCATGGTGGCCGGGGCCGCGCCACCTGCCGCCATGATCGCCGGCATGCAGACGTTGGGCTTCAAGCTCACTCACGTGTACGGCCTCACCGAGGTGTACGGGCCGGCTGCTGTGTGCATGCCGCATGAGGCCTGGGGCGAACTGCCGATTGGCGATCAGGTCGACCGGCATGCGCGCCAGGGGGTGCGCTATCAGCTGCAGCAGGGGCTCACGGTGATGGACCCCCAAACCATGGCCGAAGTGCCGCGCGACGGCCAGACCATGGGCGAAGTCATGTTCCGGGGCAATATCGTGATGAAGGGTTACCTCAAGAACGAGGCGGCCACCCTGGAAGCCTTCCGCGATGGCTGGTTCCATACGGGCGATCTGGGCGTGCTGCACGCCGATGGCTATGTGAAGCTCAAGGATCGCGCCAAGGACATCATCATCTCTGGTGGCGAAAACATCTCCTCCATCGAGGTCGAGGATGCGCTCTACCGCCACCCTGCCGTGATGGCGTGTGCGGTGGTGGCCAAGCCCGATGCCAAGTGGGGTGAAACGCCGCTGGCGTTTGTCGAGCTGCGACCCGGGGCTTCGGTAAGCGCCGACGAACTGCTCGAGCATTGCCGCGGTTTGCTCGCGCGCTTCAAGTGCCCGAGGGAGGTCCGCTTTGCGGAGCTGCCCAAGACGTCCACTGGCAAGATCCAGAAGCATCTGCTGCGGGCGCAGGTCAAGTCGGCCAGCGCGATCGAGGGCTGAGGCCTCGGGTGCTGCCTGGCCGGGCCGCACGGGTACAATTCGACCCCATGCTCACGGAACACAAAACAGCCCTCGCCGACCGCTTCCGGCAAGCCGCCGCCTCGATCGCCGAGGGCGTGCTCGCCCCGGCAGACCTGCCTGCGGTCGAGCTTGACCGGCCGCGTCAGGCGGACCACGGCGACCTCGCCTGCAATCTGGCGATGCAACTGGCGCGCCCGCTCAAGCGGCCGCCGCGCCAGATCGCCGAGGCGCTTGCCGCAGCGGTCAAGGCCGCCGATGCGGCATCCGCTCACCCGCTCATCGACGTCATCGAGATCGCCGGACCCGGCTTCATCAACCTGCGCCTGACGGCCTCGGCGCGCCGCGCCGTGGTTGCGCGGGTGCTGCAGTCTGGGCAGGCCTTTGGCTGCAATGCACGGGGAGCTGGTCGCGGCGTGATCGTCGAGTTCGTCTCGGCCAACCCCACTGGGCCGCTGCACGTGGGCCACGGCCGGCAGGCGGCGCTGGGCGATGCGATCTGTGCGCTGCTGTCGGCCAATGGCTGGCAGGTGACGCGCGAGTTCTACTACAACGACGCGGGCGCGCAGATCAACAATCTCGCGCTGTCAGTGCAGGCCCGGGTGCGCGGCATCGAACCCGAAGACCCCCGCTTTCCGGCCGATGGGTATCGCGGTGAATACATTCGCGACATCGCCAGCGACTACCTGGCCGGCCGCACGGTGTCGGCCGAGCGCGTGCCCGCCGAGACCGCCGCCGCCAACCCCGACGACCTTGATTCGATCCGGCGCTTTGCGGTCGCCTATCTGCGACGTGAGCAGGACAATGACCTGCGGGCCTTCGGCGTGCGCTTCGACAATTACTACCTCGAGTCCTCGCTCTACAGCGACGGCCGGGTCGAGCACGCCGTGGCCTCGCTGATCAAGGCGGGCGTCACCTTCGAGCAGGACGGGGCACTTTGGCTGCGCAGCACGGCCTACGGCGACGACAAGGACCGGGTGATGCGCAAGTCCGACGGTTCCTACACCTACTTCGTGCCTGATGTGGCCTACCACGTCACCAAATGGCAGCGGGGTCACCAGCGCGCGGTCAACATCCAGGGCTCCGACCATCACGGGACGGTGGCCCGGGTGCGTGCGGGCTTGCGCGCGCTCGACCTGGGTGTGCCGGCCGACTATCCGCAGTACGTGCTGCACAAGATGGTCACGGTGATGCGGGCGGGCGAAGAGGTTCGCATCTCCAAGCGGGCCGGCTCCTATGTGACGCTGCGCGACCTCATCAGCTGGAGCGGTGAGCAGCGGCCCGCCACCGACGACGCGGCCTCGGCGCAATCGGGCGCAGCGCTCGATCCGGTGACCGATGAGCGGCGCGGGCGCGATGCGGTTCGCTACTTTCTGGTCTCGCGCAAGGCCGACACCGAATTCGTGTTCGATGTCGATCTGGCGATGTCGCAAAGCGACGAAAATCCCGTCTACTACGTGCAGTACGCCCACGCACGCATCTGCTCGGTGCTCGAGCAGGCGGCCCGGCATGCGGCCACCGGCGTCGAGGCCCTCGCGCGCGATCTCACGGCCGCGCTCGATCAGTCCGAGTCGTGGCTGGCCCCGCTCGAGACGCCGCGCGATATTGCGTTGATGGCCCGTCTGGCCGAATTCCCCGAACTGGTCGCGCAGGCGGCCGACGAACTCGCCCCGCACGCGCTGGCCTTCTATCTGAAAGAACTCGCCGCCGAATTGCACGCTTACTACAATTCGGAGCGGGTGCTCGTCGACGATCCATCCCTTCGGCAGGCGCGACTGGCGTTGTTGCTGGCCGTGCGACAGGTTCTGCGCAACGGGCTGGCACTGCTCGGTGTTTCGGCTCCCGAGAGGATGTGATGCGTCGCAGGCTTCAGTGCCAGTCAGCGCGGACACAGCAGGGCGGCCTCGTGCTGGGCCTGATGATCGGCGTGGTCATCGGCCTGGCGCTGGCCGTGGCGGTGGCCATTTTCGTCACGCGCGCGCCCTTGCCCTTCGTCAACAAGGTTTCGCGTGCCGGCGATCGTATCGTCGAGCCCAAGTCGGCCGCCGAGGTGCCCGATCCCAACCGGCCACCCTCGAGCCGGGGCAAACCCCCCGAGCCGGCCTCTGCGTCGGCGCGCGCGGAGCCACCGGCGGCTGCAGCCGAGCCCACGGCGCAACCGGGTGAGGCCCCTGCGCAAGCCGAAAGTGGCGAGCCCGCGGCCGAGCGACTGCTCTATGTCTTGCAGGCGGGCGCGTTTCGCTCGGCTGATGATGCGGACAGCATGAAGGGCAAGCTCGCGCTCATCGGGCTCGAGGCGCGCGTCCAGCCCGCTGAGGTCAATGGCCAGCGGGTCTACCGCGTGCGCATCGGCCCCTACGGCCAGCTTGATGACGTCAACCGGGCCAAGGCCCGCCTCGAGGAAAACGGCATCGAATCGACAGTGATGAGGCAACGCTGAGTCACCCCCCCGGGGCGCCGCGCGGCCAGCAAGGCAGCCGTCCGGCCGGTTGCGCACCTCGTCCTTGGTCCTTGTCACGGTCGAGTCATCCCATCAGGAGCAACACAGCATGAGCGAATCCCGCAGGCGTACCAACGAGTCCCGCAGGCTCTGGGTTCAGGCATTGGCCTCGGGCCCGCTTGCCGGCGCGGCGGGCTGGGCGAGCGCGCAGACCGACCCCGTGGCGGGCCGCGATTTTCGGGCGGTCAATCCGGCTCAACCCGTCGAGGCGGGCCCGGGGCAGATCGAGGTGCTCGAGTTTTTTGCCTACTGGTGCCCGCACTGCCATTCGCTTGAGCCCGACCTGGCGGCGTGGCGCAAGCGCCAGCCCGCCAATGTGGTATTTCGGCGCGAGCACGTCAGCTTTCGCGAAACCCGCATCCAGCAGATGCATTACGCGCTGGTGGCGCTGGGCAAGGCCGACGAACTCGCCGGGCGAGTGTTTCAGGCGATTCACGGCGAGCGCGCCCGGCTCGATTCGCCGCAAAAGATGGCCGAGGTGCTCGGGCTCGATCCGAAGCAGTTCATCGAGGTCTACGATTCATTTGCGGTGCGCACGCGCGCGCGCCGCGGCACCCAGCTCTCCGAGGCCTACGGCATCGACGGGGTCCCCGCACTGGTGGTCAACGGCAAGTACCTCACGGCGCCGTCGATGGCCGGCTCCAACGGCGCGGCGCTTCAGGTGGTCGACTGGCTGGTGGCGCGCGAGCGCAAGGCGCGCTAGTGCCCAGGCCGGGCCCGCGCATCATCATCACCGGCGCCTCGAGTGGCATCGGCCGTGCGCTGGCACTTGAATACGCACGCCGGCATCCGGACGCGGTGTTCGGGCTGATCGCACGCAGCCACGATCGTCTCGAGCAACTCGGCCGCGAACTGGCGCCTGCGACAGTACGAAGCTTCGCGCTCGACATCACCGATCGCGCCGCCCTTGAGGCGGCGGCCCAGTGCTTCATGGACGAGTTCTGCGCCCCCGATCTGGTGATTGCCAATGCGGGCATCAGCGCCGGAACCCTGACGGCCGAGCGCGCCGACCGGGATGTCTTCAAGCGAATCATCGACGTCAACGTCACGGCCATGTTCGACACCTTCGCCGGGTTT
This sequence comes from uncultured bacterium, assembly GCA_903907905.1. Lineage (GTDB taxonomy): Bacteria > Pseudomonadota > Gammaproteobacteria > Burkholderiales > Burkholderiaceae_E > SYIM01. Next base: position 13,481 of record CAIVPX010000038.1, on the reverse strand, counting down.
TTGCCCGCAATGCGCGCGCGCGGCGGCGGGACGCTGGTGGGCGTGGCGAGCGTGGCGGGCATTCGTGGTCTGCCGGGATCGGGCGCCTACAGCGCATCGAAGGCGGCTGCGATTGCTTACCTCGAGTCCTTGCGGCTGGAGGAGCACGACCATGGCATCGCCGTGGTCACGCTGGCCCCCGGCTACATTCGCACACCGATGACCGCGCATAACCGTTACCCCATGCCCTTTCTCATGCCGGTCGAGGCGTTTGCATCGCGGGCGGTCGAGGCGATTGCCGCGGGCCGATCGTTTGTCGTCATTCCCTGGCCGATGCGTGGGGTGGCCGTCTTGCTTCGGGCCATGCCCAATTGGCTTTTTGATGCCCTGTTTCGGCGGGCACCGCGCAAGGCGCGGGTGCTGGAAGACTGAGCCCATGGCGGGGGAACGTATCGTTTCGCTGGTGCCCAGCCTCACCGAACTGGTCTGTGCGCTGGGGCTGGGCGAGCGTTTGGTGGGCCGAACCGGCTACTGCATCCATCCGATCGAGGCCTTGCGCAGCGTGCCCAAGGTCGGCGGCACCAAGACGGTCAACCTGCAGAAAATTCGCGCGCTCGCGCCCACGCATCTGATCGTGAACGTCGATGAAAACGAGAAGCCCACGGTCGATGCGTTGCGCGAGTTCATCCCGCATGTCATCGTCACGCATCCGCTGGTGGTCGAGGACAACTTCGTGCTCTATCGGCGTCTGGGCGATGTCTTCGGTGCCAGCGCGCAGGCCGAAGTCCTGTGCAATCGCCTTGCCCGCGTTCTGGCCTCGGTCGATGCGGTCGAGCGCGAACCCATCGACGTGGCGTATCTGATCTGGAATGAACCCTGGATGAGCATCTCGTCAGAGACCTTCATCGCGAGCATGCTGGCTCGGGTCGGACTTCGCGCGCGGGTGCCGGCAGGCGACCGACGCTACCCCAGCGTCGAGCCCGGCGAGTTGCTGGCGCTGGGGGTTCGTGCCGTGCTGTTGTCATCAGAACCCTGCCGGTTCCGGCCGGCTGACCGCCAGCGCCTGCGCCAGGCGCTGGTGGGGGGGGCAGGCCTTTCGGCAGCGGCCGTGCCCATCCTTGCCATCGACGGCGAGATGACCTCATGGTACGGACCTCGGGCCATCGAGGGGATGACGTATTTGCTCGCCTACCGGCAGCGTCTCGAGCGCCGGCTCGCGTACCGTGCACGCCGATACGCGCCCACCGGGTCGGTTGCGTCACCCGTCTCGCGGCTGGCGGGGCTGTGCCTGGCGCTGAGCGTGGCGGCGGGGCTAGTCGCCTGCTCCAGTGTGCCGACGGCTGGCGGGGGCGCGAGCCCGCCCTCGGCGGCCGCTGGGTCGGGCGAGGCGGCAGGTCAGCCGCCGGCCGCTCATCGCGGCCGCTACTACCGCGACGATGGCCCCGGCGACCGGCCGCTCGAAGAACTCGAGCGCCTGCCCGATGCTGTGCCACGGGCCGAAGCGCTGCACCGCTGGGCCAATCGCCCCTATGTTGTGTTTGGACGGCAGTACGAGCCCATGACGCGGCTCGAGCCGTTTCGCGAGCGCGGCACCGCCACGTGGTACGGAAGGCGGTATCACGAGCGCCCCACGTCGACGGGCGAACGCTACGACATGTACGGCATGAGCGCTGCGCATCCGAGACTGCCTTTGCCCAGCTATGCGCGCGTGACCAATCTTCGCAATGGCCGGTCGGTGATCGTACGAATCAATGATCGAGGCCCTTTCCTGCACGATCGCGTGATTGATCTCTCACTGGCCGCTGCGGCCAAACTGGGCTTTGCAAGGCAGGGCAGTGCCGAGGTCGAAGTTGAGCTGATCACTCAGTTCGATCCACCTTCCGCGGCGCTTGCGGGCGCCCCCACCGCCGCGCCCAGCCCCGCACCTGCAAACAGCCCCCTGGTCTCACGCGCTGCTTCAGCCGCAAGCGCTTCAACAGTGGCCAGCTCGTCCGCCGACCGTTCGTCCCCTGGCTCGGGGGTCGGTGCGAGCGTTGCCGTCACGGCGACCGGCGAGGCGTCGGCGCGTGTTGCCCCGAGCCTGGCGCCGGCGGGCGTGGCGCTTGCCTCGCCGGTCGTGCTCGCCCAGGCGGCGTCCACCTCGGCACTGCCGGCCTCGCCCTCGCCCGCCGGGTCGGCTACGGATGCGGCCCGCGTACCGGCTTCCCTGCCCGAGGCAACTCGCGTGGTCCCGCAGGTCGGTCCCCGGCCAAGCGCCGAGGACCATCCATCAAACGCCACCCCGTCGAGTGCCACCCCGTCGAGCGCCACCCCGTCGAGCGCCACCCCGTCGAGCGCCACCCCGTCGAGCGCCACCCCGTCGAGCGCCACCCCGTCGAGTGCCACCCCGTCGAGTGCCACCCCGTCGAGTGCCACCCCGTCGAGCGCCACCCCGTCGAGCGCCACCCCACCGGGTGCTTCCGCCGGGGCTTCGTCGGGCGCGAGCTCCACCGCCAAGCCAGCCCCGGCGGCCCAACGTTTCATCCAGATCGGCGCCTACGGGTCGCGAGAGGGGGCGAAGGCTGCTCAGCAGCGTCTGGCTCCCAAGCTTGGATCGCTGGCGGATGTCGTCGCAGTGCGGGAAGAGGGCAGCTTCTTCAAGCTTTTGGCTGGCCCCTTTGCGCACCCCGATCAGGCGCGCGAGGCGGCGCAGCGGATCCGTTCCTCCACCGGCTTAGAGGTGTTTCAGATCCTTCGCTAGGGCGAGCGCCCGAGCGTAGATTTCCCGATGCGGCCGCCCGCTCAGACTTTCGACGACCCGGCTGCTGCGGCTTGTCCCGAGTTCGGGCAGGAGTGCGGCGAGCAGACGATCGATCTCTACCGACAGCGGCGCATCGGCCGCTGCGGTAGCGGGCGTCGCGTCGGGCTCGGCCGCTGCAGGCTCCCTCGCGCTGGACGCCGGATGCCAGCCCGCGCAGGCAATCACGAGCGCGTACTCGCCGCGTGAGCGCATTGGATTGGCCTCGAGCCACACGCGGGCCTCGGCGGCCGTGCACCGATGGATCTCCTCGAACTTCTTGCTCAGTTCGCGGCCGAGGGCGATCCAGCGATCGTCCCCGCAGCGCTCGGCGATCGCCGCCAGAGTGGCCTCGATCCGGTGGGGCGACTCGAAGAGCACGACCGGGCAGTCGCTGTGCGCCAGGGCATCGAGGCGCTGGTCACGCTGGCGCGCGCGGGCCGGCAAAAACCCTTCGAAGCGGAAGGCCCCTTCAACGATGCCGCTGGCGCTGAGCAGGGCGGTGACCGCCGAGGGGCCGGGTACGGGCTCGACCCGAAAACCTGCCTCCAGCGCCGCTGAAACGATGCGCGTACCGGGGTCGCTCACGGCTGGAGTGCCCGCGTCACTGATCAGGGCCACTGAGTGGCCCTGGGCGAGCAGCGCGACGATGCGGGCGGCCGAGCCCGCCTCATTGTGCTGGTGCGCGGCAAAAATCTGCGCCCGGGCGCCCAGGCGCGTGAGCAGCGGCCGGCTGACGCGCGTGTCCTCCGCGGCAATGTAGTCGACGCTCGCGAGCACCCGCCGGGCTCGGTCACTCAGATCGCCAAGGTTCCCGATCGGCGTGGCCACTACATATAATGAGCCCGATACCACGACCGGTGCCGGCTGCTCCTCCTCGATCATGCGAAACGTGCTCCTTTTCGGCGCAAGGCCTGCATCCGACCTCGTGCCGGACGAACGCGCATTGTCCGGTCGCCGCAGCGTCAGGGCAAGCCGATACATCGCCGCATGCGTGCTCCCTGCGCCTCGGGGCGCGAGCAGACGGCGCCTGCGGGTCGTGCCCGTGCCCGTGCACTGATGGCGCGCTCGGCGCTCCAGCAGATTGGCGACGCGGGCGAGCAGCAGGCGCTCGAGCATTTGCTGGAGGCGGGGTTGGTGCTGGTCGCACGCCAGGCGAGCAATCGCCTGGGCGAAATCGATCTGATCATGCGCGAGGGCGACGAACTGGTGTTCGTCGAAGTCAGGCGTCGTCGTCGCACCGACTATGGCGGTGCCGCAGCCAGCGTCACGCCGGCCAAGCAGCGGCGAGTGCTGCGCGCCGCGCAGGTCTGGCTGCAGGCGCACTGCGGCGATCGTTGGCCGGCCTGCCGATTCGATGTTTGTGCCATCGACGGTCACTCGATCGAGTGGATTCGTGGCGCGTTCTGTCTATAATTTTCAACCTCTGCCAACCGGTGACCCCATGAAAACTTTTGCCACCCTCATTACTGCTGCTTCGCTGCTCGGCTCCGCGCTCGCGCTCTCGGGTTGTCTGCCGCTTGCAGCGACGGGTCTGGTGGCGGGCGCGCTGGCCGCCAACGACCGTCGCACGCTTGGTGCGCAAACGGAAGACACCGCCATCGAGTTCAAGGCCGGCTCGCGGCTTCGCGAGGCCATCAAGTTTCCCGGCGGCATTTCGGTTACCAGCTATAACCGAAAGGTGCTTCTCACCGGTCAGGTCGGAAGCGACGACGATCGCCGCCGCGCCGAGCAGGTGGTCGGTCGTATCGACAACGTCCGTTCGGTGGAGAACGCCCTGCAGGTGGCGGGTCAGCCCGCTCTGGCTACTTCGGCGAGTGATGCCACCGTGAGCGCGTCGGTCAAGACGGCCCTGATCGAAAATTCCGATACCAAGGGGTTTGCGATCAAGGTGGTCACCGAGGCCGGGACGGTCTACCTGATGGGGGTTGTCTCCAAGCTCGAGTCCGAGCGCGCCGCCCAGGTCGCGAGCCGGGTTCGCGGGGTACAGAAGGTGGTCGCGGTGTTCGAGGTGATCAGCGACGAAGAGCTGGCCCGCATCGTCAAGACTCAAACCGAATCCAAGTAAGCGGGGCGTCTGATGAGCCTACCCCCCATTTTGCGCGAGCGTCTGCGTCTGCCGGTGGTGGCCTCACCGATGTTCATTCTCTCCAATCCGGAGATGGTGATCGCGCAGTGCAAGGCGGGCATCGTCGGATCGTTTCCGGCACTCAATGCCCGGCCCAGCGAGATGCTCGAACCCTGGCTCGAGCGTATCCGCGGTGAACTGGCCGACTACGATCGGGCGCACCCCGAGGCGCCAAGCGCCCCCTTTGCGGTCAATCAGATCGTTCACCGCTCCAATGACCGACTTGAGCACGACCTAGCCTTGTGCGTGAAATACCGCGTGCCCATCATCATCACTTCTCTGGGTGCTCGACCCGAGCTCAACGATGCGGTACACAGCTATGGCGGCATCGTGCTGCACGACATCATCAGCAACCGTTTCGCGCGCAAGGCGATCGACAAGGGTGCCGATGGCCTCATCGCGGTGGCTGCAGGCGCGGGCGGCCATGCCGGCATGCAGTCGCCTTTTGCGCTGGTGCGTGAAATCCGCGAGTGGTTTGACGGGCCGCTGCTGCTCTCCGGGGCCATTGGCCATGGCGCAGCCATTCTGTCGGCTCAGGCCATGGGGGCCGATTTGGCCTATGTGGGCTCGGCCTTCATCGCCACCCATGAGGCGCAGGCCTCGCCCGCTTACAAGCAGGCCATCGTTGATGGCGGTGCGGAAGATATCGTCTACACCAACCTGTTCACCGGCGTTCACGGCAACTACCTGCGGGCGTCCATCGTGGGGGCTGGGCTTGATCCCGATCACCTTCCCGAGAGTGATCCGAGTGCCATGGACTTTGGTTCAACCCGCAGTGTCAAGGCCTGGAAGGACATCTGGGGGAGCGGCCAGGGCATCGGAGCGGTCAAGGCGGTGACCAGCGTGGCCGAGCGGGTGGCTGTGCTGTCGCGCGAGTACCGGCAGGCGCGCGAGCGACTGGACTCGATCGCTTTCTGAAGGCCTGTGCCCGCTCAGGCGCAACCCAGCCCCCTGGGGTGCGGCGTTGCGCGGTCCGTCAGGCTCGCTGACTACGCCAGCGCTCCAGCGCCGGCTCGATATCGGTGAGCTCGCGAAACACCTGCACGCCGGCGGGGGGCTTGCGCCACAAGGCCGAGCTTTGACCGCCCGCCCACAACTCGGTGGACCGTGGCAGCTTCGATCGCAGTTCGGTCAGACCGTCGGCGACCACATTGGCGCCCAGCGTGGCGGTGAACGAGAGCGCGACGATGTCGGCGTTTTGAGAGGTGGCTGCGAGGACGATGTCCCACACGGGTGTCTGCACGCCCAGAGACAGGCAACCACATCCCTCGAGCGTCAGAATGGCTTCGACCATGAGCAGACCCAGCCCATGGCTCTCATTGGGGAAGGTGGTGAGCAGGACGCGCGGCCGGGTCCCGGTCTTGGGAATGGTGCTGATCGAATTGCGCAGCACCACCTGCATGGACTCGGTGTAGAGGTGTTCTTCGAAGACCTCGAAGTAGCCGCGTGCCCAGGCCTCGCCCACCATCCGGTTGAGTGGTGCGGCGACATCGATCACGAAGCGGTCCAGGCCCATGCGAACCGAGGCCTGGGACAGCGCCCGGCGAAGTTCGTCGACCTGGTGAGCCTTGGTGAGTTCAATGTAGCGCTGAAGGTCCTCGTACTCGCTGCGGGTTTCCGTGGCGGCGCGGGGTGCGTCGGCCGAGCGGGCGGCAAGCGCCTGCAACTCTTCGATGGGAAGGCCAATGATGCGGCCCGGGCGGTGGCCGCTGTCCATCAGCCTGCGGATGACCCGAAGCTTGTCGACCTGCTCGATGGGATAGGTGCGCTCGCCGAAGTTGTCGCGGCCCGGACTGGGAAAGCCGTAACGGCGTTCCCAGACGCGCAAGGTATCCTTGGCGAGCCCGGTGTCGCGTTCGACCGCCGAAATGTTCAGCGTGACGCCTGCGGTACTGGCGCGATCATTCATGGCCGATAGACCCCTTGGGTGCCCTGATTCACGGTGTCAGGGTTCTGGTGTGGTTTCGGGGTGGAGCGGCGGGGGTGTCCTGGACAAAACATCTGGCCCTCGCAGTGTGGCCCGGATATTACCCCTGAAGCAATCCGTTGACTAGGACAATCGCAGGCGAGTCACGGGTCTTTGGGGATATTGCGAGTCGTCTACCATTTGGTCATATCATGACCAGACAGTCATTTTCACGAGTCAGGCACTTTCCGGAATTGAGTCATGCGAATAGCGGTCGTTGGATCGGGGATCTCGGGGCTTGCCGCCGCGCTGCGTTTGCAGTCCCGTCATGAGGTGGTGCTGTTTGAGCAGTCCGCGCGCGCCGGCGGCCACACCCACACCATCGACGTGACGCTGGACGGCCTGTGCGCCCCGGTCGATACGGGTTTTCTCGTTTACAACGAGCGGACCTACCCGGAGCTGATTGCGCTGTTTGCCGAGCTGGGCGTGCCCAGTGCGCCCACCGACATGTCGTTTGCCGCCTCGGTCGGGCCGCACCGCTTCGAGTGGTGCGGCAGCAACTTCGCCTCGTTGTTTGCGCAGCCCTCGAACCTATTTCGCCCCGGCTTCTGGCGGATGCTGCGCGACATCCTGCGATTCAACCGGGAGGCGAGCGCCATGGCCTGTGACGCCAACGCCGATCTCCAGCTCGACGAGCCGCTTGAACGCTTTCTCGCGCGCTCGGGCTACAGCCGCGAGTTTCGAGACGGCTACCTGCTGCCCATGGCCGCTGCGATCTGGTCGTGCCCCGCCTCGGCCATGCTCGACTTTCCGCTGGGCAGCTTTGTGCGCTTTTTCCATAACCATGGCCTGCTGCAGATCGAGGGGCGTCCGCGCTGGATGACGGTGCCCGGTGGCGCGCGTCAGTACGTTGATCGCATTCTCTCCATGCTCGGCGACGTGCGCCTGGCGACGCCCGTCGAGGCGGTGACGCGGCACGTCACCGGCGTGGGGGTCGAGGTTCACAGCGGCTCGCGCACCGAACGTTTCGATCAGCTTGTCCTGGCCTGCCACAGCGACCAATCTCTGGCGCTGCTGGCGGATGCCGACGCCGATGAGCGGGCGATCCTCGGCGCTGTCCGCTATCAACCCAACCGCGCGGTCCTGCACATTGACCCGGCTCTCATGCCGGCGCGTCGGCGCGCCTGGGCCGCGTGGAACTACCTGAGCGACGGCGACGTGCAGGCGCCCCGGGTGTCGGTTACCTACTGGCTCAATCGCCTGCAGCCGCTGCCGTTTGATACGCCCGTGTTCGTCAGCCTAAATCCGCTGCGCGAACCAGCGCCCGACCGCGTCATCGAGACCATGGCCTATGAACACCCGATCTTCGACCTCGCGGCCGGCCGCGCCCAGCGACGTCTCAAGTCCCACCAGGGCTCACGCAACACCTGGTTTGCGGGGGCCTGGACGGGCTACGGGTTTCACGAGGACGGTCTCAAGTCGGGTCTGGAGGTGGCCGGCCTCATCAACCGGCTACCCTCCGTGCTGGCCGCGGCAGCCTGAGGCGGCGCGATGCGATTGCCGGCCGGAATCAGCTTTGGCTTTGGCGAAGTCAGGCACAAGCGCCTGCGCCCGCGCGTGCACGCTTTCCGCTATCGGGCCTTTTTCGTACGGGCCCCACTCGAGGCGCTCGATTCGGCGGGCGGCTCTTTGATCTTTTCGGTCAATCGCCCTGCGCTCATCAGCCTTTGCGCGAGCGACCACGGCGACGGCGGGTCGCCGCGGCAGTGGCTCACTCGCCTGCTCGCCGAGGCTGGCGTCGAGGCCGATGGCGAGATCTGGCTGCATGCCTTCCCGCGTGTGCTGGGGTATGCGTTCAAGCCCGTGAGTTTCTGGTTTTGCCACGCAGCCCAGGGTTCGCTCAAGGCTGTGGTGGCCGAAGTGCACAATACTTTCGGCGAGCGCCATGTCTACCTTCTCGCGGGTTCGGAGGGGCAAGCGCTTTCTTCGGGTGCTGAACTGTGCTCCACCAAGGCTTTCCACGTTTCGCCGTTCTGCGAGATCGCCGGGCGCTATCGCTTTCGATTCGTCAACCGTCCGGATCGGGCTTTTGCCCGCATCGATCACGACGATCCGAGCGGGCCGCTGCTGCTCACCAGCCTGAGCGGACGACTGGTCGAGGCCAGCGCCCGTCAGCAGTGGCGGGCATTGCTTGCCTACCCGCTGTTCAGCCTGGGCGTGATCCTGCGCATTCACTGGCAGGCGTTCCGGCTGTGGCGCGCGGGCGTTCCCTTTCACACCAAGCCCGCTGCGCCCGAGACGTTTTTCACCCGGGGGGCGCCATGAGCTCGTCGCTGACCCGGTCGGTTGGCAAAGCACCCGCTCACGCACCGCGCGCCGCTCGTGCCGGCCTGCGACTGCTCGAGCGCCTCGCGGTCGGGCGCCTTCTGCTGACGCTACCCGATGGTCGCGCGCTCGCCTACGGTGAGGGCGAGCCATCGGCGACGCTCATTCTGGCCAACTGGAATCTGTTCGAGTCGGTGATGCGGCGTGGCGACATCGGGTTTGCGCAGACCTGGATCGATGGCGACTGGACGACCGACTCGCTCGCCGACCTTCTTGGCCTGATGGTGCTCAATCGCCAGACGCTCGAGTCGGCGGTGTACGGCACCTGGTGGGGGCAACTGCTCGATCGCGTCCGGCATCTGCTGCGGGCCAATACCCGGCGTGGCGCCCGCCGCAACATTCACGCCCACTACGACCTGGGCAACGCCTTCTATCGGCTCTGGCTCGACCCCGGCATGACCTATTCGAGCGCGCTGTTCGAGGGGGATCCGCATCGCAGCCTCGCTCAGGCGCAGGACGCCAAGAACGCGCGCCTGCTCGGCCAGCTGGCTCTCCCCGCGGGTGCAAGCGTGCTCGAGATCGGCTGCGGGTGGGGGGGCTTTGCCGAGGCGGCTTCGCGCCGTGGTCTTCGGGTGACCGGACTCACGCTCTCGACCGAGCAACTGGCCTACGCGCAGGAACGGCTGGCTTCGTCCGACCACCCGGACGCACGCTTTATCCTTCAGGACTATCGCGACGAACGGGGCGTCTACGACGGCATTGCGTCGGTCGAGATGTTCGAGGCGGTAGGCGAACGCTACTGGCCTGATTATTTTGCAAGCCTTGCGCGCTGCCTCAAGCCCGGCGGTCGGGCGGTTATTCAGACGATTACCATCGCACCGGACCTGTTCGAGCGCTACCGTCGGGGCACCGACTTCATTCAGCAATACGTGTTTCCGGGCGGCATGCTGCCCTCGGCGCCCCGCTTCGAGGCGCTGGCGGGCCAGGCGGGGCTGCGCGTCCAAGACCGGTTTGCGTTCGGCGTCGACTACGCGAGGACGCTTCGCTTGTGGCGCGAGCGCTTCATGGCGGTGCTGCCCCAGGTCAGCGCTCTGGGATTCGATCTGCAGTTCGTGCGCATCTGGGAGTTCTATCTCGCCTATTGCGAGGCGGCGTTCCGGCACGGCAATACCGATGTGATCCAGTACACGCTGGAGCGGCGGTGAACCCCTTGGCAGCGCTCCTGGTGGCGCTGGGTCTGCACGTTCTGAGCACCGCCGGCGCGCCCGCATGGGCGACGCCCGTGTCTCAGGCGGCCCGGGCAAGCCTGGGCGAGGCGCGAGAGCAGGGCTCGGGCATCTTGCGCTTTTTTGGCATGCGCGTGTACGAGGCGACCCTCTGGGTAGCGGCGCGGCCAGGCGCGGTTCCGATCCCGATCGAGGGGCCCTTCGAGCGGGAATTCGTTCTGGAGTTGCATTACGCCATGTCGGCCCGGGGCGAGCGGATCGCCGAGCTCAGTGCTCGCGAAATCACCCGTATCGGCCAGGGCAGCGAGGCCCAGCGTGCAGCGTGGCTCGCGCAAATGAAGGCGCTGTTTCCCGACGTGGCCTCAGGCGACCGTCTGGCCGGACATTACCGACCCGGAGAGGCCACTCGATTCTTTTTCAACGGGGTGTCGATGGGCGAAGTGGCTGATCCGGCCTTCGGTCGGGCCTTTTTCGGTATCTGGCTCGATCGGCGCAGCAGTGAGCCCGATCTGCGCGAGGCCTTGTTGCGGCCAAGGGCCGACTCCCCCGGTGGCGCTGCCACAAGGGTCGAGCGATGAGCCCGGTGCCGGGCTGGCCGGCGCTGATGGCCTATGGGTCCTTGCGTATGCCATTGGCTTTGCTCGAATTGCCGCTGTTCGTGGTGTTGCCGGTGTTTTACGGGCGTGAGCTGGGTGTGCCGCTCGCGCTCGTCGGGACCGTGCTCTTTGCCGCCCGCCTGCTTGATGCGCTGGCCGATCCGATGATTGGCCTTGCAATCGATCGAAGCCGAGCGCGAGCCGGGTTTCGGCGCTGGATCCATGCGGGCTTGCCGGTGCTGTTGCTGGGCTTTGTCGCGATGCTGCAACCGCCGGCGGGGCTCAGCTCGGGTGAACTCGCCCTGTGGCTTGCGGCCAGTTCCGTGCTGACCTACCTCGCCTGGTCGGTCGTGTCGATCGCTCATCAGGCCTGGGGGGCGGGGATTGGCGCGGATGACCGAGTGCGTGTTCGGGTGACAGGGGTGCGCGAGGCCTGTGGTCTGGCCGGGGTGCTCGTGTCGGCCCTGATGCTTGAGCCGGATCGTGTCGGCCTTCTGCTCACGGTTTTTGCTGCCATGCTGGGTGCAGCAGCCTTCGCGCTCTACTGGGCGCCGGCTGCACCGGTCGGTTCGGGATCGGGCCGCGGCGAGGGTGCGAGTTCGAGCGAGGGCGAGGGTGTCGGGCAGGCCGTCATCGCGCCTGCGGCCGCGGGCGCTCCCTGGCGCCTGATCGCGGCCGACCGTCGCTTTCGACGGCTGCTCGCAGTATTCGTGCTCAACGGTACCGCCAGTGCCTTGCCGGCCACGCTGGTGCTGTTCTTTGTGAGCGATGTCCTGCTCGCGGCGGATCGGGCATCAGCTTTTCTCTTTCTGTATTTTCTAGCGGCTGCCCTGGGCATGCCCGTCTGGGTGGCGCTGGGGGGCCGGTTTGGCCCGCGGCGTGCCTGGCTCGGTGGCATGATCTGCGCCCTGTTCGCTTTCGTGTGGGCGTTCACCCTGGGTCCGGGCGATGTCCTGGCCTTCGGCGTGATTTGCGTGATGACCGGCCTTGCCCTGGGCGCAGACCTCGCCATGCCGGGGGCGCTGCTCGCCGGGGTGATCTCGGCCGCGGGTGCGGGCGGCACGCGCGAGGCCGGGTACTTCGGTGTCTGGAGTCTTGCCACCAAGCTCAATCTGGCGCTGGCTGCCGGGCTGGGGCTGCCGCTCCTCGGCTACCTTGGTTATCGCCCCGGCGAGCCCTCACAATCAACCTTCGCCCTGGCGCTTACCTATGCCGCGCTGCCCTGCCTGATCAAGCTGATCGCAGCGTGCCTGCTCTGGCGCATGGCGCGCGACGGGGTCCACCCTCAAGCAGGAGCCCACGCATGAATCGCTATCCCCGGCCGCCCGGTCTCATCGCGCGGGTTTGCCGCGCGGTCTGTGGCGCCACGCGCCACGCTCGTTCCGCGCTTGCGCGCCTGCTGCCGGCGCTCGGCCGCCCGGTTTTCGCGACGCTGCTCGCAGCAGGCCTGACAGCGGGGTGTTCCTCGCCACAGCCGTCCACTTACGCGGCCGAGCAGCCGGTACTGGATCTCACCCGCTACTTCAACGGCCGGCTCGATGCCTGGGGCATGTTCCAGGATCGTTCGGGCAAGGTCGTCAAGCGTTTCACGGTGGCGATGAACTGCGTCTGGCAGGGCGACACCGGCACACTCGAAGAAGACTTCGCCTACTCCGACGGGACCACCGGGCGCCGGGTGTGGACGCTGCGGCGCGTGGCGCCCGATCGGTTCGTCGGCACGGCGCCCGACGTGATCGGCGAGGCCTCGGGCGTCGTGTCGGGCAACGCGTTTCGCTGGCAGTACACGCTCGCGCTGCCAGTCGATGGCAGCATCTATCACGTCGACTTCGACGACTGGATGTACCTCATTGACGATCGTGTGATGCTCAACCGGGCGGTCATGAGCAAGTTCGGTGTGCGGCTGGGCGATGTCACCCTTTCCTTTACGAAACGCTGATGCGACACGATCCCGAAATTTTGCTGAATCAGCGTGCGGCACGCGCGCCGGATCCGCACGGCGCCCTCAATCCTCGCATCCTCGACTGGCAGGGGCGGCGGGTCTGGCTGGTCGGCGCCTCGAGCGGGATTGGCGAGGCCCTGGCGCGCTTGCTGGCGGCGCGCGGTGCCCACCTCGCGCTGTCGGCGCGGCGTGGCGACGCCTTGCGTGTGCTGGCCGCCGAACTCGCCGTGCCCACGCTCGAATTGCCGCTTGATGTCACGCAGGTGGCGCCGCTTCGCGAGGCATGTCGGAGCGTGCTCGACGCGTGGGGTGGCATCGATCTGGTGATCTGGCTCGCGGGCAACTACCGCCCGATGCGGGCGGACAATTTCAACCTCCAGCAAGCCCGCGACCTCCTCGACACCAACCTGCTGTCTGTTTACAACGGGCTCGAGGTGTTATTGCCGGTGTTCAAGGCCCAGGGTCGTGGCGGTCTGGCGCTGGTCTCAAGTGTGGCCGGCTACTGCGGGCTGCCGCGCTCGCTCGCCTATGGCCCCGGCAAGGCCGCACTGATCAACCTGGCCGAGTCGCTGCACATCGATCTCAGCCCGCAGGGTCTGGGCGTCT
>CAIVPX010000037.1 GCA_903907905.1 uncultured bacterium | reverse complement strand
GCGGGCCAGCCCGCCCAGGCCGCGGCTTCTTTAGCGCTGGCCGCGAACCCGTCATCCGGCTTTGCTCAGCAGATGCACAGCCTGGTTTGGCCGGCGGGGGGACAGTCGGTCGGATCTGTCCAGGCCAAGGCCTATGTCGCTGGGGTTCTGCAGCCCGTAGTGAGCGTCGGCAGCCTCGGCCAGAAGCTGCAGCAAGGTTGGATCTTGCTCAACGACCTGGTGCCCGATGGTGAGGATCTGCTATCCGATCTGGCTTATGGATTCTCGGGGGAAGTGGAGCCATCCTTTGTGATGGGCTTGCCTGGTTTACAGCCAGCTAGCAGTGGTCTGCTGCCCACCAATGAGGTTCTGTTTGATTACCTTGTGAACCGCTGAAGAGAGCTTTTTGTGAACCAAACAATGACCAATATCGTTTCCCTCCCGAATTGGGCCCGCGGTTTCAAGGTCCTGTTGTGTTGCGGTGTCGCGGCCATCATGACAGCGTGCGGTGGCGGTGGTGGATCACCTCCACCACGCTTTGAGCCGATCAGTTTTGAGGGACAGTCCGCCATCCGGGACAACGCCACCGGTTACCTCTGGGCGGCCCAGCTCGGCGCCCAGGGAGGCGCTGTTCCTACCGCCCTGGAGTTGCTCAGCGTGGCTGATTTAGGGACAAACACACTGCAGGCGAGTTTCGATTTCTTGCTGAACAAACAGGTGCGGGCGTTGGAAGCCGTCGGCAGTGATTCGACTCGCGCCTGGGTCATTGATTTTCGGGTCAATCCTCAGGGCGTTCACCGCTTAGGGGGACTAAGCGATGAGGCGATCGACACCAGCGCCCTGTTTGCCGAGTGGCGGGTGCTCAGACGGGGCGATTTCCCCGCCTACGCTGCGGATGCCGCTGACGCTCGGGGCGTGGTTCTTCAGGGAAACCTGATGTGGGGCGCATGCACAGTGGGCCGCACTTACATCCCCGCAACCGGGCTCGCTCAGGCCCAATGCTCCGGAGGCGCCCAAGTTCTCTCGCAGGCTGACGCGCAGCAAGCTGCCCGAGATTCTCGCCTGGCCGGCTTCAGCGACTGGCGGCTGCCGACCAAGCAGGAGCTGCAGATGTTGCTCAAGTTGGGCAGCACAGACCGCTCGCTGATGCAGGCCCCGTTTGCAACGATCGATGTGCCTGATGTGAGCAATCCACTCCAGTACTGGACGAGTAGCGCTTATACGGAGACCACGCCAGGGAATGTCTGGATCGTGGATTTCTCGCTAGTGAACGACTGGGGTGGCGCGGAACTTGTTCCCACCAACTCGATGGCTTTTGTCCGACTGGTGCGCAGCCGGTGAGCCGCGACCGAACGTCTTCAGCAGAGCCCACCATGCCCAACGTGCCCGTAGCACCCTCTTCCTCCACGATTGCCCGGCGGGTTCGTAGTCGCCGGCTCCGCTTTGCGCTTGAGCGACTGGAGCCTCGCTGGCTTCTTTCGGCCACTCCCTTGGCCGCCGCCTTGCAGACCGCGTGGCAAGCGCCCGAGCAGGACCAGTCGTGGCAGGAGCCCTCGCGACCGGACCCAAGCCACGCGAATCTGGTTAGCGCTGCCGAGCAACTGGACTTGAGTCAGTCCGATCAGATTGCAGGGGTCTGGGTAACAGGCCCACTCCCAGCTATTACGCCGCCCGAGGCGCTGCAGGCGGAGGAAGCGCCCGGTGATGGGTTGCATGCTCGGTTGATGCAGACATACGGCGAGGCTCGCTCGGCTGTTCGATCCTTTCTAGGCTCGCACAGTGCGAGTGAGTTACTGGAAATCTTTCCCGGCGATGTGGCCCGGCCCGATGAGATCGCCCGCGCCGAAGTCGTACGTCACGACTGGCTGGGGGGGGCGGGTGATGTCCAGCTTACCTTGGCATCGAGCGAGCAATTGGCGGGTGCGATGGCGGCTTTCGCTGCCCATGGACCCTCGGGTGACGCAGAGATCTTTGTTAACCGGCAGTGGCTGTCGGCGCTGGGCAGCGACGCAGAGTTGCTTCGCGTACTCGTCGAGGAGTTAGGTCACTACCTGGATGCGGAGCTGAACGGCACCGACGACAGCCCTGGTGATGAAGGCGAGCTTTTCGCGGCACATGTGCTGGCTCTGCCGTTGGAACCCGCGCAGCGCCAGCGTATGGCGCTGGAAGATGATCACGCCATGCTGTGGTGGGGTTTGTCCAGTTATGCGGTGGAGCAGTCCAATTTCAGTACCAACACCAACGTTGCGGACGGCCTGCTACCAGACGCCAACACCACCATTACAGGGAATGTGACACTCACTTCCACGTATGCGCCTGGCTCATCCCAAGACGGCAGGCTGGTGACGGGGATCAGTAACACCACGGGCATACCCCTGTCCTATCTCGATGGCGATTCTGATCCATCACAAAACTCGGACTATCTCACCGTCAAGGCAACGGGGGTGGTGCGTTTTTATTCAGCCATCGGCCTCAACGATCCCCTGGAAAGCCTGACCATTACCGCCAGCACGGTCGCGCCGACCGGCAAGCCCAATTCAGTGATCTTCGATCAGGACGTGGAGTTGCGCGGAGACCTGATCATCGAGGCAGACGGGGTGGTGACTTTCTCAGGCAAGCTCACCATTACGGGAGGTGGGCTGACGATCCGTGGGGCGTCGCTGATCGAGTTCAATAACACCGTCGAAGTCAGCGGTGGCGACATTTTGCTGGAAGGTGACGAAATCAACCTGTTGAGTGGCGCGACGCTCAAGGCCACGGGCAGGACGCTCACCATGAGAAGTGCCACCGTAGGCTTGGGCATGGAAGTGGGGAGCCCCAATCAGGTTGATGTTGCCAAGCTTGATATCAGCACCGCCGAGTTGGAGGCAATCACCGCTGGGGGGTTTTCCAAGGTTATCCTCGGCCACATGAGTGGCGCTCATGCCACAGTCGGCCAAGGCCAGACTCGCCTTGCCGGATCGGTGGGCGCCAACCAGTACACGTTTTACTCGGCGTTGGAGGTTTACGCAGGCAGCATTCGCGTTGACGATATCAATAGTCCCGCTAAGCCAGGATTGGCAATCAAGGGCTCGGTATTGCTCGATGCACAAAACAACATCGAAATTCGAAACCGGCTGACCGCCTCCTCTGACCTCAGCCAATCCAGTTCGCTTCAGGACATCACACTTTATTCCGCTTCGGGTCGGGTGTTCCAGAGCAACGAGACTTCTGTCAGTCTGAGCGACGGTCTGAGCAGCGAGGCCTTGCAGGGCGATGATCTCAGGGTCGACGCGGTCACCGGCATCGACCTTTTTGCGACCGAGGTCAATACGGCTTCGATGACGAATACCGGCAGTGGCAACATTCGCCTGATCGAAGCTGCAGCGGGCGGTGCACTTACCCTGATCAAGGCGCAGATCAGCGATGCCACCAACACCAGCGGCGTGGTGTCGGTGCAAACGCTATCAACCACCGATGGCGACCTCACTTTGCAACTGGTTGCGGTCGGCGATGTCTCTGCGCCGGGCTCGCTGAGCCTGCGTGCAGGCGCTGCCCTTACTTTGGGAACCAATGCGGACTTGGTGCGTCCGGACGGCGCCGATGCAGACACCGACCCTGACCTGATGGGTGGGTCCGTTGATCTTCAGGCGGGGGGGGCTCTCAGCTTGTCGGCCCGAGCGCTGAAGGCGACGGGCGATATCCGCGTTCAGGCCGGTACCAGCTTGGCGCTGGGCAGTGTCGAAAGCGCCGCGAAGGTTGCGCTGATTGCCGGTGGGTCCATCACGGATGGGGACGCCGATGTCGATGTCTCGGCGGCGGCTCTCCTGGTGCAGGCTGGCACCGCGGGAGGCGTGGGGTCCACCAGCGACCGATTGGATATCTCGGTTGCCAGTTTCAGCGGCGCCGCGGGCAGCGGTGGCCTGTTCATTTTGGAATCGGACAGTCTGACGCTTGACACGGTGAGCGTGTCGGTGAATCGGTTGGACAGCTCGGGTCTGTCGACTGCGGTCACTTCCACCCAGGAAGACCTGTCGAGTGGCGGGGATCTGGTGCTGGTGACGACCAATGGGTCGATCACGACGACGCTGTCGACGGGGGAGGTGAAGTCTGCGGCGGATGTGTTGTTGAGCAGCGGTGAGTCGGCCGAGGGAACGGCAACGGATTCGGACATTGTGTTG
>CAIVPX010000036.1 GCA_903907905.1 uncultured bacterium | reverse complement strand
TTGCTCGCACCGGGGTCTGCATACGAGATCAGGACGCTGTCGGTGCTGACAACCGGGGCACTGAGCGTGAGCGTGACCGAGCTGCCGCTCCCGGCCACGTTGATCACCTGACGGTTGAGCCCATTGACGCCGACCGTGAAGCTCGCGAGATTGGCCGGGTGTGTGGCGTCGAGTGGCTCGTTGTAGGTGAGCGTCAGCAGCGCGCCATTGATGCTTGCGCTCACGCGGGTGGGGGCGGTCACGTCTGTCGACGTGTCGTTGATCGTCACCTAGACGTCCAGCCCCGCCACTCTGACGGTGAGCGTCTCGGGCCCCTCGGTCAACTGGTCGGCACTGAGGTTGAGCGTGAAGCTCGCCTGACCGTTGGCGCCCACCGTGGTGCTGCCGGTGAGTGCGGCGCCACCGAGATCTGCCGTGGTGATGCCCGCGCCGGAGAGGGAGTAGCCGAGCACGGTGTTGGCGGCGACATTGGTGGTGGTGACCGTGAAGGTGACCGACGCGCCTTCGTTGACGCTGCTTGCGCTTGCGCCGGCCGAGTAGGAGGCGGGCGGGGTGTTGAAGTCAAGGGTGGTGGCACTGGTGATGCCGGCAAAGGCATTGCCGGCCATGTCCTTGATGACGCCCGATGCCATGGTGAGCGCGTAGTGCGCGCCGGGCAGCAGGTCGGCGGTGGGGTTGATGGTGAGGGTCGATTCGCTGATGCTGATCTGCGTGGTGTCCGTCACCGGGATGGTCCGCGTGTCCCAATTGCTGACGGTGTTGATCAGTACGATATTGCCGGTTCCCGCCTGAATCCATTCACCGAAGTTCAGGACGAGGTTGCTGGCGGTGGAGGCGACGGTGGCACCGTCTGCGGGCGCGCTGCTTGAAAGCGTTGGCGCTGTGGCCGCTGTGTAGGTGAAGGGGATGGTGATGGCGTCGATGACGTTGACCTGTTTGGACCACTGAGAGCCCATCTGAGAGGCGTCGTAAACCGAAAGAAAGCCGTAATCGATCACCAGCGTGTAGGTGGTACCCAGGGTGAGGTCCTGGCCCGAGTTGTCAAATTTAGTGGGATCAAAAACGAGGGTACGGCCACCCGCGCTGATCATGCCGTACGGAAAATACTTGTACGATTCGGAGAACGTTGTATAGACAACCTGCCGGTTCTGCGAGTCGTAGACCGTCGCGCGTGCCTGATTGAGGTTCCCGCCGTTGTACATGTAGGCCGGTCCCCATTGGACCTCCTGGCTCAGCGTGCGCATGATCCCGGTGTAGGTGTCGCCCCCACCTGTATAGGTGGCCTGCTCGCCGCTCGTGTAGGCGGTAACCACTTTACCCATATCAACCCCCGTCCCGCTCGCTGAAATCAACCCGCGATCATAACGGAGTCAGTACGAGCGAACGGCAATGCTCGGGCGCATCAGTTCGGCTTGATACCCGCCTCGGCGACGGTGCGGGCGATTGCCGCCCGCTGGTTGCTCAGGAAAGCGCCAAAGTCGGCGGGTGATGAGCCGACCGGCACGGCGCCGATTACCCCAAGCCGCTCGCGCACGGCGGCCTGGCCGAGTGCGTGCCGGACCGCCTGATGCAGGCGGGCAATCACGGCGTCGGGCGTGCGTGCGGGGACGAACAGACCGTTCCACTCATCGAACACGAAGCCAGGCACGCCGGCTTCGGCAGCGGTGGGCACGCCCGGCAAGGAGGCGATGCGATCCCGGCTGAGCACGGCGAGCGGGATCACCTTGCCGTCGCGCGCGAGTGCCACCGCTGAGCCAGCTGTGACCACGGCGAAGGCCACACTCGCGGCCATCACATCCTGCAATGCGGGGGCCGCACCGCGGTAGGCGACGTGCACCGCCCTCGCGGACGCCTGGCGCAGCAG
>CAIVPX010000035.1 GCA_903907905.1 uncultured bacterium | reverse complement strand
GCCACCGCCCCAGTCACCAAAGAGCACCCGATCACCGTTGTCCCAACGCCAGGCGCCTTCCTCAGTGGCGTCGCTCGCCCCCAGCCAGACACTCGTGATCGACCCGGCAGTGAAGTTGGCCGAACCCGTCTTGAGCCAACTGATCAGGAAATCGTTTTCTTCCTTGGAACCGACATTGACCAGATAGCCACCGGCAGCGGCCGCCTGGGTGCGGGCCTGCTCGAGCGACAAGGCGCCACTCAGCACCAACTGGTACTGGTGGCCGCTGAAGGACTGGGTATCGATGGTAGCCATAGGGTCATTCCCCGATCAGGAGCGGCCCTGCAGGACGGGCCGGGTAAGACATGCACGAAATGCTCCGGGCCTTGAGGCCCGTCACCATAGCGCTACGAAAAATCAGGACACTGCGACTTGCCTGAGCGTGAAAGACCGCCGATCAAACCGCCCAAGCCTCTCAACCCCGGAAATTCGCAGACAATTGCGAAATTCGACGACCGATATTTTACGCCGTCCAGGACACCAGCAGACAATCACCGACATGAATTTTCTGTTCATCCACCAGAACTTCCCGGGCCAGTACCGGCACCTTGCCCCGGCACTGGCTGCCAACCCGAAACATCGCGTTGTCGCCATGCGAATCGGCGACAACCTGCGGTGGCAAGGCGTTGAGGTCATGGGCTACCCGATCAAGGGTGAAAACACCGCCAACGGTCACCCCTGGCTGATCGATCTGCACCCCAAGCTGATTCGCGCCGAGGCCGTGGCGCGCAAGGCGATTGAGCTTCGGGACAGCGGCTTCACGCCCGACGTCATCATCGCCCACCCTGGATGGGGCGAGACCCTGTTGTTGCGCGAGGTCTGGCCCACCGTACCGATCGGGCTGTATTGCGAATTTTTTTACAGCGCCAACGGTGCCGACGTGGGCTTTGACCCCGAGTTTCCGCCCACGAGCGATGCACTCTCCAACGCAGGACGCCTGCGCGTGAAGAACGTCAATCAGTTGCTGGCTCTCGAAGACGCCTCACGCGGTATTTCGCCGACGCGCTGGCAGCAGGGGCTCTACCCCGAGCGGATCCGCCAATCCATCGACGTCATTCACGACGGCATCGACACGCAAATGCTGCAGCCCAACCCCAAGGTGGGCATGCGGCTGCGCGAAAAGATGACGCTCACGCGCAACGACGAAATCGTCACCTTCGTGAACCGCAACCTCGAGCCCTATCGCGGTTATCACGTGTTCATGCGCGCCCTGCCCGAGCTACTCAAGCGACGCCCGAAGGCGCGCGTGCTGATCGTGGGCGCGGACGGCGCAAGCTATGGCGCGGCGCCTGCCAATGGAAACACCTGGCGCAATATCTTTCTGGAGGAAGTGCGCGACCAACTCGACATGTCCCGCGTGCATTTCGTGGGTCGACTACAGTACCCCGACTTCGTGCAGATGCTGCAGCTCAGCCGGGTACACGTGTACCTCACCTACCCCTTCGTGCTCAGCTGGAGCCTGCTCGAGACCATGAGCGTCGGGGGCGCAATCGTGGCCAGCCGCACCGCCCCGGTGGAAGAAGTGATCGAGCATGGCACGCACGGCCTGCTGGTCGATTTCTTCGACGGCGCCGGGTTGGTCGACCGAGTGTGCGAGTTGCTCGATAACCCGCCGCTCGCGCAGCGCCTGGCCCGCGCCGCCCGCGAGCGCATCGTTGCTGACTACGACCTGCGCACGCGCTGCCTGCCGAGGCAACTGGAGTGGGTGCAGCGGGTGGCTGAGGGCAACTGAGGGCAGCGGAGTACTCCCGCTGCCCGGTCATCCATCAAGCTGTGAAGTTGGTGGCGAGTTGGTTGAGCTGTGCCACGATGCCGTCGGCTGCGAACTCAATGGATTCAACGCCCGACACATAGAAGCCCGCGCCAGTGCCACTCGTCTCGCGAATCACATAGCCCGAGGTTGCGGTGCTGTCGAAGGCTTGCGCCACGGCATTCTGACCTGCGGTGGCGTTGTAGACCTTATAGGCCGTGCTCGCACCCGGGATCCAGACCGCATCCGAACCGTTGCCCCCGAAAAAGTAGTCACCGTCGCCAATCGCTGCGAAGCGGTCATTTCCCTCACCACCAAAGAAGGTGTTGTTGCCTCGCGAGGCAAAGCTGGCCTCGGTCGAGAAAACACCCAGCAACAGGTCATCGCCACCACCGAGGTAATAGGTGTCGTCGCCGATGCTGTCTTTGTAGCGGTCGTTGGTGGCAGTGGCTGCAATGCGCAGATCCACCACGTTGTCATCGGCCGTGCCAGTCGAAGGATTCGCCCCGATTACCAGGAAGACCTTGGACACCGCCGTTGACTGCTGCCCCGCGAGACTGGCCTTCAGGGTCAAGGCAACCGCCGCACCCGGGTTGGCCAGCGCCGTGATCGAACTGAGCGGAATCGACCAGGCGCCGTTACTAGCCGCGGTGGCAGTCGCCAAGGCCGTTGATTGCGCACTGCTCAGGTAGACCGACACGTTCGCGTTGGCCGTCGCGGTGCCACTGAGCGTGGTGAGGTCGGAACTGAGGAATGGGGAGGTGGTGAGGGCGAGGGTAGGGGCGGTGCCGCTCGCGACCGAGTTCGTGACCGTCGTCGCCGATAGAGTCAGTACATCGTTACCCGAAGCATCCTGAACCGCGTTGGCGTCATTCCCAGTCGTGGGGTCGGTATAAGCCACCGTCACCGACTGCCCCGTCTGCACCGCGCTCGAGAGCGCCAGTTCTACAGACGCCCCGGACACCGCCACTCCGCTTACCGTCCGCGCCACACCACCAACATTCACCGCAAACGCAGAGGCTGCGGCCGTCGTCGCACTCAGAGACTCGTTATACGTCAGCACCACCTTCGTGCCGTCCGTGCTGGTGGCTGCGCTCAGGAACACCGGAGCGGTCGTATCGGCCACGGCATTGGTTGCAACAGTTGCCGCCAGCGTCACTGCGTCATTACCCGACGCATCCTGAACTGCGTTGGCGTCATTCCCAGACGTAGGATCGGTATAAGCCACCGTCACCGATT
>CAIVPX010000034.1 GCA_903907905.1 uncultured bacterium | reverse complement strand
GTGGGGGGTGACACGGCGCACGATGGTGCCGAAGAACACGACCGCGTACGACACCCACACCACGGCGATCAGCAAGTCGATGGGCCATTCGAGCTCGGCGTACTCCTTGCCGCTGGTGATGCCCAGTGGCAAGGTGATCGCTGCCAACAGGATCACCAGTTGCCAGCCCCAGAAGGTGAAGGCGGCGAGCCGGGGCGCGAACAGCGGAACGTGGCAGGTTCGCTGCACCACGTAGTACGAGGTGGCAAACAGCGCGCAGCCGCCGAAGGCAAAGATCACCGCATTCGTGTGAAGCGGTCGCAGCCGGCTGTACGTGAGCCAGGGCAGATCGAAATTGAGTTCCGGCCAAACCAGCTGGGCAGCGATGAGCAGGCCCACCAGCATGCCGACAAAGCCCCAGACCACCGTCATTACCGAGAATTGCCGCACGACCGTGTAGTGGTAGCGGTCAGCGCCTTGCGATGCTCGCGTCATAAGAAAATCCCCTCTTTGAACGAGTTGATTATTGAAAGCTTTCGGGGTCTGCTTATTGCGTTGCATCAAGACCGGCGCCGATTGATACCGGGCGGTCAATTCAGCGGGGCGGGGTCGGCGGACGGTGTGACTTTCTCAACACAGCGATCGTCGTCGAGCAGAATCTGTCGCCCCGGGCTGTCGAGGTCATCGAACTGGCCCTGGCTGGCCATGCGCAGAAAGAGCCCGGTGGCGGCGATGATGATCACCACGCCGAGCGGGATCAGCAGATAGAGGGCTTCCATCAGCAGGCGCCCTGGGTTTGCCCGGCGACGGCCTGTGGCATCGTGACCGCGTCAGGGTTCGACCCCTGGGCCACGCGTCGGTCATGGTTGCCGAGCAGTCGAAGCGCGTTCGTGGCGACCAGCAGCGAACTCGCCGACATGCCCAGCGCCGCCACCCAGGGCGACACCCAGCCCAAGGCCGCAGCGGGAATCGCCAGCGCGTTGTAGACAAGCGCCCAGAGCAGGTTCTGGGTCATGACGCGCCTGGCCTTGAGTGCGAGCGCGTGCAGGGTGAGCACCGTGTCGAAGCGACCGCCCAGAAGCACCGCGCCAGCGGCGGTGCGTGCGAGGCTGCTTGCGTAGCCCACCGCAACCGAGGCTTCGGCTGCGGCCAGCACGGGCGCATCGTTGATTCCGTCACCCATCGCCAGCACGTGTCGGCCTTGAGCCTGCAGCGCCCGGATGAAGTCGAGCTTGTCTTCGGGGCGGGCCCCGGCGCGCCAGCTGGAGATGCCCACCGAGGCGGCGACCGCTTCGACCACCTGCGCCCGATCGCCCGAGATCAGGTGCAGCCGCAGCCCTGCCGCGCGTAGCGCCGCGCAGACCTCGGGCGCGCTGTCGTGCAGGGGGTCGCGCAGACGTAGCCGCGCGATCGGCGCGCGATCGCAGCTCAACCACACGATGCTGTCGAGGCCCGCCGACGATTCGATGGTCCCGTCTCGCGGCCCGGCGAAGCCCGCGCTGCCTAGCCGCCAAGGCCTGCCATCAATGAGCCCTTCGACGCCCTGCCCGGCGTGCGACTGCAGTGACAGCGCCCCTGGAATCGACAGGCCCTTGGCCTGCGCCGCCTCGCGGATTGCGCGGGCAAAGGGATGGGTCGAGCCGGTCTCGAGCGCGGCGGCCAGCGCGAGGAGTGAGTCCGACCGATCGGTCTTGCACGTGGGCTCGCCGCGAGTATCAAACACATCAAGGCCGACCAGCGCGGGTTGTCCGAGGGTGAGCGTTCCTGTCTTGTCGAGCAGCACGTCGGTGCAGCGGGTCAGCGCCTCAAGCGTGTCGGCGCGAGTGAGCAGAATGCCTTGCGTCAATGCGCGGGAGGCGGCGGCCGCGAGCACGGTTGGGGTGGCGAGCGAGAGCGCGCACGGGCAGGAGACGACCAGCACCGAGATGGCGATGGCCCAGGCCCGATCCGGGTCGATCTGCAACCAGCCCAGCAAGACAAGGAGCGCGAGCGCGAGCAGGCCGCTGATGAAGTGTCGAGCGATCCGTTCGGTGATGCCGGCGATCACAGGCTTGCCCGCTGCCGCGCGCTCGACCAGTCGCGTGATGACTGAGAGGGTGCTGTCAGCCTGCGGCCGAAGCGCGCGCACCAGCACGGGGTGCCCCAGGTTGATGGCCCCGCCCGGCACCGTATCGCCCGGGCCGAGTGCGATCGGCAGCGCCTCGCCCGTGAGTAGCGACTGGTCAAAGCGCGCGCCCTCGCTCTCGATCCGCGCATCGACAGCCACCGCCTCGCCCATGCCGATCAGGAAACGCTCGCCGGGTACCAGTCGCTGTGCCGGCACCCGTTCGGTTCGGCCCTCGGCGTCGAGCAGGCGTTCGACGGATTCGGGCGCGCCGGCGGTGAGCGCATCGAGCGCTCGACTGGCGCGCCGCCTCGCCAGCCACTCGAGATGCCGAGCGGCCAGCAGTAGAAAGACGAACATCGTGACCGTATCGAACCACACCTCGCCCGTGCCACGCAGTGTGGCCGCCACGCTCGCTGCGAACGCGGCGCCG
The DNA here is from genome assembly GCA_903907905.1 of uncultured bacterium. GTDB lineage: Bacteria > Pseudomonadota > Gammaproteobacteria > Burkholderiales > Burkholderiaceae_E > SYIM01. Next base: position 14,215 of record CAIVPX010000034.1, on the reverse strand, counting down.
ATACCGATGGCAACCGGTGTGTCCATGCCCAGGCGAAGGCTTCGCCACTCGCGCCAGGCGCCCGCGAAAAAATCGCTTGCGCTGTAGAGCACCACCGGCAGGGTGAGTACCAGGCTGGCCCAGCGCATCAGGCTTTCGATGGGCGCTTCGATCCCCTCGGGGCCGGCGACATAGACGGGCACGGCATACATCATCACCTGCATCATGGCGATGCCGGCGATGAAGAGCTTGCGCAGGCGCACGCGCGCATCGCGGCGTAACCCCTGCTCGCGCACGCTGGCATCGAAGGGTCGTGCCCGATAGCCGAATCGCTTCGCCACCCGGAGCAGGGTCGACAGCTTCACCTGCTCAGGGTTCCAGCGCAGGATCGCCCGCTCCGAACTCAGGTTGACCGAGGCCTCGTTCACCCCTGTCTGCGCGCGCAGGGCTTGCTCGATCAGCCACACGCAAGCGCCGCAGCGCAGGCCCTCGACCAGCAGGGTGGTTTCGCAGCCCCCGGCGCCCTGGCGCACGAAGCGCGACTGAAACTCCGGTTCATCATAAAGCGCCAGGTCCGCCTCATCGCGGGCGGCAGGCCGATCGATGGGCGCGCCCTCGCCCGCTCTCGCGCGATAGTAGTCATGGAGTCCTGCGCCCGCGATGGCGCAGGCGACTGCCTGGCATCCGGCGCAGCAGGTCTCGCGCAGCATGCCGCCGATCCTCGCCGTCCAGCGGCCGGCTTCGGTGACGGGCTGACCGCAGTGATGGCAGGACAGGGCGGCGCTCGCGCTCATCGCAGCCAGTTCACGCACGCGCTACCCACCTGATGCAGGCGTTCGAGGGGATCGATGCGGGCGAGCCCGGCCAGCGCGAAGGCGATGAGCAGCAGTCCCACCAGTCGGCCAAGCGCGGGCCGGCGGCGGCCCGAAGTGAGCCCCCGTTCGGTGGCCCAGCCCAGCGCCAGCAGCGCGGGCAGCGTACCGAGACCGAAGGCCAGGGCGATCAGGGCGCCCGCAAGCGGGCTGGCCGACACCAGCGCCGCCACCAGCATGCCGTAGACCAGTCCGCATGGCACCCAGCCCCAGGCGGCGCCCGCCAACAGTGCGCCGGGCAGACCACCGAGGCGCAGGCTCGCGCGAGCGTAGGGGCTCAGCAGCGGCCACAGGCGGGCGCCAGCGCCCTCGAGCGCGCGCGCAGGCGCCTGGAACCCGGCGAGGTGCAGTCCGATGAGGATCATCACCAGACTGCTTGCCGCGAATGCGATCTGCTGGACTGGCAGCAGGTGCGAGGCGAGCCAGGCGGCTGAGCCAGCGCTGCCGGCAATCGCGCCGGCCAGCGTGTAGCTGGCGATCCGGCCCGCGTTGTAGGCGAGACGGGCACCGAGCGCGGTGCGCGGGTGTCGAGCCATGGCGCGCGGGCCTGCCACCCGCATGATGACGTGGCTTGCGCCCCCGGGACCACCCGCCGACCCTGACCCGGCCCGCTCGCCGGATGCCGGACCGGCCATGCGCGCCGTTCGCTCACTGAGCGCCGCGACAATACCGCCGCACATGCCCACACAGTGCGTGCTGCCCGTGAGGCCGAGCAGAAACACCGACAGCAGTGTCGGGGCAAGGTCGATCAGGGCAGCGAGCGCGTCGCGTGCAAGCAGAGCAGGTTCAGGCATGAAAGATCGGATCGATTAGACTGCTGCAGCCCACCTGCCGGCTGCGATGACAGCCGTTTGATGCTAAGCAAACCGCCCGAGTGCGCCTTGAACTATGTCAAGAACCCTGCGAGTTGATGCGCCCTGGCAACTGAGCACCCTCGACCAGACGCTGCTGCCATTTGAGGTGCGCGAGATCCGGCTCGGTACCGCCGAGCAGTGCCACGAAGCCATCACGGCGATGCGGGTGCGGGGCGCGCCGCTCATTGGCGCGGTCGGTGCGTTCGGTCTGGCGATGGCGCTCAGGCAGGATGCCTCCGATGAAGGCCTCGCCCGCCTGGCGCGCTGGATGTCGGATGCGCGACCCACTGCCGTCAACCTCAGCTGGGCAGTCGAGCGGGTGCGGCGAGTCGCGGCCGCAAGCGAAGGCTCGGTCCGGGCCGAGCGCGCCTGGGCCGAGGCGCAGCACCTGTGCGACGAAGATGCCGAATGCAACCGCCAGATCGGCGAGCACGGTGCCAGCCTGCTGGGGGCCTTGCGCCGGTCTGATCCCGCCCGACCCTTGCAGATCCTGACCCATTGCAACGCCGGCCGCATCGCAACGGTGGAGCATGGCACCGCGCTTGCGCCCGTCTATCGATTGCACCAGGCGGGCGTACCTGTGCACGTCTGGGTCGACGAGACACGGCCGAGAAACCAGGGGGCGGCGCTGACGGCCTGGGAACTGGCGCAGGCGGGCGTGCCGCACACCGTGATCGTGGACAACGCGGGGGGGCTATTGATGATGCGGGGTCGGATCGATGCGGTGATCACCGGGTGTGACCGGGTGGCGGCCAACGGTGACGTCGCCAACAAGATCGGCACCTATCTGAAGGCGCTCGCCGCCGCTGACAACGGGATCCCCTTTTACGTCGCCTGCCCGCTCTCGACCGTCGACCCCGGTACGGCCGATGGGGCCGCGATCGCGGTCGAGGAGCGATCGGCCCGGGAGGTCACACACCTGCGCGGGCAGCTGGCCGATGGTCGGGTGGCCGAGATCAGACTGGTTCCCGAGGGCGCGGCCGCGCTCAACCCCGGCTTTGACATCACGCCGGGCCGGCTGGTCACGGCGCTCATCACCGAACGCGGCCCGGCCCCCGCTTCGCCAGAGGGACTTCGGGGAATCTTTCCCGAAGGATTCGCTATACCGAGTGCGTTGCGCCCGGAGGGGGCCCCGACATGAACGCTGTCGATCAGACCGTGTCGTACGAAAGCGAAGACGCGGCCCGTCAGGCGCTCATCGAGACCTGTCTGCGATTTGCGCCGCTCGGGCTCAACCAGGGCAAGTCGGGCAATGCATCGCTGCGCTGGCATCGGGGCGCTGAGCCGGGTCTGCTGATCACCCCCAGCGGCCTGCCCTACGAGCGCACGACGATCGATGACATCGTCTGGGTGCCGCTCGATCAACCCCTGAGCGCTGCGGCCGCCACCGCGGTGCTCGAACCGCCAGCCCGCTTCGATGGGCGCCTGGTGCCGTCATCCGAGTGGCGCATGCACCGCGACCTGCTTGCCACGCGCGACACGATGGCGGCCGTCGTGCATGTCCACAGCCCCTACGCCACCACGCTCGCCTGCCTGCCGCGTATTCACCGCGAGGGCGTCCCCGCGTTTCACTACATGATCGCCGTGGCCGGTGGCACCGACTTGCGTTGCGCGGCTTATGCCACCTTCGGCACCCAGGCCCTCTCGGACGCGGCCCTCGATGCCCTGGGCCCCCGCCGCGCCTGTCTGCTGGCCAACCATGGCCAACTGGCGCTGGGTGTCGGGTTGGAGGAGGCGCTATCGCTTGCGCTGGAAGTCGAGACGCTGTCGCGCCTGTACTGGCAGGCCCTGCAGATCGGTGAGCCCGTGTTGCTGGATGCAGCGGAGATGGCGCGCGTGCAGGCGAGCTTTTCGCGCTACGGCCGGGCGCTTGCGCGTTGAGCGCGCGATGCGGCCAAGCCCTTCAGGCGGCAGCGCGCCCGGTGTGTGAGGCGAGCGTGCGCGCGAGGTAGCGTCCGGTGTGACTGGCCTCAATTTCGGCGACCTGCTCGGGCGTGCCGCTGGCCACGATGCGCCCGCCGCCATCGCCGCCCTCGGGGCCCAGGTCGATCAGCCAGTCGGCGGTTTTGATCACGTCGAGGTTGTGCTCGATGATGATCACGGTGTTGCCGCGATCGCGCAGGTGATGGATGACCTTGAGCAGCATGGCTACATCGTGAAAGTGCAGGCCCGTGGTGGGTTCATCGAGGATATAGAGCGTGCGCCCGGTGTCGCGCCGGGAGAGCTCCTCGGCGAGCTTGACGCGTTGCGCCTCGCCGCCGGAGAGCGTGGTGGCGCTCTGGCCCAGCCGCACATAGCCCAGGCCCACTTCGATCAGGGTGGCGAGCTTGCGCGCGATGGCCGGATTGGCCTCGAAGAACTGGTGCGCCTGGGCGATCGTCATGTCGAGCACTTCGGCGATATTGCGGCCGCGCCAGCGTACCTCGAGGGTCTCGCGGTTGTAGCGCGCGCCCTTGCAGGTATCGCAGGGCACGTAGACGTCGGCCAGAAAATGCATCTGCACGCGGATCAGCCCATCGCCCTCGCAGGCCTCGCAGCGCCCGCCCTTGACGTTGAAGGAAAAGCGCCCGGGCCCATAGCCGCGCTCGCGTGCGGCGGTGGATTCGGCAAACAGTTCGCGAATAGGCGCAAAGAGCCCCGTGTAAGTAGCCGGGTTCGACCGGGGCGTGCGGCCGATGGGGCTCTGGTCGACCGCGATCACCTTGTCGAAGTGCTCGAGGCCGTCGATCGATTCGCAGTCTGCGGCCACCGCATGGGCGCGGTTAAGTTGAGCCGCGGCCGCAGCGTGCAAGGTGTCGTTGACCAGCGTGGATTTGCCCGAGCCCGAGACGCCCGTGACGCAGGTGATAAGCCCCACCGGAAAGCTCGCCGTGACGCCGGCCAGGTTGTGGGCGCTGGCGCCGCGCACCACCAGCATGCGGCCATCGCAGAGCCGCCTGTGCAGGGGCACCGGCACGGCGAGCCGCCCCGACAGATACTGGCCGGTGATGGAGTGATCGGCGGCCGCGATGTCATCGGGCCGGCCCTGCGCGACCACGCAGCCGCCGTGCTCGCCCGCGCCCGGGCCCATGTCGACCACATGATCGGCCGCGCGAATGGCCTCTTCGTCGTGCTCGACCACCAGCACCGTATTGCCCAGGTCACGCAGCCGTCGCAGCGTGTCGATCAGCCGGTCGTTGTCGCGCTGGTGCAGGCCGATGGAGGGCTCATCGAGCACGTACATCACGCCCGTAAGTCCCGAGCCGATCTGCGAGGCCAGTCGGATGCGTTGCGATTCGCCGCCGGACAAGGTCTCGGCCGGCCGATCCAGGCTCAGGTAGCCCAGTCCGACATCGTTCAGAAACCGCAACCGGCTGCCGATCTCGCGCACGATGCGTTCGGCGATGCGCGCGCGCGCGCCCTCGAGTTCAAGCGATTCAAACCAGTTGTGCGCCTGGCGAAGCGTCCAGCCCGAGACCTCGTAGATGGGGTGATCGCGACCGGTGGGGCCGAGCCGGACGTAGCGGGCCTCGGGGCGCAGCCGCGAGCCTGCGCAAGCCGGGCAGGCATGGCGGCTGAGATAGCGCGCCAGCTCCTCGCGCACCTGAGCCGAGTCGGTTTCGCGGCGCCGGCGCTCGAGGTTGGCGATCACGCCCTCGAATGGGTGGTCCTTGCGCAGGGTGCGGCCGCCGTCGCCCGCGTAGCTGAAGGCGATCTTCTGGGTGCCCGATCCGTGAAGCACGATCTGGCGCACGGCATCGCTCAGGGCCTCGAAGGGCGTGTCCAGGTCGAAGTGGAGTGCCTGGGCGAGGCTTTGCAGGGTGGCAAACGCGAATTCGTTGCGTCGGTCCCAGCCCTTGATCGCGCCTGAGGCGAGGCTGAGGTTGGGAAACTCGACCACCCGGCGCGGATCGATGAATTCGACTTCGCCCAGGCCGTTGCACTGCGGGCAGGCGCCGGCCGGGTTGTTGAAGGAGAAGAGACGGGGCTCGAGGTCGGGGCTGAGGTGCCCGCACTCGGGGCAGGCAAAGCGACTCGAAAAGCCGGTCTCGGTGCCGCGATCGACATCGAAGGCGGCGGCGCGGCCCTCGGCCAGACCGATGGCCGTCTCGATTGAATCAGCCAGGCGCTGGCGGATGGAGGTATTGAGCTTGACCCGATCGACCACCACGTCGATGGCGCGCGGCGGCTGGTTTGCGATCGCGGGCAGCGCCTCGGTGATTTCGAGTGCGCGGCCATCGAGGCGTACCCGTACGAAGCCCTGCGCCTGCAGGTCGGACAGGCAGGCCCGCGCATCGGCGCAGCGCGCGGCCGGCAGCGGCGCAAGAATGAGCAGCCGCGTGCCCTCGGGCAGGGCGAGCAGCGCATCGACCATGGCCGACACGCTCTGGGACTCAAGCGCCCGCTCGGGGTGGCTGGGGCAGTGCGGTGTGCCGACTCGCGCATAGAGCAGGCGCAGATAGTCGTTGATCTCGGTGACCGTGCCCACGGTGGAGCGCGGATTGTGGCTGCCCGACTTCTGTTCGATGGCGATTGCCGGCGACAGCCCCTCGATCAGGTCGACATCGGGCTTTTCCATGAGCTGCAGAAACTGCCGCGCGTAGGCCGAGAGCGATTCGACATAGCGGCGCTGACCTTCGGCGTACAGGGTGTCGAACGCCAGTGAGGACTTGCCCGACCCCGACAGGCCCGTGATCACGACCAACTGGTCGCGCGGGATGTCCAGATCGATGTTCTTCAGATTGTGGGTGCGGGCGCCGCGGATGCTGATGGCGTTCATGAAGCGGGTCGTGTGCGCCGGACAGAAAGGTCAGGCAAGGGCAATCGGCTAATATAAACCGCTTTGCCGTCTGCCGTGATGAACCGCCACCCCACATGAACAGCATTCCCTCCGATCCCGGCCTGCGCATGACCTCGGCCGAACTGCGCTCGAGTGCGTCGCTCGCCTCGGTGCAGGCGTTGCGCATGCTGGGGCTGTTCATGGTGCTGCCGGTGCTCGCGGTGCACGCGAGCTCGCTGCCCGAGGCGGGCGACGCACGGCTGGTCGGTCTGGCGCTGGGCATTTATGGGCTCACCCAGGCCATGCTGCAGTTGCCCTTCGGATTGGCCTCTGACCGCTATGGCCGCAAGCCCGTCATCGTTGCGGGCCTGTTGATCTTTGCCCTGGGCAGCTTCGTCGCGGCGATGGCCGATGACCTCTACCTGATGATTCTTGGGCGCGGCCTGCAGGGCGCAGGCGCCATTTCAGCCGCTGTCAGCGCGCTGGTGGCCGATTCCACGCGCGAGAGCCAACGCACCAAGGCGATGGCGATGGTCGGCATCACGATCGGTGGCACCTTTGCGCTCTCGCTCATCGTCGCCCCCCCGCTCTACCGCTGGGTGGGCATTGGCGGCATGTTTGCGTTCACGGGCGCGCTGGCGCTGGCGGCCATCGTCTGGGTGCTGCGCGTCGTGCCCGACGCCCCGCTCCAGGCCCGTGAGTCGCTCACCCGGGCCGACTTCATCCGGGTAGCGGGTGACCCCGACCTGATGCGGATCAACTTTGGCATCTTTGCCCTGCATGCGGTGCAGGTGGCCATCTTCGTGGTGCTGCCCGGCTGGCTGATCGAGCGCGCGGGACTGCCCGTGGGCGAACACTGGATGCTTTACCTGCCGGTGGTCTTGCTGTCCTTCTGGCCCATGATGCCGGCGGTCAACTGGGGCGAGCGGCGCGGCCGCCAGCGCACGGTGTTTCTGGCCAGCGTTGCCTTGCTCGCGCTGGTGATGGCGGGGCTCTGCCTTCAGCCTCAGGGCCTAGTGCCCTTCGCCGTGCTGCTCTTCGTGTTCTTTGCTGTGTTCAATATTCTTGAGGCGAGCCTGCCTTCCATGGTGTCGCGTCTGGCGCCTGCCGACATCCGGGGCACGGCGCTGGGTCTGTTCAACACCACCCAGTCGCTGGGGCTGTTTGCCGGAGGGGCCCTGGCCGGGCTGATCCGCTCGGCCTGGGGGGATTCGGCGGTGTTCGCGCTGGCGGGTGCGACCCTGACGGTGTGGCTCTTGGTGGCGATGCGTCACCGGCGGTGGCCGGGCGCGTCGCATTGAGCGATCAATACTTTTGCTCGGGAGGGCGAAATGGCTTCAGTCAACAAGGTAATCCTGATGGGCAACCTCGGGCGCGATCCGGAAACCCGGTTCTCGCCCAACGGGGGGGCCATCTGCAACGTCTCCATTGCCACCACGCGGTCCTGGAAGGACAAGGCCTCGGGTGACCGCCGCGAGGAAACCGAATGGCACCGGGTCGTGTTCTACGATCGTCTGGCCGAGATCGCCGGCGAGTACCTGCGTAAAGGGCGCCCGGTCTACGTCGAGGGCCGGCTGCAGACCCGCAAGTGGCAAGACAAGGAAGGCCAGGAGCGCTACACCACCGAAATCATCGCCACCGAAATGCAGCTGCTCGGCTCGCGCGATGGCGGTGATGGCGAAGGCGGCGGCAGTCGCGAGGCCCCCGCCCCCAGGGCGGCCGCTGGCGGCGGACAGGGTGGTGGGCAGGCCGGTGCGGCGAAAAAGCCGGCGCGCGGCTTTGACGATGTCGATGACGACATTCCGTTCTGAAGCGCGCCCGTCGCATTTCTCTTTTATAATTCAAGGTTTTCCATTTTCGGAGGCCGCCCTCGGGCGGCCGCTTGCCATGCCTATTTACGCCTATCGTTGCCAGGACTGCGGCTTCGAAAAGGATGAGTTGCAGAAGATGTCCGCTGCGCCGCTGACGCTGTGTCCGTCGTGCGGCACCCAGGGGTTCGCCCGCAAGCTCACGGCGCCCGCCTTTCAGCTCAAAGGGTCGGGCTGGTACGTCACCGACTTTCGTGACGGTGGCGCCGGCAAGAAAAAAACCGAAGGCTCGGGCGAAGGCGCTGCCAAGGAAGGAACGGCCAAAGAAGGCGGCGCAGCCGATACGCCCTCAGGGTCGTCCGGGGCCGCTTCGTCCGGTGCCTCGGGTGAGGGCAAGACCTCTGACAGCAAGTCCGCGTCGGCCGCTTCGGCCGACAGCAAACCTGCTGCGGCCGCACCCGCTGCGTCGTCATCACCGGCCGGCGGGGCCGGGACGTCCGCCTGAACGCGGTCTGACCCGCCTCCCCTCACACCAAGGTCTTGTCGGCATCGCCGGCACCCCCATCCCTCAACCGGAATCGTCATGCGCAAGTACATCATCACCGGTTTGCTGATCTGGGTGCCGCTGGTCATCACGCTCTGGGTGCTCAACCTGATCGTGTCGACCATGGACCAGACGCTGGCGTGGTTGCCCGAGTCGCTGCATCCGCACACGTTTCTCGGGCGTGACATCCCTGGGGTCGGGGTCATCCTCACGCTGGTGGTGCTGTTCATCACCGGACTGCTTGCCCGCAACATCATCGGCGAGCAGCTGGTGCGCTTCTGGGAGTTGATGCTCGGGCGCATTCCCATCGTGCGCAGCATCTACTCCAGCGTCAAGCAGGTGAGCGACACCATTCTCTCGCCCAACGGCCAGGCCTTTCGGCAGGCACTGCTGGTGCAGTATCCGCGTGCCGGCGTCTGGACCATTGCGTTTCAGACCGGCACGCCTGCGCCCGAGGTCAAGCGGCTCATTCCTGGTGACATGGTGTCGGTCTATGTACCCACCACGCCCAATCCCACCTCAGGCTTCTTTCTCATGCTGCCTCGCGAGGAGGTGGTCGAACTCGACATGAGTGTCGATCAGGCCCTGAAATATGTCGTGTCGATGGGTGTGGTGTCGCCCAGCGACCGTGCTGCAACGCCGGCTGCCGGCGAGTAAACGGAGAACCCTTCGATGCGTACCTGCTATGCCGGCCAAGTCTCGACCGATCGTCTCGACCAGACCGTCACCCTGTTTGGCTGGGTGCACCGGCGGCGCGATCACGGCGGCGTCATCTTCATCGACCTGCGCGATCGCGAGGGTGTCGCGCAGGTGGTCTGCGACCCCGACCGCCCCGACATGTTCTCGGTGGCCGAGCGGGTGCGCAACGAGTTCTGCGTCAAGGTGGTGGGCAAGGTGCGCCGCCGCCCCGAGGGCACCGAGAATGCCGGCATTCGCAGTGGCGCCATCGAAATCCTGTGCCACGAACTCGAGATCCTCAACGCTTCGGTCACGCCGCCCTTTCTGCTCGATGACGAAAACCTCTCCGAGACCACGCGGCTCACGCACCGCGTGCTCGATCTTCGTCGGCCGGCCATGCAGGAAAACCTCAAGTTGCGTTACCGGGTGGCGATGGAGGTGCGCAATTATCTCGATGCCCTGGGCTTTCTCGACATCGAAACGCCCATGCTCACCAAGTCCACGCCCGAGGGCGCGCGCGACTATCTCGTGCCCTCGCGCGTCAATGCGGGTCAGTTCTTTGCGCTGCCGCAGTCGCCGCAGCTCTTCAAACAGCTGCTCATGGTCTCGGGCTTTGACCGCTACTACCAGATCACCAAGTGCTTTCGCGACGAAGACCTGCGTGCCGATCGCCAGCCCGAGTTCACCCAGATCGACTGCGAAACCTCGTTTCTCAGCGAAATCGAAATTCGCAGCATCTTCGAGGAGATGATCCGCACGGTGTTCCGCAACACCGTCGGGGTGAATCTCGATGACACCTTCCCGCAGATGAGCTACAGCGAGGCCATGCGCCTCTACGGTTCCGACAAGCCCGACCTGCGCGTGAAGCTGCAGTTCACCGAACTCACCGATGTCATGAAGGACGTCGACTTCAAGGTGTTCAGCGGCGCAGCCAATATGGAGGGCGGACGCGTCGTCGCCTTGCGCGTGCCGGGGGGCGCGGCCATCTCCCGCGGCGAGATCGACGGCTACACGCAGTTTGTGGCCATCTACGGCGCCAAGGGTCTGGCCTGGATCAAGGTCAACGAAGCCGCGCGTGGCCGTGAGGGTTTGCAGTCGCCCATCGTGAAAAATCTTCACGACCGGGCCATTGCCGAGATTCTCGGTCGCACGGGCGCGGCCGACGGCGACCTCATCCTTTTCGGGGCCGACAAGGCCAAGGTGGTCAACGATTCCATTGGCGCGCTGCGTATCAAGATCGGGCACTCCGAGTTTGGTCGGCGCAATGGCCTTTTCGAAACCGCCTGGAAGCCGCTGTGGGTGGTCGACTTCCCCATGTTCGAGCACGACGAGGAAGCCAATCGCTGGGTGGCCGTTCACCACCCCTTCACCGCGCCGAAAGACGGCCACGAAGATTTCATGCAGACCGATCCGGGCAAGTGCGTGGCCAAGGCCTACGACATGGTGCTCAATGGCTGGGAAATCGGCGGCGGATCGGTGCGGATCCATCGCGAAGAGGTGCAGAGCAAGGTGTTTCGTGCCCTCAAGATCGGTCCCGACGAGGCGCGCGCCAAATTCGGCTTTCTGCTCGATGCGCTGCAGTACGGCGCGCCGCCGCACGGTGGTATCGCCTTTGGCCTCGACCGCATCGTCACCATGATGGCGGGCGCCGAGTCGATCCGCGATGTCATCGCTTTCCCCAAGACCCAGCGCGCCCAGTGCCTGCTCACGCAGGCGCCCTCGCCGGTCGAGGAAAAGCAGTTGCGCGAACTGCACATCCGTCTGCGGGCGAGCGAGGCGAGCGCCTGAGCTGGCGAGGGCGCGTGACTCAGCGCAGACCCCCGCGCGTGCCGGGCGCGCAGGCTGCCCGGTCGGGCCACTGAGCATGGCGGGCAGCAAAATCCCCGAATCGGTGCTGGTGGTCATCCACACCGCCGCGCTCGAGGTGCTGCTGCTCGAGCGCGCCGACCACCCGGGCTTCTGGCAGTCGGTCACCGGCAGCAAGGACCGCGTGGACGAAGCGCTTGAAGAAACCTGCCGGCGTGAGGTGCTCGAGGAAACTGGCCTGAACACCGCCGATTTTCAGCTCACCGACTGGCATCTGCGCAACCGTTACGAAATCTACCCGCACTGGCGCCACCGCTATCCCGAGGGCGTCACGCACAATACCGAGCATGTCTTTGGCCTGCTCCTGCCGCACCGAATCGAGGCTACGCTCGCGCCGCGCGAGCACCTGGCCCAGATCTGGCTGCCCTGGGAGCAGGCGGCCGATCGCTGCTTTTCCTGGTCAAACGTCGAGGCCATCCGCGAATTGCCCCGACGCGCACGACCCGAGGGCTTGGCCTGAGCATGGAGGCGGGCATGCGGCTGCGCGTGGCCACCTACAACATTCATAAGGGCGTGCTGCGCGACCTTTTCGGTCTGCAGCGGGTGGCGCGCATCCACGAGCTGCGCACACGGCTGCATGAGCTCGATGCCGATTTGGTCTTTTTGCAGGAGGTGCAGGGCCAGCACGAGCGCCACGCCCGTCGCTTCGAGCATTGGCCCGCCGAGCCGCAGGATGTCTTTCTGTCGCGCTCGCCGGGGCTGCGTCACACCTTCGAGAGCGCCTACGGCCCCAACGCGCAGTACTTGCATGGTCATCATGGCAATGCGCTGCTGTCACGCTTTCCCATCCTGCATCGCGACAACCGCGACTTCTCCGACCACGCGCTCGAAAAGCGCGGCGTGTTGCACTGCGTGGTCCAGATCGGCAATACACCGGTGCATTGTTTCGTGGTGCACTTCGGCCTGCTGGCCCGCAGCCGTGAGCGCCAGCTCGAGGCGCTCATCGAGTGGATCCGGCGCGCCGTGCCCGCGCAGGCGCCGCTCCTCATCGCGGGCGACTTCAACGACTGGCGCAATACGCTGTCGCGTCGCCTGTGTGAATCGATCGGTGTCATCGAGGCCTTCGACGCGCTGCGCCCCGGGATGCCGCGCACACAACAGGCGGTCTGGTACGTGCGCGACCGCCTGGCCGATCTAGGCGTCGATGTTGCGCACGAGTCCGTCAGGCTACCGCGCCGGGTGCGTTCGGCGCGCACCTTTCCCGCGCTGGTACCCTGGTTGCGCATGGACCGAATCTACTTGCGCGGGTTTACTGTGACCGACGCGCGCGTGCCGCGCGGTGCGGTCTGGGCCCGCCTGTCCGATCACAGTCCGGTCATCGCCGATCTCGAGCGAGCCGCTCCGGGCCAGTCGGCGGGCGCGCTGCCTCCCCCTGATCGATCGGACAAGGCCCTGCCGTGAGGTCGGCCGCCGCAGCACACGGTACGGCTCGTCCGCACCGGTCGCGCGCGGCATCTTCGGGTGAGGGTTCGACGCGCTCGCGGGTCCTGGGTTGGGCGCTGCGCCGCCGGCCGGTGATGAAGGGTGGACACCGCGTGCAGCTGCTCGAATCGGGCGCTGCGTTTTTTCCCGCGCTTGAGCGCGCCATCGACAACGCCCGTCATTGCGTGCGCCTTGAGACCTACATTTTTCATGATGACGCCTCGGGGCAGCGTATCGCGCAGGCGCTCGCCCGCGCGGCCGCCCGCGGCGTCGAAGTCTGCCTGGTGGTCGATGGGTTTGGCACCGGCGCGCTGCAGGGCGAGGTGGCGAGATGGGTGGCGAGCGCACCCATTGCCGTGCGCGTCTTCAGACCCTGGTCGGGGCTGGGCCTGCGGCGACGCGCGCTGCGCCGGTTGCATCGCAAGCTCGCGCTGATCGATGGCCAGACAGCCTTCGTCGGCGGCATCAATCTGCTCGATGATCAGATCGACCCGGTGCGTGGTGTGCTCGAGGCACCGCGCCTCGACTTCGCGGTCGAGGTGAGCGGACCGCTGGTCGCCCAGGTTCAGCACGCGATGTGGCGGCTGTGGCGCGAACTGGCGCCTGCCGGCTCGTTCGAGCCCGAGTCCGAGCCCACGCTGCCCGAGGCGTCGCGCTCGGGCGGGCTGCGCGCGGCCTTCGTGGTGCGCGACAACTGGCGCCATCGCCGCACCATCGAGCGCGCCTACCTGAGGGCATTGGGACAAGCACGGCGCGAGGTACTGATCGCCTGCGCCTACTTTTTTCCCGGGGCGCGATTTCGCCGGGCGCTGATCGCGGCGGCGCGGCGGGGTGTGCGCGTGCGACTGCTGCTGCAGGGCCGGACCGAATATCGCTTGGCGCACTGGGGCACGCTCGCGTTGTACGGCGAGCTCCTGGCCGCCGGCATCGAGATCATCGAGTACCGGCGCAGCTTTCTGCACGCCAAAATTGCCTTGGCCGACGACTGGGTCACCGTCGGTTCGTCCAATATCGATCCCTTCTCGCTGCTGCTGGCCCGCGAGGCCAACGTGATCGTGCGCGACCGGGCCTTCGCGCATCACCTGCGTAACCGCATCGAGGCCGCCATCGCGCAAGGGGGCGTGCCCGTTCACGCCACGCACCTTGAGCACCGCCCGTGGTGGCTGCGCATCGCCAGCCTCGCGGCGCTGGTGGCGAGGCGCATCGGCGTGGCCGTGTCAGGCCGCGGCCTGCGCTACTGAGGGGGCGGACGAGGGCGCAGGCGAGGGTGCGAGAGGCTGCGCAGGCCGCGCCGGGTGCTCAGTCGCGCTTGAGCAGCGACAGCAACTCGCGCCGCAGCGCATCCGATTTCAGGAAGCGCCCGCGCATGATCGACGAGGTCATCGAGCTTTCGTCCTTCACGCCGCGCCAATGCATGCAGAAGTGATCGGCTT
>CAIVPX010000033.1 GCA_903907905.1 uncultured bacterium | reverse complement strand
GCTGAGCGTGCGCGGCAACATCGCCTTCGCGGTCCGCTCGCGCTATCCCGACTGGAGCCGTCAGCAGGTCGACTCGCATGTGCAGAAGTTCATCGACATGGTTCACCTGCAAGGCGCCGAGGACAAGAAGCCCTCGCAACTATCCGGTGGCATGAAGCAGCGCGTGGGCATTGCGCGGGCCTTCTCCATTCAGCCCAAGATGCTGTTGCTCGACGAGCCCTTTGGCGCGCTGGATGCCCTCACCCGCGGCAGTATTCAGGATGAACTGATCGGCATCGTGCGGAAAACCGCGCAAACGGTGTTCATGATCACGCATGACGTCGACGAGGCCATCCTGCTGGCCGACAAGATCTTTCTGATGAGCAACGGGCCCGGCGCGGTCATTGCCGAGATCGTGGAAAACACCCTGCCCCGAGACCGCACCCGTGCAAGCCTGCATCACGCGCCCGACTACTACGCGATTCGCAATCACCTGCTGGATTTTCTGGTGAACCGCGCGGCCACGTTTGGCGCGCGGAGCGGCGCCGGCCCGCACCGACCGGCCATCGTTCGGCCGGTGGCGGCGCCCCGCGCGGCCTGACCGCCCCCCGACTTCAACCCAACCGAGAGGCCCCCCATGGCAAATCCCCCCCGCACCAAGACCAGGAGAACAGCCGTTGCCAAACCGATGACCCGTCAGGACGTCACCGACCTGATTTACTCGGCCAAGGTGCAGAAAAGTATCAAATGGACGGACGTCGCGAAGAAGCTGAAGTTGTCCAAAGAGTGGGTGACAGCCGCCTGCCTCGGACAGATGACGCTCACCAAGGAGCAGGCCACGGTCATCGGCAAGACATTTGACCTGCCTGCCGAAGCGGTCGCGCTCCTCCAGGTCGTGCCCTACAAGGGCTCACTGCCCACCCCCGTGCCCACCGACCCGCTCATCTACCGCTGGTATGAGATCGTCAGCGTCTACGGCACCACGATCAAGGAGCTGATCCACGAGGAGTTCGGTGACGGCATCATGAGTGCCATCGACTTTTCGATGGACATCACCCGCGAGCCTGATCCCAAAGGGGACCGGGTGCACGTGGTGCTGTCCGGCAAGTTCCTGCCCTACAAGACCTACTGACGCCTGAGCCGGCCGGCGGGCCGCTCCGGGCCCGCACCGGCCAGCTATCGGCCAGCTATCGGCCAGCAAGGGAGCAGAGCGGCCCCACGGCTGAACCAAACCTTGATTTAGGGCAAACTAGAAGGTTGGATTCGGTCAGACCACACTTCTGGCCGCATTGAGGTCTTTACTGAGCGGGACCGCCCATGCTCGTCGCCATCGTTCGTACCGCCCTCACCCGCCCGCTCACCTTCGTGGTGCTGGCCATCCTGCTGCTCATCCTCGGCCCACTCGCCGCGGTGCGCATGCCCACCGACATCTTCCCGGCCATCCGTATCCCGGTGATCGCGGTGGCCTTCAGCTACACGGGGCTTCCGCCCGACCAGATGTCCGGCCGCATCTGCACGCTCTTTCAGCGTGGTCTCACCAACACCGTCAATGACATCGAGCATATCGAGGGCACGTCCTACACGGGCGTTTGCATCATCAAGATCTTCTTTCAGCCCAACGTCAACATCTCGGTGGCCAATGCGCAGGTGACGGCCGCTGCGCAGGTGTCGGTGCGGCAGATGCCCCCCAACACCACCCCGCCGTTGGTGCTCAACTACAACGCCGCCACGGTTCCCATCCTGCAGGTGGCGCTGGCAGGTCAGGGCATGTCGGAGCAGCAACTTTTCGATACCGGCGTCAATGTCATCCGCCCGCAAATGGTCACGGTGCCCGGCGTGTCCATTCCCTGGCCCTATGGCGGCAAGCAGCGATTGGTTCAGATCGATATCGATCCGGCGGCCCTGCAGTCACGCGGCCTGTCGGCCCAGGACGTGGCCAACACGCTGTCCGCACAGAACATCGCCATTCCGGTAGGCATGCAAAAGATTGGCGATTATGAATACTCCATGCGCCTCAACAACATCGTGGCGCAGATACACGAACTCAACGACCTGCCCATTCGAACCGTGAACGGCGCGACCATTTACGTGCGCGACGTCGCCAATGTGCATGACGGCAATGCGCCCCAGACCAGCATCGTGTCGGTCGATGGGGGCCGCTCGGTGCTGCTGTCCATCCTGAAGAATGGCGCAACCTCCACACTTGCGATTGTCGACGGGGTGCGCAACAAGCTCGAGCAGATGCGCGCCGCGCTCCCCGACAATCTAAGCGTGGCGCTCATCAACGATCAATCCATCTTCGTGCGCGCCGCGGTCACTGGCGTGGCCATGGAAGGCGCGATTGCCGCGGTGCTCACCAGCCTGATGATCCTGCTGTTCCTGGGCAGCTGGCGCCCCACGCTGATCATCGCCACTTCTATCCCGTTGTCCATCATGGGCGCCATCCTGGGGCTGGCGGCCATTGGCGAAACGCTCAACCTCATGACACTGGGCGGCCTGGCCCTGGCGGTAGGCATCCTGGTGGACGATGCCACAGTGACCATCGAGAACATCAACTGGCACCTGGAACAGGGCAAGGACGTCGAAACCGCCATCATGGACGGCGCCCGTCAGATCGTTGGCCCGTCCTTTGTTTCGCTGCTGTGCATCTGCATCGTGTTCGTGCCGATGTTTTTCCTGGAGGGTGTGGCGCGCTTTCTGTTCGTCCCCATGGCCCTGGCGGTGATCTTTGCGATGATCTCCTCCTTCATCTTGTCGCGCACCTTGGTCAACACCATGGCCATGTACCTGCTGCGGGCGCACGCGCCGCACACCGACATCCATGGGCTGGCGGTCAATCTGCCGCCCACGCGCAACCCGCTGAAGAAATTTCAACGCGGCTTCGAGGCGGGCTTCGAATCGTTCCGGGCGGGCTACAAGGGTTTGCTCGAACTGGCCCTCGCCAATCGCCGCAAGTTCGTCCTCGGCTTCATGAGTTTCGTGCTGGCCTCCTTCGCGCTGGTGCCCTACCTGGGTACGAACTTCTTCCCTTCGGTCGACAACGGCCAGATCCTGATCCATGCGCGCGCACCGGTGGGCACCCGGGTGGAGGAAACCGCCGTTCGCTTTGCCCGAATCGAGCAGGCCATCAAACAGGTGATTCCGGTCGAGGAGATCGGCGCATTGGTAAGCATCATCGGCCTGCCTCCCAGCTCGATCAACCTGGCCTACAACAACACAGGCGTCATTGGCACCCAGGATGGCGACATTCAGATCGCACTCAAGAAGGGGCACAAGCCGGTCGCCGACTACATGCGCGAGCTTCGGCGGGTGCTGCCTCGGGAATTCCCCGACACGGTATTTTCCTTTCCGCCTGCCGATATCGTCAGTCAGATCCTCAACTTTGGCGCGCCCGCCCCCATCGACATCCAGATTCGCGGGCTCAACCTCGAGGGCAACTTCGCCTACGCCGAGAAGCTACTGAAGGAAATCAAGCGCATTCCCGGTATTGCCGATGCCCGCATTCAGCAGTCGCGGCGTGCGCCCATCTTCAATGTGGAGATCGACCGCACACGGGTGCAGGAATTCGGCATGAGCGCGCGTGACGTCACCAACAGCATGGTGGTGAACCTGGCCGGTAGCAGCCAGGTAGCACCCACCTACTGGCTCAACCCGGCCAACAGCATCATCTACCCCATTGTGATGCAGACACCGCAATACCAGCTCGACTCCATGGCCGCCATCGAAAACCTCCCCCTCACTGCCGCCACGCCCGGCAACAACCAACCGCAAATTCTCGGCGGCTTGGCTGATTTCACCCGGGCATCGGCCAACGCCGTGGTCAGCCAGTACGAGCTGCAGACCATGGTTCAAATCAATGCCACCACCGAAGACCGCGATCTGGGTGCGGTGGCGAGCGAAGTGCGCCGCCTGATTGCCGAAACGGCCAAAGAGGTGCCGCGTGGCTCGCGCGTGGTACTCATTGGTCAGGTCCGCACCATGGAGCAGGCCTTCTCCGGATTGTTGTTCGGACTGATTGGGGCCATCGGGCTCATCTACTTCCTCATCGTCGTGAACTTCCAGTCCTGGAAGGACCCCTTCGTGATCATCACCGCGTTGCCGGCAGCACTCGCCGGTATCGTCTGGATGCTCTTCGGCACGCACACCACCCTGTCCGTGCCCGCGCTCACCGGCGCCATCATGTGCATGGGCGTGGCGACCGCCAACAGCGTGCTGGTCATCAGCTTTGCGCGAGAGCGTCTGGATGCTGGTCTTGATGCGGTGTCGGCTGCCCTCGAGGCCGGGTTCGTGCGTTTTCGGCCCGTGCTCATGACGGCGCTGGCCATGATCATCGGCATGCTGCCCATGGCACTGGGCGTCGGTGAAGGCGGCGAGCAGAACGCACCCCTCGGCCGGGCGGTCATCGGCGGTCTGATCTTTGCCACCCTGGCCACCCTCATCTTCGTCCCCGTGGTGTTTAGCATGATGCACGCACGAGACGGCAAGAAAAAAGCACCCGCCGCACCCTCAGGAGAGCCGTATGTCCTCGCACAGTGAACCGCTCAAACCCGGCAAACCGATGTCGCGGCTCAAGCTGGGCGCCGGCCTGGTGGTCGTGCTCGGCGGCGCGATCGGGGTGGCCGCCTATGGCATTTCTGCCCGGGCCTCCAATGCCGACAAGCTACAGGCGCGGACCCAGGAAATGGCCATACCGACCGTCATCGTGGTGAGCCCAGCCAAACCTGCGAGCACCACAGTGAAGGTTGACCTGCCGGGCCGGGTTGAGCCCCACACCAAGGCGCCGATCTTCTCGCGTATCGCTGGCTATCTCAAGGTCTGGAAGTTCGACATCGGTGCCAGCGTCAAGGCAGGCCAGGTGCTGGCCGAAATCGAAACGCCCGAACTCGACCAGCAACTCATGCAGGCGCAGGCCGAACTGGCCAGCGCCACCGCCAATGCGGCCCTGTCCGCGGCCACGGCCAAGCGCTGGCAGACGCTGCGCGATACCAATTTCGTGTCCTCGCAGGCAGTCGAAGAAAAGCGCGGAGACCTCTCTGTGAAGGAGGCTCTCGTTCGCGCCTCCCAGGCCAACCTCGAACGCCTGCAGGCCCAGAAAAAATTCTCGACCATCGTCGCGCCCTTCGATGGCGTGATCACGGCACGCAACACCGATGTGGGCGCGTTAGTGGTCGCTGGTGGCGCGGTCGGCACCGAATTGTTCACGCTGTCTGACATCAGCCGGGTGCGCATCTATGTCAACGTCCCGCAGAATCGGGCATTGGCGATCAAGCAAGGCGACAAGGCCAATTTCGCGGTGCCCGAGCATCCTGGCAAAACCTGGACCGCCACCGTTCAAACGATGGCGCAGGTCATCGGAACGGGCTCCGGCAGCATGCTGGTGCAATTGTCCGCCGACAACAGCAACTCGCGGCTCATTCCGGGCGGCTTTGCCAAGATCACCTTCGATCTGGCTCGGGACGCCGCGCTCACCGTGCCCCCGGGCGCCATGATTTTCGGCAGCGCCGGGCCTCGCGTGGCGGTGGTGGATGCCGAAGACCGCGTACGCATCCGGCGTGTCACGGTCGCGAAAGACAACGGCAACACCATCGAACTGGCCACCGGCATCAGCGCCGAAGACCGCGTCATCGTCAGTCCGCCTGATGGGATTGTGGAAGGCGACAAGGTGCGCATTCGCACGGCGGCCGCGCCGGCGGCGGGGGGCGCGACCGGCGCACGGCGAAGCAACTGAGACACACCTCAATCCACGCGGATACCGGCGTCCTTCACCACCCGGCCCCATTTGGCCACCTCGCTGGCGACATAACGCCGTAGCGTGGCCCGGTTGCTGGGCTGGGCTTGCAACGACAGCGTGGCGAAGCGATCGACAACCGATTTTTCAGCCAGTGCCCGGTTGAATTCTGCATTGAGCCGCTCCAGCACCACCTCCGGCGTACCCAAGGGCGCAAATACGGCAAACCAGGTATCGGCTTCGAAGCCGGGATAGCCCAACTCGGCCACCGTCGGAACCTCTGGCAAGGCGGGGCTGCGCCGCGCAGCCATCACGGCAATGGCCCTCACCTTGCCGCTGCGTACATGAGGCACCACCGGCGGCATGGACGTACTGCCGATGGGGACCTGCCCGCCCACCACCGCCACCGAGGCCGCAGCCGGCTGAAACGGCACGTGCGTGACATCGAGCTTGGCAATCGAGCGAAACAGCAACTCGGCGCCCAGATGGGTGGTGGTGCCATTGCCCGACGAGGCATAGGACATGGGCGTCGATTTGGCGAGCGCCAGCAATTCGGCCAGCGTCTGCGCCGGGACCCCGGGGTGCACGAAGAGCAGGTTGGGCGTGACCGCTGCCATGGCAACCGGCTCGAGGTCTTTGTCCGCGTCATACCCTGCATTGCCAAACAGCGAAGGATTGACCGAATAGGCCACGCTGTGAAACAGCAGCGTATAGCCATCAGGCGATGCAGCCTTGACCGCCTGCGTCGCAATATTGCCCCCCGCACCCGGCTTGTTCTCGACGATCACGCTTTGCCTGAGCGCAGCGCCCAGGGGTTCGGCCAGCAGGCGCGCCACAATGTCGGTAGAGCTTCCCGGCGCAAACGCCACCATGACGCGCACCGGCTTCTCGGGATAGGCCGCCCAAGCCGCACCCGCACCCGCACCCGCACCCGCACCCGCCACCACGGCACACAGCCATGCGCCCAATCGCTGTCTCATTGCGGTCTCCTTTTGGTTTGCCTGCCTGAAGTGCGCAAGATAGCCCAAGCGCGGCGGGATTTGAACGGGAAACTGCGCCGCCCCCAACAATGACCAGTCCGCCAGGGTCGGCGGAGCGCCGGTGCGACGGTTTCGTCTCCGGTACAAGCGCCCGATCCGCCTGCAGGCCGCTGTGCGATGATTGAACGCTGCAAGCACAAGGGCGTTCCCGGGAACGTGCTTTTCCACCACCGCAGTCACCCATCGGAGATCCGAACCGTGGCCTACCAACGTGACAGCGCCTCACTACGTGAGGCCGAAGCCAGAGCCGTTCAAGCCGACCGCGAGGGCCTTGCCCGCTGGGGTGATGCGGAATGGTCATTGCGTGTCGATCTGGCGGCCTGTTATCGGCTGGTCGACCTCTTTGGCATGAGCGATCTGGTCTCCAATCACATCTCGGTTCGTCTGCCGGGACCCGATGAGCACTTCCTGATCAACCCCTTCGGCATGACCTATGAGGAGATGACGGCCTCATCGATGATCCGTGTCGACCTTGATGGCAAGATCATCGACAACCCCAACGCCGACTACTCGATCAATCTCGCGGGCTACGTCGTGCACAGCGCGGTGCACGCGGCGCGCCCCGAGGTGGGCTGTGTGATCCACACCCACACGGTCGCCGGCATGGCGATCTCCGCCCTTGAATGCGGGCTGCAGCCAGTGGCCCAGGCCTCAATGCGGTTTGGCAAGGTGGGTTATCACGATTTCGAGGGCATCGCCGTCGAACCCGGTGAACGCGAGCGCATGGCTGCCAACCTGGGCGATGCCGACGCCATGATTCTTCGCAACCACGGCCTGCTGGTGGCCTGCCCTAGCGTTCCTCAGGCCTTCAACACCATCTACCGGCTCGAGCGCGCCTGCCTCACGCAGTGGATCGCCATGTCCTGCAACAGCCCGATGCGCCTGCCGCCCGAGGCCATCATCCGCAAGGCCAACGCTCAATATTCGGCCAACGTCGCCACACCGCCCGGCTCCAGCGGCGTCACCAAGCCGCTGGGCGAAATGGAGTGGCCCGCCATGCGGCGACTGCTCGATCGTCGCGATCCCTCCTACCGCTGGTAAGACGTCGCATGAAGGCGGCCCCGGTCATTCTGCTGTCGCCCGGCATGCATGCGCTGCATGCCGACGCGGTCGCCCGGTACGCCCCTGGGCACGAGGTGCGCGCTGCACGCCTGCCCGATGCAGGCGGGTCGTGGCACCTGCCCGAGCCCGCATGGCTCGAGCCCATTCGCTTGGCGTTCCTGTCGACCGACCTCATCGGCATGAGCGGCGTGGTCGAGCGCGAGCCGCCCCTGCGCGCCTTCTTCGACACGCTGCTGGCCGCTCCGCATCTGCAGTGGTTGCATGTCTGCGCCGCCGGCGCCGATCGGGTCCAGTTTCGCCAGTTGGCCGAGCGAGGCGTCACCCTCACCACCTCGAGCGGCGCCAACGCGGTCGCTGTGGCGCACAGCGCCATAGCGGCACTGCTGGCCCTCACACGCAATATCCCGCTCTGGATCGAATCCAGGCGGACACGCAGCTGGACGCCTCAGCGTTACCCGCCGCTGGTCACCCGCGACCTGGGCGGCCAGCGCCTCACGGTGGTCGGTATGGGCCCCATCGGCCGGGAGGTGGCCAAGATTGCCGCAGCGCTTGGCATGCGGGTCACGGGCATTCGCCAGAGCAGCGCGCCCGACCCGCATTGCGTCGAGACCTACCCATACGAGCGGCTTCGTGAGGTCCTGCCGCGCACCGACTGGCTGATCCTCGCCTGCCCGCTGACCAGCCTGACGCGAGGCCTGGTCGACGCCACAGACCTCGCGCTGATGCCGAGCGGATCAGGTCTGGTCAACGTCTCGCGAGGCGGCGTGCTGAGCGATACGGCGCTTGAGGCAGCACTGCGCGCGGGCCACCTCGCGGGAGCGTATGCGGATGTATTCGAAACCGAACCCCTGCCTGCAAACTCGACGCTCTGGGACACCCCCAACCTGATGATCTCGGCACACAGCGCAGGCCACTCGGATGGTTTTTCCGAGCGAACCTATCAGGTATTTCTGGACAACCTGCAGCGTCATTTGAGCGGCGCGCCGCTCGTCAACCTGGTTCAGCACGCCAGAACCTACAAGGCTACCGGCTGACGCACCGGGCAAGGCATCGGGCTTTCGGGCTATTCGGGCTCGACTCCGAGCAACTTCACCATGCGCCCCCAGTGCTCGTACTGGTCGGCCTGATAGGCTCGAAAGGCTTCGGGCGACCCGGGCTTTGCAACGGTGGCCATGCGACTGAGCATGCTGCGGATTTCATCCTGCGCCAAGGCTGCGTTGAGCGCCTGGTTGAGTTTCAGAATGATGGGCATCGGCGTATCGCGCGGCGCGTACAGCCCGGTCCAGATCTGCAGGTCGACGCCGGGCAGGCCCAACTCTGCCATGGTCGGAACAGAGGGATGTGACGCAAGACGCTCCGGTGCGGCCACGGCAATCGCCTGCAGGCGCCCAGCCTGCAGCAGCGGACCGCCGGCGGTGAAGTCGCCGAACATGTAGTCGATGCGGCCACCGGCCAGATCGTTGTGAGCCTGGGGCGCACTGTTGTAGCGGACATGCTGCAGGCGAATGCCCGCATGGTGCGCGAACATCTCGGCTGCGAATCGTGACGAGGTGTTCGGCGCGCCGAAGTTGAGCGTGCCCGGTTGGCTCTTGGCCAGTTCGATGATCGCCGCCACGCTGCGCGCCCGCGCCTCCGGATGGCAGAGCAGCACGGGCGCCGTAAAGCCGATCAGGCCAATGGGCTCGAAAGTAAGCGGTTCATAGCTCAACCGCCTCATGGTGTGGGGATTGACCACCTGGCTGGTGAGCGAGGTCATCAGCAACGTGTAGCCGTCCGGTGCGGCCCGGAAGGCGGCGCTCGCCCCAATGCTCGCCTCGGCACCGGGGCGGTTTTCGATGATGAACTGCCCCTTGAGCATGGGGCCCATGTGAACCACCAGTTGGCGGATGGCGACATCGCTGCCGCCGCCTGCAGCAAAGGGCACGATGATGCGCACGGGTCTCGCGGGCCAGTCGGCCTCCTGCGCCAGAAGGGGCTGTGCGATCGGCCCCAGCAGGCTTGCGGCGACTCCAAACGCAATCCGTCTTCGTTGATACATACGAGTACTCCATTTCACATGGTGTGAATTCCGGGGCGGACGATGCTTGCGATCCGGCCGAATCACCCGTCCCTCACGCGAACCTAATCCGATGGCCTGAACCCGAACATCGCCTCGAATCGCCTGGCGAAAAGCGGCCACGCCTCGGGGTTGAGCAGACGCGGCGGCCGTCGCCCATCGAGCACCTCCAGGATCTGCCGGGCACCGCTTTCGGCTGCATCGATACGCGACTCGACGGTCGCCCCTGCAATATGTGGCGTGGCGATCACATTGTCGAGCGACAGCAGGGGGTGCGAGGGCTCGGGCGGTTCGGTATCCCAGACATCGATACCGGCCGCTGCAAGGCGCCCCTCGACCAGCGCGCGATACAGCGCCGCTTCGTCATGAATGCCACCACGCGCCGCGTTGACAAAGCAGGCTTGCGGCTTCATCAGGCAGAACTCCCGGTCCGACAGGAGCCCGCGGGTTTCCTCGTTGAGGGAGCAGCACACGAGCACATAGTCGGCGCTCCCGAGCAATCGGTCCAGATCGGCCACCTCTGCGCCCATCGAGATAATTTCGTCGGGCGTGCGGTGACTGTCGTGCACCAGCACGCGCATGCGCAAGGCAAGCCGGCAAAGCTCGGCAAGCCGACGTCCGACGTGACCGAAACCAATGATGCCCGCCGTCTTGCCCAGGACGTTGCGCCCCACATAGTGACCGCGCACCACCCCCGGCGCCCGACGCATACGGCGGTCTGCCTCCATGATCCGTTTGGACAGCGCAATCATCACTGCGAACATGTGCTCGGCAACCGCCTCGGCGTTACCGCCCCCAGCTTGATTCACCACCAATACCCCGGCTCGGGTGCAGGCGGAAACATCCACGGTGTCATAGCCCGAACCAATCGCCGAGGCCAACAGCAGGTGCGGCGTACGGGCGAGCAAGGCATCAGTCAGCCACCAGCGCGCCTGAACATCATTGACACCGGAGGTGATCTGGTACACGTGCGCAGCCGAAAGCACCGAGGCGGTGGTCTCATCATCCGGGCTGTCGTCGGCCAGTCCCATTAGCTGAACATCCCCGCGCGCCTGAAGGGCGGACGCGAATGCCGGCAGCCCGAATAGACGCACGTAAAACACGTGCTTGAGCAGGGGTGTCATGGCGTGGGCTGACCCAGGGCCTTACGCAGCCAGACTGCGAACATTGGCCACGCAGCCGAAGCCGCTGAGGCGCTCGAACAGTGCTGCTGGGTCATCGACCGCGCCGCGCCCACACTCGACAAACTTGTCTCGACGCTCAGCCTGCGTGAGCGGGCGGCGCGCGTGCCCCTTTGCGTGGGGAACCTCGCCGCTGTCGAGCACCGACCCGTCGGCCATCGTGACGCGTACGCGGTCGGCCTCACAGAACACCGGATCGTCGCGGCTCCGGTCATCGCGCAGCACGAGCCGACAGGTTCCGATCAGTTGCCGAACCGGTGGCGAGGTGATGAAGCCCTCGTGCAGTTGGGCAAAGCCCGCCGCGTGCGCCAGCAGCCCCGAGGCCACGGCAAACTCGGTGCTGTACTTGGCCTCAAAAGGCGTCTGCGGCAGATGAAAGCGTGCCATCCAGGCTTGCGTCGCCCCCAGCGTGACCTCGATCTCGCGTACCTTTTCAGCATCAAACCGCGGGTCGAGCCCCAGATCGATGGCTGCATCAACCACCCGATGCAGGGAATAGCACACGGGGTGGCGCTTGAGGCTGATGCCTTGGCTGAGGATTCGCCACTCGCCGGCTGCGCGTCGAAGGCCGGGACCCGTATCGACGCGCCCCTCGGGCGATAGGGTGCGCAACAGCCCGTTGTCGCGCTCGAGCGCATCGAGGCTGGCCGTCATGCCCGCTTGCGCCAGGCGCAGCGCCTGTACCCCCGCACTGGCCGCCCGCCCTGCATGCAGGGCTTTGGTGGGGGTGCCGAAGTTGGCCACCAAGCCCCCCGTACAACTGGCAGCGATCGCCATCGCATGCGCGGCAGGCTCAGGCGACAGGGCATGCAAACTGGCCAGCGCGCCGGCGACCGCCACCGGACCCAGCATGGCCGTGGGCTGCCAGCCTGTGCGGTGCAGGGGATCGGGCTCGCGACCAGACAGCTCGGCAAAGATCTCGCAACCCACGACGTAGGCCCGCAGCACCTGTTCGCCCGACGCACCCATGGCTTCGCCCTCGGCCAGCAGCGCAGGCATCAGCAGGGCACTCGGGTGACAACCCCAGGCGACATCATCCATGGCAAAGGCATGCGCCGCCGTGGCATTCACCCAGGTTGCATCGCTTGACCGCAACCGGCGCGGGCCCAGCAGGACACTGCTCGAGCCGCCCGCCGCTGCCCCCTCCGACATGAGGGCGATGGCCGCCTCCACCACCGGCTCGCCGCGTGCCGAGAGCATGGTGCCGATCGCGTCGATGACACCGACGAGTGCCGCCGACAGGGCCGCAGCGGGGATCTCTCCAGGCGCCGCAGCGAGCTCGCCCAGCGCACGCGTGAGCCCCGGGGACTCGCGATCAGTGGTCGTGATCATTGCCGGTACCGATGACCAGCGCCACCGTCAGCCTCCGGTGATGCCATTATCGCGAATGACCTTGCCATAGAGCTCAAAGTCACGCCGTGTGAGGCGCGCGAGAGACTCGGGCCCTTGCGGGTCTACAATCAGGGCTACCTCAGCCAATCGCGCACTCACATCCGGCGCCAGCAGCGCCTTGCGAATCTCATTGGCATAGAACGCCACCTGCGCAGCGGGCATGCCAGCGGGCCCGTAAAACGCCAGCCAGGTGTTCAGCTCGAAGCCCGGCACCGTCTCGGCAATGGTCGGCACGTCGGGTGCGCCCGGATAGCGGGTCGGTTCGCCCAATGCGATGACCTTGAGACGCCGATCGGCCATGAAGGGTTTGAACACGGACAGGGTGGCGATGCCGCACTTGATATGGCCGGCAAGGAGGTCGGTGTTCATGGGCCCTCCGCCCTTGTAGCCGACGTGTTGCCAGTCGAGTCCGGCGCGTTGGCCGAGCAGGACCCCCCCGACATGCTGCGGCGAGCCCGCGCCCGCCGATCCGAAGCTGAGCGTGCCGGGATTGCGACGCGAGTAGTCGATCAGCTCGGCGAGCGTATTGACAGGCAACGAGGGGTGAACCGCGATCGCGACCACGGCATTCACGGCGTTCGTCAGCGGCGTCAGATCCTTGAGCGTATCGAAGCCCATGCTCTGCAAGTGCGGGCTGATCGTAAGGATGGGCTGGGTCGCAAGCAAAATGCGATGGCTGTCCGCCGGCGACCGGGCCACGTAGGCCGCTCCGATCGTACCGCTACCGCCCGGCTTGTAATCAATGACGACCGACTGGCCGACGCTACCCATCATCTTTGCCTGCACGAGTCGCGCCACCTGATCGGTCGAGGCGCCTGGCGGATAGGGCACCACCACGGTAACCGGGCGGTCTGGCTGGCCCCCGGCCTGCCCCTGGGCCCACACACGGGCCGACGCCAGAGCGCCCCCCGCCATCGTGCCCAGACCGGCGAGCAAGCGTCTTCGCTGAGTTTTCATCGAGTGTCTCCTGTGATGATTGTTAGCGCCGATGAGGCCTGATCGCCGTCACACGCTTCGCAGCCAGGCGCGCGGCACCCGCACCCTCATCTCGAGTGCACGCTGGCCGTAGGCCTTGCCCTGCGGGTCGATCCGGCGCGAGGCCATACCGCCGCCGCCCAGTGCATCATGCAGCACGAAATTGAGCGCGGCCAGGCCCGGCGCCGTGAAGCGTTCCACCGGCCCATCGATGCTCACGGCGAAGTGATCGGCGATCCGCGCGACACTGAGTTCCCGGCGCAGTCCGTCAAAAAACTCTGGGCGCCGGGCAAAGATGGCGATGTTGGACGTATCCCCCTTGTCGCCCGATCGCGCATGCGCCACCCGCAGCAAGGGCACCTCGACCACGTCGGTCTCGCCACCTGCACCAGCCGCGGGCGATTCGTCGCCGCCTGGGGTGCGCACATCCTGCGCCTCGCCCGGCAAGACGGCCACAGGTACCGGCTCGCAATCGCCGACCTGATAGCGCGCAGCGGGCAAGCGCGCCTTGTCGACCAGGAACGTGAAGAGCCGCACCACGGGGGAAGGCTTGGGCCGGCCCCCGATCAGCGCCGCCGTCCCTTGCGCAAAGCTGAGCCCCGATGAACCGATCTCGCGGGCAAAGGCGCCCAGCGCCTTCGGGTCGCGATGATCCACGACCAATCGCATGACCACCTCACGTGTGGCGCGGGCCTGCGACTGAGCGCCGTAGGATGCCTCGGCGCCCAGGGCCTCGACATGCACCGCGTCGAAATCAGCCAGACCCCGTTCGGCGAACATCTTGCGCGCGCGCCCGACCAGCGCCTGGGCGGCACGCTCGGCCTTGCGCGCGGCATCGATCCCGATGATGACCGCGATAGCTGTGGCCCGCCAGCCGTCCTGCCAGGTTGCCGAGACCTTGTACTGACGCGTGGGCGCCCGGCCCCGCGCGCCGCTGACCCTCACCCGATCGGGCCCGTCGGCCTCGAGCCGCACCTGCGAAAAGTCGGCAATGACATCGGGCAGGATGTAAGCGGCCGGGTCCCCTACTTCGTACAGCACCTGTTCGGCCACGGTCTGAACGGTGACCATGCCCCCCGTGCCCTCGGGTTTGGTCACGGTGAACCGACCGTCGGGCTCGCAGTCGGCGATGGGGTAACCGATGCTGTCCCAGCCCGGCACGCTCTCCCAGTCGGTGAACACCCCGCCCGTCATCTGCGGGCCGCACTCGAGCAAATGCCCGACCAGGCTGCCGGTGGCAAGCAAGTCGTACTGATCTGCACGCCAGCCGAAGGCCTGCATGAGCACCCCGAGCGCGAGCGAACTGTCGGCGCAACGGCCCGTCACGACGATGTCGGCGCCCGCCTCGAGCGCAGCGGCAATCGGCAGTGCCCCCAGATAGGCGTTGGCGGTGAGCATCTTCGGCGGAATCGCCTCGCCCGTTCGCCACTCGCGCACACCCTCGGCGCGCAGGGCATCCAGCAGGGGCATGAGGTCATCGCCCTCGACCACCGCCACCTTGAGCGACAGCCCCGCGTCGGCCACGGCCTTTTCGATTGCACGCTTGCAGGCCTGCGGGTTGACGCCCCCGGCATTGCTCACCACCTTGACGCCGCGCCTCGCGATGTCGCCCAGATGCGGCACCAGGTAGCCCACAAAATCAGGAGGAAAACCCGCCTCGGGGTCCTTGAGCCGCGCACGCGCCAGCAGCGACATCGTCACCTCGGCGAGGTAATCCATCATCAGTACCTCCGCCCCGGCGGCGAGCAGCTGGGCAATCCCGCCTGGACTGTCGCCCCAGGCCCCGGAGGCCCCACCAATGCGGATCGAGCGTCGAATGGTCATCGGTCAGACTCCTGCAGCACCAGCCAGTCGGCCAGCCTTGAACGGATCAGTAGGACTTCGGCATGCCGAGTTCACGCTCGGCGATGAAATTGAGGATCATCTCGCGCGACACCGGCGCCAACTGGCACGCCACCATCTCGCGAAAATAACGCTCGATGTGGTACTCCCGCGCATAGCCCATGCCGCCATGGGTGCGGATCGCACGGTCGCAGGCATGAAATCCGGCGTCCGCCGCCAGATACTTGGCCGCATTGGCCTCGGCCCCGCAGGGTTGGCCCGAATCGTAAAGCTCGGCCGCGTGCAGCGTCATGAGCTCGGCCGCATACAGCTCGGACCAGCACTCCGCAAGGGGATGCTGAATGGACTGATTCTGCCCGATCGGCCGACCGAATACGACCCGCTCCTGCGCATAGCGGGCCGCCTTGTCGAGCGCCCGGCGCCCCATCCCGATCACCTCCGCCGCATTGAGAATGCGCTCGGGGTTGAGACTGTCGAGAATGTAGCGAAAGCCCTTGCCCTCTTCGCCAATACGGTGCTCCACCGGAATCTCGAGGCCATCAATAAAGGTCTGGTTCGAATTGACGGCGTTTCGCCCCATCTTCGGAATTTCGGTGACCGTCACCGCCTTGGGATCCATGTCGGCAAAGAACAGCGTCAGCCCATCAGTGGGTCGGGCACACGCTTCGAGTGGCGTGGTTCGCGCCAGTAGCACGATCTTCTGAGCCTGTTGTGCGGTACTGGTCCAGAGTTTCTGCCCATGCACCACATAGCGATCGCCCTGGCGGACTGCGCGCGTCTTGATACGCGTGGTGTCGAGCCCAGCGTCGGGCTCGGTGACCCCGAAACAGGCGCGAATCTCGCCGCTGATGACCTTGGGCAGCCACTCTCGGCGCTGAGCGTCGGTGCCATGCTTGACGATCGAATGCAGGCCGAAAATGTTGATGTGAATGGTGGAGCATGCCGCAAAGAAACCGGCCGAGGCACCCACCACCTGCATCATGATCGAGGCTTCGGTCACCCCCAGCCCAGCGCCGCCATAGTCCTGCGGCATGGCAATGCCCAGCCAGCCGCCCTCGGCGATAGCCTGAGCGAACTCATGCGGAAAGCGATGCTGGGTGTCGAGCTCCGACCAGTAGGCATCGTCGAAGCGGTCGCAGATTGCGGTGATGGCCTCGCGCAGGGCGATTCGCTCAGGCGTATTGGCCAATGCTGTTTTCATGACGGTAATTCCCCCTAATCTGAGCCCCTGTCCGCACGCGCGTCTTCGCGGGCCCTGCGCCGCTGTGCTAATTCCTCGAGCACCTCGGCCGTGTGCTCGCCCCGGTTGGGCGCCAGCCGTCGAATCGAGGCCGGCGAACGACCAAAGCGCAGCGGAAAGCGCGTGACATTGAGGCGGCCTTCGGTCGGATGCTCGATCTGCTCGAATAAGCCAACCGCCTTCAGATGAGGATCCTCGAACAGGTCCTCGATGGCGTTGACCCGGCAGCACGGAATATCGATGGCGCGTAGCGCCGGAATCCAGTCTGCGGTGGTGCGCTCACGCAGCACGGTGGCCAGAAAGTGCCCGACCGCCTCGGCATGCTGCGTACGCGCCTGCTGGCTCGCGAAACGCTCATCGTTCGCGACGAGATCGTCAATGCCCAACAGGCGGCAGAACGCTCGCCAGTGAGCGTCGGTGTAGACCACCACGGCAATGTGGCCGTCGGCGCTTGGATAAGGTCCACGCGAACGCGAGAGTAATCGACCGTAGCCCATGGACCCGATTGGCGGAGCAAAGGCCGCACCGCCCAGGTGGTCGCCAAGGACAAACTGCGCCATGGTTTCGAACATCGGCACCTCGATGTCCTGGCCCTCGCCCGTTTTTAGGCGATGATGAAGCGCCGAGGTGATGGCGATGGTCAGGTAAAGCCCGACCACGCGGTCGCAGACGTTGATGGGCGCGTAGCGCGGGGCCCCGTCGATCGCACGAAACAGCCCCGATATGCCACAGGCCGCCTGCGTCAGATCATCGTAGACCGGCTGACCCGACTCGGGCCCCCCACTGCCATAGCCCACGGCGCTGACGTAAATGATCGAGGGATTGATGGCCCGCACCCGCTCATAATCGAGCCCGAGACGACCGAGCGCCCCCGGCCGGATGTTGGTAACCAGGACATCGACGTCGGCGGCGAGCGCCTGCAGCGCCGCGATGCCATCAGCCGACTTGAGATCAAGCTGGACGCTGCGCTTGTTGCGGTTGGCCTGAAGATACATCGGCCCCATGCCCTCGTGCTTGAAGGGTCCCACACGTCGCATGGTGTCGCCGTCCGGCCCTTCCACCTTGATGACATCAGCACCGAGATCGCCCAGCACCTGCGTGGCAGCCGGCCCCATGATGACGGTGGTGAGATCGAGCACCCGCACGCCGTGAAGCGGCCCCGGCGCGACCTGCGACGCTCGGCTTGCCTGCGCGGGCGAACCGGGCACGGCCGCTGGACCTTGACTCATTTGCGCGATCCCGAAATTTTTGACGGCCTGAGGTCGACCCTCAGACGGCTTCCACCGTTGCAGCGAGCGTGCGGGCGACGGTCTTCGGCACCCACGAACAAGCCCTCGGGCAGCCGGAACTCAGCCCTGGGTCACCCAGGTCTTTCGCGGCGGGCTCTTCACCTCAAGCTGGATGCAATCCTCGAGCGCTTCGCTGAAGTGGGGCACGCCACGCGGATGAATCCAGGAGTCGCCCGCCTGCGCGATGAACTCCTTGCCCCCGATGATCAGCCTCATGCGGCCCTTCACGAGATAGGCAACCGACTCGTGATCGTCGTGCTGATGCACCGGATCCTTCATGCCCTTGCCCTTGAAGGCCTGGATCATGACCATGTCCTCGCCCACCAGCAACGGCTTGATGGTGAGCTTGCCGGGCTCCTCGACCACGCCCTCCACCGCCGTGATCATCTGATCAGGAACACTGGCCCCGTTGAGAAAAAACACCCCCGAAGGGGCCAACATGCGGTCGGCACCGGCAGGCTTCATCCCGAACTCCTTGATTGATTGACCGACTGATTGACTGCAGCGGCCGAGTCTACGCCGCTCGCTTTTCGAGGGTCAAGAAACGAGCGCAGGGAACGGCACTGACGTGACGGGTCCCCTCCCCGCCCAGCCGCGCCCGCCACGACCGTTCACTCGAGCAGGCGGCGCGCAATCCAGGCGTAGGCAGGAATTCCGAGGAGAATATTGATCGGAAAAGTGACCCCCAGCGGCAGCCCGCAATACAACGCGGGGTTGGCCTCCGGGATCGCGTGCCGCACCACAGCGGGCACCACGATGTAGGAGGCGCTGGCTGACAGCACCATCAGCAGCGCCGCATCGCCCGCCTTCATCGTCAGCAGCCATGCCACGCCAAGCGCCAGGAGGGCGTGCAAGACGGGTGCCAGCGCGGCGTAGGCCAGCACCGCTCGCGACTGCCCCCGCACCTGCCCGACACTGCGCGCCACCGTCAAGCCCATGTCGAGCAGAAAGAGGGCGAGCATGCCCTTGAAGAGTTCTGCGGTGAAAGGCTCCATCACGGCGCGCCCACGCTCACCGCTGACCCAACCCACGGCCAGAGACCCGATCAGCAGCAGGTGCGTACCGCCGGTCAGCGACTCCCGAACAATCGTCCAGACTGGGGCTGCCGAGGCGGCCACCGTCACCGTCTGGCCGACGCCGGCAGACGGCGATGCGTCCCCACCGGACCGCCCAGGAAGTGCCGGCTGCCCCGACAGGCCTGCACACGGGGCACGCCTCAGCGCATTGGCGACCAGCACCGCGAACAGAATGGCGGGCGATTCCATGAGCACCATCGCCACGGCCATGTGCCCCCCAACCGATAGACCCTGAGTCTCGAGGTATTGGACTGACGCGAGAAACGTGACTGCACTGACCGACCCGAAAGAGGCTGCCAGCGCCGCAGCATCAAATCGTGACACGTGGCGGCGCAGCCAAGCGTAGCCGATCACGGGCGCAACGAATGCCATCAAGAGGGCGCCTGCGAGCCCTCGCAGCAGGTCCGAATTGGGCCCTGCCTGAGCCAGCGCGAAACCGCCCTTCAAGCCCAGCGCCATCAGCAGATAGAGCGACAGAAATTTTGCGATCGCCGCGGGAATGTCGAGGTCGGAGCGAAGCAGGCCAGCCAGTATGCCAAGAACGAAAAAGAGCACCGCAGGATCAAGCAGGTTTTCCATGACACGCCTCCAGAGACGGCCATGCTAAGTTGCACTGTAGTTCGCGTAAAATCGATTATTAATCATTTACTCATAGATTTTTACTTATGAACATCACCATGCGTCAATTACGACTGTTTTTGGCGCTTGCCGGCTCGGGCAGTGTCAGCGGCGCCGCGCGCAGGCTCCACGTCACCCAGCCCACGGCATCCATGCAATTTCGCGAAATGACCGAGTCGGTGGGCACGCCCCTTTACGAACTGGTATCCAGACGGGTGCAACTCACCGACGCGGGCCGTGAACTGGCTCGCACCGCGCAATCGATGCTCGACGAATGGGAGGGGTTCACGCAGCGAATCGACGCGATGAAGGGGCTGGATCGGGGGCGCCTCAAGGTGGCGGTTGTCAGCACCGCCGAGTATTTCGTTCCCCGACTGCTTGGCCGCTACTGCCAGCGCCATCCGGGCATTGAAATCTCGCTCGAGGTGCTCAACCGCGACGGCGTGGTGCAGCGCATGCGTGACAACCTCGACGACCTCTACGTGATGTCGATGCCGCCACGCGACATCGACATTGACGACACCATTCTGATGCCTAACCCTCTGGTGCTGATCGCGCACGCCTCCCACCCGCTGGCGCACCGCCGGGACATCCCCATGCGGGCGCTGCGCCAGGAGCGCTTCATCGTGCGCGAGAAAGGATCGGGCACCCGGATGGCCACCGACCTGCATCTGCGGCAGGCCCGCTTCTCACCCGGACTGCTGCTCGAACTCGGCAGCAACGAAGCGATTCGCGAGGCGGTTCGTGGCAAGCTGGGCGTAGCCGTGCTGTCGGCTCATGCCCTGGTCGGCGGTCACGTCTCGCGCGACCTGAGCATGCTCGATGTAGCGGGCTTTCCCATTCAGTCGCAGTGGCACCTGGTGACGCGTAAGGGCAAGCGTCTCTCACCCATCGCAGCCTCGTTTCAGGAGCACCTGCTCGCCGAGGTCTCGAGCCTGAAACTCCCGGCCAGCGCCGCCCCAGTCACTGGAGGCGCCGTCGCCGACCGGCTGGTCGGTCGTATCAGCTCAGTACCTCGAGCGTTTTCCGGCGGATCAGATCGAAGTCGATCTTCGCGCCCAGCCCGGGCGCCTCGAAAGGCGCAATCTCGATGAACCCATCAGCGCTCAGCTCGACATCTTCCACCAGGCCGTACTTCTGGGCCGCCGCCGGCATCAGGACCTCGTAGTACTCGCAGTTGCGCATGGCCATGATGGCGTGCAGATTGGCCACATTGTTGAGCGAATTGCCACCGTGATGAACCTCGAGATTCATGCGAAACGCCTCGGCAAGATGGGCGGTCTTCATGACGGCGGTCAGCCCGCCCTTGATGGCTACATCGGCCCGCAGGTAATCGGTGGCCTGGGCCATCAGCCAGGGGGCATAGGCTTCGAAGCCACCGGGCGAGTATTCGGTGGCCATGATCGGGATATCAAGCTTCTGGCGCAGCTTCACATAGTTGTAGATGTCAGACTCACCCAGCGGGTCTTCGTACCAGTGAAAGTTCAGCGCCTCGAGCACGCGTCCTAGCTTGAGCGCCTGAGGAAAATCGAACAGGCCCGCCGGATCGATCATGAGCACCATGTCATCGCCCGCTGCCTTGCGAACCCGATGACAGACCTCGATGCAATCGGCCAGAGCACCACTGGGCGGATGGATCTTGTAGGCACGAAAGCCTGCCGCTTTCATGGCCAGCACGCTCTCGACGTAAGCGTCCTTGTCGGCGAGGGTGGACGAACTGGCGTAGGCGGGCACCCGGGTGCGGTAGGCCCCGAGCATCTTGTAGAGCGGCAGTCCGGCGATCTTGCCGCAGAGGTCCCACAGCGCGACGTCAACCGCCCCGATCGCCCGTAGCGTGGTCGCGCGGGTGCGCACCAGCAGATCGGCGTGCAGGCGCTCGCGCTCGAGCGGATTCCGGCCCATGACAACGGGCTTGAGGTGGCGCACCAGCGAGGTGACGTCGAGTTTGACACTGCGGAACGACGAGCCGAGGAAGGCATGGCCCTCGAGCCCTTCATCGGTGGTAATACGCAGCAGACCGATCTCACCGCGTGCCGAAGTGGCCGGGTTGGCCTGACCGTAACGCGCCACGGGGATGTCATCCCAAGCGAAGACGGTCACATCGACAGCGGTAATTTTCATCGCTTACTCCAATTGGATCTTGGCCTCGCGAACGACCTTTTCCCACTTGCGATTTTCGTTCTGGAAGAAGTCGTTCATCTCGCGTGCGTTGCTGCCGATGGGTACCACGCCAAAATCGTTGAAGCGCGCGCGGACCTCGGGAAGCTTCACGATACGAGCCATGGCGTCCTCGATTACCTTCACCACCTCCACGGGCATCTTTGTCGGGCCCAAAATGCCGTACCACGAGTAGATTTCGTAGCCCGCCACACCCGCCTCGATGAGGGTCGGCAGCCCAGGATGGTAGGCTGCGCGGTCCTTGCCCGTGACGCCGAGCAGCTTGACTCGCCCGGCCTTTTCAAGCGGCATGAGGATTTGCGGATTATCGAAGATCAGCTGAATGCGGCCCGCCATGAGGTCCTGCAACGCGGCCGCCCCGCCCTTGTACAGCACGGTCTCGATCTGGGTGCCGGTGAGCGACTTGAACAGCTCGGTGGCCAAGTGGGACGAACTGCCCGCGCCGCCCACGCCCGAGTTGAGCTTGCCGGGTTGTGCCCGCGCGAGCGCGATGAACTCGGCCACCGTGCTGGCCGGAAAGTCGGGCGGCACGGTCATGATGATCGACCCGAGCGAGATGAGTGAGACCCCCATCAGGTCGCGGGTGGGATCGAATTTCAGGTTTGGAAACAGCGCCTTGTTGACCCCGTTGGCAAACGAGCCGATGAGCAAGGTGTAACCATCGGGCGCCGCCCGCACCACCGACTCGGTGCCGATATTGGTGCCGCCACCGGGCTTGTTCTCGATGATGATTGGTGTACTCAGCTGCTCGGAGAGCTTCTGGCTGACATAGCGTGCCACGATATCAGTGGAGCCCCCGGGCGGATAGGGCACCACCATCTTGATGATCTTGCCCTGCGGCCACGACTGCGGCAGGGGTGCGGACTGAGACTGGGCCACGGACGGCATGACGCCGGCCACCACCAACAGACCGATCAGACTTGCGCAGAACCGATTGATTCTCATGCGAGTGTCTCCTCTTGCCAGCTTCAGCCTTGTGCGGCCGAGGCCCGATGGGACGCACGCGCCAGCCACTCGTCGCTGATCTGCACCCCCCACCCGTAGCCCTCGGGATTGAAGTGCAGCAAGCCATCGCGCAGCACGGGCGCATTGCGATACAGACCGGCGTACAAGGCCTGATCCTCAATGGAGTATTCCATAAAGGGGCCCGCATTGGGGAGTGCGTTCCACAGGTGCATGGTGAAGATGAGAATCAGCGAGTGATTCGCGCAATGGGGTACGCAAAGAAGATTGCGCTGCGCAGCGTGACGGGCAATCTCGAGGGCCCGGGTGATTCCGCCGCAATAGCAGATATCGGGCTGCACGATATCGACCACCCGGTCTTCGATCATGCTGTGCCAGGTGGGCAGCGAATGGTCCTGCTCGCCGCCCGCCACCGGCATTACCAGCGCCTGGCTCACCTCGCGCGTCCAATGCAGCATCCAGTAGGGACAGGGCTCCTCGAAATGACCAAAGCCGTAAGCCTGCAGCAACTGCCCCACCTCGATGGCCCGCGCTGGGGTGTAGCCGCTGTTACCGTCCGCGTGAATCACGGCCTCATCGCCCAGGACCCGTCTGACCTGGGGAACGAGCGCCTCGGTACGCCCCGGCCATTCGTCCTGATCGTGACCGCACTCGCGCCCCACCCTGACCTTGAACGCGCGAAACCCTTGCTCCTGCTGCAGTCTGAGCAGCCGTTCGCCTTCGGCCTGCGGCGTGATGCTGCGCAACATGCTGGAGCCGTAAACCGGCACCGGACGGGTATCGCCACCCAGCCACTCAGTGACGAGTTTGCGCTCGCGCCTGGCGAGCGCATCGATTAGCGCGGTGTCGATGGCCGCCGTCCCCCGGCTGATGTGCGACCCATGGAACTTGAGGGTACGGTCCGTGATCGCCGACAGTAAGGACTCGACGCTCGGCCAGTCAATGCCCAGAAGGTGAGGCGCAATCTGCCGGTGGAGGATTTCCGCGACGATGTCTGCGGCCTCGAAGCTTGCGATCTGGCCCCAGCCAACTGTGCCGTCCTCAAGGGTGAGCTTGAGCACCCCCACCTGCGGCAGGGCGTAGGTGTCGAAACGGATGATTTTCATCGCTCGAATGGCTCAGTTGTATTCCGGCCTGCAGGGGGTGAAGACATCCAGGTTGAGCACAGGCTCATCCCCGACCACCTCGCCCCAGTGCTGCGTATTGGGGGGAACCACCAGCAGGCCGCCAGGCCCCAGCAGCGTCTGCTGATCACCGACATGAAACCGGATCTGCCCTGCGAGGATGTAGACCACCTGCTCGTGGGGGTGCTGGTGCGGTTTGGGCTCGTGTCCGGGCATCAGGCGATGCAGGGCCAGCGTGCACCCCTCTCCAGAAAATGACTTGCGATCGACGCCCTCACGAACCGGTTTCCAATCGATCTGGCTCCAGTCAACCTGATGAATCGTCATGCGATGTCTCCTCGTGATCGTCACCGGTGCTTGCCGAACAGGCCTGCGGGCCTCAACAGCAAAAAGACCAGCAGTATGGATAGCGCCGCTACGTTCTTGAAGCCTGCGCCCAGAAAGACAATGGCCAGGGCCTGCGCTACCCCCAGCATCAAGCCCCCAACAAAAGCGCCTGCGGCATTGCCGAATCCGCCAACGATCGCCGCGATGAAGCCGCTGATGGCAAAGGGCACGCCCACGTTGAACGCGGTGTACTGGGTCGGTGTGATCAGAATGCCAGCTACGGCGCCCAGCGCCGCCGACAGTGCGAACGAGATGGCCAGCATGCGCGACACCGGTATGCCCTGCAGTGCAGCAGCCTCGCGGTTGATGGCGCAGGCGCGCATCGCCCGGCCTGTTCGGGTCCGCGCGAAAAACAATGCAAGCCCCGCCACCAGTGCCAGCGAAATGGCGGCAATCCAGAGTAATTGTGGGCTGAGTGCCACCCCGCCCAGCTTCCAGGGGGGCGAATCGCTGAAGCCCGCGAAGGTCTTGGGCTGATCGCCCGCGACCAGAAGTGTGAGGCGTTCGACGACAATCTGGGCTGCCAGAGTAGCGAGAATCATGACGAACATCGTAGCGTTGCGCCGCCAGAGGGCTTGCACCACCAGTCGGTCAACCACGATGCCGAGGCCCGCCACCAGCACAATGGCCAGCAGTGCAGCCACCGGTAAGGGCAGACCGGCCCGCGTGAGCAGGGCGTGGGTCAGCATCCCGCCCAGCATGACAAAGAGCCCCTGCGCAAAGTTGACGATCCCGGACGCGTTGTAGATCACGCAAAAGCCAATGCCGATCAGGCCGTATATGAAACCGGTGCCCAACCCCGAAACGATCGCCTGGATGAGGAAGATGGGATCAGGCATCACTCGCCCCGCCACCAAGGTCGACGCCACCCAGATAGGCATCGAGCACCGCCGGATCGTTTTGCACGACCTCGGGCGGGCCTTCGGCGATCTTTCGTCCGAAATCGAGCACGATGATCTGGCGGGCGATGCGCATGACCAGGCTCATGTCGTGCTCGATCAGCAGCACCGTGATGCCGCGCTCGATGATGCGACCGATGGTCTGGGCAAGCAGATCGGTCTCGATGGCGTTCAGCCCGGCCGCTGGCTCGTCGAGCAGCAGCAAACGGGGGCCAGCCGCGAGTGCGCGCGCCACCTCGAGCAGGCGCTGCTGGCCATAGGTGAGGGCCGAGGCCGCCAGGTCGGCCTGCGCCTGCAGACCTACAAAATGCAGCAACTCGTCGGCCGTTTCACGGGCCCGCTGCATTTCCGCTCTCGCACGAGCGTGTCGGGTCAGGGCAGCCCAGACACCTCCCCGACCGCGCAAATGGCAACCTGTCTCGACGTTTTGTCGTGCGCTGAGATCGGAAAACAACTGAACGAGCTGAAAGGTTCGCACCAGACCGGCGGCAGCAATTCGGTGAGGGGCCTGCCCCGTGATCTCGCGCCCCTCGAAACGGATGGCCCCTCCCACGGGTTGCTGAAAGCCCGAGACAAGGTTGAACAGGGTGGTCTTGCCCGCACCGTTAGGACCGATGATTGCACTCACCGACCCCGCAGCGATCTGAAAGCTCACGCTGTCAACCGCGGTGAGCCCGCCAAAGCGCTGGGTCAGATCGCTGACCTCGAGCAAGGCGCTCATCGCTTGCTCCCCGAACCGCCGGACGCCCACCATTGTGAGAGCGAGGCCAGCCCCTTCGGCGCATAGATGAGGATGAGGATCAACGCCACCCCGTAGGCCAGATCTTGATATTCCTTGAAGCCTCGGAAGGTTTCCGGGAGCAGGCTGATGATGAGGGCACCCACCAGCGGCCCGACCACCGTACCGATGCCGCCGACATAGAGCATGGTGAAACCGAGAATGACCATGTGCAGCCCGAACACCTCGGGACTGACAAATCCGACAAAGTGCACGAACATGGAGCCTGCAAAAGCGGCGTAAACCGCCGCGATCACAAAGGCAATGAGCTTGTAGCGCGCCACATCAATGCCCAGCGCTCGGGCGGCGTCTTCGGAGCCCGCGATGGCTGCCAAGGCGTGCCCCAGTCGAGAATGTTTGAGCCGGCCCGCGACCCACAGACACAGAGCGAGTGCGAGCAGCAGGCTGACCAGTTGCCAGCGCTCGCTCGGCAACTCGACCCCCCACGCGCCCAGCGCCGGAATCGCTGCAATGCCCATATAGCCCTTGGTGACGCTGTCCCACTGCACGGCAATTTCCTGGACGATCATGCCCAGCGCCAGCGTGGCCATCGCCAGGTAGTGACCGCGCAATCGCAGCGTCGCAGCACCCACCACTGCGGCCAGGACGGCCGCCGCGATCAGCCCCAAGGCCATCGCCGGAAATACGCCCCAATCGAAGGCGGTGGTGAGAATCGCAGACGTGTAACCACCTATCGCCGCGAAGGCATTCTGACCAAACGACACCTGCCCCGTATAGCCCATGAAGAAGTTGAGACCCGACACAAAGATCGCGTAGATGGCCGCCAGTCCCAGCACCATGACCAGATAGCCGCCGAACAGCAGCGCATAGGCGACGCATCCGAGGCCCGCGACCCAGGCTATGGCAGGTAGCAGGCGTGCGACGCGTTCAGTGATCATGGGAAAAATAGTATCGGGCCAGATCGCGGGGCGACGAGATCTGGTCGGGGGTGACCTCGGCGACGATACGGCCCACACTCATCAGATAGGCTCGCGCCGCTATCTTGAGCGCCATGGGTGCGCGCTGCTCGACCAGCAGCACCGGCAGTCCGCCCCGGTTGAGTTCGCCCAGCGTCTCGAGGATTTCGGCAGCCAGGCGCGGGGCGAGTCCAAGTGAAGGCTCATCAAGCAACAGCAGACGAGGCCCCGCCATCAGCGCACGACCGATGGCGAGCATCTGCTGCTCGCCGCCCGACAGCGATCCGGCCAGTTGCGACTGCCTGTCCTTCAAGCGCGGGAACATGGCAAACACCCGCTCCAGTCGCGTCTTGATCTCGGCGGTATCGTGCTGCAACAGATACGCGCCCAGGTCGAGGTTGTCGCGCACCGACATCGGACCGAAAATCCCGCGCCCTTCGGGAACCAGCACGACGCCACGCTGCGTGACCCCGCGGGCATCATCACGAGGCAGATCCCGCCCC
The DNA here is from genome assembly GCA_903907905.1 of uncultured bacterium. GTDB lineage: Bacteria > Pseudomonadota > Gammaproteobacteria > Burkholderiales > Burkholderiaceae_E > SYIM01. Next base: position 147,291 of record CAIVPX010000033.1, on the reverse strand, counting down.
TCGAAGCGGACACGACCCTCGCCAGGCGTCAGCCCCATGATGGCCCGCAACAGCGTGGACTTGCCGGCACCGTTGGGACCCAGCACGGCCACGAGTTCGCCCGCGCCCAGATGCAGGCTGACCGGCCGAAGAGCCTCGACCTTGCCGTAGCGGGCCGAGAGCCCTTCAACCGCGAAGACGGCATCAGCTGCCACGGCCCCTGGCCGTATCGATGACACGATATGTCTCGACAATCCTTGCAGCCTGCGGCCAGGAATTAATGAACGATCTCGACCTTGCCCGCACGGATGGTCGCGAGCTTGAACGGGTTCTCGGTGATGCCCTGATGGTTCGACGCGGAGAAGTTATAGACGCCGGTGGTGCCCTGGAAACCGGAAATGGTTTCGATGGCATCGCGCACCTTGGGCCCCTCGAAGGAGTTCGCCTTCTGAATGGCCGCCACCGTGATCATGACCGCATCCCAGCCGCGACCGGCCCAATTCGGATCACGATCGCCGTGCTTGGTACGCCAAGCCGCTACAAAGTCGGTGATGGCCTTCTTGAGCGGTCCGTCCGGCAAGGCCTCGTGAATCTGCGACGGCGCCGCCACAAAGAAGAACTGACTGCCGAGCACCTCCGAGACGGGTCGGAACACGGCGAGATCCTCGATCGAGGTGAGCATCGGCATCGACAGACCCAGCTGCTTGATGTTCTTGGCGGCCGTGAGCGTCGTGCCCCCCAGACCGATCTTCAACAAGGCGCCCGCACCGGCGGCGTTCATCTTGCCGATCTGAACCGAGAGATCGGCGTCGTCGGTCTTGTACTGATCGACCCCGGCCAATGTCAGGCCGAAATCGCTCGCCACTTTCTCGGCCACGCCTTTTTGCAGGTTGGCATAGGGCGAGGGATCGTGCAGCACACCCACCCGTCGAATCTGCGTCTTGTCGCGAAGGTACTCGAAGCGCTTCTCGACCTCGAAGCGCGCGGGCGGCAGCGTGGAGAATGCCCACTTCACGTGATCGGCGTTCTGCGGCAGGATCGAGCACAGCACCATGGGGATCTGGGCCTTGACGACCATGCCCGCCGCGGCAAGATTACCCGCCGACACACACCCCGACAGGAACGCATCGACCTTGTCCGAGGACATCATCTTGCGATACACCGTCACGGCCTCCTGCGGCTCGCTGCGGTTGTCCTCCACCACCACCTCGAGCTTGCGGCCATTGACCCCGCCTCGCGCGTTCACCACCTCAACCGCCGTGCGTACCCCGTCGGTCCAGGCACGATCGACGGTGGCCGCGTAGCCCGTGAGGCCCGCTGCGATACCGATCTTGTAGACACCCTGCGCCTGCACGCCCATCGACAGGGCCGCAGCGGTGGCCAGTACCGCCAGCTTCATCGTGTGTTGCATCATCAGTCTCCTCGTGTTGTCTGGTTATTCGTAATCTTGGGCAATGCGGTCAGTCGCCGCTGGCCGGCGCGCCATAGCCTGCGCCACCAGGTGTCTCGAGCAGCACGACATCGGTCGGTTGCAGCACAATCTTGCCCGCCTCGGATACTTCCCGTCCATTGATCCGGAAGTGCCCGCCCTGCCCCCCAGCCCCGCCCGCCAGCCCCTCGGGCCCCTCGCCCAGGCGACTGGGCACCGCGTTGAGCACCCAGGGCGCATCGGTGCGCATGCGAAACTGGATCAACTGACCGTCACCGCCGCGGCTACGCCCTGCGCCGCCACTGCCCAGGCGAAGCTCCTTGCGGTCGAACACGATCGGCATGGCGGCCTCGAGAATCTCGACCGGCACAGCCGCCACGCCCGTGGGATAGCAGGTCGCGTCGGGCCCCGGTTTGGACAGACGCGCCCCCATTCCCCCGGAATAGTTGAACATCGATGAGGTGAAGGCCGAGCCGTCGGCTCGTCGACCCTGAATCTGCATGGTCCACACGGCACCCGCCCCCTCGGCCACCACGCGCTCCGGCATGACGTGGTAGAGCGCCTTGAGAATCGGCATGGGCACGTACATGCCCACCACATGGCGCGCATTGACCGGCACCGGATACTCGCAGTTGACAATCGACCCCTTGGGCGCCGACACCAGAATGGGCGCAAGCGACCCGTGGTTGTTGGGCAGGTCAGGGTTGAGACAGCTACGGATTGCAAAGGTGGAATAGGCGTGGGTGTAGTTCATCACCACGTTGATGCCCTTGCTGCTTGCCATCGAACTGCCAGCGAAATCGATCAGGATCTCGCCGCGCTCGGCATCGACGGTGACCGCCGTCTTGAGCGTGATGATCTCGCCACCGGGCACATCGAACTGGCTTTCACCGTGAAAGGTGCCGGGCTTGAGCTGTCGGATCGCCTCGCGGGTCGCCGCCTCCGAGCGACGAATGATTTCATCGGAGAGATGCTCGATGTCGTCGAGCCCATAGCGCTCGCACATCGTGACCAGCCGGTCGCCGCCAGCCTGGCCCGACGATACCTGCGCTGCCAGATCGCCGAACACATGGTCGGGGGTCCGGACATTGCGACGGATCATCGCGTGCAAGGTCTCGTTGGGGCGCCCTGCCTCGAAAAACTTCAGTGGCGGAATCCAGAGACCTTCCTCATGAACATCGCGTGCGCCAGCGCCGATACCATAGCCGCTGATGTCGGTGTGATGGATGGTCGACCCCACGTAACCGATCACACGAGCGCCGCGAAAGATGGGCGTCAGCAGCGTGATGTCAAAGAAGTGCCCCGCTGACAGCCAGGGGTCGTTCGTGATCACCACATCCCCCGGTTCGAGGCGGCCCTCGAAGAGCCGGTGCAGATGGCCGCCTGCGGAGGCCAGCGAGTTGATGTGTCCGGGCGTACCGGTATTGGCCTGGGCCACCATGCGACCGCGCGCATCGAACAACGCGCTGGCCAGGTCGCCCGCCTCGCGAACGATCGGCGAAAAGGCGATGCGCTGCAGCGCCTTGGCCTGCTCGCTCACAATGCCGATCAGATTCGACCAGAGGATCTCCAGCTCGATGCCGTCGAGTCGTTTACTCATGATGCTTCTCCCGGAACCGCGATCACGCACCCCGAGGCATCGATCGTCACTCGCCACCGCGGCGGAATCACGATGGTGGTCTCGCGCTCCTCGATCAGCGCAGGGCCCTCGAATGACTGACCCGCCGACAATGTGCGCCGCTCGTATACCGGGACCGGCTGCCCCGGCGTCCAGAGCGAAACCGCTCGGTGTGCGCGGGGCGAGCCTGGCTCGGCCGCTGTGACCGTTGTTTGCTCGCGCTCCAGCTCGGGGCCCAACGCGGTCAGCCGCCAGTTGACCACTTCGACCGCGACATGAGAGGGATTGAACCCGTACTGCAGATGATAGGCCCGCTCGAACTCGGCCCGGATAGGCGTCGGGTCACGCCCCACACGCGGGTCAAGGCTCAGGCTCACGCTCACCTCGTTTTGCTGACCGAAGTAGCGAAGATCGGCGCCAAAACTCAATCTGACAGCGTCCGCCGAGACGCCCGCGTCGGCCAGCGCGGCAAGCCCCTCCTGCGCCATGTCATCGATGAGTCGGGTGGCGCGGTCCCAGTCGACCGATTCGAGCAGGCCCAGCGCGCTTCGTACCAGGTCGAGCCGTACCGGGGTCACCAGCGTGCCAAAGGCCGACAGCACACTCGCCTGGGGCGGGAAGATGACCGCTCGGCTCATCAGCAGCGCCCCGACCTCGCAGGCATGAACCGGTCCGGCGCCGCCAAAGGCCAGCAAGGGCAGACCACGATAGTCGACCCCGCGATCGGTCGCATGGGCCCGCGTGGCGGCTGCCATGGCCTCAGCGACGATCCGATAGATTCCGCGCGCAGTGTCCTCGACCCCGGTGCCCAGGCGATCCCCCACCTGCTTGACCGCCGCTTTCGCCGCAGCCAGATCGAGCTTCATGTCGCCCCCCAGGAAACTGTCGGCGTCGAGCAAGCCCAGGACCAGATCGGCATCGGTGACGCAGGGATTGCGCCCCCCACGCCCATAGCAGGCCGGCCCGGGATCGGCGCCCGCGCTTTCCGGACCGACCTTGAGCAGTCCCAGCCCATCCACATGCGCAATGCTGCCCCCGCCCGCCCCGATCTCGATCATGTCGATCGAGGGAATGGTGACCGGCATGCCACTGCCCTCTTTGAAGCGGTACTTGCGATCGGCCTCGAACAGCCCGGTGACGAGCGGACGCCCCTGCTCGATCAGACAGGCCTTGGCCGTGGTCCCCCCCATATCGAAGGACATCAGACTGTCGAGTTCGAGCAACTCCGCGTAGTGGCTCGCCGCCAACGCACCGGCCGCGGGCCCACTCTCGATCATGCGGACCGGGCTGCGCCCCGCGATCTCGGCTCCGATGATCCCCCCGGACGACAGCATGATCAGCGGCTCGTTCGGATAACGCTCGTCGGCGAGGCGCTGCCTGAGCGCCTGCAGATACGGGCGCGAGACCGGCATGGTGTAGGCGTTGATGGCGGTCGTCGAGGCCCTGGGATACTCCCGCACCTGCGGCGCAATCTCCGACGAGATCGAGACATAGACATCGGGCAGCTGCGCCCGGATGATCGCCGCCGCCGCGCGCTCGTTGGCCGGGTTCGCATAGCTGTTCAGAAAGCAGATCGCGACCGACTTCACGTCGGCCTGGCGCATCTGCTCGATCGCGTGGCGCAGGCCCGCCTCATCGGGCGATTGCAGCACGGCACCGTCGGCAAAGGTGCGCTCCGCCACCCCGTAGGTGAGGTCGCGCGGCACCAGGGGCGGCGCGAACTCGATCTGCGGGTCGTACATGTCGTATCGATGCTCGTTTCGGATCGACAAAATATCGCGAAAGCCCTCGGTCACCAGCATGGCCGTCCGGGAGCCCTTACGCTCGATCAGCGCGTTGGTCACGACCGTGGTGGCGTGCACGACCACACCCCGGACGTCCTCGGGCCGAATGCCTCGACGCGCAAGCACCGCGTCGACCCCGGCAAAAAAACCTTCCAGAAGATTGCGCGGCGTCGTCAGCGTCTTGTCGACCGTAAGCGTGCCGTCAGAGGCCCGCAGGACCACATCGGTGAAGGTGCCGCCAATATCCACGGCAAGGGAGTACACGAGACTCAATGGCTTCTCCAACCTAGTTGATGGGAGATCTGTCGGGCCGCTTGCTTCACCCGCGCGTGCTGCGAGGCCTTGGGCCGGGCGGCGATGAACTGAACGGAGCCGACGATGGCGATCGCACCGGCGTAGGCGCCACGAGAGTCAAACACGGGTGCCGCCAGAGCGTTCATCCCAAAGACCACCTCGTTGGCAGCCGTGACCCAGCCCTGCTTGCGCGCCGCCTCGATCTGCCGCGCCAGCGACTCGGCGTCGATGCCTGCAGACGACTTCGAAGTCGAGGCGCGCCGCAAGCTGTCCGCCAACAGTTGCGCAGGACCAAACGCGAGGGCTACCTTGCCATGGGCACTGCGGGTCAGGCTCATCTCGGTGCCCGGACGAATGCCGAATTCAATCACGCTGCTGCCTTGAACGAGATCAAGCACCACCACCCGCCCATCGACGAGCGCCGACACGGTCACCGCCTGTCCCGTTGCATCCCGCAACTGCTGCATGGCCTCGCGTGAGGCTTGAGCAATGCTGAACCGGTCGCGCAGGCGCTCACCGAGTTGGAAGAGCTTGATGCCGGGCTCATAGCGCAAGGTGACCGGATCCTGGCGAAGGAAATCGCGATTGAGCAAGGTTCGCAGGTGCCGGTGAATGGTGGCCTTGGGCAGGGCGAAATGCTGCGACAGTTCGGTGACGCCACGCTGCAGGGGTTCCGACGCGAGAAACTCCAGCAGCCGCAGGGTGAGATCTGAGGCCTGAGAAGCACCTGAACTGGCCGATGAGGAACGGATACCTTTCTCCTGAGGCTCGGCCGAACGCACCTGATCCCCGCAGCGGCGGAGTGGGCGGTGGGCCAAGGCCTGATCGTTAGAAATCGGGACGGCCAATGCCTGTTGCTTGGCGCCGTCGAATCGCCTGCGGCGTTCCGTTATACGGAACGCCGTTTCGTCATTTAATAGAAATTAGCATCGCGCAACAGCGCCGGTCAAGAGTTGACAGAACCGGCCGGTCGCAGACTCCCAGGCGCCGTAGCGCATGACCGAACCCTCCACGGCACCGATTGACGTTTGTATTTTTCGTGCGTAATAATCAGCCGCCGCGACAGCCACCCGGGGACGTCTCCTCGGCCAAAAACGCAATATAGGCATCAGGCGGCATCACCTGGGAGAGCGGCAATGAGCGATGACCGCGACAAGATCGACTGGGATCACGTCGGTAAGTGGGTCGGCAAATCCGGCACGAAGGCCCTGTGGAAGCCTTATGGGCTGCCTGATGTGCTCAATCCGCGGCGAAGTTTTTTTGCAGACGTCCCGCCGATGCCGGCTTGGAACGTTCCGGAAAAGCTCTTCGTGACCGCGGCGATCACCGGCGCCTTTTTCAACAAGCAGGCCAACCCCAACCAGCCGATCACACCCGCAGAAATCCGCGCGGCTGCAGCAGAGTGCATCGATGCAGGCGCCTCGGGCGTCCACATCCATGTGAGAGATCAGCGGGGTCTCAATGCCCTTGACCCCAAGCTGTTTCGTGAAGTCATCGAACCGCTTCGCAGCCAATACCCCGAAGCGGTCATCGACGGCTGCCTGGTCGCCGTGTCGGACGATGAAGACGCTGCGATGGAACCCATGATGCGTTCCGGCCTGCTCGATGGCTTACCCGTCAATCCGACGGCGATCTGCTGCGGCGACAACATGCTGTTCAAGGCGCCGCACGTGGTGATCGAAAAGACTCGCCGCACCCTGAACGCGGGTCTCGTCCCCCAGATCGCGGTCTACACCGACGGCGATATCGACAACGCCCGTCGCTATCTGGTCGATACCTTGCTCATTCCTCGCCCTTGCTCGTGGCTGATCTTGCCCGCGCTGCCCGGTTGCGCGCCCATGCACTCGCCGGAGGGCATGGCGGATGGTCTTTTAAGAATGGTGAGACTGATCCGCGAGGTCGACCCCCAGGGGATCATCGCTGTCTGCGCAGCGGGTCGCGCCAGCACCTACCTCGCAACCATGGCCATCCTCATGGGGCTTCATGTGCGGGTCGGGATGGAGGACACCATCTGGAAGTGGCCACATCGCGAAGACATCCTGGAGAGTTCCGCCGCTCATTTTCGCGCGGTCCGCGACATTGCCCGCCTGCTGGGGAGAGAGGTGATGACGCCAGCCGAGTATCGGCACCTGCTCGCGTCGAAAGGTGGCGCCCGAAAATCCGACCTTGTATCCGCCCCGGCATGATGGGCAAAACACGCACTCTCAGCAGCCCTTGAAGACATCAAACAGGAGACAGCTATGACCGCAAAACAAACGATGGCCCGAGCCACGCTCTCACTTCTGATCACCGGCGCAGCCCAGTTGGCGAGCGCCCAGGTCAGCGTGGTCTATTCCACCTACGTCCCGCAGGGTGCGATCGCCAACCGACAGTACGAAGCCTATCTGGCTGAACTCGAGCAACGATCGGGGGGCCACGTCAAGGTCAAGGAGAAATTTTTTGCCCAGGCGCTGCTGAAGGCCACCGAGTCCTTGCGGGGTGTCGGACAGCGTCTGGCTGACGTCGGCTTTTACTGCACCGGAAACCATCCGGCCCAACTGCCCCTCTCCTCGATGGCAGAGATTCCGTACACCACCGACCGCGGTGATGCAGTCTCAAGCGCCATGGCCGAGTTGTACGAGACCTATCCCGCTCTGCGGCGCGAGTTCAACGCCAACAATGTCGAAGCACTGGCCTGGGATGTTTCTTCACCGACCGTCATTGGCGTCAAGAAGGTCGTCAGTTCGGCCAAGGAACTCGCAGGACTGAAGATCCGAGGCTATGGCGAGGTGGGCAACATTGTCCGCAAAGGCGGCGGTATGGTCCCGGTCAATATGGGCATCGGGGAGGTGTTGACCAGCCTGCAAACAGGCGTCCTCGATGGATACTCGGGCGTACCTATGTGGCTGCCCCACGCAAGCAAGTGGTTGCCCGAAACCAAGACGATCGTCAGTCCGGGCATCGGCACCTACTACACCTGCGGTCTGGTCATGAATCTGGATGTCTACAGGGGCTTGCCCGATAACGTCAAGGCAATCATCGCCGAGATGCGCCGGGCGCACCCGGCCAAAGCGGCCAAGATGGTGATGGAGGCGGACAACGCAGCCGTAGCCGACGCGCAAAAACTCGGCATCAAATTCTACGAGTTCACGGCGGAGGAAGCACTGGCCTGGAAAAAGGGTGCCAACTTCGAAAACGTCGTCGACGAGTGGGCGAAAACGCACTCCGCCAACACCCGAGAAGACCCAAAGAAATTCCTTGCGGCCTTCCTGGCTGCCGTCAAGAAATACGAGCCCAGCGCGCTCTATCGCCAAAACCTGCCTAAGTAAACCCTCGGCCAAGCCCGCGCAGGTGCCAACGCTGCGACCGCGGCGCCTGCCCCGCCTGAATGACCTTACTGGAGCGACGCTCTGAAGCCCGAAACCGCCATCGTAGGCATCGCCGAGACCCCACCCGCCCGGCGATCTTCGAAGCCTCTCAAGGAACTGGTCATTGATGCTGTGCTGGCAGCCCTGGAGGACGCCGGTATTGAGCCCTCCGAGGTTGACGGCATCGTCACCGATGCGGGCATCATGCCGGCTTCGGTTCCCGCCGACTACGTCGCCGGCCAGCTCGGGATCAGCCCCGACTACGTCGCCTCGGTGTCCTATGGCGGCGCCGGCGTCGCCTGCTCCCCCATGCTGGCCGAGGACGCCTTGCGCAGCGGACGGGCCAATGTCGTGCTGTCCTACTTTGGGGTCGATTGGGGCACCAGACCGGAAGGGCCTTACGCCTTTCACGACCGTTACCCGGCCAAGCTCGCATTTGAAAAACCAGTGGGCTACAACGCCCAGCCGCTTTTCTTTGCGCATTTGGCGCGACGATACATGCACGAGTACGGCCTGACCGAGGAGCAACTCGCCAGCGTCGCGATGACGCACCGAAAACACGCGCTACTCAAAGGCAATGCGCAGACCCGAACGCCCCTGACCCTTGACGACTACCGCGCGAGCAGAATGATCGCCAGCCCGCTGCGAGCAGTTGACTGCTGCCTGATCAGTGACGGTGCCGGCGCCTTCGTCATGACACGCGCCGATCGCGCGAGAGACACCCGCCAGCGGCCCGTCTTCGTGAAAGGCGTCGGGTTTGCCTCTGTCCCCATGACCGGCGATTCGGCCTTCTCACAAAATCCGAGTTACCTGCATACGCCAGGTGCGCAACGTGCGTCGCAACTGGCGCAACGCGCCGCGGGCATCCGCATCCCGGAGCTCGACTTCGCACAGGTTTATGACTGCTTCACGATCTCCTGCCTCATGGAGATGGAGGATCTCGGCTTATGTCCTCGGGGTGAGGCGGGTGCCTTTTTTGCAGAGGGGAACGCCAGCCTGGGCGGGCGCTTGCCGATCAATACGCATGGCGGCCTGCTCGCCTACAGCTATCTGCTCGGCATGGAGCATCTCATTGAGGCAGTCAGGCAGCTTCGCGGTACCGCGGGACCGACGCAGGTACCCGGTGCCGAGTTGGGGCTTGTCAGCGGGTTCTCCATCCCCGACTACGGTGTCCTGATTCTGGGTGGCCCCAACACTGCTGAGGCTCGCCATGGCTGATGCACACACACAAAATAATCTGGACCCGCTTTACCAGCCTTACTATGAAGGACTCTCGGCATCGCAGATCCGCTTTCCACGCTGCAGCGCTTGCATGCGCTTTCATTGGTACCCGCTACCACGCTGCCCGCACTGCAGACACGCCAAGATCGATTGGGTGTCAGTCAACGGACCAGCCACCGTCTTCACCTGGACGATCGTGCAGCACGCCTTCGACAAGGCGTTCTACCTCAAGCCTCCGTACGTCGTTGCCTTACTCGAGTTCGACGATGCACCGTCAGTGCGCTTGGTCGCCAACCTTGACGGGCTCGCTGAGCAAGAACTAAGAATCGGCATGTCGGTGCGTCCCATCTTCAGCTCCGTCGACGGACATCCCCGCGTCATCTTCAAACCGGCATGAAAGGCTGATGATGTCCCCCGCCCCCAGCTCCGCCTATGAGGTCTTTGCGAACAGCGTTGCCGAGGGACCCAATCGGCCATGCATCTGCCTGACACCTCGGGCCGGTCGTGATTACCAGCCCGAAGGGTGTGAGTGGACGTATCTCGAAGTCTCCGAGATTGTGGAATCGATCCGCCGTGTTTATGCACAGGCAGGCTACGGCACTGGTCACCGGATCGGGCTGTTGCTCGATAGCCGACCGGAGATCGTCTTTCACTGGCTAGCGCTCAACGCGCTCGGCGCATCAATCGTTCCGCTCAATCCCGAGAGCCGGGCTGCTGAACTTCAGTACGTCTTGAATCATGCGGAGGTATGCCTGGTTGTCGCCCTACCTGCGCGAACGGCGGAATTGCTCGACGCGTGCAAAGCCTTACCGGCCCCGCCCCCCGTCGTGCTGCTGGGCGACTTCGTTCTCGGGATCCCCGCGCCGGCAAGCGCCGCTCGCCAATCACCCACGCAAGGACTTCTTTCGGAAACGGCTCTGCTCTACACCTCGGGCACAACCGCAGCGCCTAAAGCTTGCATCATCACCAATGAGTACTGCATTGAAGCTGCGCGGCGCTATATCGGCGCGGGCGGCCAGTTGAAGATTCGGCACGGCGAGGAGCGGCTGTTCAACCCGCTTCCGCTCTTCTACGTCAACAGTCTGATCATCACCAACATGACGATGATTCTTTCGGCCGGATGCATGGTTTTCCCCGACAGATTTCATCCAAGCACCTGGTGGCGCGATGTCGCCTGGAGTCGGGCAACGATCGTGCAGTACCTTGGTATCGTGCTACCCGCGCTGCTCAACCAGCCGCCATCTCCCTCAGAGCGTGCTCATCAGGTCAGGTTCGGGGTGGGCGCCGGGGTCGACCCCACCCGCCATCTCGAATTCGAAGAGCGCTTCGGGTTTCCAATCTTTGAAGTCTGGGGAATGACCGAAGTTGCAATCGCCTCGATCGCCTGCCACGAGCCTAGGCACGTCGACACACGATCCATCGGTCGCCCTCTCGAGGGAATCAAATTTCGTGTCGTCGATGAAAAAGGGCAAGACTTGCCGCCGGGGGTGCCGGGTGAATTGCTTGTCAGGGCCAGCGCAGAGCGCCGTAACCAGGGTCTCTTCGGCGGGTACTACAAAGACGACGCCATCACCGAATCCTCCTGGACGAACGACTGGTTTCATACGGGCGATCTCGTCGTTCAACGCGATGATGGCAGCTATTGCTTCGTCGACCGCGCCAAGGACATCATCCGTCGGAGCGCACAAAACATCTCCGCGTCGGAGGTCGAGGCGGTGATACGAAGTCATCCCGCAGTCGCGATGGCGGCGGCAATCCCCGCCCCGGATGAGTTGCGCGAGGAGGAGGTGATGGGCTGTGTGGTGCTCAAGGAGGGATTTTCACCCTCCCCCGAACAGGCCGAGGCGATTGTTATTTGGTGCCTTAACCAACTCGCCTACTTCAAAGCGCCGGGCTGGATTTGCTTTCTACCCACCTTGCCCGTCACTTATACCCAAAAGATTCGCAAACGAGACATCTTTCCGAAAGGTCAGGATCCCAGGCAACACGCCGCTGCTCACGACCTTCGAACAAGAAAAAAATCAACGGTCAAACACACTGCCGCGCCCGCCCCGGAGACTCACGCAAGATGAACCGACCCGTACTGCTGCCCCACTTCGAAAAGCGTATCGCAGAACCGATCGGCAGCCTGAGCGGTTTGATCCACATCGCTCTGGCGCTGATCGTCCTGATTGACGTGATCCTCAGAACGGCCGGAGTGAGCGTATCGGGAACGACTGAGCTCACGGAATCCCTGATCGTGGTGGCAATTTACTTTGGGCTGATCTTCACACAAAGCGAACGCGCGCATATCGGCATGGACTTCCTCACCAACGCGCTGCCACCCGCCGGTCGCCGCGTGACCGACATTCTGAGCCTGGGCGTAGCGGCATTGATCTCGATCGCCCTGCTCTACGGCACCGGGAATACCGCTCTGAAAAGTATCGAATTGGGCGAATACACGTCGACAGCCTTCAATCTGCCGCTTTGGCCCGCTAAAGTTGCCCTGTGGCTCGGGCTTCTGATGATGACGATCCAGATCGGACTGCAAATGGTTCGGAGAGTGCTGCAGCGACCAGAGACGGTTCCCGCTCAAGAATCAGGGAGCACGCCGCTATGAGTCATTGGGTCGTTGTGTCGCTGGTTTTTCTTGGGACACTGTCGTTTGGCTTGCCGGTCGCGTTCGTACTCATTCTCAGTTCATTCGTTGGGCTGGTCATGCTCCGAGGGTGGGATGTGGCCCTCGGCGCAATCTCCACCATGCCGTACGCGAAAACGGCCGATGCGGGAATGGTTGTGATTCCGCTCTTTGTCGTGATGGGCTTCCTCGCGTCTCGGGCCGGGGTCAGCGAGAAAGCGTATGAGGTGGCCTTCAAGTTCGTCGGACACCTGCGAGCCGGACTGGGGATTGCCACCGTGTTCGCCTGCGCTGCGTTTGCAGCAACCTCGGGATCCAGTGTCGCGACGTCTGCCGCGGTCGGGAAGATCGCACTCGGCGAGATGCGCCGTGTCGGATATGACGACATGATCGCCGCAGGAACGGTCGCCTCAGCGGGCCTACTCGGCATTCTCATTCCGCCCAGCATCATGCTGGTCGTCTATGGCATCGTCACCGAGCAGCACATCGGCAAGCTGCTGATAGCGGGCATCATTCCCGGGATTCTCACTGCAGGCATCTTTTCACTCGGCCTCTTTATTCTCGCGGTGCTTCGCCCAGGGCTCATGCCCATCGTCGGCGCGCGTGTTCCTTGGAAGGAGCGCCTATCCTCGTTGAGCCAGGCGCGCGGCATCGCCTTGCTGTTCACCATCGTGGTGGGCGGCATCTACACGGGCTTTTTCACCTCGAGCGAGGCCGCTGCGGTGGGCGCCTCTGTCGCCCTGCTCATGGCGCTGATGAAAAAGGGTGTGACGTGGCGTGACATTGTTGCGGACGGTCGGGAGTCTGCGCGCATCTGCTCCATGATCTTTCTCATTCTGGTCGGCGCCGGGCTGTTCAGCCAGTACGTCGCCTTGTCAGGGGTCGCGACAGGCTTTGCCCAGGCGGTTGTCGAAGTCAAGATCAACCGCTACGTGCTGCTTGGGCTCATCCTGCTCATCTACGTCCCGCTCGGTATGTTTCTTGAACCCATCTCAATGTGCCTGATCACCCTGCCGATCGTATTTCCGGCAATCCAGTCACTGGGGTTTGACGGAATCTGGTTCGGCATTCTGATCACCAAAATGAGCGAGCTTGCCAACATCACACCTCCGGTGGGCGTCAATGTGTACGTGATCAAGGGGATGGCCAAGGACATCTCTCTCGAAAACGTTTTCCGCGGCGCTAGCCTGTTTGTACTCCTCGAGATCATCATCCTGGTGATTTTGATTGCCTTTCCTGGCCTGTCTCTTTGGCTCCCCAATCTGATGTTCTCCTGAGTCCACCGGTTCGCGCCAATGCCACGGAGCAGTCCCCCCAGCCAGGCTGAGCGGCCACCCGGCGGGCCGCGCGGACGCCCGAAAGGCTCTGCAAGCATCAGAGTCCATGAGGCGCTTCGCGAGCGCATCCTGGCCCTGAAACTTGCCCCCGGTGAGGAGATCGATGAGCCGGCGGTACGTAAAGAATTTGGCGTGTCCAGAACGCCCATCCGTGAAGCGCTACTGCGCCTGGCCGCCGAGGATCTGGTTGATCTGGTGGCCAACAGGCCGGCCAGAGTGTCGTCCATCAATTTCATCGAGGTCGGCGAGCTGTTCGAAGCATTCGAACTGTGTCAGCGGTTCGTTACGAGGCTTGCCTGCACGCGCCACACGCCAGAGGATCTTGCCGATGCCAGACTGCACGCAAAAGGCTACGAAATGGCTGCCAAGCATCGCGATTTTCGTACCATGGCCGACGCCAACTATCGGTTCCACATGACGATCGCTCGAGCTGCGCGAAACCGCATCATGCTGGAAGCCTACCAGCGCCAACTTGACCGGACCTTGAGAATGGCGAGCCTGGTCCTTCGTAATGCGTTCGAGAATGACCTGTCCTACAAACAGTACATCGCACGCGTCGTGGCCGAGCACGAGGAAATGATCAAGCTGATCGCTGCGAAAAAGTCAGACGCTGCCGATCGGCTCGCGATGCTGCATGCCCAGCTCTTCAAGGAGCGCGTGGCCGCCTACATCCTGTCAAACCGGGCCGGCGAAATCGATTTAAGCGGGGCCGCTGGCCGAACCTGACCGTTGCGCGAGAAGTCTGCGCAATTCACTGAGCACCTCGTCGGCCACGGTGACGCATCCCTGCGCCTGATGCCGTCGCCGATTGGCAAGCGACCGGTCATAGGGGACCCGGATCGCCTCGTGGCCCGGAAGCACTCGGGCCCCCCGTACCGCGGCTGCATAGTGGGAGGCTTTGGCCAGGAAACTCTCTGCGTTGCCGACCAGACTGGGCTTGATCGCCATGACGATCATCGAGCAGTCCTTGTGCGCTGGTGGCCGGACCGCTCCGCCAGCCAGCAAACCAAACAGTTGAACCACAATTCCAAGACCCGAACCGCGGTGCCCCCCCCATACTGAGAAAGCGCCCTGCAGCGCACTGACCGGATCGGTCGTCGGCGTTCCGTCGGCCGCGAATGCACGACCCTGGGCCAATTCGGTGCCCAGGCGTTGATGCATGACCGCGTCCGATACCATGGTCGATGAGACCGCTGCGTCATAAATGACGGGATCATCCTGGGTAGGAAACCCGAATGCCAAGGGGTTGGTGCCAAAACGGCCCTCGCTCGACCCAAAAGGCGCCACCCGCCAATCGGAACTTCCAAACGCCATTCCCACGAGACCGGCTTTCGTCATCATCTCCATGTAGTAGGAAAACATGCCCGTCATCCAGGTATTGAAGCAACTGGCGATCCCGATACCGTGCTCGATCGCTGCTTCAATCGCCCACTGGGTCGTTCGATAGCCGACCACGTAGCCGGTCTGGTTTCCGCCGTTGATCACCGCAGAGATCGAAGCGTGACGCTCGATCTGGAGGGGGCTCGGGTCCTCCGGCGAGGCACTGATCTTTTCTGCGACCGAAACCGCTCGAGATAACCCCGCGTAGGACAAGCCCCGCAGCTCGGCGTCGATCAGATGATCGGTGACAATGGCCGCATCGTCTTCGTTGTGCCCGCAGGCGCGCATCAACTCCCGCACCAGCCGGGACGCCTCATCGATAGACAGTGTGATCATTCAGACCTCCTCAGTGTGGCCGCGCGGGCCCCGACTCTAGCCGGTATTTCCGCACCGATCCATGCCCAGGTTGAATCGATCGGAACCGGCTAGCGAACGCGCTTGGGCACGAAATGGGACTGCACCCGAAATGCGGCCTCACTACCTTTGGTCAACATCAACGTTGACTCGATTCCGGGCGGCGCTTACCATCGCCCCCCAGGACGAAATGACTTGGTACACCCGCCCGCTGCGCTGCGAGCGCGTCCCATCGGGAGACCTCATGAGCACCACGGCCGAGCTTGACCCCAGCCTGCACGACCTGCTGAGCGACGAGGCGGTCAACCACCCGGAGCGTTTCTACGCCCGACTGCGCGGCATCAGTCCGGTGCTCTGGAACCCTCGTTGGAAAGGCTGGATCGTCACCAGTCATGATGCGGTGATGGGTGGCTTTCGAGATTTCGAGCGCCTGTCCTCGGACCGCTTCTCGGGCCCCTTTGGCGCCGAGTTGCGCAGCGCCGAGACGAGCAGTCAGCAGTTGCTCGGCTTTCTGTCGAAGTTTTTCGTGTGGAAAGACCCGCCCTATCACACTCGGGCGCGGGCCCTCGTCAATCGCGCGTTCGTGCCCAAGAGCGTCGAGAGCATGCGGCCGCGCATTCAGTCGCTGGTCCGCGAACTTGCCGCCCCGCTGCGCGACGGCCAGACGGTGGATTTTTTCTCGCAATTCGCCTTCACGCTACCCATGGTCGTCATCGCCGAATTTTTGGGAGTCGATGCCGAGGCCCGTGAGGACGTGAGAGCCTGGTCAGAAGACCTGGGCGCCGTCATCTTCGTTCGTGGCCACACTGACGAGAAGCTCCGGCGTGGCGAAGCGGCCATGCAAAATCTTGCCAACCTGTTGCGCCCCATCGTTCAGGACCGGATCCGTTCGCCCCGCGATGATGTGCTCTCGGCGCTGGCCAACCCCGATGACAGTGGCGAGCGCCTGTCCGAGGACGAGGTCATCGCCAACGCAGCACTGATGGTCTTCGCGGGCCACGAAACGACCATGAACCTGCTGGCCAACGGCATCGTTGCCTTCAACCACTTTCCGGATCAGTGGGACCTGCTCGCGCAGCAACCGGATCTGCTGCGCAACACGGTCGAGGAGATGTTGAGATTCGACGGACCGGTTCGAGGGCTCGGTCGCTGGGCCCGCGAGTCCTTCGACTTCTTCGGCCACCCGATCGCTGAAGGCGACCGGGTCTTTCTGGTACAACACGCGGCCAACCGCGATCCATCTGCCTTTTCGGATCCGGATCGATTCGACATCACCCGCTGGCCCAACCGGCACACCGGCTTCGGCCAGGGCATCCACACCTGCCTGGGGGCGCCCCTCGCAAGACTGGAAGTCTCCGAGGCACTCGCCTACCTGGTGCCCGCCTTACGCCAAATCGAGGTGGTCACGCCCAAGCTTGACTACATCCCCACGATGGTCTCGCGCAGTCTTCAGACGCTGCAGGTCAGGTTTCACCCACGATGAGCGCGTCGCCGAAACCCACTTTTCCGATCGCCGAAGTCGCGCACGATCTGTGCGCAGGTGTCTCGATGTGCAAACAGGCGGCGCCTCGGGCGTTCAGGCTCAACGCCGGCGGGCAGGCCGAGTTCCAAGGGCCAGGCACCGCGACGCTGGAGGAACTGGAGGAAGCCGCCCTGTCCTGCCCGATGGCTGCGATCTCGATCATCCCAGGCGCTTGACCACCCGCGAGGGACCCGCTCAGGGGCTTGTGCGTGAGGCCTCTCGACGGCCTTTCTTGCGGACGACCAAACCCTTCAGCAGGATATCGGCAAAGCCTTCACCGATCTGGTCGGGTGGCAGTTTGCCACCGGGCCGATACCAGCGGTGCGCCCAGTTGATGGCGCCAATGACGGCCATCGTGGCGACACCCACCGGGAGATCGAGGGTGAACTCCCCTTCGTCCACCCCTTGCTGAAGAATGGCGCGCATGGCCCGATAGTAGCGATCGGACCAGCTGCGAGTCTCCTTGGCCCAGGCTCCTCGGTCGCCCGGCAGCGACGGAAATTTCTCCTGCAGGAAAACGTGGATATAGGGGTAGGCGCTGCTGTAGCTCTCCATCAGCCCGCTGAACGCGCGTCGCAGCTTGTCCTGCGCGGGCAGGTCCGCCGCGACCAATTCTTCGATGGTGCGGATGTTGGTCTGAGCGGCTTCCCGCATGACCTGCTGAAACAGCTCCTGCTTGGAGCCCACGTAGTAGTAGAGCGACGCACGATCGGTCCCGAGCCGCTCCGCAATGTCGGCAATGGTCGTCGCCTGGAAGCCCTTCTCCTGAAAGACCATCGCGGCCTTATCAAAAATTTCCCGCCGACGCTCCTGATAGAAGTCGCTGCTTTCCCGGGCATTGGCCGCGCGCCGGCGGCCGATCTTGGTTTTCTCGCTCATGGCTGATCAAGTGGTTTGGGCCAGTATCGCACGGGCTCGCCTTGGGCTGGCGACGAAGCCGAGCCTCTGGGATCGACCCTTCTCCGGCTTGACCGGTGAAACAATCCCCTCAGCTCGTTCATTCCTCGATACGATGCGGTCAACATTATCGTTGACGGCGCTCGGCGGCGGTCCCTAGAATACGAGTGTTGTAGTGGAGCAGCATCCCGCTGCCCGGGCACCGCCCGCATCTCCACGATCTCAAACAGAATTGATCTGCCGCGTGAGCGCTCAGCAAGCCTTCGACGAGACCGCTGACTGGCCGCACAGCCTCGGGCTTCAGCGCCAGGCGGCGGTCCTTGCGGCGCGGCGGGCCTGGCGCCTGGCGCCCTACCGGAAGGCTTGGTCAGGCGTGGGCATCTCCTCTGAGGAGGACATCTGCCAAACCGGTTGGGCCACGCTGCCGCTTCTATCCAAAGAAGGGCTGGTTGATGCCGCGCGCCGCGCGCCCCCCTGGGGTGAGCGACTGCAGGTTGATCGCTCGGACATCGCTCATGTCTTCGTCGCGCCGGGCCCGCTGTTCATGCCGTTTACGGCCCGTGACCTCGATTACGTGGCCAGGTCATTCGCCAAGGCGCTGTTGGCCTGCGGATTCCAGGCCGGCGATCTGGTCGACCAGACCACGATGTACAACTGGGTGATTGCCGCCACCGTGCTCGACCGGGCGCTGGAACAGATCGGCTGCGCGGTGCTGCCCGGCGGAATCGGTCAGACCGAACGGCATGTCGAAGTGATCCGGCAATTGGGGGTCAACGCCATTCTGGCCTTCCCGACCTTTCTCGAGCATCTGCTGGAGCAGGCAGCGCAAGATGCTCAGCCCCTGCCCTTGACCAAAGCTGCGGTCATGGGCGAGCTCAGCGACCCGCAGGCAAAGTCGCGAATGCTCAGCAAATACGGCGTTCAGGCCCGCGAGTTTTATGGCGTCGCCGATGTCGGCGCGGTGGCCTGGGAATGCGCCGCTGGCCAGGGTATGCACCTTCGCGATGATCTGCTGGTCGAATTCGTCGCCCCAGGCCAAGAGAGTCTCGCTGAACCCTCGGCGGCGCAACCGGCCGAACTGGTCGTGACCGACTTTCACCGCCAGGCGATGCCCATCATTCGCTTGCGAACCGGCGACATGATCGACGGGCTCACCCACGGGCGCTGCAGCTGCGGTCGAGGCTCACCGCGCTTCAACCGGATCGTCGGGCGTGCCAGCGAGATCACCAAGGTCAAGGGGATGTTCGTGGTGCCCCGACTGGTCCACGATGTCATGCAGCGTGACGGGATTGAGCGCCCCTACCGACTCGTGGTGGACCGCGTCGAGGGCGGCCAGGATGCCCTCAGCCTCGAAGTGGCCGGCGCCCCCTACGCTGACCCCGCAGCCTTCCGGCTCAAGGTCGAGCAGGCACTCAGAATGCGGATCGATCTTCGCTTTGTCGACGCACTGCCCGAGGGCGCGCCCCGCCTGATAGACCGGCGCTTCCTGCCATGAGTCCCGACAACACGAGCATGACGGCGTCGCCGCCAGACGGCAGTGAACCGGCGCTGGACATCCAGGACATCACGGTGCGCTTTGGCGCGATCACAGCCGTCAATGGGGTCTGTGCACAGGTTCGAGGCGGCGAGATCTTCGCCATCGTCGGCCCCAATGGGGCGGGCAAGAGCTCGATGCTCAACACGATCAACGGCTTCTACAAGCCTGCCAGCGGGTCGGTCAGGTTCAGGGGGCGCGAACTGGTCGGCCTGCGCCCCAACCAGGTCGCCCGGCTCGGCATCGCGCGCACCTTTCAGAATATTCAGCTCTACCTGGGCATGCCGGTTCTGGACAACCTCATGGCGGGCCGGCATATTCACATGCAGGGCGGCATCCTGCGTGCACTCATCCGTCCCTGGGGGATGCGCGAGGAAGCGCGCCAGCGCGAGGCGGTCGAACGGGTTCTGCAGTTTCTGGGTCTGCAGGCTCAGCGCAACACGCCAGTGGGCAGTTTCGGCTATGGCATCCGGAAGCGCGTCGATCTAGGGCGCGCCCTGTGCATGGAGCCTAAGCTGCTCCTGCTGGATGAGCCCATGGCGGGCATGACCATGGACGAGAAAGAGGACATGGCGCGCTTCATCCTCGAAGTCCGTCGTGAAACCGGCATCCCCATCATCATCGTTGAGCACGACATGCAACTCGTCTCCGACATTGCCGACAGGGTAATGGTGCTTGATTGGGGCCAGGTGGTCGCAACCGGTCAGCCCGCCGAAGTTCTGCAACGGCCGGAGGTCATCGCGGCCTACCTCGGCAACGAGGTGGCACCATGATCAGCCTCGACCCGGCCTTCGGCACCTTGCCCAAGTGCGTGCTGCGCAACGGCACCCAATCAGCCGACAAGATCGCGATGCGCCGCAAGCGCTTGGGCATCTGGCAGCGGATCACCTGGGGCGAGGTGCTCGAACTCACCCGGGCCATTGGCGCGGGGCTGATCCAGGACGGCTCGCTATCGGCGCCGTGCATCGCCATCCTGGGCCATAACGAGCCCGAACTGTTCTGGGCCGAATACGCAATCCAGGCCATCGGCAAGGCCGCCGTCTGCCTGTACCCCGACGCCACCCAGAGCGAACTGGTCAGCCTGATCGGCGATTGCGGCGCGCGGGTTGTGTTTGCAGAGGATCAGGAGCAGACCGACAAGCTCCTCGAGATTGCCGACCGGGTCGACCTGCAGCGCATCATCTTCTGGGATGAGCGCGGCATGAGCGACTACGATGACCCGCGTGTCATCAGCCTGTCGGCGCTCCTCGACAGGGGCCGCTCCGCGCTGCAGTGCGATGCCCTCCAGGTCGACCGCCTCATCGCTGATGGATCGGCTGACGACCTCGCCGTCGTGATCTACACCTCGGGCACCACCGGCGACGCCAAGGGTGTTCGCGGCACGCACCGCTACCTCATGGACTGCGCGCTGCGCTGGGGCGAGGTGCTCGACGCCCGCGCCAACGCCAACTACGTCAGCTACATTTCACCCGCCTGGGCCACCGAGCAGTACCTGGGTCTTTCGCTGGGCGTCGCGCTACCCATGATCGTCAATTTCCCGGAAGAACCGGAAACCGTCACGACCGACACCCGCGAGATCGGCGCGGAATTCCTGTTCTTCAGCCCGCGGCAGTGGGAGGCCATCGTTTCCGGTACCGAATCGCGCATGCGCGATGCGGGCTGGCTGGCAAGCAGCGTGTATCGGTGGGGGATGAAGGTGCTCACCACCACGGTCACCGGACCGCGGGGCCTGGGCGATCGGCTTCGACGGGGTCTGGCTGAATTGCTGGTCGCCGATCCGATGCGCGACCGCCTCGGCTTCAAATACCTTAGAACCGCCGTCAACTCGGGCAGCGCCCTCAGCCCTGAGGTCTACGATCTGTTCCATGCACTGGGCGTCAGCCTGCGCAATGTGTACGGATTCACCGAGGTAGGCATCGTCGCCGCCACGCGCGGCGAGCGCCGATTCGGGACGGTGGGCCGACTGCTCTCGAGTCCGCTTGGGGCCGCCCCGCTGGAGGTGCGCATTCAGGAGGCCGAGATCCAGGTGAAAGGCGGGGTCATCTTCGACGGCTACTACGGCAAGCCCGATGCCATGGCTGCCCGCCTCACGCCGGACGGCTGGATGCGAAGCGGTGATGCCGGCTACTTCGAGGAAGACGGCTACCTGGTTTACCTCGATCGCCTCGATGATCTTCGAAAGCTCGCCACCGGACAGACCATCGCCCCGCAGTTCATCGAGACACGGCTTCGGCTGAGCCCTTACCTTCGCGATGCCGTCGTCATTGGCGATGACACCCGGCACTTCGTCGGCGCACTCATCGACATCGATATCGACCTGGTCGGGAAATGGGCCGAGCAACGGCAAATTTCATTCTCGGCCCACGCCGACCTCTCGCAAAAACCAGAGGTGATCGACCTCGTTCGAGCGGAGATCGAGCGCATCAATTCAACGCTGCCGGGCCACTGCCGAATTCTTCGCTTCGTGAATCTGTTCAAGTCATTTGATGCCGACGAAGGCGAACTGACGCGCAGTCGCAAGATTCGCCGGGGGTTCGTCGAGCAGAAGTATCGCAGCCTGATCGACGGCCTCTACGGCGACGCGCCAACAGTCGATAGTGCAGTCGAAGTACGCCTGCAGGACGGGCGCTCTCGCATGATCGAAGCGAAAGTTCGCGTCTGCCGGCTCACGCTGGCGGGCGACTCACCAGTGGCATCGCTTCGCGGGGGGGCAGCACCCCTTTGAGCGAAGCCAGAATTTCAAGCGCCAGAAAACGCGAATAGAGCCTCGCCTCGATGATGGCGCCGCCCATGAGCCAGAGCCCGTCCTGAGCGGTGCGACGCCACATGTTGCGCATGACCTTGTCCTGGTCGAATCCCCACACCGGCCCGACCCGGTCGGCGACATCGTTGCCCAGGAGCTTGCGCACCGAACTTTCCATGCCCTCGAAACCGGTCGCGAGCACCACCAGGTCGAGCGGCATGAATGACCCAGCCCTCATTCGAAGACCGTCGACCTCGAACCCTTCGGTGTCCTCGGCCTGAACCAGACCGATCTTTCGATCAATGACCAGTTGGCAACACCCCACGTCGATGTAGTAGCCGCCCCCGCCTCGCAGGTACAGCAACTGAAAGCCTGTCCCGTCCTCGCCGTCGTGGGTCTTGAACCCCACCGAATGCAGGCCCTCGAGCAGGGTACGATCGTACTCGGCCGTGCGCCGCGTCACCCACTGGTAGGTGTCGATCAGAATGTCGTAAGGGATCGCCGCCGTCATCAGGTCAACGTCCTCGACCGGACGCCCTTCCGTGTAAATGCCGTAGCTGATGCGCGCACTCGGGTCGAGGCTCACGACACAGGTTGGGCCGCGTTGCATGATGTGCACTGCAGCCGCACCGCTGACATACAGGTCCTGGGCCACATCGTGCCCACTGTTGCCGGTGCCGATCACGAGCGCCCGTTTGTCAGCGAATTCAACACCGCTACCAAATTCGCTCGAATGCATCACCCGACCCTTGAACCCATCGAGCCCGGGGAGCGCCGGCCTTCTTGGTGCGCCCCCCGACACGCCCGTTGCCATGACCAGGTGCGGGCAGCGCATGCGACGCATCGACCCATCCGCCCGCTTGAGTTCAAGCAGCCACTGCCCCGAGGCCTCATCGCGCACCGCCTGGGTCAGTTCGGTCGCCGTCCAGACGTTGAGTTCGAGGAACTCGGCGTAGGACTCGAGCCAGTTGCCCAGCATGTCCTTGGGAAGCCAGAGCGGCCAGGTTTCCGGGAAGGGAAGATAGGGGAAATGGTTGGCGACGATCTCGTTGTGCAGGGTGAGATTGTTGTAGCGATCGCGCCAGTTGTCGCCTACTTTGGCGATTCGGTCGATCACCAGCGCATCCACCCCCATCTGGCGCAGGCGCGCCGCGAGGATCAGCCCGCCCTGGCCCGCCCCCACGATCAGCACCTGCGGATCACGGTCCTCGAAGCGCTTTTCCTTGTCGCGCAACTGAGCCCAGCTGAAGGGCGCCACGATCTGCGAGAACTCGTCGCCCGTGGGTCTGCGCCGGCCGGTCTTTTCCTCAGCACCCGAAATGTCGTGCAGCGACGTGAGCAGCAGCCAGACCCGTGGCATGACCTGAGGCTCGGTGTCGACCAGGAGGCGGACAAACCCGACACCGCGCCCAGCGGCACAATCAAAGTCAAAGTAGCCCTCGATCACCCAACGGCCGCTGCGTTTGACCCGTCGTGGCGCTGACCGTCCCCCCGCCGCCCGAAGCGATTTCGGCGCGACGCGCTGCCAGGCCTGGGCAAAGGCCGCAGCGATCGCGGCGGGCCCCGCAAAGGTGCGGTGCTCCCAGGTGAACGCCAGCAAATCCCGCCAATAGGCCTCGTCGCTGAACATCGCCTGAAACTGGCGGAAATCACCGCTCTCGACCCACTCGCCGAAGCGCTGCAGCCAGGACGAAAACACCGTCTGCTCGCCGGTCAAGGCGTCGATCTCCCTCGTTCCCATGGTGCAGCTCTCCTGACGGGTGGACCTTGACGCACAGGCGCTGTTCGACGAACCGACCGATCGACGCCACACCGCCGGTGCCCCCGCGCTCGGCTGCTCAATCCCCCGAGCCGAATCTTAAGCAGCCACTCTGCTCTCGTCAACGCTCGCGTTGACTTCGGCGTTTCAACGCAAGCGTTGACAGCGCTGCGGCGCTGTGTTCCGATTGATCGCTTGCAGTTCCCAAATAATATGGAGGAGACCCATGTTCCACACTTCCAGACGATCATTCACGCTCGGTGCGCTGCTCGGCGGCCTGAGCGCCACCATGGGCGCCGGCGTGGCCTGCGCACAGGCAGTCAACACCTACACCATCGTCAGCCTGCTTGATTACTCCGGTCCCTTCGCCAATCGCGGCAAGCCCGTCGAGCAGATGCAGCGACTGCTGGTCGACTGGTTCAACGAAACACGCGGCGCCAAGGCGGGCATCAAGCTCGAGTACAAACCCATCGACACGGGCTACGACCAGGCCAAAACGGTTCAGGCCTACGAGCGCTCGCTCGAAGACAAGACCATGGTGGGCATCGTCACCTTCGGCTCGCCCAATGTCATCGCTCTGCAGAACCGCCTCTCGCAAGACCGAATCCCTGCGGTCCACGGGGGCCCCTCCTACAGCCTGATGAAGCCAGGCAACTGGGTATTCACGCCGCTGGGCGACTATGCCCGTTACTTCGCTACCGCCACCAAGTGGCGGCTCGAGACCTGGAAGGAGAGCCGCCCGCTGCGGATTGCTTTCGTGACCTTTGACGGCAGCTCCGGGCGAGACTGGGCAGGCAGTTTCGGTGGCCTCATCAAGGGCATGAACGCCCAGGTCGTGCTTAACGAGTTCGTCTCCCCCCGCGCGCTGGATGTGTCAGCCAATGTTGAACACATCTTAGCGGCCAAGCCCGATATCGTTTACCTCGCCACCACCGATCAGCTCCAGCCGGCACTCCTGAAGGAGCTCAAGGCGAGCAAGTTCGACATGACCCGTGTGGTCAACTCGCAGCACGAGGGCCTGGGCCTTCTCGAACTTCTCAACGTTCCCAAAGACGTCTACGAGGGTACCTTCGAGGTCACCAGCCAGAGCTACGCTGACCCGAACACCGAGGCCTACAAGATCTATCAGTCGCGCGCGGCCAAATACAGCACCCGCTGGTCGGCTGACACCCTGCTGCACTTTCCGTCAGTCATGGTGCTGCTGGAAGCCATCGAGCGGGCCCAAGCCAAGGCGGGCAGCGGGCGCATCAACGGCGCTGCTGTCTTCCAGGAGATGCGTGCGGGCAGCTTCAACGGCTACGGCTTGCTTGGCAAAATCCAGTTCGACATCGACAAGGATCCCACTCAGGGCGCCGATTCAGTCGTCATCTTGCAGCAAAAGGGCGGCAAGATCACCAAGGCGAGCGAGTTCATGCCTCTGGTGAAGTAAGCCGCGATCCCGAGCGTTTCAGTGATGCTGGCCCCGCAGCCTGCGGCAGCCCGGCCGGTCGCTCCGGCGGCCGGCCTGTCGTCGCCTCTTCTAGCGGTCAACAACATCGAGGTGCGGTACCAGGGAAGCATCCTGGTGCTCAAGAACGTCTCGCTAACCGTCAATCGCGGTGAGATCGTGGCGCTGCTGGGCAGCAACGGTGCCGGCAAGACCACCACACTCAAATCCATCTCTAGCCTGATCCAAGACGAAGAAGGGCGTGTCAGCGAGGGGCAAATACTGTTCGAGGACCAGGCGGTCCATAACCATGACCCGGTCGCCACCGTTCGGCGTGGCCTGGTTCAGGTGATGGAGGGCCGTCGGGTACTCGAGCACCTCAGCGTCGAGCAGAACCTGATCGTCGCCTCCGCGCCCATCCGCAGCGCGAGCCGCGCTCAGCTTCGTGAATCGCTCGACCAGGTTTACGGCATTTTCCCCATCCTCGCCGAATTCCGGCAGCGCGAGTCAGGCTACCTGTCGGGCGGTCAGCAGCAGATGCTGGTCATCGGACGCGCCCTCATGGCCAAGCCCCGACTGCTCCTGCTCGACGAGCCCTCGCTCGGCTTGTCGCCGCTCCTCGTGAGCCGTATCTTCGAATCCATCGCCCAGATCAATCGTGAACTCGGCACATCCATCCTGCTGGTGGAGCAGAACGCACGGGTCGCGCTGGGCGTGGCTGCCCGAGGCTATGTGCTGGAAAACGGCCGCATCGTCATGGAAGGCAGCCGCGACGAGCTGCTCGGCAACGATGACCTGCGCGAGTTCTACCTTGGAATGAGCGCCGATGGCCGGCGCAAGAGCTTCAAGGACGTCAAACAGTACCGGCGCCGGCGGCGCTGGCTCGGTTGAGGCTCCCATGATCGACGCACTGCCCCGGGTTCTGGTCAATGGCATCGCCAACGGCGCGATCTACGCGTCGGTAGCGGTCGGATTCAGCATCATTTATCGTTCGGGCCGAGTGTTCAATATCGCCCAGGGTGAGATGCTGATGTTGGCCACCTTCATGGCCATGACTTTCTTCGGGCTAGGCATGAACCACTGGGTGGCCATTCTGCTCACCGCCACGTGCATGGCCCTGCTCGGACTTGCGGTCGAGCGCTTTGTGCTCCGGCCCCTGGTTGGCCAAAGCGAAATGGCGCTCTTCATGGCGACGCTCGGTTTGCTGCTCATTCTCAACGGCCTGGGCACGATCGTATTCGGCACAGAACCGCAGATGTTTCCGGACATTCTGGGCACCGAGCGCTGGCGAGTGGCCGGGGTCACGATCAAGCAACCCGCGCTCATCGGCACGCTGCTCATCGCGGCCGCCGTCGCGCTGCTCGCCTGGTTCTTCCGGTCAACACGGACCGGGCTCTTCATGACGGCGGTCGCCGAAAGCCACCAGATCGCGCGCTCGCTGGGGGTCAACGTGCGGCGCAGTATCGGCTTGTCCTGGGCGTTGTCCGGCTTGGTAGCCACTATTGCAGCGGTGGCCTTCATGAGCGGTCGCAGCGTCAGTCCCGAGATCGCCAGCATCGCCTTTGTCGCACTCCCGGTGGTGCTGTTGTCCGGGCTCGAAACGGTGGGCGGTGTCATGCTGGGGGGCATCATTGTTGGCGTCGGCCAGAGCATGGCGGCGGCATGGCTCGACCCCTACTTTGAGGGTGGCGCGTCGCTGCTGTTTCCCTTCGCCCTGATGATGCTCATCCTGGTGTTCAAGCCCCAGGGACTGTTCGGCTGGAAGCGGGTGGAAAGGATCTGACCATGTACCGGGCCTGCGGTTCGTTTTCCGAGACTTACCAGGACGATATGGCGTTGCTGCGTACGCGTTGGCAGTGGCTGGCGCTTGCCCTGCTCTTGGTGACCCTGCTGGCCTACCCCTTTCTTGTGTCCAATTCATGGATCCGTTTCGCGACGGTCTCCGGTATCACCATCATCTCGGTCATAGGACTGCAGATCCTAGTCGGCCTGGCCGGGCAGGTGAGTGTCGGACAATCGGCCTTCATGGGAATCGGCGCGTATTTCACCGCGATCGCCGCGATGAAACTCAACCTCCCCTTTCCCCTGCCCCTGCTGATCGGCGCGGGCGGGGCCGCGCTGGTTGGCGTCATGTTCGGACTGCCGGCGGCACGCATCAAGGGTTTCTATCTGGCCCTGACCACCCTCGCTGCGCAGTTTGTCTTTCAATTCACGGTGGTGCGGCTGCCCGAGCACTGGTTTGGCGGCTCGGCGGGCATCTCCGTATCGGCACCAGTCATCCTCGGCCACGAAATCCGCACGGCCACAGACTTCTACTTTCTGGTGCTGCCCTTCGTCGTCATGTCGGTTTTCGCGGCGCTCTTCATCCTGCGCAGCCGGGTCGGTCGCGCGCTCATCTCGGTGCGGGATAATGATCTCGCCGCCGAGGTCACCGGCATCAACGTCACCTACTACAAGATCGCAGCGTTTGGCATGGCCTCGTTTTTTGCTGGGCTGGCAGGAGGTTTGCTTGCCTATGAAAACCGGCTGGCACATTTTGAGCAGTTCACGCTCTTTGAATCCATCTGGTACCTCGGCATGCTGATCGTCGGGGGTATCGGCTCCATTTTGGGCGCGGTGCTCGGAGCGATCTCGTTGCGACTGGTGCAGGAGTTGCTCACCGTCGTGGGCCCCTGGATTGCGCAGTTGCTGCCCGGTGCGCGCTACGACATCGCCTTCCCCATGGTCAACGTCGTACTCGGGGTGCTGATCATTGTCTTCCTGATTTACCAGCCGCGCGGGCTTGCCCACCTTTACCGCCGCGGAGAGCGCTACAGCCGGGTCTGGCCCTTTCCTTACTGAACCTACGGAGGAGCGTGTTGGGCCCGGAACGCTGCGCCGAGCGCGAGAAGAAACTCAGGATCGAACCAGTCGACGACAGTCGGGTCCGCTTTCACGCGAGCCTGATCGATACCAGCATCGATGAAGCGGGCAACGAGCTCATCCATTCCTTGCGGCTGAGCGGGGTGGTGTCACTGCCCGATCTGATCATCCGCGAGATCGACGCCGAGTCAGTGCATCAACCTTACACAGCCTGCCTTGAGAGCGTCGCGCCCATGGAGGGGCTGGTCGGGCTGACCATCGGCCCCGGCTATCGGTCCAAGGTCATGGCTCTGCTGGGCGGCGTCAAATGCTGCTCGCACTTTCTGACCCTGGCACTTGACCTGGCCGCCACGCATACACTCATCACGTTTCTCAGGATGCGCGCCAAGATCGCCTTCGAAGGACGCCATTCACCTGATGGCGCCTGGATCGGCACCGGGCTGAAGATGGAGCCAAGGCTTGAGAACGCCTGCATCGCCCTGACGTCAGAGTCGCCGGTCATCGTGAACGCCAAACGCTATCTGGAGGCAACCAAGGCTTCGCACGAGCAGGCGGCCGAGACCGCGCCGATCAGAACACGAACAGACCCAGCCCGCCATCGGCCGTAATCGCCTGGCCGGTGATGAACGACGCATCGTCGGACGCGAGAAACGCCACCAGCGCGGCAATTTCGTGAGGCTTTCCTGAACGCTTCATGGCGGTTCTCGACTCAACCCGGTCACGTATGTCGGGCCGGATCTTGTCATACGCAGGCGTCATCACCATTCCAGGTAGCACCGCATTGACCGTGATGCCGAACCGCGCGCCTTCGAGCGCGCTGGCCCGAGTCAGCCCCAGGAGGGCCGCCTTGCTGGCGGCGTAAGCGGCGTGGGCAAAGTCGCCCATGCTGGCTGCGATCGAGGAGATGTTGATGATCCGGCCCCAAGCGGCCTCGCGCATGGGCCCGAAGCAGGCCTGCGTCCAGAGAAATGAGGCGCTGGCGTGAACCGACATCTCGGTGTTCCAGTGCTCGATCGAAAGTTGCTCGATCCGCGCCGCCTTATCGGTAAGACCCGCATTGTTGACCAGCACCAGGGGCGGACCGAACTCGAGCTGAATACGGTCTACCGCGCGCCGGATAGCCTGCGGATCGGTGACATCGGCACAAACCCCCACGAAGTGGCCATCCGAGAACTGCTTGGAAAGTTCCGCCAGGCGCCCTTCATCGAGGTCGACGCCGTACACCCTGCAACCCTGCCGATGCAGGTACTGGGAAATGGCGACACCCAGACCGCCGGCCGCACCCGTGACAATCGCCGCTCTGCGAGGCGTCGCGCTCATGTCAATGACCTTTGAAGACGCAGGCAGCCTGACAGGCTCAGCCCACGACCCGGAAATGAAAATCGGTAATCCGCCCTTCGCGGTGCTCGTTGAAGACCGCGAGCACCCGGGGCCTGGCCATCATGATGCGGGCGGCCTCGTCGAGATTGCTGAGATCGACGCCCCGGATATGGTTGAGTATGGCGGTATCGGCCCCATCGGGCGTGACATAGCCCAGCACGAAAGGCGGGTCAGGCAGACCCGGAAACTTGGTGCCGACGATCGTAAACACTTCAAGCACGCCCCCCGGACCGGTCTCCACCCAGTCGGTCGTTGGCTCGAACTCGGCGTCGGAGAAGCTGCGCGCGGGGACCAGCACCCGCCCGGATTGGGCACATCGCGTTCCCATGATGCGCTGATTGTCGCGAATTTCGGCGAAGAAACGGCTTGCGGCCGCCCCCGCGAAATACTTGTAGTCGAAGTCCCACTTGCCGGGAATAGTGATCAGATCGAATTCGCTTGCCATGACTGCAGACCCTCAGGGTTTCTCACTGCTCACGATGACCGCCGTTGAAAACTGCGTGGCGCCGCCCTGGCCGGTGGCAACGGCCATGCGGGCACCATCCACCTGACGGCGCCCTGCCAGCCCCCTCACCTGCTGCGCACACTCGGCAATTCGAATCAGCGCGGTTGCGCTCACCGGATTGTTGGCCTGCGGCCCCCCCGACGGGTTGATGGTCGCGCCCGCACGCTGCTCGATCGCCTTCTCGGTGAACGCGACGCCCTCGTGGGCCTCGCACAAGCCCAGAGCGGCATAAGCCATGACCTCGGAGCTGGCGAACGGCGCCTGAATCTCGACCACGTCGAAAGCGTGCCGCGGATCGGTAATGCCCGCATCGCGGCAAGCCGCCTCGGCCGATCGTCGCAGCGTGATGAGATCGACCAGCGAGCCCTCAGGCCGGTGCATCCGATCACCCATGGCGTAGGTGTCGCTCAATCCGCGGGCGCCTCGTACCCAGGCAGCGTTGCGGGCGCCGACCCGATTGCCACGGGTCACCACCACCGCGCAGGCGCCCTCGCTGGTCGGACAGGCCTCGAGCCAGTGAATGGGCCAGGCCAGGTACTTGGACTGCAACACATCATCGACCGTGAAGAAGCGCGGATTTTCGATCGTGTCGTTGAGCATGGAGGCCGCCGAGTTGCGGGCGGCGAGGCCCGCCCAGTGCTCGAGCGTGTAGCCATGCTGCTGCATCAGCAGGGTCGCCCGAAGCGCGACCATGCTGATGGTGGACATGCTGATGTCCTTTTCGTAGATCGGGTCGAAGATTGAGTTGAAGATATTCTGCGCAGCGGTGGCGTGCCCCATGCGCTCCGCGGCCACCACCAGCGCGGTGTCGCAGCGACCCGCGTGGATACAACTCATTGCCGCGAGCAGGGCTGACGAGCCCGTCGCGCCGCCGGTGTTCACCCGAAAATAGGGGACCCCCGGGCGTGCGATGGCGTGCATGTCCAGGTGGTTGATACCGGCCAACGCATCTGGCGCAACGCCGCCGACCACCAGCCCGATCGCATCCATCCCCAGTCCGGCGTCTTCGAGGGCGGCCAGCACCGCCTGCCGCACCAGTTCGGCGGTATTCAGGTCAGCATGCTTGCGCCGGTAACGGGTCTGTCCCACGCCGATGATGGCGATTGGATCGCTCATGAAAGCTCCAGCGCCGCTGCGGTGTGTGTCTGAGCCCCAATGGGCGAGGCGCCCACCGCCAAACCACGTCCGGCCCCCGAGGCGCGCAGCCGGAACAGGCATTCTGCAAATCGGACCAGGCCCATGGCTGGATAACACCAGCCCGCAGCCGAACCACCAGCGGGGTTGATCTGCGCCGACCCGGCGTAAACCTCAAAGCCCTGCCCCGCCTGCGCCAGACCCAGCGCCTCAAGGGCGAGCGCTTCATCGGCCAGCGTCATGCCGTCGATTTCGAACAGGTTGATGTCTGACAGACGCCAGCGGGCCTCGCTCAGCGCCTGACTGACGGCCGCCGAGAGCGCCGGGCGAGCAAGCCAGTTGCGATCACCCAGTGCCGGGCTGTCGGTGCCATGTCCGACGCCCGCGAGGCAAGCTCGCGAGACCGGTGCGCCGATGATCACTGCCGAGACCACGTCAGCCAGGCGCGGCCCCTCTGTTTGAAGGAGCGGCCCTGGCATGGGTACCTGGACCGAGGCGTGCAGCAGCGAACGAGGATTCGCCGCCGCACGCCAGTTTCGCGCCTCGACCGCCGCCTGCCTCGCCTCAAGCTGAGCGCCGTGCTCACCCATCCATCGCGAGAGCCGCATTGCCGAGATCCCGGCCTCGGTCAACCCGAAGGGCTGAACCATGAAGGGATCCATCGCCACCCTGGAATCGCGCAGCAGATCACCCTCACTCGCTCGCCCCCAGGCCGCCACGATTGAGAATTCGCACTCACCTGCCGCCACGCGGGCACCTGCCAACGACAAGGCCACCAGCCCATCTTCGGCTACCCGGATTTCATCGCGAAGGTAGGCCCCCGCAGCGGGCGCGGTCACCATACTGGAAAGGGAGCGCCCATCCACCAGATCGTGCGCCGCCAGAACCACCGACTGCACGGATTCAATGGACACCCCCGAATCGGCCAGCGCCGCGCGAACCGTCTGAAAGACAAGCTCTTCGAGACTGAAGCTGGCATCGGCCCAGGACATCCGGACTGCGGCACCATGGACGTACACGGGTCTGGGCATCATCGCTTCTTGGGGAGGACAATCGTTGCAAGGGCAATAGACGATTCGATCCTAGCATCAACACTCGCGTTGATCAAACACGCGACGCGCTTTTTCGGCTCACTGCAAGCGCGATCAATCCGCGCAGGCACGCCCAAGCGGGTGGCCTGCGCATCGCGTCTGGCAGGGTTGTCTTGCCACTCGAGCGCTGCGAGGGCACACTGGACCGATCCACTCTTCCCACACACCGCCCCATGCACCCCAGCACCCTGCCTCAGGACATCATCGACCGGCTGATGATCCGCCGTGGCGCCCTGCACCTCTACCCATCGCTCGACCCCTCGAGAACCGCCCTGGTGGTGATCGACATGCAGAACGCGTTTCTGCGGCCCGGATCGCCCTCCGAGACGCCCGCCGCGCGCGCGATCGTGCCCCACATCAACCGGCTGGCGCGCGCCTTGCGGGCACGCGGCGGTACCGTGGCTTTCGCGCAGGCCTCCTTTCAGGCCGCGGGTCCGGAATCGTGGCCGCTGTTCTTCGATCACATGGTCAACCCGACCTATGCGGCGGCCATCCTCGAGGCGCTGACCCCAGGTCGTCCGGATCATGCGCTCTGGCCCGAACTCGAGGTGCTGCCCGGCGACATCGTCTGCGCCAAGAAGCGCTACAGCGCGTTCTTCCCCGGCGCCTGCGCGATTCCCGATCAGCTCAGGGCGCGCAAGATCGATACGGTGCTGATCACGGGCACGCTCACCAACGTGTGCTGCGAGGCGTCGGCCCGCGACGCGATGATGGCCGACTTCAAGACGGTGATGGTGAGTGACGCCAACGCCGCGCGCTCGGATGCCGAGCACCTCGCCGCGCTGGCCACCCTGGTGCAGTTCTTCGCCGACGTGCGCTCGACCGACGAGTTGCTGAGCATGATCGGCGCCGGCGCCTGATCGGCACCGTGCGCTCACCGCCCCACAGGCCGGAGGTCAACTGCAGCGCACGTGCAGCAAGGCCTGTCTTTTTTCGCGAGATACCTGATGGATCGCGCGCTGCAGCGCCCCGGGCAGATCCTGCGCATGATCCACCCGCTCGCCCCAGCCGCCACACGATTCGATCACCCGGGCAAAGTCGGGCATGGGCGACAAGGACACGAGTGGCATGTCACCGCCCGAGGCCGCGTGCCCCTGCGGATACATGGCACGGGTCGCTCGTTCGACCGCGCCATAGCCGCCGTTGTCCATCACCACCGTGAGCACCGCAATGCCGTGCATGGCCGCTGCGTGATGGCAGGCCAGCGGGTTCGCGAACGCATAGCAACCATCGCCCAGCGCCGCCACCACCAGCGCCTGCGGGCGAGCAAGCTTCACACCGAGGGCCGCGGGCAATCCCCAACCGAGCCCGCCCACGGGGCTGGAGCCGAAATAGCTGCCCGGCTGTTCGAGCCGCAAGGCCGCCGGCTGCAGGGAATATTCGTTGACCACAACGGCCTCACCGCCAGCCGCCTCCAGCGCCTGGCCGATGGCATGGCTCACCGCCACCATGCTCATCGGCGAGCGCGCACGCCCGGTCTCGATCGCCGACGCCAGAGCCGCCCGGCGCGACCGACCCGCTTCGATGACGCGTTGACGACGCGCCTCAAGCCGCCCGGCATCCGGTTGCTCCGTAGCCACCGCCTCAAGCAAGCCCCGCAGAAAGGCAGCTGGGCTGGCCTGGATGGTTTGATCCGACCGGAAGCCGCGCACCGGATAGCGTGCAAACAGCGGGTCGCTGCCCACCTGGATGATCGGCACGCCCAGCGCAGGCTCGCCCTGCGAAGGAATCCAGGGCACGTCGCAATCGAGTACCACGATCAGATCGGCCGTGCCCAGCCAGGGGCCGACTTCGTAGCCACCGTGCATGGCGTGGGTATTGGGCAGCGACAGATGCCGTGGCCGGAACTCGACCACCGGCACGGCCCACTCGGAGGCCAGCCGCGCGAGCAGACCGACCGCCTCGGGCTCGCGGCCGGCCCGTGAGGTAATGATCAACGGCTTGCTCGCCTGCGCGAACTGGCGGGCAAGTTCGGTCATGACCGCGGGGTTCGGGTTGGGCGGCAGCGCCGCCCGCTGAACAGGCGTGTCAGCAGCCATGGGCGCAGGCTGAGCCAGCACTTCGCGCGGCAGGCTCAGGTACACGGGGCCCTGCGGCTCGCTCTGCGCGATCGCCAACGCGCGGTCGAGTACTGTCTCGAGTTGTTCGCCGCTGCGTAACTCGTAATCCCACTTCACATGCTCACGCACGATGCCCGCCTGGTCGAACATTTCCTGAGCCCAGTGAATGTTGAGCGACCGGCTGGCCGGCGAGCCCTTTTCCATCCAGGGCGTACGCCCCGCGGCGAGCAACATCGGAATGTTTTCACGCGAGGCATTGATCAGACCGCAGAGCGCATTGGCCGTGCCAACGTTGACATGCACCATCACCGCCTGCGGGGTGCCGCTCACCAGCGTCACGCCATAGGCCATGCCGACCGCTACATTCTCGTGGGGCACCAGTAGTGTTTTCGGCGCGGGCAGGCTCTCGTCTCGCGAACGGGCCAGCGCCTCGACCAGCGACGGAAAATCCGTGCCAGAATTGACGAAGAAGAAAGCGACGCCACGGCTGGCCAGAAGGCGCAGCAATTGTTCACCGGTGTTCTGAATTGCGCT
This sequence comes from uncultured bacterium, assembly GCA_903907905.1. GTDB lineage: Bacteria > Pseudomonadota > Gammaproteobacteria > Burkholderiales > Burkholderiaceae_E > SYIM01. The sequence goes on along the minus strand of CAIVPX010000033.1, from coordinate 112,484 downwards.
CACGATCGCATCCGCCCGCTGTATCGACCCACTCCGGCCCGAAGGCCGTCACCTGAAAGACATCATGACCTACACCATCAAGGCCATCGACTGCGTGGTCAACCCCATCACCCCCGAAGTCATGCGCCTTCGCCCAGCCTGGTCAAAAGCATTCTGGCACGGAAAGATCGGCCGCGATGCCTCGGTCGGCGAGGGGCTCAGCCATAAGCAGATGCTCGAACTCATGGACAAAGCGGGCATCGAGCGCTCCATGCTCATCGCAACCAAGACCGGACAGATGGGGATTCCCGGTAGTTGGCATCTGCCCTACTCGTTGGTGGCCGAGGCGGTTCAGCAGTACCCCGACCGCTTCAGCGGACTGGCCGGACTCGACCCCACCGAGGGCATGAACGGCGTCCGGGCCCTCGAGCGCGCGGTTCGCGATGACGGATTCATCGGTGCCCACTATTACCCGCACTGGTTTGAACTGCCCGCCGATCACGCACGCTGGTACCCCTTCTACGCCAAATGCGTCGAGCTCGACATTCCCGTACAACTGCAGGTGGGCCAGTCGCTGGTCTACGACCCCGCGCGCCCGCTTCGAAGCGTGGGCCGCCCGATCACGCTCGACGCCGTGGCCTGCGACTTTCCCGAACTCAAGCTGGTCGGCATTCACGTGGGCATCCCCTGGACCGAGGAGATGATCGCCATGTCCTGGAAGCACAAGAACATCTTCATCGGCTGCGACGCCCACAGCCCCAAGTACTGGCCGCAATCCTTCGTGCACTACATCAACAGCTACGGGCAGGACAAGGTCATCTTCGGCACCGATTACCCCGTCCTCGACTTCGAGCGCACGAGAAAGGAGATCGAAGCGCTGGGCCTGAAACCCGAGGCGCTCGTGAAATTGCTGCGCGACAACGCCCGCAATCTCTACAAACTGCCCTGAGCAAGGAGCCCTTCATGAAACGCCCGCTCACCTGGACGCTGTCAGCCCTCACCGCGCTCGCCCTGGGCGCCAGCTCGCTGGCGCATGCACAGACCCGACTGCAGATCGGCATCGTCACCGCGCTGACGGGTCCGATGGCCGCCCCGGGCGTCTTTCAGATGAATGGCTTCAAGCTCGCGGTGGAAGAGCTCAACGACGGCGGCGGTATCACAGTAGGCGGCACACGCTACACGGTGGAACTCAAGGTCTACGATACGCGGGCCAATCCAAGCGATGGCGCCTCGGCCATGCAGCGGCTGGCCAGCGTGGACAAAGTGCCCGTGGTCCTCGGCGAACTGTCCTCGGCCGTGGCGGCGGCCATCGCCCCGATCGCACAGGATCACGCCCTGCCGCTCATCCTCACCGTCCCGACCGGGCCCAACCTCACCGAGCAGAAGAACCCGTTTCTGTTCCGGGTCAACGCCCACAACCACCAGCTCAATGTGGCACTTGCCGAGTTCCTCGCCAAGCAGGGCTGGTCGCCCCTGTCCTTTATCGCCTGGAACAACGACGCCGGGCGCGGGGGCGTCACCGGCATTCGCGAACTGCTACCGGCAGCCAAGGGCGGCTACGTTGGCTACTTCAACGTGGGCGAGGTCGACTTCGCCAGCCATATCGCCAACCTGCGCAACAATAAGTCTCAGGCGGTCATGTTGTTCATGGACGAAGAACCGGGCAGTCTGGCGATCCGGCAGATTCGCGACGCGGGCCTCAAGATCCAACTGATCGGAACGCTGGCCATGGGCTCGGATCGCTTCCTCAAGCGGCTCGACGCGCAAAAGCTCGAGGGCATGGTGCAGTACAACGCCTTTCCGCCCAATGCCGATGTGCCGCGCATCCGCCAGTTCAGCCAGCGCTACAAGACCCGGTTCGGTGAAGAGGCGCATGGCTTCGCAGCGCAGTCGTACGATGGCCTGATGGTCGCGGTCGCGGCCATGCAGGCCGCAGGCAGCGTGAGCAACGGTAAGGCCATCCGCGAGGCCCTGGTCCGGATCGAGCACACTGGGGTCACCGGCACGCTCCGGTTCGACAGCAAGGGCCAGGCGAGTCCCAGCGTCTATGTCACCGAGTGGTGCGCCGACGGCAAACGCCGAATCCTTTACCCGGAGAGCGCCAAGGCCGGCTGCGGCGCAGGCTGACGCCCGCTGAGATGAGCGAAATCCTGCTCGAACAGCTCATCAACGGGCTGATGATGGGCGCCATTTATGTGCTGGTCGCGCTCGGCATGGTGCTCATCTACGGCGTCATGCATGTGGTGAACTTTGCCCACGGCGTGTTGTTCACCATCGGCGGCTACCTGGGTCACTTCTTTTATACCCGGCTGACCGACAGCTATCCCGCATCGGTCCTGCTGTCGATGCTGACACTCGCAGCCATCGGCATCGCCCTCGAACGCGCCGTGTTCCGCCCCCTCACCGGCAACCTTCGCAATCAGGTCATCGCATCGCTCGGCCTCATCCTGGCCCTCGAAAATCTGGTCATCGCCCTATGGGGACCCAACGCACTGCAGTGGCGTGTGCCGGGTACCGAGCAACTGATCCAGATCGGCGAGCTTCGCTTCAGCGTGCTGCACCTGGGCAGCATTGCCATCACGCTGACCATGGTCGCCACGCTCGGCCTCTTTCTCAAGTACACGCGCTTCGGTACTGCGATCCGCGCCACCAGCCAGAGCCAGGAGGCCGCGCGCGTGGTGGGCATCCCGGTTGCAAGGGTTCAATGGAGCAGTTTCGCAATCGGCTGCATGCTGGCCGCACTCGGCGGTTGCCTGATCGGCCCCCTCTTTCTGGTCTTCCCCCAGATGGGCGATGTGCCCCTCGTCAAGGGGCTTGCCGGCATCTTGCTGGGCGGCATGGGTAGCGTGCCGGGGGCCGTGGCCGGCGGCCTCATTCTGGGCGTCACCGAATCGATCTCCTCGATCTGGCTGCCGACTGACTACCGGGACTCGATCGCCTTCCTCGTCATGATCGGCATCCTGCTGCTGCGCCCGCAGGGCCTGTTCGGATTTCGCCTGCGTGGCGAAGCCTGAGCCCATCCATGACCCGCGCGACCGCTGTCCTGTTCGTGCTCGCCCTGTTCGCAAGTGCGCCCTTCCTGACCGCCGATCAGCCCTATCTGCTGCACCTGCTGGTGCTCAGCTGCGTGCTGGTCATTCCGGCCATTGGCCTCAACCTCATGCTGGGCTACGCGGGCCTGGTATCGCTGGGACACATGGGCTTTGCCGGCGTCGGCGGCTACGTGGCCGCCGTGCTGATGGTCGACACGGGACTGAATTTCTGGGCGGCGCTGGTCGCGGGCAGCCTTGCCGCCGGGGCCGCCGGCGCGCTTATCGGCTTGATCTGCTTTCGCTTTCGCGGCCACTTTTTCATGATTGTCACCCTGGCGTTCGGGCTCATGCTGCACGCGGTCATGAACAACTGGGACGAGGTCACTCGGGGAGCGGCGGGCTTTCCGGGCATCCCCAGACCGACGCCGCTCAACTGGGGCGACACGGTCATCTCCTTTGGACCGATGCGTCACTTCTACTGGCTTGCGCTCGCGCTCAGTGTGCTGATGCTCGGGCTGCAGCACCTCATCGTCCGATCCGATCTGGGGCGAACGCTCTCGGCCATCCGGCAGGATGAGCGGCTGGCCAGCGCCCGCGGCGTCAACGTGCTCGCCTTCAAGACCCTGATCTTCGCGATCGGCAGTGCGGTCGCGGGGCTCGGCGGCGTGCTCCATGTGTCCTTCCTGCGCGTGGCAGCGCCGTCCACGTTCACCATGCTCGAGAGCATCAACACCGTGCTGATCGTCATCATCGGCGGCGCGGGCTCGCAGGCGGGCCCGGTGCTGGGCGCGCTGCTCTACGTCGGGCTGCCTGAAATTCTCCGACTCGCCAACGAGTGGCGGCTGGTGATCTTCGGCGCCATGCTCGTGCTGATCACGCTTTACGCGCCCAGCGGACTCGCCGGGCTGTTGCGCGCCGCCACGCGGCGCCTGCGCCGCAACCCGAACGGCGGCACCCGACCATGAGCGCGCTTCGCCTGCAGTCGGTCAGCAAGCGCTACGGCGGCATCGTGGCGCTCGACCGGGTCAGTATCGATATCGACGGCCCGGGCATCTACGGCCTGATCGGCCCCAACGGCGCGGGCAAGACCACGCTGTTCGATGTGATCGCGGGCGCCGTCAGACCCGACAGCGGCCAGGTCATCATCGAGGGGGTCGCGGTGACTGGCCAGGCATCGCACCAGATCGCTCGTCTTGGCATCACCCGTACCTTTCAGGAATGCCGCATCCTGCTTGAGGAGAGCTGCCTGGACAATCTGCGCTTCGCAGCCCAGCCCAAGGGGCTGCTTGCCGTCCTGTCGCAGACGCTCAGCCGATCCGGTGCCCATCACCGGCGGGTGCGCGATCAGGCCCTTGATCTGTTGCGTCGGGTCAATCTGCACGACTATGCGGATGCGCCGGCCGCCCAACTCTCGTTCGGTCAGCGCCGTCTGCTCGAAATCGTCTGCAGCTTCATCGTTCCATCGCGCGTCATGCTGCTGGATGAGCCGGCCGCCGGGGTCAATCCCGCGCTGCTCGAGGTTCTCGCCGACTTCATTCGCAGCATGTTTCGCGAGCAGCCGCGCATATTTTTACTGGTCGAGCACAACATGGAGTTTGTCATGTCGCTTGCACAGGACATCATCGTGATGCATCAGGGGACAGTGCTCGAGCGGGGCACGCCCAAGCAGGTGCAGGCGAGCGAGCGTGTGCTCGAGGCCTATCTGGGATGAGCACCGTCCTGTCGATTCGCGCGCTCAGCGCCGGCTACGGTGGCCGTCACATTCTTGATGGCGTCGAGCTTGCGGTGAGTGCTGGCGAAATCGCCACAGTCATCGGGCACAACGGTGCCGGCAAGTCCACCCTGCTGCGCGCCATCTTCAATCTGGTGCCTTGGCGCAGTGGCCAGATCGAACTGCGGGGCGAGGATGTAACCGCTCTGCCCTCCGAGCGTCTGCTGGCCGCCGGCATTGCCTACGTGCCGCAGCATCGCAGCGTCTTTCCAAGGCTCACCATCGAGGAAAACCTGCGGATGGGCGGCTATCAGGTGCGCGACGCCCAGCTGCTACGCGAGCGCACGCAAGGCGTGCTCGAACTGTTTCCCATTCTGAGCTCGCGGCGCAGCCAGCTTGCAGGCGCCCTCTCTGGCGGCGAACAGCGCATGCTGGAAATCGCCCGCACCCTGATCACCGACCCCCAGCTCATCATGCTGGATGAGCCCTCGATCGGCCTCGCTCCTCGCATGGTCGACGCGGTGTTCAGCACCGTGCAACGCCTGCGCGATCAGGGCAAGGCGGTCCTGATGGTGGAACAGAACGTGCGCAAGGCCTTGTCGATCTCAGACCGGGGCTGCGTCATGGAACTGGGCGCGGTACGCCTGCAGGATCGCGCTACGGATCTGATCGACGATGAGCGGGTGGCCCGGCTCTATCTGGGCAAGCGTTAGCGCGCCGGCGAAAAGCTGAGCGCCCCCTGCGCATCGCGGTCGACACGGGTACACACCACGGGCTCGTCCGGCTGCGGCTCGGCTGTCCCCTCATAACGCCCGAACACTCGCCCGCCCGCCTCCAGGTCTACGGTGACGATGGTGTAGGGCGTTGGTCGGGGCGGGCTCTCAAGCGAGCGGGCCACCGTCGTCCAGGCGTAGACCCGGCCGCGACCGCCCACCTCGACCGGCTTGCAATCGGTGCTCGCGCAGAAGGGGCAACTCGGCAAGGGCGTGTGCCACAGCCGCTCACAGGCCTTGCAGCCTTGCATGGGAACCAGCACGGACGCTTGGGTCATCTGCGAACTCCTCAGGTGTGACTGGCCAGCACCATGGCCGACCCATCCATCAGCGCGCCGGAGGACACCACCACCGACTCCAGATTGGGCACCGTCCGCTCACCAGCATCGCCACGCAACTGCAACACCGCTTCGGCGACGGTGTTCATGCCGTGCAGATAGCCCTCACACAGCAGACCGCCGTGGGTGTTGACGGGCAGTCGGCCCGTGGGTCGGGTCTCGCCCGAGCGAATCAGATCGCCCGCCCCACCCTTGGGAACGAGCCCCAACCCCTCGAGACCGAAGAGCACGACGCTACTGAAGCAGTCATAAATTTCGGCAGCCCCGACGTCCTGCGGGCTGATCCCGGCGTTTTTCCAGAGCTTGTCGCGCAGCGCATGCTGGCAGTTCTCTGCGAAGTTGGCGGTGAGCAGGGCATCGCCCATGTCGAGGCCGGGGCGGGCGCCCGACTGATAGGCGCCCCCCAGCAAGATGGCTGGCTTGTGGCGCAGATCTTTCGCCCGATCGAGCGAGGTGATGACAATGGCGCAGCCGCCATCGACCTCGCGGGTGCAGTCGACACTGCGAAAGGGCGAGGCAATCATGGGCGCTGCAAAGTAGGCCTCACGCGTGAGCGGCTCGCGAACCACCGCACGCGGATTGCGCTGCGAGTACCAGCGCTGTGCCATTACCACCTCGGCAAGATCGTCTTCAGTCGCGCCGGTTTCGATCATGAAACGGCGCGCCCACATCGCGATGAACTGCGGATACGCGGTGAAGCCCAGCGCATTGCGGTAGTCGGTAGATATCGTGCTGCTGCCATGGGTGTCGGCCCGACCGACGCGCATGCCCGAGCGCCCGTTCAGCGCACGGTAGATGACGATGGTGTGGGCCATGCCTGCACGGATGGCCGCATCGGCCAGCAGCACCAGATAACAGGGCGCCTGCCCGCCCAGACTGAGGTCGAGCAGGTAATTGATCGGCTCCATCGCCAGCCCCGTCGCCACCGCCTGCGCGGGCGATGAGTCACCCATGGAATACGAGGCGACCCCGTCGACCTCCGAGGGCTTGAGCCCCGCATCGGCGATGGCGGCCCGGCAGGCCTGCAGGGCCAGATCGAGGGTGGTCGTGCCTGACCGCGAACTGAGCGGCGTGTAGCCCACCCCCACGATGGCTGTATGCGGTGTGCTCATGTCTTGTCCCTGTCTGAGGTGGGATTGGCGGCTCGCGGGCGCTCGGTAAAGCGCAGCAGCCCCTTGTAGGCGGGCGCATCCTGGCCGATGGCGTGACGCACGACTTCTTCGATCTCGTAGTCGAGCCCCTGCTCGAGTGGCATCTCGACAGAGGCCTTGAGCAGGCGCTTCATGACGGTCACGGTCTCGGAGGGCGTGGTCATCATCCGGTCGACCATCGCCAGCGCTCCGGCGAGCAACTGATCGGGCTCGAAGCTCGCGGCGCTCAAGCCGATCGCCTGGCAGCGTTGCGCATCGTAAATCTGATAGCTGTAGAGAATCTGCTTCGCAAGGTTCAAGCCCACGGCACGGGTGAGGCGCTGCGAGCCGCCCGCGCCGGGCAACTGCCAGTAGCGCAGGTGCCCGTCCCCCATGCGCGCAGAACTGGACATGACGATCAGGTCGCAGGCGAGCGCCAACTCGAAGCCCCCCGCCACGCAGGCGCCATTGACCGCCGCCACCGAAATGAGACGACCGTTCTCCAGCTTGTCAAAGAAGGTCTTCAGTCCCGCGAGAAAGCGCCGAAAGGCGGGCTCATCGAGGTAGAGATCGAGGTAGCCCTTGAGGTCGCCACCGGCCGAGAAGGCCGATCCCTCGCCGGTGACGATCACCGCCCCCACGCTGGCATCGGCCAGCAGTGCATCCATGCTGCGGTTGAGCGCGGCGACGGTGTCCTTGTCGAGCGGGTTGAGGTCCTGCGGCCGGTTCAGTCGCAAGACCGCCGCTCGCCCATTCTTCAAGTCGTGAAATTCGGTCAGCACCAGCTCGGTCACGTCATCATTCCCCGTCAATCTGCGCGCCCCGGCGAACTCGGCCACAAGCCCCCCGCATGATGGCGACCGAGTAGACCACAGACGCCCCCCGCCAACAAGGCGACGCAGCGCATGCTGGAACGCTTGCGGCCCGACGCGTAGACTCGCGATTCCGCAAACCACTGCCCCCCGCCCACTGCCATGAATCAGCCCGCCGCCCCAAGGTCCTCGCGCAAGGTGATCATCACCTGCGCCGTCACCGGTTCCATCCACACGCCCTCGATGTCACCGTATCTGCCGGTCACCGCCGAGCAGATCGCAACGGCCGCGATCGAGGCGGCTGACGCAGGGGCGGCCATCGTGCACCTGCATGCGCGACACCCGGTTGACGGTCGGCCCGATCAGAGCCCCGAGTTGTTCGAGCCCTTCCTGAAGACGATTCACGCGAAATCGGACGTGGTGATCAACATCACCACTGGCGGTGCGGCCACGATGACCGTGGACGAGCGGCTCAAGCCCTGCGCCCTCTTCAAGCCCGAGGTGGCCTCGCTCAACATGGGGTCGATGAACTTCGGCCTGTTTCCGATGCTCAATCGCTACAAGTCGTTTGCGCATGAGTGGGAGACGGCGTATCTGGCCGGATCCGATGACCGAATTTTCAAAAACACCTTCAAGGACATCGAGAAGATCCTGCGCACCTGCGCCGACAATGGCACCCGCTTCGAGATCGAGTGCTACGACATCGGCCACCTCTACACGCTTGCGCACTTCGTCGATCGCGGCCTGGTCAAACCGCCCTTCTTCGTGCAGTCGGTGTTCGGCATTCTGGGCGGCATCGGCACCCACCCCGAGGACGTGGCGCACATGCGTCGCACGGCCGATCGGCTGTTTGGCGGCGATTACCTCTGGAGCGTGCTCGGAGCGGGCAAGAGCCAGCTCGCCATCGCCGCGCAGTCACTCACCTTGGGCGGCAACGTGCGGGTCGGCCTGGAAGACTCGCTCTGGATTGCGCCGGGACAACTCGCCACGAAAAACGCCGAGCAAGTGAGTGCCGCACGACAACTGATCGAGCGCCTGGGGCTGCAGGTGGCCACCCCGGACGAGGCCCGCGCCATGCTGCAACTGAAGGGCAAAGCGGGCGTGGCGATCTGAGAGGCGACCTGAGAGGCGATCAACGGGGCTGTAGCCAGGCCCCATTGATCGCTCGCTTCCCCTGGCGGCTCAGGCCCCGTGCTTGGCGATCAGCGCCTTGGCGGTGTTAAGCAGCTTCTGCCCGTCAAAGCCACGCTTGTTCATATCGGCCGCCCATTCGTCATCCACCAGGCTAGAGCGCTTGACGAACTCGGCAGCGTCGGCAGGCGTGATCTGATAAATGGTATTGCCGCGATCAGCCGCAGCCTTGCGCCCCGCCGGGTCATTACCCTGTTGGGTCTTGCCGAGCCAGGCCGAGGTCGCCATGCCCGAGTTGTCATCGATCACCTTCTTCAAATCGGGTGGCAAAGACTCGTAGCGCGCCTTGTTCATGGTCATGACAAAGGTAGTCGTGTAGAGCGCCGGCGCATTGGCAGGAAACTCGCTGTGAAACTTGGTGAGCTCGTGCACGCGTACCGAGGGCACCACCTCCCAGGGAATGGCGCAGCCATTGATCGTACCTTTGCTCAGCGCATCGGGAATGGCTGGCAGCGGCATGCCGACTGGCGTGGCGCCCACCGAGGCCAGCATTTTGGTGACCTGCCGCGTGGGGCCGCGCACCTTGAGCCCCTTGAGGTCATTGACCGTTTTCACCTGACGGTCGACGGTATGGAACATACCCGGGCCATGCACATGCAGGGCCAGCACGTGGGTGTCCTTGAACTCGTCGGTCGCAACGGTTTGAACGTACTCCCACAAGGCTTTCGAGGTGGCTTCGGAGTTGTTCATCATGAAGGGCAGCTCGAATGCCTCGATACGCGGGAAACGGCCGGCGGTGTTGCCGGGCAGTGTCCAGACGATATCGACCACGCCGTCGCGCGCCTGGTCGTAAAGCTGAACGGGCGTGCCGCCCAGTTGCATAGCGGGATAGCCCTCGAACTTGATGCGACCGCCCGAGTCTTTTTCAACCTTGTCCATCCAGGCCTTGTGCATGGTCAGCCAGACCGCCGATTGAGGTGCCATGAAGGTGTGGAACTTCAGCGTGACCGTCTGCTGGGCACGAAGGTGCACGGCTGGCGCGGCCAGCGCGATGCCGGCGGAGGCTTTCAGAAGTGAGCGGCGCGAGGTCATGGGGTGTCTCCTGTCTGGTGGGATTGGATAAGGCAGTCACTTGACTGGGCGAGGATCGGTAGGACGAAGGCCGCGATGCGCCCGCTTCAGCTCATGTAACGGACGAGCCAGAGCGAGAGGCCAGGAAAGAAAAGCAGCACGAGCGTTCTCAGCGTATCACTGACCAGAAAGGGCATGACCCCGCGATAGCTCTCGCTGATGGGCACAGGCCGGCCACGTCCCTTGATAATGCCGTTGACCACGTAGACGTTCAGGCCGACCGGGGGCGCCAGCATGCCAAAGCCCACGGTCATGAGCACCATGATGCCGAACCAGATCGCGGTGTGCTCCTTGCTGAGGCCGAAGTCGAGCCCCATGATGAGCGGAAAGAAGATCGGGACGGTCAGCAGGATCATGGACAACTCATCCATGACGGCGCCCAGCACGACGTAAAACGCGAGAATGACCGCGACGACGGCCACCGGCGGCAGCCCCCACCCCCCCACCACCTGCGCCAACTGGTTAGGCACCTGAGTGAGCGCGAGTGCCGCATTCATGAGATCGGCGCCCAGGAAAATAAGGAAGATCAGCGCCGAACTTTCGGCCGTGGCATAAAAGCAGTCCCGAAACTTGGCGAGGGTCATCTCGCCCTTGAGCAGCGCCGCGATGAAGGTCGCGAAAGCACCAACTGCCGCGCCTTCGGTGGGTGTGAACAGCCCACCATAGATGCCGCCAAACACCAGCAGAAAGATGGCGCCGATCGGACCGATGCCACGCAGGGCCTCGAGGATGTTGCTCTCGGCGACGTCATCGTGCTCGGGCGCATGACCCGGCACCAGACGGACGTACAGCGCGATGGCAATCATGTAGCCCAGCATGGCGATGATGCCGGGGATCATGGCAGCGGCGAACAGCTTGGCGATGTTCTGCTCGGTGAGAATGGCGTAGATGACCAGAGGGACCGAAGGCGGAATGAGGATGCCCAGGGTGCCGCCCGCTGCCAGCGTGCCCGTGGTGAGTCGCCCCGAATACCCGTGGCGGCGCATTTCATCGTACGCCACGTTGGTGATGGTGGCTGCGGTGGCAACGGACGACCCACAGATGGCGCCGAAGGCCGCACAGGCGAACACCGCCCCCATGGCCAGACCACCACGCATGCGCCCCATCACGCCCGCCGCAAAGGCGAACAGCGCCTTGCTGATTCCCCCCTGGGTTGCAAAGTGACCCATGAGAATGAACAGCGGAATGACCGAGAGGTCGTAGCTGGCAAAGCGCGCGAAAGCCTGAGCGTTGAGAAAGCTGGCGAGCGGCGCCCAACCGGTCTGGCTGATGTAGCCGACGCCACCCGCCACAAACATGGTGACGGCGATCGGCACACGAAACGCCATCAGTACGAGCATGATGCCGAAGATGGATAGCGCGAGCGCGATCGGGCTCATACGCTCAACTCCGGGTTGTCTTCGGGCACCAGGCGCTCATCGAAGCCAAAGACCGCCTGGTGCAGGCCAATGAGGGTGCTGAGTGCGAGCGGCGGCACCATGAACACATAGACGACCCACTCGGGAAAATCGAGCATCATCGAGCCGGAGTGGGTGCTCCAGGCGCTCAACCCGCCCAGCGTGGTGCGCCAGGTCATGAGCCCCATCACCGCCGCATAGAGCAAGGCCCCCAGGCGATCCATGCGACGCTGCGAGGCTACCGAGGCCCGACTGGTGAAGAAGTCGACGATGATGTTGCCGCGCTTGGCCTGACACCAAGGCATGAACAGCGCGATGGCCGCGCCCGCCGCAAAGCCGGCGAGTTCGAAGTCGCCATTGATGGCGCTGGCAAAAAAACTCCGCCCGACCACGCTGACCACCGTGAGCCCGGTGATGAGGACCAGCAGCACGCCCGCGACGACGGCGCACACTCGCGCCAGCATTTCAAGCAGCTTCATGCGCCTGTTGACTCGTTTGACTTAACCCTTAAGTGTGCCACGAAGCCCTTGGCGAGGCCGCGAAGCAGGGATTTCCCTAGGTAACCGCTGACCCGGCCCGCCCCCGAAGTTCGCCAGGTGAGGCGCCTTCGGTACAGGTCCGCGAGCACACCGGAACCGGTCCGCTCGCTGTCACCTTGCCTTGACGCCCCTCGGGGCCAGGACTAGGATCGACCGCGTTCCGCCCGGGCGGTCGCCGCCGATCCGTTACCGTCCATCAGGGCCCGCAGAGGCCCCTGCCCCCAATCGTCACGAGGAGACCCCATGACCGCTTTTCTGCGCCGTGCGACGCGTGCCCTGCTCGCGTCCATCATTGCGATGGTGCCCGCGCTCACCTTCGCCCAACCGGCTGACCGCCTGACCGTGGCGCTCCCGTCCGAACCCGCTACCCTGGACCCGCACAAGGGCAACACCCGCTACAACTACCTGTTCAACTCGAACATGTTCGAGGGCCTGGTCCTGAGAAATGATCAGGCGGAACTGGTGCCGGGGCTGGCCGAGTCGTACACGGTATCGCCCGACGGCCTCACCTATACGTTCAACCTGCGCAAGGGCGTCAGGTTCCACGACGGCTCGCCCTTCACGGCGGAAGACGTGAAGTTTTCGCTGGAGCGGGCGACCAATCCCGCCACGAAAAACCCGCTGCTGTCCTTTATTCGGACCATCGACAAGGTGGAGATCCTCGGGCCGAATCAGGTCGCACTGCGCCTGAAGGAAAAGGACGCCATCTTTCTGAAGAAGCTCGCCTTCGCCGGCTGGATCGTGCCGCGCGACTACATGCAGTCGGTCGGCGAAGACGGCTTCGCCAAACGCCCCGTCGGCACGGGCCCATTCCGCTTCGTCTCGCGCTCGATCAACGAACGCATCGAGATGCAGGCCCATGAGCAGCACTGGGGCTGGGTACCCAAGGTTCGCCATCTGGTGCTGCGCACCGTGCCCGAGGACGCGGTCCGGTTGGGCATGCTTCAGACGGGCGAGGCCGATATCGTGGCCGAGATGCCGCCGCCCCTGCTCGACCGCATCAACGCCATCCGCGGTGCGAAGGCTCTGTCTCATCCGAGCGGCGAAATTTACTGGCTGGTGCTGAACATCAAGGATGCCGCCAAGGACAGCCCGCTTCTCAACCGCCAGGTTCGGATGGCCCTCAACCACGCCATCGACCGGCAGGCCATCATCACCAACGTGCTGCGCGGCCAGGCTGAACTGATTCCGGGCGCCCTGGCGCCGTCGGTCGCTGCCGTCGACCCCCAACTCAAACCCTATGCCCACGACCCAGCGCTTGCCCGCAAGCTGCTGGCCGAGGCGGGCTATCCCAACGGCTTTCGGATCGACATGTACAGCTCGGTGGGTCGTTACACCCTGGACCGGGATATTTCGCTGGCCATCGCCAACCAGCTCAAGGCCGTGGGCATCGAGGTCAACCTCAATCTCTGGGACTCGGCGAAGTGGGTGGGCGAATTGCCGAAAAAGTATTACCCGATCAGCTACCAGGCCTTCGGCAACACGATTTTCGATCCTGAAGGCCTGATGATCTTCGGCGTGCACAGCAAGGCCTTCTGGTCGTTCTATCGCAATGAAGGCGTGGACAAGCTGATCGATGAATCGCTGAGCATCACCGATGCGGCGGCCCGCGACCTCCACTTTCAGAAAATCGACCGCGCGCTGCACGATGACGCCTCGCACGCCTTCCTCTGGGAGAGCAAGATCCTCATCGGCCTGCGTGACCGGGTCAACTGGCGCCCCCGCCCCGGCGACAATATCTACAAATTCTGGACGGCGAGCGTGACCAAGTAAATGCCTGGCGCCGCCTACCTTTTCGAGCGGATCGCTCAGGCGGTTGTCTGCATACTGGGCATAGCAGCCCTGGTCTTCGGCATCACCTTCCTGATCGGGGACCCGGTTCACCTGCTGATGCCGCCCGAGGCCTCGGGCGCTGATCGCGAGGCCTTCCGGACAGCGCTCGGCATGGACCGCCCGGCGCTGGAGCGCTTCGGGCGATTCCTGCTCAGTGCGGCCCGGGGTGATCTGGGGCAGTCGTACCGCTTTCACATGCCGGTGCTCGAACTGGTCGCCGAGCGCTTCCCCGCCACCCTCGAACTCGCGCTCGCCGCCATCGGCTTTGCGATCGTGCTGGGCGTGGGCTCGGGGGTGCTTTCCGCCGTGCGCCCACGCAGCGTCGCCGACCGGTTGATCGAACTGGTGGCCCTCTCAGGCATGGCCGCACCCACCTTCTGGGTCGGCATCATGCTCATCTGGCTGTTCGCGGTGGAATGGCAATGGTTTCCGAGCTCCGGTCGGTCAGGGCCGATGTCACTGATCCTGCCCGCAGTGACCCTCGGCCTCTATACGGCGGCGGTCATCTCCCGTATGACCCGCTCGACCCTGCTTGAAGCCCTCGGCGAGGATTTCGTCCGCACCGCTGTGCTGAAGGGGGCCCCCGAGCGGGTGATCCTGTTCGTGCACTGCATGCGATACGTCCTGCCGGCCCTGGTCACCATCATCGCGCTGCAATTCGTCACCCTGCTCGCGGGCGCGGTGGTCACCGAGACCGTGTTTTCATGGCCGGGTATCGGGCGCCTGCTCGTGCAGTCGGCAAGCGGAGGCGATTACCCGGTGGTTCAGGGCATCACCCTGCTGCTGTCCGTTGCCTTCGTGATCGTCCAACTGTGCACCGATCTGCTCCAGTTTGCGCTCGATCCGCGTCTGCGCGCGTCGGCCTGATGCCCGCCATGCGTCAGCGCCTCGACCTCCAGTTTTTCTTCGCGTTGTCCGTGATCGGACTTTTTGTGCTCGCAGGCGCCCTCGGGGGCTGGCTCGCCCCCCATGATCCGGCGCAGCAGGATCTGGCCCAGACCCTCAAGCCTCCGGCCTGGCACCCGGAGGGTGACGCCAGCCACCTGCTCGGGACCACGGCACTTGGGCAGGATGTGCTGAGCGGACTACTGGCCGGGGCTCGGGTGTCGCTGCTGGTCGCCCTCTGCGCGGTCGGACTGTCGGGCACGCTGGGCGTGATCGTGGGTCTGGTCGCAGGCTACGTCGGCGGCTGGCTGGATGCGCTCCTGATGCGTCTCACCGACATCCAGATGTCGATTCCCTTCATCCTGCTCGCCATCGCCCTGATCGGTGCGCTCGGACCCAGCCTCGGCAACGTGATTCTGGTGATTGCGATCAGCAACTGGGTGGCGTACGCCAAACTCGTTCGCACCGAAACCGCACGCCTTCGCGAGCGTGATTTCGTCCGCTTCGCCAGGCTTTGTGGCACCCCCTGGCCGGCGCTGTTTACCCGGCATCTGCTGCCCAATGTGTTGAACTCGGTGGTCGTGCTGGTGACGCTCGATGTCGGCAAGGTGATCATCTTCGAGTCGGCGCTGAGCTTTCTCGGACTGGGCGTGCAGCCGCCTACGCCCTCCTGGGGCTCGATGCTGGCCGACGGGCGCAAATACATCAACATCGCCTACTGGACCTCACTCTTTCCGGGGCTGGCGATTTTCATCGTCGTCTTGTGCGTCAACTACGCGGGCAACTGGGTCCGGCTGCGCACCGATCCCCGGTCATCGACATGAGCGCCGGCCCCCCACCCCCATTGCTCGAGCTCGAGCACCTGCGTACGCATTTCGCCACGCCGCTCGGGGTCCTGCGCGCGGTCGATGGCGTCAGTTTGCGGGTCAACCGGGGCGAGATTCTCGGTATCGTCGGCGAGTCGGGCTCAGGCAAGAGCGTGCTGGCGCAATCGATCCTGCGGGTGGTGCCCGGCGCGCCGTTCGCCCTGTCAGACGGCACAGTGCGCTTCGATGGCCTCGACCTCATGCGCCTAGACCCGCACGCGATGCGGCGTGTCCGGGGTGCCCGTATCGCGATGGTCACGCAAAACCCCAGCACGGCGCTCAACCCGGTGCTCACCATCCGCGCCCAGATGCTCGAGGCGCTGCGCCTGCACCCCGAGCGCGGCGTCCCGGGGGGGCGGTCCGCCGAAAGCCGCATGCTCGAATTGCTGGCGGAGGTGCGCATCCCCGCGCCGGCGCGCGTGGCCCGCAGTTACCCCTTTCAATTGAGCGGCGGCATGAAGCAGCGCGTGGCGATCGCGATGGCCTTGATGGCAGAGCCCGAACTGCTGATCGCAGACGAACCGACCACGGCGCTCGATGTGACGATTCAAGCGCAGATTCTTGAACTGATCCGGCACGTTCGGCACACACACGGCACCGCCGTCATCCTGATCACCCACGACCTCGGGGTGGTGGCCCGGCTGTGCGATACGGTCGCGGTGATGTATGCGGGCCGGGTGGTGGAGTACACACGCGCCAGCGAGTTGTTCGCCCGTCCGATGCATCCGTATACCCGGGGGCTGCTCGCCTCGAACCCCGTTTTCGGGCAGCGGCGCGAGGTTCTCGCGGCCATGCCGGGCCAGCCGCCCGACCTGTTGGCCATGCCGCCGGGCTGCGCGTTCGCGCCCCGCTGCGGCGACACCCGCGAGGCCTGTCATCGCGAGACGCCGCCGTGGATCCCGCTCGAGCCTGCATTCGGCCACCGGTGTCCGGTCAGTGCTGGACGGTCGGTGAGTGGAGCGCCCCTCGCATGATCGAGTTGCGTCAGCTCTCCAAGCACTACCGGGCCGCGCGCAGCGTTGCGTGGCCCATGACCCGGCAGTGGGTACGTGCCGTCGATGAGGTCAGTTTCAGCATCGCCCCGGGCGAGTCCGTAGGATTGGTCGGCGAATCAGGCTCGGGCAAGTCGACGCTGGGCCAGATGCTGCTCGGCCTGACGGCGCCCACTTCAGGCAGCGTCTTGCTCGACGGCCGGCAACTGCCCCAGGGGCGCGCCGCCGTGGCCGCCCTTCGCGGGCAGGCGCAGGCCGTGTTTCAGGACCCCTACGACGCGCTCAGCCCCCGGCAAACGGTACGCGCCATCCTGACCGAGCCGGTACGCCACCTCCAGCGACACACCCGCGACGAACTCGAAGGCCTCGCCGTGCGCGCCCTCGAGCGCGTGGGCCTGCATGCACGCGACCTGGATCGCTACCCGCATCAGTTCAGCGGCGGTCAGCGCCAGCGCATCGGGATCGCCCGGGCCATCAGCGTGCGGCCCCGCTTCATCGTACTCGACGAACCGGTCTCGGCGCTCGATGTATCCATTCAGGCGCAGGTGATCAATCTGCTGATGGAAATCCGACGCGAGCAGGGGATCGCTTACCTCTTCATCTCCCACAATCTGGCCATCGTCGAACACAGCTGCGAGCGTGTCGTGGTGCTGTATCTGGGCAAGGTGATGGAGATCGTGCCGACCGCCGCACTGCATGTCGCCCCCCTGCATCCCTACACCCGCGCACTGATCGAGGCGATCCCGGTGCCCGATCCCGCGCGGGTCCAGGGCGGCAGCTTGCTCGCCGGGGACATGCCCGACCCGGCCAACCCGCCATCCGGCTGCCGCTTTCACACGCGTTGCCCGATGGCCCTGGACGCATGCCGGCTTGCAGCGCCCGAACTCACCGAGCATGGGGCGAACCACTGGATCGCCTGTCACCGACGCACCGAGCTCACACCCGTTTCAGACCCCGCACGGGTCACCGCAACCGCCCCCTGACATCACGAAGGAGACCTACGATGCCGCACACCATCGATCCTGCCCTCGCCGACGAGTACCGCCGCAAGGGCTACATCTGCCTGCCCGGCTTGCTGAGCGCCCGCGAAGTCGAGGTGCTGAATGCGGGTACGGAACGCGTGATCGGTCTGGAGGGCCCCCAGGTCATGCGCGAGCGCAATGGGCTTCCGCACGTGATCTACGGCATGCATCTGCTCGATGAGCGGCTCGCGACACTCGCCCGCCATCCGCGCCTGGTGGGCATTTGCGAGCAGTTGCTCGGGCAGCCGGTTTACGTGCATCAGTCGCGGGTCAACGCCAAGCAGACGGGCGGCGCAATCGTGAACTGGCATCAGGATTTCGGCACCTATCACCGGGTGGATGGCGTGCCGCGTCCCGACGGCATCATGATTGCCGTGTTTCTCAACGACGTGAACGACTTCAACGCCCCGCTGATGGCGGTTCCGGGCTCGCATGTCGAAGGGGTGGTGTCCGAGGCCAGCACCGAGACCGAGGCTGAAGACCGCGATCGGGCGTCAAAATACCGCTATGACATCACCACGCAGCGAATGACCCAGCTCATCGACCGCTACGGGCTCGAGCACATCACCGGCCCCGCTGGTTCGGTCGTCTTCATGAACATGCAGGTGGTTCACGGGTCCACCGTCAATATCACGCCGCTCAAACGCGTCATCCTCTACCTGAACGTCTGCACGATCGACAATCGAGGCACTTCGTTCCAGCGGCCCGAGTACCTGGCGGCGCGCGATTTTCGCCCCCTGGAGGCCGCCGCCGACAACTGCCTCACCGCGCTGGCCGACTGAACTCGAGCCCGCCCGCCGTCGCCACGCACCGCACTCGGCGATGCTCGGTGAACCAGCCGGCTGGCGTGCTCGGCCCGCGTCTGCACTCAGATCGTCAGCGTCCCCACGCTTGAACCACCACAGACGTAGAGCACCTGGCCGGTGACAAAGCCCGCGTCCGGCGCCACGAAAAAATCGACCGCGCGGGCCACATCGGCCACCTCGCCGAGCCGGCCCACCGGGATGGCCGCAGCAATCGCGCGCTCGCGGGCGCTGCCCGGCTCAATCACGGCATGGAACATGTCGGTACGAACCGGACCTGGCGCCACCACGTTGACGGTGATGCCCTCCCCTGCCAACTCGAGCGCCCAGGTGCGGGCCAACCCGATCAGCCCGGCCTTGGTCGCCGAGTAGTGGGTACGTCCGGGCAGCCCCAGGGCCGCGCGGGACGAAATGAGCACGATGCGCCCGAAGCGGTGGGCGCGCATGGCGGGCAGGGCCGCCTGAGCCAGAACGATTGGGGCCGCCAGGTGCAGATTGACCAACTCGTCCAGCACCTCGGGTCGGGCATCGGCCAGACGAGCCTCGCGCACCACGCCCGCGTTATGCACCAGCGTGAGGATTTCGAAGCGCTGGGCAAGCTCGGCGGCGAGGGCCTGCGTCGCCGCACGATCGCTAAGATCGATCTGCCAGCTGTGCAGACGCTCATGCCGAAGCGGGCTGGGCTCGAGCGACAGGGAAATGACCTCGTCACCCCTTGCCAGCAGACGCCGGCAGATCTCCAGACCGATGCCGGCACTGCCGCCGGTGACCAGTGATACCCCCGCCATCAACAGCCCTCCGCTGCGCAGGCTGCGCCCGCGCTCATTCGCGCGCCCCGGTCAGCTTTGACCTGACGCCCACAGCGGCGCCCATCAAATGCTTTCCTCGACCAGCGCCAGCACGCGCAAGGGACTGCCGCTGCCCTGCTGAATCTTGAGCGGCGGGCACACCAGTACCGCTCCCGTGGGTGGCAACAGGTCGAGGTTGCACAAGCATTGCAGACCATAGCGCCCGGCACCGTGCATGTAGTAGTGACAGGGATAGGGCGGGCGCAGGTGATAGCCCTGCCCGGCGTCGGTGCCGATGGCCTCCGAGCCAAAGCCGATGACATCGCGCTGCTCGACCATAAACCGCACGGCCTCGGCGCTGGGTCCGGGCGTATGCTGGCCGGTTTCGTCGAAGTTCTGATAGGCCTCAGGGTCTTGGCGCTTGGACCAGTCGGTGCGCATCAGCACCCAGGCCCCTTTGGGAATGCGGCCATGCGCCGCCTCGAAGGCCTCGATGTCCGCCACCGTCAGCAGGTAATCGGGGTCAGCCAGCGCCTGCTCGTGGCAGTCGATGACGACTGCCGGCGCGATGAACTGGCCGACCGGAATGGTGTCGACCGAGTTGTTCGGCAGGTCGCGTCCCGAGACCCAGTGGATGGGGGCATCGAAGTGGGTGCCGGTATGCTCGCCGCAGGAAAAATTGTTCCAGTACCAGCCCGGCCCGCGCTCGTCATAGCGCGACACCTCTTCGATACGAAAGGGCCAGCACTGGCCCATTTCAGGCGGCAGGGTGATCTGCGGAAACTCGGGCGACAGCACCTGGGTGAGGTCGATCACCCGCACGCGCGAACTCGATAGCGCCTGGACCAGCGCCGACAGCACGGGCGTATTGGAGGCACTCATGGTTCAGGACCCTCCGAGCGCCAACTCGCGCTCAAGCACCTTGGGATCCTCACGCCAACGCTCGAGCCACTCCTGCGCCACGTCCCCGGGGTACACATCTTCCACGCCATCGCGCAGCGCCTTGACGAGGGCCGAGGCCAGCGCGGCGGGTGCGAGCTTCGGTGGCTGAACGTTCTGATTCCACTCGTCATCAATCGGACCGGGAAAGAGGTTGATCACCCGGATACCCGCCTGACGCATTTCCGAGCGCAGGCACTGCGAGAGCGAGAGCGCCGCCGCCTTGGAGGCTGAAAAAGTGCCGTGCGGCGGGAAATTGCTGAGCGCATAGATGGACAGCAGGTTCACCCAGGCCGTGGCACCGGCGTCGCCGTCGGCTGCGCGCGCCCGCAGCGCCGGGCCAAACGCCTGCGACAGCCGCAACAGACCGAAGTAGTTGACCTCCATCTCGTCGCGCGCCACGTCGGTGCCTCGCCGCGCACTGATGCCAAAGGCCCGGTGCACCTCGGCGTTGTTGATGACGATGTCGACCTTGCCCGCCAGTTCGCCAGCCAGCGCCTGCACCGAGCGACTGTTGGTCAGATCGAGCGGCACCTGAGTGATCTGCGGCAAGGCCAGCAGCGGCTCAAGCCCGCCGGTCTTCTTCCAGGGCTCGGCGACCCCCACCCACACGATGTCGGCCCCGGCCTTGACCAAGGCCCGGGCAATGGCCTGGCCGACCGCCGTCTTGCCATCGGTGACGAGCACCTTCCTGAATTTGGGATCGCTGGCCATCTCGCGCAAGATCGGGTCGTCTGCCATGTGGGCTTGCTCCAGTTCGGGAAAAGCGATCAGAACGGCCTGGCCCGCCCGATCGAGTCGAGCGCCGACCCGAACGCGCGCGGGCGCCTCGCCGATGTCGCCGTGCAGGTGCACGATGAGAGAGGGCCCGCTGTCGAGCCGTACCAGACCGACGCGCCAGGGCAGGCGCTCACGAAAGAACAAGTCGTTGCTGTGACGCAGTGTGGTCACCGCCAGCAACTCGCCCTCACCGGGCTGCCCGCGCCAGACCAGCTTCGCCGACAGACAGCGATGACAGGCCTCGCGCGGCGGATACTGAACCGCCTGACAGTCGGCGCAGACCTGCAGCGCAAAGCGCCCTTCGGCCGCAGCCGAGGTCAGCCCCAGCGCCGTGCGACCGCGCGCGACCGGCGGCAGATTGATGGTGCGCGTGCGCAGGACCGGGTTCTTGCGACGCGGCCGCATCATGGGCATGGACATCAGGACCTCCCGAGAATCGCTGCGCCGGTGCACAGGCAGCGATCGTAGGTGACCATCCCGAAGCCGCAGACCAGACCCAGTTCCGCATCGGCCACCTGACGCTCGCCCGCCTGACCGGTGAGTTGTCGCAGGGCTTCGTTCATGCCGATGAAACCACCCGCCGCACCGGCCTGGCCCGCCGACAGTTGCCCGCCTCCGGTGTTGTTCGGAAAATCGCCTGCGTAGGTGAGATCGCGCGAGCGGACAAACTCGGGGCCTTCACCCTTGTCACAAAAGCCCAGGTCCTCGAACTGCAGCATCACGATCACGGGGTAGTCGTCATAGGTCTGGATGAAATCGATCGCCCCGGGCGCAACGCCGGCCTGGGCATACAGATCATCGCGGTCGACCCGCCAACCGCCCCGCTCCATCACCGGATCGTCGGAAAAGGCGTTGTGGCGCTCGATCGCGCCACGCAGCGTGGCATGAGGGAGCGCAAGCTCACGCGCGCGCTGCTCGCTCATCACGAGAAAGGCTTCGCCGCCTGCGCAGGGCATCACGCAATCAAACAGATGGATGGGATCGGAAATGGCACGCGCGGCCATGTAGTCATCCAGCGAAAGCGCTTGCTTGAACAACGCCAACGGGTTCTTCATTGCGTTGATCCGCTGGCTCACCGCGATGCGCCCGAAGTCGTCACGCCGGGCCCCATAGCGCCGCATGTAGTTCGCGGTGACCAGCGCGAAAATTGAATTGGGACCGCCTGCCCCGTAGGGGTAACTGGCGTCACGCGCGAAGTAGCTGAACCCGCCCAGCATCTGCCTGAATGAGTCGACATGGTTGGTGTCCGCCGCCACGCAGGCCACGATGTCCGCATCGCCCGCCTGAACCGCCCGGGCTGCGCGACGCAAAGCCATGACGCCTGAGGCACCGCCATTGGGCAGGTAATCAAGCCAGCGTGGCGACAGGCCCAGGTGCTGGGTGATACCCACCGCAGTATCCGGGCCCAGCGAAAAGCTGCTGACTGTCAGCCCGTCGATCTGCGCCTTGTCCAGCCCGGACTCGTCCAGCAGTCGCCTCAGCGACTGACCCAGGAACCAGTGCGCCCCGCGCGTGGAGTAGCGCCGGTAGGGCACCGTGACCGGCACCGCCACCGCCACGCCCTCATAGGATTGTCGACGGGATGGCATGTTCAGCTCTGACGCTTCTTGAGGGCCCGCGTGTCGACGCAATGGGACTGTCCGGGGAGCGTCGCCGCCATCCGCTTCAACTCGCCGCGCTGCACTTTCTGTGAACTGGTGAGCGGCAGACTGTCGACGAAGGCCACATAGCCCGGCGCCTTGTAGTAGGCCAGCCGCGCCAGACACCAGCGGACCAGGTCGTGCGCGAGCGCATCGCGTGGCGCCCCGGGGGCGGGGTCGGAATCGGTGATGACGCAGGCCAGCACCTCATCGCCGCGTAAGGCATCGGGGGTGGCCGCCACCGCCACGGCGCGTACGGCCGGATGCTGCAGCAGCACGCTCTCGACCTC
The DNA here is from genome assembly GCA_903907905.1 of uncultured bacterium. GTDB lineage: Bacteria > Pseudomonadota > Gammaproteobacteria > Burkholderiales > Burkholderiaceae_E > SYIM01. The sequence continues at coordinate 89,673 of CAIVPX010000033.1, read as the reverse complement.
GATGGCGGCGATGTTCTCACCGCTGCGGCGAATCACATTCTTGCGCCGGTCGATGAAGTGGAGCAGTCCCTGCGCATCGCGCCGCACCACATCGCCGGTGTGGAACCAGCCGCCCGCCCAGGCCTCGGCCGTAGCCTGCTCGTCCTTGAGGTAGCCGGAGAAGAAGCCGTCACGCGGGTCGGCCCCTGCATGCCGCACCAGCAGTTCACCCGGCTCGTCGACCCCGGCTGGGCTGCCGGAATCGGCAACGATACGCACCTCGAGATCGGCGGCCTCGCGACCAAAACAGTTGCTCCCCACCTCACGCGGCTCGTCATGCGCAATGATGACCCCGCCCGCGCCGGTTTCGGTCATGGCCCAGGCTTCGATCAGCGGAAACCCGAAGCGAGCTTCGAACGGCTGATGCAGACTGCGGTTGACGCCCGCACCGAAACCGAAGCGCACGCTGTGGTCACGGTCGGGGGCGGACTCGGGCGCCTTCATCAGCATGGCGGGCATCACACCCAGATAATGGATGACCGTGGCCTTCGACTCTCGCACGCTCGCCCACCAGCTGTCCGGATGAAATCGATCGACCAGGCTGATGCAGCCGCCGGTGAGCATCATGGCGGTGACGGAAAACGCCATCGCGTTCATGTGCACCAGCGGCAGCGGTGTCAGCATGCGCTCGCGCCCGGGCTGCAAGGACACATGCCCCCCCAGCGAGGCATACCACGCCCCCGCCAGCAGGTAATAGCGATTGCTCAGCATGCAGCCCTTCGGCCGCCCGGTGGTGCCCGAGGTGTAGAGCAGACCGCACTCGGTGGCCAGCCCGACAGGCTCGCCGAGGGCCGGCGCGGGGCGCCGTGCCCGTGGCGGCTGATCGCCGTCACCCATGAGGGCGACCGCCTGAGCGGCCGCGCGCGCCGAGGCCTCGAGCAGCGCATGACGCGCCGGTGGCGCAACGACGAGCAGCAGCTCGGAATGAGCGATGAGGTACTCGAGTTCGGCCGAGCGCAACTCCGAACTGACCGGCACCACCGACACCCCCAGGCCATTGAGCGCGAGCCAGTGCAACAGAAAGGCGGGCCGGTTGTCGAGCATGAGCCCGACACGATGTCCATGGCCGTAGCCCGCTCCGGCGTACTGCTGCCGCAGGGTCGTGACCCGTTCCAGGGCGTCGCGGTAGCCGAGTTCGCCAGCATCGATCCCGTAGGCACGGGCCGTCTCGCTCAGCACATTGACGAAAGGCTGATCGGGCCAGCGCGCGGCCGCCTGCTCGAGGGCCTGCGCCACCGTGAGCGGCTGTCCGGTGAAAGAGGGAATGTTCTGGCTCACGCGCCTCACCCGCTACATGAAAAGACTGATGTTGCCGAAGGCCGCATCGCTGTTGACCAGGTCGATGCGCTTGAGACGGATCCGCAGGGCGCCCTCGTGCAGCACCAGGTGATGCGTCGCCCAACCGGCGAACAGCGTCTGTCGATCGAGCCGCGTCTCGACGTAGTGAAACGCAGTACGCAGCTGGCACTCGCCCGCCTGCTCATCCATGGACTCGATGCGAGGCGTCTGCAGCAGATGGTGGCAGCGCGTCGCCGGTTGCTCGGAAAATGTTCGGCTGCCCGCCAGCCGCTCGATACGAATGCGCAGTAGCAGCTTGTCCTCGTACATCAGCGAATTGTGCAGCAACGGGTCGGTCTGCCCGGGCTCGAGCGGCATCCAGTAGCGGGCGTCGTCGGTGAACAGGTCGAGCCATGCCGCATATTGGCGCGTATCGAGCAGCTGCGCCTCGTCGAGCACGAAATCGATCAGCTGATCACGCGAGGGGAAACTCATGTCAGTCCTCCATGCCGGCGGTCATGAAGCGCACCCACGCGCGAAACTGATTGCGCATCTGCACTTCGCTGGTTCCTGGCGTGACGACGGTGGCGGCCGCAGCCTCGTCGGGCGCATGGAGCCGACCGAGGTTGACCCAATCGCGCCCGGCCGCACCCAGGCCCTGTTGTGCCCGTTCATAGACCTCCAGATCATCATGACCGACGATCGAGGTGGGCGCATTGATCAGGCGGTTGTACATGCAGGTGCGTTCGAAGAGCGCATCGGGTGCGCCCACGAGGCGGAAGGTCCAGCTCTCCACCAGGGTCCGGTCAGCCGCGAGCGGCTTGAACACCCTCAGGGTCTGGATGGGCCCCTTGACCATGATGTTCGGAAAATAGATCGTGTTGTGGCGCACCTCGCCGAGGATCTTGGCGGTGCGCGACTCGCCGTAGGCGGCGACCATCGCCTCCTGGTAGCCAGGAATCGTCGAGTAGGCTGCATGGATGGAATCAGACACGCCGGTGTGGCCGTGCCCGTTGCGCCAGACCCGGATCCCCATGCTGTCGAAGAACCGGTAGGAATTGACGAAGGGCGCGAACTGCTCGACCGCCATGGGCTTGGGCGTACCCGGTGGCTGCTCGCCCCAGATGCGCACCGTGGTACCGGCCGACGACTCATGCGCCACCATCGGGTGACAGGTGTCGGTCTGGTTTTCAACCAGCATCTTCCAGTTGCAGCCGTGCAGATAGCGCAGCACCCCTCCGGCCACCTCCAGGCGCCCCGCCGGCGAGCGGTCCACCATGTTGTCGAGGGTGGAGAGCGATTCGCCAAAGTAGTCTTCAAAGCCGATGCCCGACGCCGACAGCCGGCAGAAGACAAAATCGCGGTAAACCTGTACCGCCCCCGCGCGGGCCAATCCTTGGGAGGCTTCGGCGGCATCGAGGCCTCGCCCCCCGTAGCCCTCATCGCGCAGCGGAATATGCCGGATGCTGCCGTCGGTGGAGTAGGTCCAGGCGTGGTAGGGACAGCGGAAAAATTTACCGGCATTTCCGCGCCCTTCACTCACCAGTCTCACGCCCTTGTGCGCACAGCGATTGATCAGCACGCCAATGCCGCCGTCGTCGTGCCGAACCATGATCACGGGCTCGGTCCCGACGGTGGTGGTGAAGTAGTCGCCCGCCGCCGGTACCTGGCTTGCGTGCCCGACAAACACCCAGGTGTTGGCAAAGAGTTGCCGCATCTCGAGATCGAACAGCCCGGGATCGGTGTAGACGGCCTTGTGCACCTCAGTCTCGCGGACCAGTTCACGGATCGACCTGGCGGTCCAGGCTCCCGACCTGCCTGTCATCGCCCGCCTCCTCCGACAAGAATGCCGTTCATACGTAGAACTCCAGGGCGGGAAGCGCCTGATCGGCATGGAGCAGGTCGACCCGCTTCAGATGAATTCTCAGGGCCCCATCGACTCGGACAAGGTGATGCCAGGCCACCCCGGGCAGCGTCACAGTGCGCTGCGCGCGCAGCTCGGTGTACAGGAAAGGGGTCCGCAAATGGTAGCGGCCCGCGACGGGATCCGCCGTGATCAGCTCCGGCGTCTGCAGCAGGTGATGGCAGCGACCGGCTGGCTGTTGCGAGTGGGCATGGGGGCTGCGCAGGCGGGCCAGATGAACCTTGCGTAGCGTGTCGTCGTCGTACAGATGCGAAGCTTGCCGAAGCGGATCGGTCGCATCCGGACGGGCCGGCAGCCAGTACATGCCCTCAGGGGCAAACAGGTCGTTCCACTCGTCGAAACGCTGTTCATCGAGCAGCCGGGCCTCCCGAAGGATGAAGCGGATCAATTCCGCAGGATCGAAGGCCACCGCGCTCATGCCGACGCTCCTGCGCGCTCGCCCATCGCCTCGCGCCAGGCCTGGTATTGATTGCGCAGCAGCGCCTCATCGACACCGCTGACATCGCGCGGCAGGCGCTCATCGCCCGCCCCCCGTACCCCCCGATGCAGGCTGACCCACGGGTTGCCGCGGGCGACGAGGCTTCGCTGGATGCCCTCGAACAGATACAGGTCATCGTGCGCCACCACCGACATTGGCGAGAACACCTGACGGTTGTAAAGCAGCGCGCTCTCGAGCAAGGCCTCAGGCGCCCCCTCAGGCTGGAAGGCCCAGGCTTCGATGACCGTACGGTCGGCGGCGACCGGGCGCAGTACCCGCATCACCTGCGGCGTGCCCTTGAGCGCCATCGAGGGGTAGAAGACAACATTCTGCGGCGTGAAGGCCAGCACCTGCGACGCCCGGGCCTCGCCGTGGGCCTCGCGCAAGGCCAGGCCATAGTCACCCAGGTCGGTGTACGAGGTGTGCAGGCTTTGCTGGGTGCCGAGCAGGCTGTGGCCATGGGGCAGCACACGCCCGCCCATCTGCTCGAAAAACGAGTAGCCCGAGCCAAAGGGCAGCAACTGCCGCATGGCCAGTGGCGGCGAGCCCTCGCGCGGCTCGCTCTCCCAGACCGCGCGGGCCGACAGGGTGGCCGAGGCATGCGTGGTCACGGGGTGCACGGCGTCGTTGATGTTTTCGAGATAAATCTTCCAGTTGGCTGCAATGCTCGTACGAATGACACCGCCCGCCACGACGAGGCGGCCGCGCGGCGAACGATCGGCCAGGAGATCAAGCGCTGGCAGCAATTCGCCCAGGTGGTCGGCAAAGCCCGGATCGCCTGGCTCGGCCCGGGCAAACACGAACCCCCGATACACCTGCACCTCGCCCCAGGGCGAGAGCCCCGCCCGGGCCGCACTCTGCTCAAAGCCGCCTGCCTCGTAGCCGCTTCGAAGCGGGGTCGAGGCCAGGGAACCATCCAGGTTGAAGGTCCATCCATGGTAGGGGCAGCGCAGCACGCGGGCGCTGCGACCCTGGGTGTCGCCCACGAGCGGTGCACCCTTGTGCGCGCAGCGGTTGAGCCACACGCCGATCGCACCGTCCAGGCCTCGAAGCATGATGACCGGCTGGCCCGCCAGCACGCAGGTGACGTAGTCGCCAGCCTCGGGAATCTGGCTCTCGTGCCCCACGAACAGCCAGGCCCGCCGCCACAAGCGCTGCATCTCGAGTTCGAACACCTGGGCGCTGAGATAGATGTCGCGGTGCACCTGATCGTCGCGCACCAGCCCAAGCAGATCGGATTCGTTCAAGCGCTCTCCTGAACTGGGTGGGGTCAAGGCGATACGTTCCCGGGGCGACACACGAATGTCAAACCGCCTACTTGCCCAGCAGCAGCGAGGGCAGCCACGTGGCGACCGGCGGAAGCAGCCAGACCAGAGCGACCATCAGCATGCCCATCAGCACATAGGGCGTGACGGCGGCAAAGATTTCGCTGGTGGGAATGGAAGCCGGCGCAACACTGCGCATGGTGAAGAGCAGCATGCCAAAGGGCGGCGTGAGCAGACCGAGTTGCATGCAGATGAGATACAGCACTCCCCACCAGAGCGGATCCCACCCGTAGAACTGCACCAGCGGCATGAAGAAAGGCAGCGTGATCAGCATCATGCTCACCTGGTCGATGAAGCAGCCGAGGATGAGCAGGATGACGACCATGCCTGCGAGCACCCCCCAGGGCGGCAGCCCCCCCTCTCGCACCAAGGCCACCAGGCCATTGGTGGCACCGGAAAATGACAGGATCTGCGAAAACGTGGTGGCGCCAATGATGATGAACAGGATGACACCCGAGATGGCGGCCGTACCCATCAGCGACTGCGCCAACGCGCGGACCGAGAGCGAACGGTACAGCACGCTGACGATCACTGTGGCCAGCGCCCCCAGCGCCGCGCTTTCGGTGGGTGTGGCCCACCCGGCCGACATGGCTGCGATGACCAGCACGAAGATGAGAACCAGCGGCGTGACGTTGACGACGAGCGGCCCCCAGCGTGCCCAGCCCTCGACTTCGTCACGCGCGAAATTGGGCGCGAGGGCCGGGTTGCGCCAGGCGCTGAGCGTGATCCAGCCTAGGAACATCACCGCCAGCAGCAGTCCGGGTACGACGCCGGCAATGAGCAACCCTGAAATCGAGATGCCGGCGAGGCTGCCCAGCAGCACGGTGATCGCCGAAGGCGGGATGAGCATGTCCACCCCCCCAATGGCCATGATGGGCCCCATGGCCATGCGCGGGTGATAACCCCGCCGCAGCATCTCGGGCAGGAGCAGGCTGCCCAGCAGCGCGGTCGTGGCAATGGTGGATCCCGAGATCGCCGAGAACACCGTGCCCGCAACAATGGCCACCACGCTCAGGCGTGCCGGCACGCCCCGGATGGCGCGGTCAAAGCCGTCGATGGCCTTCATGGCCAGACCGGTGTGAAAGAGCACCTCGCCCATCAGGATGAAGAAGGGAATGGGCGTGAGTGAAAAGTTGGTGATCGAGGCAACCCCGTTGCGGACGGTTTGCATGAGGCCAGCCTCGCCGCCCAGGAACACCAGCGCCCCAACGAGGTTGATGGCCAGAAAGGCGATGCCGGCTGGCAGCCCCACCAGCAGCAGCACCGTCAGGATGCCAAAGAGCAGGAGCAGCCCCTGCCACCAGATCATGCCGCGCTCCCGCTCTCGGAGCTGAGCCCCTCGGGGTGCAGGACCCGGCGTCCGCATTCGAGCGCAAGCAGGGCAAAGCCAATGGGAAAGGGGACGTAGAGCCACCACTCGGGAAAGACCAGCGCCTTGAGCACCAGGCTACCGGCCGCACGGCTGTCAAGGACCGTGAGCACGCCATACCAGACCAGCACCCCACTCACCACCAGGCCCAGCAGGGCAGACGCGCGGTCAAGCCGCTTCTGCCCCTCGGGCGAGAGCAATACCCCGAGCAGATCGAGACGGACATGCTGGTTGCGCCACATCAGCCAGGGCGCGGCGGCCAGGGTGGCCACCGGCAGGGCGTACTCGGTGACCTCGTTGATCCAGACAAGCGGACGCAAGCCGAGATTGCGCCCGATCACATCAAAGCAGACCAGCAGCGTGATCAGTCCGACGGTGGCGCCCGAGAGCGCCCCGCAGGCCCGCATCAGCAACGCGTACAAGGCGTGCTGCGCTCAGGGCGCCATCAACTGGCGCAGCTTCGGACCATGCTGTGGGCTGGTCGCAATGACCCCCGCCCAGCCGGCATCCAGGGACATCTGAAGAAGTTTCTTCGCCTCCGCTTCGGGCAGGCGGATGACTTCGATCCCGGCATCGGCCTGACGCTTGATCTCGGCCGGCGCCTGATTGAGCGGCATGTCGGCATTGAGGCTTTCAAGCCAGACGCCCTGCTTGTCAAGGAAGGCGCGCTGGGCCGGCGTGAGGGCATTCCAGGTCTTTGCACTGAAGATCACGCCCAGTTCGATGTTGTAGAAACCGGGGTCGACGCGGTACTTGGTCTTCTCGTGCCAGCCCAGGTCGAAGATGCCCAGCAGCGGCCAGCCATAGCCGTCGACCACCCCGCGATCGAGTGCCGTGTACACCTCGCCCGGCGCCACCTGCATGACCGATGCGCCGAGCCGGGAGAAGAACTCGCGATAAATGGGCGCAATGCGGATCTTGAGGCCGGTCAGGTCAGCCCGGTCGATGCGTTTGTTCAGGTAGATGTGGTAAGGCACGCCATCCCCTGTGCGGGCGAAGTAGTAGAGCCCCTTTTCCATCATCAGCTTGTTGAGGAACTCGACGGTGCCGTTGCGGCGCATTTCGGCCCAGGGGACGCTGGCGTAGTTGACGCTCAGTGACTCGGGCGACACGCTCGCCACGAAGGACGTGGTGGTGTTGGACAGATCCACCACACCATTGCGCAGCGCGGCCCCCTGCTCCATGGTGGGGATGGCCTTGGGCCCACCAAGATAATTGATTTGCACCAGGCCCTTGCCTTCGTCGTTCACCTTCGCGATGAAACGCTCGAAATTTTTCGCATAGGTGGTGCCTTCCTGAAAGGCGTTGACGGCCTTGAGCGTGACCTGCTGGGCACTGACCGGGGCTCCAAAAGCCAACGCCAGTGCAGCGGCCAGACCGAAGCGGCGGATCATGTTCATCGCAGTTACTCCTGGTTGAGGGGCCGCTTGCGGCCTCGGGCATGGAAAGAGGACATCACGAAATTGTGTCACGGGAGGCGGGGTGCAAGCCACCGGCGTGGCGCAGCATGCCCAGTGTTCGGGCCAGTACGTCGCGACGATAGGCCGCCACATCGACCCCGGTGTAGTCGTAGAAACCCTTGCCTGACTTCAGGCCCAACTCACCCCGGGCCATCATGCCAGCCAGCACCGGCGGCGCCTGGTAACGTCCCGCGTCGACCGACGCCGACATCTCGCGACTGGCGTGATGAAGGATGTCGGCGCCACCAAAGTCGATGAATTCGACCACGCCAAGCGCGGCGAAGCGAAGGCCCATGCCGTAGCGGGTGGCCTTGTCGATTTCCTCGGCAGTCGCCGCCCCCTCTTCGATCATCCGGGCTGCCTCGTTCATCACCAGCGCCTGGAGTCGGGGGACGATGTAGCCGGGTGTCGCGCCACACACCACCGGCATCTTGCCGATAGCGGCCATCAGGCTGCGGGCCCGCTCGAGCACCCGGGGCGAGGTGCCAGGATGCGTAGACAGTTCGACCACCGGAATGAGGTAGGCCGGGTTGAGCCAGTGAATATTCAGAAAGCGCTCGGGATGGCTGACAAAGCCGACGAGTTGCGTCACCAGAATGCTGCTGGTGGTGGAGGTGATGATCGCCTCGGGCACGCAGGCACGGCTCAGCCACTCAAGGGCCTCGCGCTTGGCCTCGAGCGTTTCGGGTACGCCCTCGAACACCAGTTCGGCCGCCGCCAGTGCCTCAGCCGCCCCGGACGCGTCCACCAGCGTGATGCGATCGAGCAGCGCGGGTATCTGCCCGGGGTCCAGGGCGCCCAAATCCGCCAGAGCACCCAGGCTGGCGCGCAACTCGGCCTCGATCTCACCGGACAGCGTCTGCCAGGCATCGGGCGAGCGCGGCTTCAGATCAATGAGCGAAACCCGATAGCCCGCCCAGGCAAAGGCCAGGGCGATTCCACGCCCCATCCGGCCCGCGCCGGCCGCAGCAAACCGGGCTCGTGGCGAGCCGCTCATGACTCGCCTGCGCTGAGCAGCGACTGCAGGCCAGCGACCGACAGGCCGGTGAGCCCGAGTGCCTCGAGCGTGCGCGCCCCACGTCTGAGATCACGCCCGAGCCAGCCGCCTGCGATGGCCAGCAGGCCCTGCGCGATCGGCGCATCGACCCCGGCCCAGCGGGCGACCGAAGCCAGGAAGGCCAGCCCGAGCTCGATATCTTCGGTGACATAGCGGTGCCGGTCCAGCTCGATGTGCTCACGCCAGTCGCCTGATTTCTGCAGCTTGCGGTGGGCATCGCCGTACATCCACCGGTCGCTGGTGTAGTGATCGGCGAGCGGAAAGTGCGGCGCGCCGTAGGCAAGTGCCTCGCGCAGCGCGATACGCTCCTGGTCGAGCCGGTCGGTCACCGCCCGGACCGACGGCTGCGTGCCCTCGGAGTGGATGTCCCAGCGCTCGTGGTGCTGCAGCGGCGCAGCATTCATGACGATGAGCGGGGGATGGATGATGGGGCCGGCATTCATGAGCGCGCCCGAGAGGGCATCGCCACAGCCATTCACAGACGGGTACGCCGAGCGAATGACCGCCAGCGCCCGCTCGGCCTGGGCCGCGGGGTAGACGCCGGTGGGCAGACGGACCGCCCGCACCGTGACATTGACCTCTTGGGGCCCGTGCTTGCGCGCCAGATAGGGCAGCGTGCCCGTTTCGGCCCAGAGCACCCGGGCGCGCTTGCCCATCTGACGCACCAGACGCGGCATGAGGAAAGCGCCAAAGGTCCCGGGAGCCAGAAACACCACCTGGCCGTCTGACAGGTGGGGCGCCATCAGGCGGGCAATGTCAGACTGGGCCGTGGCGGGCGTGGGCAGCACGATCAGTTCGGCGCCACGCACCGCGTCGCCCAGATCGGCGCACACCGCGTGCACCGCCACCTCACGGACACCGGCAGCATCCTTGAGCGTGATCGTGCCGCGCTGGGCCAGATCACGCAGGGCCGCAGCGTCCCGGCGCCAGAAGCGGACCCGATGGCCCGCCTCGCTCAGATCGGCCGCCGCTGCGTAGCAGCCGTGCCCCCCGCCCAGTACCGCGATCTCCATGACACATCCGTCCTGAACATGTTGTGGCGCAACGGATCGGCTCCATCAAGGGCGGCCCTGTATGCACGATCAGGCCACGCCGTCCGGTGGCGAAACTTACGGAGCAAACCCCTTGCTGTCAAACACTTGCCGCCGCGGTGCGATCAAGAGCCCCGACATCTGCCGGGTCTATAATCCGCTCGCCTGCTCGGGCAAACCGTTCCCTTGCACCCAGGGCGACGGCCCCGCACGCGGCGCCCCTTTCGTCACATGGCGACCAGCGCAACGCGATGTCCGCTTCCACACTCCCTCGCCCTGCTTCGATTTCCTGCGTCATTCCCTGCAAGAATGAGGCGAAAAATCTGGCCGTGCTGCTGCCGCTGCTGGCACAGGCGCTGCCTGCCTGCGCCGAGGCCTGGGAAGTGATCGTGGTTGACGACGGCAGCCGCGACAACACGGTCGAATTGCTGGACAGCCTCGCCAGCGAGCCGGGCTTCGTGCTGCTGAGCCTGTCACGCAATTTCGGCAAGGAGGCGGCGCTCAGCGCGGGGCTCGAGGCGGCGCGCGGTCAGGTCGTCGTGCTGATGGACGCCGACCTGCAACATCCGCCGGCCATGATCGAACAGTTCGTGGGTCACTGGCGGGCGGGCGCCGAGATGGTTTACGCGGTCCGGCAGGACCGCAGCGACGAGACCCGGTTCAAGCGCTGGGGCACCCGGTGGTTCTATCGGCTGCTCAACGCGGCCGACCGCTTCGAGGTGCCGGCAGGTGCCGGTGACTTTCGCCTGATGGACCGCAAGGTGGTCGATGCGCTGCTGGCACTGCCCGAGCGCAACCGGTTCATGAAGGGCCTGTACGCCTGGGTGGGCTTTCGCACCGTCGCCCTCCCCTACGCACCGGCCGAACGATTCAGCGGCACCACGCGCTACGGCAGCCTCGACCTCATCCGTCTGTCGCTCGACGGCCTTACCGCCTTTACCAAGTGGCCGCTCCGTGCCGTGAGCCTGTTCGGATTGATGCTGGCGATCCCGGCCCTGGTCTATGGAGCCCTGCTGACCCTGCGGTATTTTCTGTTCGGCCACGAGGTGGGCGGCTGGACCACGATCGTCGTCGGTCTGATGCTGTTTTCCGGTATCCAGTTGTTCTCGCTGGGTGTCGTGGGCGAATACGTCGGGCGCATCTTCGAAGAGGTCAAGAACCGTCCCCTCTACCTCGTGTCCAGACGCCTGGGGCGCGGGCTACCGGTCAAGGACCCATGAGCGGCGCCGCGCGAGGGCTGGCGTCACTGGGCGCACGCACGAACGCGCTACTGGATCGGCCGCTGCTCGCCGCGTTGTTGCTCTTCGCATGTTTCTCGGGCACTTCGTGGGTGCGCCCCCTCATGCTGCCCGACGAGGGGCGCTATGTCGGCGTCGCCTGGGAAATGCTTCGCTCGGGAGACTGGCTGACGCCCACCCTGAACGGCATGGCCTATTTTCACAAGCCGCCACTTTTCTATTGGCTCACCGCTGGCTCGATGAGCCTCTTTGGCGAGAACGCCTGGGCAGCCCGACTGGCTCCGGCGCTGGGCGCCACGCTGGCCGCACTGAGCCTGCACGCGCTGGTGCGGCGCTGGCTCTCGGCCGAAGCGGCACAGCGCGCGGTTCAGCTGCTGCTCGCCCAACCGCTCTTTTTCATCGCCGCCCAGTACGCCAACCTCGACATGCTGGTGGCTGGTCTTATCACCGCCACCATCGTGGCACTCGCCCATGCGGGCCTCAGTTGCGAGCGGGGCCTGCCCTGGCGCGGGGCCCTGCGCTTGGCCTGGGTCGCAGCAGCCCTCGGCGTGCTGGCCAAAGGCCTGATCGGAATCGTGATTCCGATGGGCGTCATCGGAGCCTGGCTGCTCATTCGACGCCAGTGGCGGGTGCTCGCGCGCCTGCTCTGGTGTCCCGAGGGCCTGGTGCTGTTTGCGGCCATCGCCGCGCCCTGGTTCATGGCCATGCAGCACCTGCACCCGGGCTTCTTTGACTATTTCTTCGTCTACCAGCACTTCACGCGCTTTTCGACCGGTGGCTTCAACAACCAGCAGCCCCTGTGGTTCTATCCCGCCGTCATCACCCTGTGCTTTTCTCCATGGATCTATTGGGTGGTTCGAGGGGTGCGCGCGCGCGAGGAAGGGGCCGATACGGCGCAGCGCGCGCTGATTGGCCTGTGGTGGATCTGGGCGGTCATCGTGATCGCCTTCTTTTCGCTGCCGAAATCCAAGCTGCTGGGCTATGTGCTGCCCGCCGTGGCGCCCGTGGTGATGCTGGTGGTCACCGGTCTGCTGGCCGATGACGGGCCAGGGATACGCGCCCGGCGCGCTTGGACGCTGATCGCAAGCCTGACGCTCCTGGGCAGTCTCGCCACGGTGGCCGCCTTCGGGCTCAACCCCGTGCGATCAACTCAAGAGCTGGCGCGTGTACTGGGTGAGCAACGCGGGCCCGACGATCCCGTGATCATGCTGGGGCGTTACGACTTCGATCTGCCCATGCAGGCGAAGCTCACCCGTCCGATGGTGGTCGTGGATGAATGGCAAAGCCCCGAAGTCAGGCGCCGCGACAACTGGCGCAAGGAGCTCGCCGACGCCACGCAGTTCAGCCCCGAGGTCGCGCGCAAGACATTGATCAACAGCAAGACCTTGCCCGAGCAACTATGCTCGGCGGGCGTGAGCTGGCTGGTGGGTGGCGAAGGCGCCGAGGCGCAATGGCGCGCGCTGGACCATGCGGCGCGCCTGCACGCCAGCCGGGGCTCGGTGCTCTGGCGCTTTGATTCCGGCAGTAACTCCGGGCGTATGCTGTGCAAGCCCCTGACCCGATAAACCTCGCAGCCGCGCAGCGGGATCACTCAGCGCGCGATCGGGCGCCCGCACGCCGACTGTGCATCACGGTCGATGATTTCGGACTGCACGAGGGGGTCGATGCGGCCGTGATGAAGCTGGCTGCTGCGGGCCGCATCCAGGCAGCGGGCTGCATGGTGGGCGGTCGCTCATTCAGGCCATCGGCCCCTGCGCTGTTCGCGCTCGACCGATCCAGAATCGATGTCGGCCTGCATCTGGATGTGACCGAAACGCCGCTGCGACTGCCCCGCCAGGCCTCGCTGTCGCGCCTCATCCTTACCACCTATTCGCGCCGCCTTGATCGTCGGGCGCTGCGCGACGAAATCGAAGCCCAGCTCGATGCCTTCGAGGACTGCGCCGGCCGACCGCCTGCCTACGTTGACGGTCATCAGCACGTTCACCAGTTTCCGCAAATTCGCGACGAACTTGTCGCCGCGCTCGCCCGTCGCTACGCCGCCGGCTTACGACCCTGGCTGCGCGGCACGCAAGCGCCGGCCGGGCTCTGGCGCTGCGCCGCGCTCGACTGGGGTACGCGCATCAAGCCGCTGGTGATCGAATCACTCGGCGCGCACGCACTCGAGCGGCTCGCGAATGAGCATCGCTTTGCGCAAAACGCTCATCTGCTGGGCGTCTACAACTTTCATCCCGATCCGGCCCGCTATCGGCAACTGCTGCAGGCCTGGCTTGCGCTGGCGGGCGATGGTGATGCGCTCATGTGCCATCCCGCGCTGCAGGCCACGACAACCGACCCGCTGCTTGCCGCACGGCGCAGCGAGATGTCGGTGCTGGAGGCAGACGACACCATTGAGTTGATTCGCGAAGCAGGGTTGGGGCTGGCGCCAATGAGCCGGATGGGCGACTACCCGGGTGCGCCGAGTAGCGCCGACTGAATGCCCTCAGTTCACCACCGGCCCCCACTTCGCGACCTCATCCACGGTGAACTGACGCAACTGCTCGGAACTGCTGCCCACGGGGTCGGTCGCGCCCTTGACCAGCCGTTCGTTCAGGTCGGGCGATGCGAGCGCCGCCTTCACCTCGCGATTAAGCACGTCGATGATGTCCTGCGGGATGCCCTTGGGGCCGGTGAGCGCGTACCAGAGCATCAGCCGGAAATCTGAGAAGCCGGACTCAGCCAGGGTGGGCACCTCGGGCTGAATCGGCGAGCGCTTGGGCGCGGTAATGGCCAACGGCCGCAGTTTGCCGGTCCCCAGGTGCCCGCCTGCGCCCTGGATACTGATGAACACCGAATCGACCTGTCCACCGATCAGGTCAGTGAGTGCGGGGCCCATGCCCTTGTAGGGCACGTGGATCATTCGAATACCTGCCGCTCGGCTGAAAAGCTCCATGGCCAGATGCACGGCACTGCCCTCGCCCGAGGAGGCATAGGTCACCCGATCGGGCTGCGCACGCACCATCGTAATGAATTCACCCAGATCCTTTGAAATCACACGACTGCCTACGGCCAGCAGAACCGGTTGGGTCGCTACGAGCGAAACGTGGGAGAAGTCTCTGACCGGATCGATCGCCTTGTCCTTCATCAATCTCACGGTCGAGTCGGACGTGGTGATCAGCAGGGTGTAGCCATCGGCCGACGAGCGCGCCACGTGCTCGCTGCCCACCGCGCCGCTCGCACCGGGACGGTTCTCCACGATCACGGGTTGGCCCAGGCTTTTAGCGAATTTCTCCGCGAGGGCGCGACCGAGGACATCGGTAAAGCCGCCAGCGGCCCAGGGCACGATGATTCGCACCGTGCGGTTCGGGTAGTCGGCGGCGTAAGCGGTGGACAGGCCCGCCGCACCGAGCACCAAGGCTGCGAAGGTCGCTCGAAAAAAGTTCATGAGGCTCTCCCGGATTGAGTCGTCAAATTTAAGGTCTGAATCGTCCATATGGAAACGAACCGGCAACTGCCGGATGGGACCGAATACCGCCGCCACTGCCTCGCACGAGATGACGCTGAACTCACCCCGTCTTAACCGTCGCCCGCAGGCGCTGCCCCGCGAGGGTCCCGATTGTCAGACGCTCGGCATCGATTTCCACGCCGTACACATGACGAGCCTGCTCGCGCGACACCTTACCCTCAAGCACATCGCGCAGAACCCGCTCCGGGTCACGAGACAAGGGATCGCCATAGCCACCCCCGCCGGGGGTGTAGTGGGTCACCGTATCGCCCGTCGCGAGCGGTTCGATATCGCCAATCGCGTATTCGAGCACGCGCTCGCCAGGCAATCCTTCGTTGATGACCCAGCGCCCGCCATCGCCCGGTCGCCCACCGGCGACACCCTGCGGCAGCGACACCGACTTCTGTGAGGTGTGCTGAAGGCCGGCGTCATCGCCCAGCACGCGATAACTCAGCACCTGTCCGACGCCGCCGCGAAAACGCCCGGCACCGCCCGAATCGGTACGCAACTCCCGGCGCAGGTAGAGCACGGGCGCCTCGTTCTCGATCGCCTCAGTCGGCGGGATATGACAGTTGGTGACATGGCAGGCCACCACCTCAATGCCGTCCTCATGCGCGGTCGCACCAATCCCCCCTGGCACGACTTCGCCGAAGACGGTGCGACGGCCCGTGGCCGGATGGGTGCAGATCGTATAGTTGTATAGACAACCACAAGAATCTGCCATCACCTGCTGCGGAACAGCCTGGGCCAAGGCCCCCATCACCAGATCGACGATGGAATGGCAAACGATCATCCGCTGGTAGCAAGCGGCCGGCGACCGGGCATTGACCAGAGTGCCGGGCGGCGCAATGACCCGGATAGGCCGCTTGCAGCCCTCGGTCGCGGGGATGGACGCATCGGTGACGCAGCGAATCGCGTAGTACACCGCCGCCAGCGTGGTGGCGAGCGGACTGTTGATGGGCCCGCGGACATGCGGGTCGGTGCCGGTGAAGTCAAGCACCATCTCGCTGCCGGTCTTGGTAAGCGTGAGCGCAAGGCGGTAAGGTCCGCCCTCGGCACCGTCGTCGAGCAGCGGCTCTTCGTGCGCGTACACGCCATCCGGAATGGCGGCGATCGCCTCACGCGTGCGCCGCTCGGAGTAATCGATCATTTCCTCAAAACAGGCCGTCATGGTGTCTTCGCCGTACTTCTCGAATAGTTCGAGCACGTCGCCGGCAGCCACTTGCACGCTGGAAATCTGCGAAATGAGGTCGTTTTCGAGCATCTCGCGGGTGCGCGTATTGGTAAGGATGATTGCCATCACCTTGGTGTCGAGCTGGCCCGCCTCCACGATGCGCAGCGGCGGAATCCGCAGGCCCTCCTGATAGATTTCTGTGCCCCAGCCGCGCGTGCCCATGTTCATGCCGCCGATGTCGAACTGATGCACCATCAGCCCCGAGAACGCCACCAGGCGGCCCTTGAAGAACAGTGGATGAAACGCGAGGTAGTCGTTGGTATGCGTGGCCGCAAGCGACTCTCCACCGGCGTAAGGGTCATTGGTGATTACGACGTCGCCGGGTTTCCACGACTCGGGCGGCAGGTAGTGCTCGAGGATGGTCTTCAGACATACCCCGACGGTATTGAGCTGAATCGGTGGCCCTGCCTCCTCCGCAAGCAGTTGCCCCTGCGCGTCAAGAATGGAGGCCGAGCAGTCTTCCATCTCCTTGACGATGAAGGAGTTGGCCGAGCGGATCATGCGTCGGGTGATGCGCTGGGCCACCGCCTTCAGCGCGTTACGGACGATTTCGAGCGTGACCGGATCGACGCGCGAGACCCTGTCGGAAGGGGCCGCCGGCATGGGGGGCTGAACAGTCGAGTGATTGAGAACGGACATCAGGCGGTCTCCCCCTGCGCGCGCCCCGCCGCGCCGCCATCAGGCGAATCGGCATCGCTCGCAGGCGCGACGTGGGCATTCATCATGGCATCCAGCCGGGCCACCCACCCCGGCGGGAGGTAAAGGGTGGCGCCCGAGTAGTCCAGCACGGCGGGCCCTGCGAACCGCTGCCCCGGCCCGAGCGCATCAAAACGCCAAACGGCCGCCTCGACCCGCCGCCCCTCGGCCGTGAGCACCGAACGCACCCCCTGCGGCCGAGCGTCTTCCGCTCGGTGTGGATGATCGGGCCAACGGGCCTTTTGGGTCGTCCCCAGTGCCGTCACCCGCAGGTTGACCACCTGCACCTCGCGCCCGGCAAGTTGGTAGCCATAGACACGTTGGTGTTGCGCGTTGAAGCGCGCGGACAGTTCGGCGAATTCGCTGGCGAGTTGAGCACCGGACACCGGCAGATTCAGCTCATAATTCTGCCCCTCGTAGCGCAGGTCCGCCGACAGGAGCACGCGCCGCGCCGGTATGTCGATGCCATCCTGATCGAGCGAGGCGGTGGCCTCGTCGATCAGTTCGTCATAAAGCGCCTCCAGCCGCGGCAACAACTCCGGACCCAGGCGCGCGAACAAGGTGCGCGCATGATCATGTCGCACGTCGGCACAGAGCAAGCCCATTGCCGAGAGATTGCCCGGTGCGGGTGGAATCAGCACCTTCCTGATCGACAGCGCCTGCGCCAAGGACACCGCATGCAGCGCCCCGGCGCCGCCGAAGGCCACCAGGGTGAAATCTCGAGGATCGAGTCCGCGCTCGACCGACACCAGTCGGATGGCATTGACCATGTGCGCCTCGGCGATCGCGAGAATCCCTAGCGCGGTCGCCTCATCGGTCATGCCGAGCGGTCGGGCGACGCGCCCGATCGCCTCGCGGGCCAGGTCAGCGCGCAACGCACGCGCGCCGCCGAGAAAATACTCGCTATCGAGCCGCCCCGCGACCAGATTGGCGTCGGTCACGGTGGGAGCGGTTCCGCCCTGCCCATAGCACGCCGGCCCCGGCACCGACCCCGCACTGTGTGGCCCGACCCGCAAGGCAACACCGCCGTCGACCCAGGCGACTGACCCGCCGCCGGCGCCAATGGTCACCATGTCCAGCGTCGGCGCAAGCAGCGGATGCGCACCGATACGGCTGCGATGCGTGAGCACGGGCACGCCCCCGGAGACCAGCGACACGTCTGCGCTGGTGCCGCCCATGTCAAGCGTGATCAGATCCGAGATACCGCAACTCGCCGCCAGCGCGGTCGCACCGATGATGCCGCCCATCACGCCCGAATGCGTGACCGCGACGGGTGAGCGCAGCGAAGCATCGAAGGTAGACAAGCCGCCGTTGCCGCGCATGATGAAGGGGCTGGCCGGTACCGATTGGGCGCGCAGGGCCTCTTTCAGGCCGTCCAGGTGCGCCCGAATCGGTCGCCGAATGAAAGCGCTGATACAGGTGGTGCTGGTGCGCTCGTACTCACGGAATTCGCGCACAACCTCCGACGACAGCGAGACCTCGACCTCAGGACAGAGCTCGGCCGCAATGTCCGCCAGACGACGCTCGTGGGCCGGGTTGGCGTAGGCGTGCAGCAGACAGATGGCAATGCAGTCGACCCCAGCGTGCGCCATGGCGGCAAGCGCCTCGCGGGCCGAGGCTTCATCGAGAGCCTCGATCACCTCGCCGCGGGCGCTCATGCGCTCGCGCACCCCGAATCGCAGTTGCCTGGGCACGATGGGCCGCGCCGGTCGCCAGTGAATATCGTAGACATCGGGCTTGCGCGAAGCCCGACCGATCTCGAGCACGTCACGAAAGCCCTGGGTCGTGAGCAGACCGATACGCCCGGCCTTGCCCTCGACGAACAGGTTGGTGACGAAGGTGCTCGCGTACACGAAGCGGCCGACCGAGGACAGCGGAACGCCCGCGCGCTCGCAAATCCGCTTCACCCCATCGATGATGCCGAGGCTGAGGTCATGCGGCGTGCTGGGCACCTTGAGCGTGACCAGACGTCCCGCCTGCGCCAGCACCAGGTCGGTATGCGTACCCCCCGTGTCGACACCGATGGACACGGGCGAGGCGAGGGAATTCGATGGGGACATGGCTCAGAACCGGTCGACGCGGTAGGGCGAGGCGTCGATGCCGCAGGCTTCGCCCGCCAGCATCTGCCCGATGAGTTCGGCGGTCATGGGCGCGCCGGTGAGACCGGTGCCGCCGTGGCCGAATGCGTAGTAAAGGTTGGACAGACGCGTCGCGCGCCCCACCACCGGCAGACTATCGGGTGTGGAAGGCCGGCACCCCATCCAGAAGCTTGCCCCTTCGCCGTTGAGGCGCGGATACATGCGCTTGGCCGCCTCCAGCAGAACCTCGGCCCGACGTGGGTTCATGGGTGCGTCGATGCCGGCGTACTCGGCAGTGCCGGCGATGCGGACCCCATGTTCCATGGGCGTCATGCCGAACATCAGGTCACGATTGGCAATCTTGACGGCCGGGCGCACCCGGGGATCGGGCAGCATCACGTGATAGCCTCGCTCGGCCTGCAGCGGCACGAAATCCCCGAGCGATCGGGCCAACGCCCCGGACTGGATACCGGCGGCCAGCACCACAGTGTCGACCTCGAGCCGCCAGCCCGCATCACCCACCAGCGCACGCACCGCAGCGCCCTGCCGCTCGAATTCGCGCACCTGCGCGGCGACGAGAGCCCCGCCCGTTTCCTGGAACAGCCTCACGAGCGTTTGCGTGAGTCGCAGCGGGTTGACAGTGTGGCCGTTGTCGGGAAAGAAGAGGCCGCGCGTATACCCTGGCGCGAGCTCGGGGTCGATCTCGCGGATCAGCGCCTCGTCGAGCGCCTGAGTCTCGACGCCGTGACGTTCACGCAGCGCCCGCGCCAGCATCTCGGTTGGGCTGGCATGGGGGCTTTTCCAGACATAGAGCTGCCCGGTGTTTTCGATCAGCCCGTCGTAATGCGTACCCAGCAAGCTCGCATAGCGTGACAGACACGGTGCGTGCAGTGCACGCAGCGCGGCCGAGTGCGCATCAACCCGGCTCATGCGGCTCGCACTCAACCAGCGCAACAGCCAGGGTAACGCCGCCGGCACATGCCCCCATCGAATGACCAGCGGCCCCAGCGGGTCGGCGAACCAGCGCGGCACACGCTTGATCATGCCAGGAAGCGCCGAGGGCACGCAGAAGTCGGGACTGATCGCCCCGCCATTACCGAAAGAGCAGGCCATGCCGGGCTCATCCCGGTCGATCAACGTCACCGCGCAGCCGCGCCGTTGAAGTACGAGCGCGGTACAGGTGCCGATGATGCCCGCCCCGATCACGGCCACGCGCGGGCGTTGCATCGACGAGGCGCTCATCGGCGATCTCCGAAAACCAGTTGAAGGGCCGGAGGATCCTAGGTGGGCTCGACTGGGGACGTCAAGCCGGGCCGGGATGGAACGAGACGCGACGATCGACGGGCGACGCAGCGAGACGGCCCCCGGCGTCGCTCGAGCACCTCAATGCCCGGGGTGGGAACACTCGGCCAGGCTGTGCACGAAAGACTCGATGAGCGCGGTGACCCGCTCGGGTGCCTCCAACATCGTGAAGTGCCCCACGCCCGAAACAATGACAATGCGCGCGCCCGGCAGTCGCTGGGCGACCGCGCGCGTCCAAGGTGTGGTCTCTCCTTGTGCGAGGGGCACGCGGCGGCCGCTGGCGTCGAGCGAGGAGGACTGGATCAGCATGACGGGGATGTCCAGGCGACCGAGCCGCTCGCGCGAGTGTGTGGCGTCCCAGCGCACGAAATCGAGAAAGAGTTCGCTGAAGAACCCTGCGTCCAACCCGCCCCGGCGGCGCGCGATCGACTGACGGAGGGCCTCGGGCGTGGCGGGCACGCAGAAGTCGGCATAGAGCCGATCGAGCAAGGCGTCGGCCCCCTGCTCGGCGATCTGTGTCTTGAATCGACCGACCATTGCCTCGGGATCGCCCTCGAGCAGGCTGCCATCGACATGGACGATGCCGCGGATTCTTGCGCGAGCCGCGGACCACGCCTGCGTCGACACCCGGCAGCCCATGCTGTGGCCGACGAGCACCACCTCGTCGAGTCCGAGATGATCGACCAGCGCATTGACCGCCTCGGCCATGGCGGCAATGGTGATCTCGCGGGGCCGGGCCGAGGCGCCATGGCCGGGCAGATCGATCGCAATGCAGCGGTGATGCGAGGACAAGGCCGCCACCTGCGCATCCCAGTCAGTGTGACTGCACGACCAGCCGTGCACGAAAACGATCGCAGGCGACCCCGTACCGGCATCGGTGAAGTGGATGCCCTCGAGGGCAGGACGAACGGCGGCGGCATGATTCAAGGTCTCAACTCCCTTTCGCTCGAAACGGACCGCGCGGGGGCCGCGCACAGGCTGCGTGCGTGACGCCGGCACGATGGATTGCCCAGTGACACCCGCGAGCTTAGACTGAAAGCTGCGCACCGTGCCACCGCCCCCGACCGCCCATCGAGCCCCCGGAACCCAAACCATGAAGCCCCCGAAGCCCGCGACCGACCCCAGCCCCCGCGACGATTCGCCCGCCGCGCCCACGCGCGAGGGCGGCATGCGCCGGGGCCTCACCAGCTACGGCGACGCGGGGTTTTCGCTGTTTCTGCGCAAGGCCTTCATCAAGGGTGCCGGCTACACCGACGACGCGCTGGACCGCCCCGTCATCGGCATCACCGACACAGGCAGCGGCTATAACCCCTGCCACGGCAACATGCCGCAACTGATCGAAGCGGTGCAGCGCGGCATCCTGCTGGCGGGCGGCCTGCCGGTGAAGTTCCCCACGATCTCGGTGCATGAAAGTTTCGCTCATCCCACGAGCATGTACCTGCGCAACCTCATGTCCATCGACACCGAGGAGATGCTGCGCGCGCAACCGATGGACGCCGTGGTCCTGATCGGTGGCTGCGACAAGACCGTTCCCGCGCAACTCATGGGCGCGGCCTCTGCGGGGCTGCCGGCCATTTCCCTGGTCACGGGCTCGATGCTCACCGGATCGCACCGCGGACAGACGGTAGGAGCCTGCACCGATTGCCGGAAATTCTGGGGCCGCTATCGCGCCGAGGAGATCGATGCCGCCGAGATCGCCGAGGTCAACGACCAACTGGTGGCCAGCGTCGGCACCTGCTCGGTCATGGGTACGGCCAGCACCATGGCCTGCATCGTCGAGGCCCTGGGCATGAGCGTGCCTGGGGCGGCCTCACCGCCGGCCGTTACGGCCGAGCGCATGCGGATCGCCGAGCTCACCGGCACCGAAGCCGTGCGCCTGGCACGAAGCGGCGCGGGCATTGATCAGATTCTCACCGAAAAGGCCTTCGAGAATGCCATTCGGGTGTTGCTGGCCATCGGGGGCTCCACCAACGGCATCGTGCATCTGGCCGCGATCGCCGGCCGCGTCGGCTTTCAGCTCGACCTCGACGCCCTCGATCGCATGGGGCGCGAGACGCCCGTCCTGCTCGATCTCAAGCCCTCCGGTCAGCACTACATGGAAGACTTCCACGCGGCAGGCGGCATGAGCACCCTGCTGCGCGAACTCAAGCCCTTGCTGCACCTCGATGCGCTCACGGTCACGGGTCGCACGCTGGGCGAAGAAATCGATCGTGCCCGGCCGGCCTTCGCGCAATCGACCGTGCGAACACTTGCCAATCCGATTTACCCGGAAGGCGGCATCGCGGTCCTGCGCGGCAACCTGGCACCCGGCGGCGCGATCATCAAACAATCGGCGGCCGACCCCTCATTGATGGAGCACGAAGGGCGGGCAGTGGTATTTCGCGATGCCGCCGATCTTGCCGAGCGGGTCGATCGCGACGACCTCGATGTCGAACCCGGCGATATCCTGGTGCTGCAAAACATCGGCCCCAAGGGCACGCCCGGCATGCCCGAGGCCGGCGCCTTCCCCATTCCGCGCAAGCTGCTCAGGCAGGGCGTGAAGGACGCCGTGCGAATCTCTGACGGCCGCATGAGCGGCACGGCCTTCGGAACGGTCGTGCTGCACGCGACGCCGGAGGCCGCGGTGGGCGGACCGCTGGCCTATGTGCGCACGGGCGACCGGATCCGGCTCTCGGTATCGGCGCGCTCCTTGCAATGGCTCGTCGATGATGCCGAACTGGCCCGCCGCATGGCCGAAGCGCCCGCCATCGAGCCGACTGCCGAACGCGGCTACCGGCAGCTCTTTCTCAAGTCGGTCACCCAGGCCGACCAGGGGGTCGACTTCGACTTTCTGAAGGCTGCGCAGGCGCGTGGCAAGGTGCCCCGCGCCTGAGCGCACACGCCAGTCTGCGTGCACATGCGCTGTAATGGGAGATTGAAGCGACATGAATGAAACCCTTCCACGACTCCAGGGCCGGCGCGTCCTAATTACCGGGACCAGTTCCGGCATCGGTGAGGCCCTCGCCGAACGTTGCCTGGAACTCGGGGCACGCGTCGCCGGGCTGGATATCCGACCGGCGGCTGACGCGCTGCATCGTCGCCTGCACCACACGGGACGCGCCGACATCGCTGACCGAAGCGCCGCGCGCGCTGCGGTGTGCGCCGCAGCCGAGGCCT
Source organism: uncultured bacterium (assembly GCA_903907905.1). Classification (GTDB taxonomy): domain Bacteria; phylum Pseudomonadota; class Gammaproteobacteria; order Burkholderiales; family Burkholderiaceae_E; genus SYIM01. Next base: position 66,527 of record CAIVPX010000033.1, on the reverse strand, counting down.
TGGGCGGGCTCGATGCGGTGGTCAATGCGGCCGGTGTCAGCATCTCGGCACCCTTTGCGCAGACCAGCGACGCGCAATGGGACCGCGCCCTCGATGTCAACCTCAGCGGCCCCTTCGTGGTATTGCAGGCCGCCCTGCCGTGGCTTGCGCAGTCTGCCCACGCCTCGGTGGTCAATGTCTCGTCGGGTGTCGCGGTGCAACCGCTTGCGGGGCGAAGTGCCTACGCCGCGTCCAAAGGCGGGCTGCTGGCCATGACCAAGGTGATGGCGATGGAACTGGCGCCTGGCATCCGGGTCAACGCCGTCTTGCCCGGCGCGGTCGACACCCCCATGGTACGGAACGTATTTTCTGGCGCGGCACTCGATCGCGTAGTCGAGCGCTACGCCCTCAAGCGCCTCGGGCGCGCCGGCGAGATCGCCGATGCCATCGTGTTCCTCCTCAGTGACGAGTCCAGCTTCATGACGGGTTCGACCCTGGTGGTTGACGGCGGGCGGTTGTTCCACTAGGGCCCGGCAGCACACTTCCTAGAACGCCGCCTTGCCTCGGCCGGCGAATCCCCAGACAATCGCCGATTGCAGATAAACCGGGATTCTGGAGCTCAGCATGGCGAGATGGCGGGTCGGGGTTGATTCGGGTGGCACCTTTACCGATATCTGCCTGTTCGACGAGGACGAAGGTCGTGTCGAGGTCTGGAAGGTGTCCTCCACACCGGATGACCCCTCGCGCGGCATCGCGCAGGGCGTGGAAGAAGGCATGCGACGGGTCGCCCCCGACTCGCCCGTTCCCGGCAAGCTCGTGTCCTACTTCGGCCACGGCACCACGGTGGCCACCAACGCGCTGATCCAGCATCGGGGGGTCAAGACCGGCCTGGTCACCACCGATGGCTTTCGCGACCTGCTCGAGATCGGCCGGCAAAAGCGGCCCGATCTCTACGACATGCAGGCCGACAAGCCCCCCACGCTGGTCTCGCGTGACCTGCGGCACGAAGTACCCGAGCGGGTCATGCACGACGGGCGCATTGACAAGCCGCTGGACGAGGCCCGCATGCGCGAGGCGGCCAAAGCGCTCAAGGCTGCGGGCGTCAAGGCCGTTGCCGTGTCCTTTCTGTACGGGTTCATCCGGCCCGAGCACGAGCAGCGCGCCATCGAGATCCTGCGCGAAGAGATGCCCGACGTATTTCTAAGTGTCGGTCACGAGGTGGCGCCCGAGTTTCGCGAATTCGAGCGCCTGTCCACCGTGGTGCTCAACGCCTACCTCGGACCGGTCATGCATCGCTACATCGAGCGGCTCACGCCACGTCTGCGCGATCTCGGGGTCGAGGCCACGCCTCACCTGACGCAGTCCAACGGCGGCGTCATCGGGTTCTCCACGGCGGCGCGCATGCCGGTTCGCGCGGTGCTCTCGGGGCCGTCCACGGGCGTGGTGGGTGCACAGGCCGTGGGCGCCCTTGCCGGCTTCAACGACCTCATCACCTTCGACATGGGCGGCACCTCCACGGACGTGGCGCTCCTCAATCAGGGTGAATGCAAGCTCACCGCCGAGGCCATGGTGCATGGCTACCCGATCAAGGCGCCGATGCTCGACATTCATACGGTCGGCGCAGGCGGCGGCTCGATCGCCTACATCGACGCCGGCGGCCTGCTCAAGGTGGGCCCGCGCAGCTGCGGCGCCGACCCCGGTCCGGTCTGCTACGACCGCGGCAACACCGAGCCGGCCACGACCGATGCGAACGTGGTGCTGCAAACGCTCAACCCCGAGTACCTGCTCGGCGGCCGTATGAAAATCCGGCAGGATCTTGCCAGGCAGGCCATTGGCCGGCTCGCGGACCAGCTCGGTCTGTCGCTGATGGACACCGCCCAGGGCATCATTTCGGTGGTCACCGCCAACATGGCCCGCGCCATCCGCGTCATCTCGGTGCAACGCGGCTACGACCCGCGCGACTACACGCTCATGGCCTTCGGCGGCGCCGGCCCCCTGCATGCCGCCAGGCTTGCGCGCGAACTCGACATGAAGCGGGTGCTCGTGCCCCGCAACCCGGGCATTCTCTGTGCCATGGGGCTGCTGCTCACCGACTTGCGTGCCGACTTTGCGTCCACGCGGCTGATGCCGGCGACGCAGGAATCGGTTGATGATGTAGCGCGCGCCTTCGTCGCGCTCGAGAAGCAGGCTCATGAGTGGTTCGCTCACGAAGAGATCGCCGAAGTCGATCAACACATCAAGCGCACCGCCGACATGCGCTATGCCGGCCAGAACTATGAGCTCGCGGTGCCGCTCCCGGCGGGCCCCGTCACGCCCCAAACGCTTGCGGCACTGGCTGCGGGCTTTGCCGAGACGCACAAGCAGCGCTACGGGTTTGTCGCCGAGGACGAGCCGGTACAACTCGTCACACTCAGGCTCGAGGCGGCGGGACGGGTCCGCAAGGCCGAGCTCAAGTCCTATCCGGATGCAGGCCCGGATGCTTCAGCGGCCATCGTCGGTGAGCGCGAGGTCTGGTTCCCCGAGTCGGGCGCATTCGTGAAGACCCCGCTCTACAGTCGCGACAAGCTTCGGCCCGGTAACCGCTTCGTCGGCCCGGCGATCGTCGAGCAGATGGACACGACCACCGTCGTGCTGCCGGGCATGCATGCGCGCGTCGATGCCACGCTCAACCTGATTCTCGAGGTGTCCGAATGAACCACGCACCGAACCCCCGTGCACTCTCGCTCGACCCGATCACCGTAGAGGTGATCAGCGCGGCGCTGCACTCCATCGTGGAAGAGACCGGCGAGGCGCTGATCCGCGCCAGTTATTCCACCAACATCAAGGAGCGGCGCGACTGCTCCACGGCGCTCTTCGACACGGCGGGCAACACCCTGTGCCAGGCCGAACACATCCCCATTCACCTGGGCAGTTTCATCGGCATCGTGCCGCATATCCTCAAGCTTCATCCGTTGGAGGACATGCGCCCTGGCGACGTCTTCATCGGCAACGATGCCTACGCAGGGGGCGGCACGCACCTGCCGGATATCGTGCTGGCTGAGCCCATCTTTGTCGATGGACAGATCGTCGCCTGGACGGTGAACCTTGCCCATCACTCCGACTTCGCGGACCGGGGCCATGCGCACATTTACCAGGAAGGCCTGCGTATCCCCCCGGTACGACTCTATCGAGCCGGCGAGCTCAACAAGGATGTGCTCGACCTCATCCTGCTCAACTGCCAGGTACCGCGCGAGCGCCTGTCCGACCTGCGCGCACAAATGGCCGCCAACCGCGTGGGCGTGCAGCGCTTTCAGGCGCTTTGCGCCAAGTACGGCGTGCCCACGGTGATGGCCGCAGGCTCCGCCCTGCTCGACTATGCCGAGCGCAAGATGCGGGCGGGTATCGCCGCCATGCCCGACGGCAGCTGGACCTTCGAGGACGTCTTCGAAAGCTCCGAGGTCGATCACCAGATTCCGCTCAAGGTGAAGGTCACCATCAGCGGCGACGAAATGCACTTCGACTTCGAGTCACCCGACCAGTACCGGGCGGGTATGAACATGACTTACACGGCCCTGCTCGCCACCGTGTATTACGTGGCCAAATCGGTCGTCGACCCCAGCATCCTGCCCAACTCGGGCCTGTCGCGTCCGCTCATGGTTCGTGCTCGCGAGGGCACCATCCTCAACTGCACCCACCCGGCCGCGGTCAATGGCCGCGTGCAAACCTGCCAGCGCGTGTCCGACCTCATCCTCGGTGCACTGGCCCAGGCCGTGCCCGAGCGCGTCACGGCCTGCTCCAATTCGGTGTGTACCGTGGCCACCTTTATCGGCCAGCGCAAGGATGATGGCGCGATCTGGGTCTACCTCGAGACCATGGGCGGCGGTGGCGGCGCGCGTGCCACCAAAGACGGGCTCGACGGCGTTCACATGCACGTGACCAACACCTCCAACCTGCCGGTCGAGGCGCTCGAAAACGAGTATCCGCTCACGCTGCTGCGCTACGAACTGGTGGACGACTCGGGTGGCGTGGGGATGAATCGGGGTGGCATGGGTCTGCGCCGCGTCTACCGGGCCGATGCAGACTGCCGGGTGCGGGTCGATGTCTCGCGCGTCACCTCCAAATCCTGGGGGCTGCAGGGCGGTGGCTCAGGCGGCCATGGCGCGATCGAGTGCGGACCCGGCGTGGTCTTCGATCGCGACAGCGCCTCGCTCAAAGCCGGTCAATGGTTTGCCATCGTGAGTCCCGGCGCCGGCGGCTATGGCCCCGCGTCAGCCCGCGACAAGAAAATGGTTGCACGCGATCTGGCCGAAGGCGCGATCAGCGCCGCCACCGCCCGTGACGCCTACGATTTCAGCGCCTGAACCCCGCTCGACACAGTCCCTCACGTTCAACCCAAGGAGAAGATCGATGGCCCTCAGCGTTTCACGCCGTACCCTGCTGGCAGGCACCGCGGCCTCGGCCGTGCTGCCCTTCGTGCACCTGCCTGAAGCCCGCGCCGCCAAACCCGGCTATCTGACCTTTGGTCTGTCGAGCTTCCCACCCACCATCGCGCCCTGGGCCAATACAGGCACTGCGGCGGGTACGGTCAAGCTGATGATCTATCGCGGGCTGACGTCCTATGGTCCGGACGGGGCACTGCGGCCCGAACTCGCCGAGTCGTGGCGACAGGTGGGCGCCACGGGCTGGGAATTCAAGCTGCGCGATGCCACCTTTCACAACGGCCAGAAATTCACCTCGGCTGACGTCAAGTGGACCCTCGAGCAGGTGGCCGCCGACAGCTCCACCGCGCATTTCCGCAATCAGTTCCGCGACGCCGAGGCCATTGAAACGCCCGATGACCGCACCGTGCGCATCATCATGAAATCGCCGGTTTCCATGTTGCCCGAGTGGATGGCGTCCTACCACATGCCGATCATCTCGCGCTCGTCGGCGCGAGGGACCTTCGTCGGTGCTGGGCCCTTCATGATCAAGAGCCAGGAGCGGGGCGTGGCGATCGAGCTCGAACCCTTTGCAAACTTCCACCGCAAGGGTCTGCCCAAGCTCAAAGGACTTCGCGCCGTGGCCTACGCCGATGAAAACCTGCGGGTGGCGGCCCTGCGTTCGGGCGATGTCGACCTGATCGAATACGTGCCCTGGCAGGCGATGGACGCCATCACCAAAGACCCCGCGCTCAGCCTCGACAGCGTCGATGGCGCCTTCATGTTTCTGGTGTTCAACGGCACACGCGCGCCTTTCAACGACCCGCGTGTGCGCAAGGCTGTGGCACACGCCATCAAGCGCGACGAACTCGTCAAGGCGGCCTTTTTCGGACGGGGCTCGGCGCTCCAGCAACTGCCCATTGCCGAATCCGCCCCCTTCTACAACCGCGAATTCAAGGACGGCTGGCGCTACGACGCTGCGCTGGCGAAGAAGCTGCTTGCCGAGGCGGGCCACCCGAACGGCTTCAGTTGCTCGCTGCTGTCCACGGCACAGTACGGCATGCACAAGGACACCGCCGAGGTGGTGCAGCAGCACCTCGCGGCCGTCGGCATCAAGGTCGAACTCAACATGCCCGACTGGGCCACCCGCGTGGCCTTGGGCAACAAGGGCCAGTACGACATGGCAGTGATGGGAACAGCCGCGGACAGCAACGACCCGGACGGCCTCGCCAGCTTCATCGACGGCTCGCTCTCGCCCTCGTATGTGCGTAGCGCCGGACTGTCCGTTCCCCGCATCACCGAGCTGCTGGCCAAGGGGCGGGCCGAGTTTGACCAGGCCAAGCGCAGAGACATCTATCGCGAAGTGGAGCGTTTGGCGATCCAGGAAGCGCCCATGGTCGGGCTCACCTGGCGCAGCCAGGGCTACGCCATGCGCAAGCAGGTCTCGGGCTTCAAGAACATGCCCGGCGCGCTCACCTTTTACTCGGGGATGACCTTCGAGACGGCCGACGTGAGCTGATCGCATGCTGGCATTTGCGGCAAGGCGACTGCTGCTGTCGCTGGGTCTCGTCTGGGTCGTGGCCTCACTGGTGTTCATGGTGATCCACATCGTCCCAGGCGACCCGGCGGAGCTGCTGCTGTCCCTGGGTGGGGTCGCCCCGGACCCACAGGTGGTGCGCGAGCTGCGCGAACGCCTCGGCCTGAACGAGCCACTCTGGGCGCAGTACACCCAGTACATGGCCGGGCTGCTGCGTGGCGACTTCGGCCTGTCGCTGCAAGACGAACACCCCATCGCCGAGGAGATCGCGCTGCGCCTGCCCCGCACACTCGAGCTGGTCGGTGCGGCGGGCCTCATATCGATTGTGGTCGGCCTACCGCTCGGGGTGCTCGCCGCGCTGCGTGTCAGAGGCCCGCTTGATCGCGTGCTATCGGCATGGGCGGGTTTTGCACTGTCGATTCCGGTCTTTGTGGTCGGCACGTTGGCGGTGCTCATCCTTGCGCAGCAACTCAAGCTCGTGCCAGCCGGGGGGTTCGTCCCGTTCGCGACCAATCCCTCGCGTCACCTGACCCTGCTCGCCCTGCCCGCCTGCACCATCGCTGTGGGGCTCAGTGCCGTGGTGTTCCGGGTGATGCGCAACTCGGTCCTCGAGGTGCTCGAGCGCGAGCATGTCCGCGCGGCGCAAGCGCGAGGCGTATCGGTCTCGCGCATTGTCTTTCGGCACGTCGTGCGCAATTCGCTCACACCAGTCATCACCGTGATCGCGCTGCACCTGGGATCGCTCCTGGGGGGCACGGTGCTGGTCGAATATGTCTTCAATTGGCCGGGCTTGTCAGGCTATCTGGTGCGGGCGGTCGAAGCGCGCGACTATCCCGAGGTGGTCGGGATCGTACTCGTCATATCGGCGCTCTTTGTACTACTCAACTTCCTCGTCGACGTGCTGTACGCGGTGCTCGATCCCAGGGTCAGGCACAACTGATGCGCGCAACCGGCCTGCATGCGCTGTGGGTGCCCGGCGCGCTCATCGCGCTCATTCTGTTGCTCGCACTCCTCGCGCCGCTGCTGCCTCTGCCCGACCCGGTCAAGCAAGACATCGCGAATCGGCTGACGGGTCCCTCAGCCGGCCACTGGCTGGGGCAGGACGAATATGGTCGGGACATCCTGACGCGTATTCTTTGGGGGGCCCGGGTATCGCTCTCTGTCGCTTTCGCATCCGCAGCCGTTGCAGCCATCGTCGGCACCCTGATCGGTATTCTGGGCGGCTACTTCCGCGGGCTCGTCGAGCTCCTCACGGTCCGCGTCGCTGAGATCGTCCTGTGCTTTCCGCCGCTGCTTCTTGCGCTGCTGGTCGTCACACTGATGGGGCCCGGGGCCAGCACCCTGGGCATTGCGCTGGCCATTTTGTTTGCGCCCGGGTTTGCGCGGGTGGCCTACGCCGAAACGCTGACTGCCCGCGAACTCGATTACGTCACGGCCCAGAAGGCGCTCGGCGCGCGAACAGGGCGGATTCTGCTGCGCACCGTCCTGCCGAACATCGCGCCGCCGCTGATCGTGCAGTTTTCCCTGACTGTGGCTGCAGCCATGGTGCTCGAGAGCGGTCTATCCTTTCTGGGGCTTGGCGTTGTCCCGCCCTCCCCGTCCTGGGGTTTGATGATCCGGGGCGCGCGCGCCAGCATGGAAATGGCGCCCCTGCAACTCTTCTGGCCCTGCCTGGCTCTTACCGGTACCGTGGTGGTGTTCAACCTGTTCTGTGACCGGCTGCGCGACGCCATCGATCCGCGTGGCCAGGCCAGCGGCCGGCCTGGCTTTCTGCGTCGGCTGATAGCTCTTCCTCCGGCGCTGGGTACCCAGTCGGCGCCCGAACTGCTGCGGGTCGATGACCTGTCACTCGAGGTGCAGGGGCCGCGCGGTCCGGTTCAGGTCGTGCGCAAGTTGAGCCTTGAACTGGTACCGGGCGAGACATTGGCGATCGTCGGCGAGAGCGGTTCCGGCAAAACCCTGACAGGCCTCGCGGTGATGGGACTGCTGCCATCGGCCGTCAAGCCGGTTGGTGGACACATCGAGCTGCGCAGCCGGGACGGCCGTACCCTCGATCTGCTGCGCACCCCGGAAAGTACCCTGCGTAAGCTTCGTGGCAGCGAGCTGGCCATGATTTTTCAGGACCCCTCGAGCAGCCTCAACCCGGTGCTGCGAATCGGTAGCCAGGTCGCCGAAAGTCTGTACTCGCACGGCCAGCGCAGCGGTCTGCGGGAGCGCGTGCTCGAACTGCTCGGGCGAGTCGGCCTGCCCGACCCCGCCCGCCAGGCGGATGCCTACCCACACCAGGTGTCGGGCGGGCAGCGCCAGCGCGTCATGATCGCCGCCGCGATTGCCAATCGGCCGCGACTGCTGATCGCTGATGAGCCCACGACAGCCCTTGACGTCACGGTACAGGCCCAGATTCTGTCCCTCTTGACCGAGCTCCGGCACACCGAAAACGCGATGGGCATGATCTTCGTGACCCACAACCTGGCCGTGGTCTCCACCATTGCCGACCGAGTGCTGGTGATGTACGCCGGTGAGGTCGTCGAGGAGGGACCCGTGGATCAGGTCTTCACGGCGCCGCGCCATCCCTACACCGCCGCGCTCATTGCCAGCATGCCCGAGGATGATGCCGACCGCCTGACCGCCATCCCGGGTACGGTCCCGCAGCCCTGGGCCATGCCGGCCGGATGCCGATTCGCACCGCGCTGCGCGATGGCGACCGAGCGCTGCAGCGAATCGGGCGAAATCGTTATGGTCGAGGTGGGCCCCCGGCATCGCTCACGCTGCCTTCGATGGCAGGAGCTTGCATGACTCTGCACACGATGATCGGATTGGGATCGGTGATCGCCGCAGGGGGCCGAGCCCGCCCTGGCAGCCCTGTCCCCGAAGACAGTGCCATACCCCCGGACACCGCCCCCGACGAATTGCTGCGGGCTGAAGCGCTCACGCGGGCGTTTCAGCGCAGCGGCGGCGTCTTCAGTCGGGGCGCACCGCTGCTCGCCCTGCGCGGGGTCGATCTGAGTATCCGTCGCGCTGAAGCGGTCGGTGTCGTCGGCGAATCGGGCTGCGGCAAAAGCACGCTCGGGCGCGTACTGATCCACCTGCTCAAGCCCACCAGCGGACGGGTGTTCTTCGAGGGCGAAGATCTTTCCTCGCTCTCTGCCGCACGACTGCGGGCGCTGCGGCGCCGCATGCAGATGGTCTTTCAGGATCCCTTCCTCAGCCTGGATCCGCGCCGAAGCGTCGGCGCCCAGATCGCCGACGGTATGCTCATCCACGGCCTGAGTGACCGCCAGGGCGTGGGCGATGAGGTGGCCGGCCTGCTGCGCCAGGTGGGCATGGACCCTGGCCATACCGGTCGTCTGCCGCATGAATTTTCGGGCGGTCAGCGCCAGCGAATCGCCGTCGCCCGGGCACTGGCGACGCGTCCGGACTTCATCGTGGCCGACGAACCAGTGTCCGCGCTCGACGTATCGATCCAGGCTCAGGTGGTCAATCTGTTCGCCGATCTGCGTGCGCAACTGGGGCTGTCGCTCCTCTTCATCAGCCACGATCTCCATGTCGTCCGACACCTCTGCGACCGCGTCGTCGTGATGTATCTGGGCCGGGTCATGGAAGAAGGCCCGGCCGAGGATCTGTTCAAGGCACCAGCCCATCCCTATACCCGGGCGCTGCTTGCGGCCACGCCCTCATTGCGCCGCCGCAGCACCGGCGCCGGCGCCCTCAGCGGCGAGGTACCGAGCATCGCCTCACCGCCCTCCGGCTGCGTATTTCGTACGCGCTGCCCCATGGCACAGGCCCAGTGCGGGCAGCAGATCCCGTCAATGGCCCCGCTTCCCGGGGCCCCAGGTCGCCAGATCGCCTGTCTGCGCGCCGAGGAGTTGTCGCGATGAGCCCCTTTCATCGACAGCGCCGACGCCTCATCGGGCGCGCTCCGCCCAATGCAATCGGACGCTTGCCCAGCGCGGGTCTCCTACCGTCTCAGGGCCCCCGGGCCCATCGCGAGCCCGGTCGTGGAGTCCTTCCATGCTGAATCCGGACGGCCGGGTGGTCCTGATCGCCGGTGCCTCGCGCGGCATCGGGCGCGCGCTCGCCGAGCGCCTGCTGCAGTCGGGCTTCACCGTCAGCGCAGGGGTGCGACGCCCGGCCGACATGCCCGCGCACGATCGGCTCAGCGCGCATGCCTGGGATGCCGGCACCACCCCATCGGCTGATCGCTGGGTCGCCGAAACCTTTGCCTTGCATGGGCGGATCGACGCGGTTGTGAATGTCGCGGGGATCATGATTCCCGCCACCTTGCTCGACTTCGACGAAACCAACCTCGACACGATGTGGACCGTCAACACCAAGGCGCCCATGCGCGTCATCCGCGCGGCGTGGCCGCATCTGGTTGCCTGTGGCGAGGGGCGAGTCATCAATATTTCTTCGCTGTCGGGCAAGCGCGTGCGCAACGACAACCTCGGCTATGCGATGAGCAAGTTCGCGATGATGGCGCTCACTCAGGAGGTGCGGCGCCGCGGCTGGGATCTGGGCATTCGTGCCTGCACCGTATGCCCGGGTTTCGTCGCCACCGACATGACGGCCGGCATCGACCGCTTTCCGCGCGAAAAGATGTCCAGTCCCGATGACATCGCAGCCATGATCGAAAGCGTTCTGCGCCTGCCCAACACCGCCACCGTTGCCGAGTTGCTGATCAACTGCCGGCACGAGGATACGCTTTGAAGCTCAGACGACTGCGCGATACCACACGCCCCCCTATTCGCCTGATGCTCGACGGCCACGCGCTCAACGCAATGGCGGGCGACACCTTGCTCACCGCCCTGCTGGCGGGTGAGGCCGGGCACCTGCGTCAAAGCGAATTCGGTGATGGGGCCCGGGCTGGCTTCTGCCTGATGGGCGCCTGTCAGGACTGCTGGGTCGAGGTGAAGGGCAGCGGGCGGGTGCGCGCCTGCAGCACGCTCGCCGAGGACGGTATGGAGATCATTCGCCGATGAAGATCGCGGTGGTGGGCGCCGGCCCCGCCGGTGTGCGGGCGGTCGAGGTCCTGGTCGCCGCCGGGCATCGTCCGGTCTGGATCGATGAAGCGCCGGATGGCGGGGGACGCATCTACCAGCGACCACCCACGGCATTGACCCGGGACCCGCGCCAGCTCTATGGTTTCGAAGCCGAGCGCGCTCAGGCGCTGCACGCCACGCTCGATTCCCTCAAGCCCCGAGCCGACTGGCGGCCCGACACGCTGGTCTGGCACATTCGCCCGGGCGAGCGGCAGCTCAGCACGCTTCACAAGGGTCAGACGGGGCAGCTCAGTTACGATGCCGCCTTGCTCTGCACCGGCGCCATGGATCGGGTCATCCCGGTGCCGGGCTGGACCCTGCCGGGGGTCACCACCCTGGGCGGCGCGCAGATCGCCCTCAAGACCCAGGGCTGCGCCATCGGTGAGCAGGTTGCGCTCGCGGGCACCGGCCCCTTGCTCTGGCTGCTGGCCTGGCAGTATCTCAAGTCGGGCGCCCGCATCGCCGCCCTCGTCGACACCACGCCTTTCAGCCTCAAGGCCCGGCATGCCGCAGCCCTGGTCTGTGGCGGCGCCACCTTCCTCAAGGGCCTCTGGTTCACGCTGGGCCTGCGACTGAGCGGTATACCCGTCTTCGAGGGCGCGAGCGCCCTGAGCATCGAAGGCGAGCATGCGGTCACGGGCCTGCGCTGGCGAGACCGGAGCGGCCGTGAGCACCGGGTCGATTGCGACGCTGCGGCCATCGGCTGGGGCCTGCGTCCCGAATCGCAACTGGCCGACCTCGCGGGCGTTCCCTTTGCCTTCGACAGCGTGCAGCACAACTGGAATCCCTCGCACGATGCCCGCGGCCGGACGTCGGTCAAAGGTCTCTACCTGGCCGGCGATGGCGCCGGCATTGGCGGCGCCGACCTCGCCGAGCTCGCCGGCGCACGCGCGGCGCTGGCCCTCCTTGAGGACGCCGGCCAGCCCTTTGATCAGGCCCGGGCCCGCACGCTCGATCAGCGCATGGCGGGGCACGCCCGATTTCGTGCTGCGCTCGAACGCGCCTTCCCCTTTCCCGCTGCCATGGCCCGCTCGCTCGACGACGACACGCTGCTGTGTCGCTGCGAGGCCATCCGGGTTGGAGAGCTTCGCGCAGCCGCCTCCGAGGCCGCTGCCCCGGGGCTGGCGCACGAACTGAACCGCGCCAAGGCCTTCACGCGCATCGGTATGGGCCGCTGCCAGGGGCGGGTATGCGGGGCGGCCGCCGCCGAAATCATGGCCGCTCACCTGCAGTGCCCCATTGATCAGGTGGGGCGGGTTCGCGCGCAACCGCCGGTCAAGCCGATTCCCATTCGCAGCGAGGCGCAGGCGCAATGAATATCGCCTGTGACGTCCTCATCCAGGGCGGTGGCGGCGCCGGTTGCTCCACGGCGCTGCACCTGGCCCGGCGCGGCGCGCGGGTGGTGCTGCTCGAGCGCGGCGCGGTTGGCGGTCAGGCCTCTGGCGTCAACTACGGCGGCGTACGCCAGCAGGGTCGACACCCTGCAGAGTTGCCGATCGCGCGTCGCTCGCACGAACTGTGGCGGCGCATGCCCGAACTGGTGGGCCACGACATCGAGTTTGTCCAGACGGGTCACCTCAAGCTGGCCCGAAACGCCGAGGAAGAGGCCACGCTGGTGGCCTACCTCGATGTGGCGCGGGATCACGGTCTGCCGCTGCGAATGCTGCACCGCGAGCAGGTGCACCGTGAGTATCCCTGGCTGGGCGAAACAGTCGTGGCGGGCTCGCTTGCCCCCGAAGATGGCTGCGCCAACCCCAGGCTGCTCGCGCCCTCGCTCGCCCACGCCGCGCGCGCTGCAGGCGCCGACATTCGCGAGCATGCCGAGGTACTCGAGGCCACCCATGACGGCTCCCGCTTTCAGCTCACCACGCGCGCGGGTCTGCGCCTGAGCGCGCCGGTGATGGTCAACATGGCTGGCTTCTGGGGTGGTCGGGTCGCTGCGCAATTCGGCGAGCCTGTGCCCATCAGCGCGCACTCGCCCAACATGTTCGTCACCGAACCGATCCCCTACTTCATCCGCCCCAACCTGGGTGTGGTGGGCGGCAACGTGTATCTGAGGCAGATTCCGCGCGGCAACATCATCGTGGGCGCCGGTCATGGCGAATGTGACCCCGCCATCCCATGGTCGCGGCCGCTGCCCGAGGTGACCCTGCGCGGCATGCAGTTGGCACTGGCGCTGGCCCCGGCGCTGGCGGGCGCGCAGGTCATCCGCTCATGGTCGGGCATCGACGGGGATCTGCCTGACAAGATTCCGGTCATCGGACCCAGCCGCACCACGCCGGGACTGTGGCACGCCTTCGGATTCTCGGGACATGGCTTTCAACTGGGGCCTAGCATTGGCGCGATCATGGCCGAACTGGTGCTCGACGGCCGCACCGACGTGCCGCTCGAGGCCTTCAGCATCACGCGATTTTCAGCGTCCTGATGACGCGCATGCGGCAAAGCGCCGGATATCGAGACCCTCGACGGCCACGCTCGATCGGCCCGTGGTGATGAGTTCGGCCATGGCCGCGCCCGCCCCCGGCCCCAACTGAAAGCCATGGGCCGAAAAGCCGAACTGATGATAGACGCCTTCGGCGGTGCTGCTGCGCCCGAACACCGGAATGTCATCGCTCATCCGGCCCTCGATACCCGCCCACGCCCGATTGATCTGCGCCTCGCGCATCACCGGAAAGAGCTCCCACACGGTGCGCGCGCTCTGCTGCAGCTTGGTCCAGTCGATGCGGGTGTGATTGCGGTCACGGTCGACGACGGCAAGATGACCACCGCCGATCATCACCGTGCCGTTGGCGAACTGCTTGAACGAGAGCTTGCGCGACCGCAGGATGACCACCGGCTTGATGAAGGGCGCCACCCGGCTGGTGATCATCAGCATCGGGCCCACTGCTTCGAGCGGCACGGGCTCGCCCAGGGCAGCACAGATCCGGTCGGCCCAGGCGCCGGCGGCGTTGACGATCACCGGCGCCTCATAGGACGCGCCCGAGGCCGTTTCGACCGACCACGCAGCCCCCGCGCGGGCAATCGACATGACGCGCTCGCCTTCCCGGAAAACCGCCCCCGCGCGGAGGGCGGCGCGCCGGATGGCCTGAGTCGAACGAAAGGGATCGGCCGCGCCATCGCGCCTTGACACGATGCCGCCCGGGCAGTGCTCGGACACCGCGGGCAGCAGCCTGCGCAATTCGTCGCGGTCGATGAGTTCCTCGTGCTGAAACCCTCGCCGATTGAGATCAGCCACCCGCTCGCGAAAGCCCGCCAGCTCGGCCTCGTCTTCGGCGACCAGCACCTGCCCGTGGCTCTCAAAGCCACAGTCGTCGCCGGTAAGGTCCTGGATGCGCTCCCAGATGGCCATGGATGAAACCGACAGGGGAATTTCGGCCACGTGACGCGCCAGCTGCCGCACGCCTCCCGCGTTCACCCCCGAGGCGTGCCGGGCGGCATGGTCCTTTTCGATGACCACCGCCCGAATGCCCCGCAAGGCCAGGTGCAGCGCGGTCGAACATCCGTGGATGCCCGCGCCGATGATGATCGCCTCGGCGGTGCGCGCCAAGGCCTCAGCCCCGCACCACGGCCTTGACCGCGCCCTCGTCGACCGGCATGTTGGCCAGCGCCGAGAGCGCAATCGGCTTGACCGGCGGACGCAGCCGGTAATAGCCGATCGCCTGCGGGCTCAGCTTGCGTTCACGCGCGATCAACTCGGTCACCGTGAGCCCGCACAGACGCCCCTGGCAGGGCCCCATGCCGCATCGAAGAAAGGCCTTCATTTGATTGGGCCCCTCGCAACCGAGTGCCACCGTGTCAACGATCTGGCGTGCGCTCACCTCTTCGCAGCGGCACACCAGCGTATCGCCCTCGGGCAGGCGAAACTGCGGCGCCGGCCGGTAGACATGGTCCAGAAAGGCTCGCCCAGCCTCGTGACGGCGCAAGTCCTCGCGCGCGGCCCGCTCGCTGGCCTCGGACGCGGCCGACGATTGCATGCCCACGCAGCGGCGTACGGCTGCGATGGCCGCGAGGCGCCCGCGCGCCTCGGCGGCCCACGCCCCCGCAATGCCGGCACCATCTCCGGCCACGGCAATGGAGGGTACCGAACTGCCGCCGAAGGTATCGAGCACCGGCCGCCAGCACAGTTGCAGTTCGTCCCACCGATGCTCGACGCCCGCCGACATCGCCAGGTTGAGGTTGGGCACCACCCCCTGATGCAGCAAGAGATGCTCCGCCTCCATCCGCCCTGAGGCGCCCGCGGCACAGGTCCAGCTCACGGCCTGCAGGCGACCCTCGCCCTCGGCCGCCAGCGAGACCACGCCCGTGATCACCTTGGTCTGGGCCCGGACCTCGCGCATCAGCGCGAGACCCTTGCGAAACAGCGGCGACGCGATGAAGGCGGGCAGATGCGCGGCCGCACGAAAGATGGCCGTACGCGGCGTGGTGTCGAGGATGAGGGCGATGCGTCCGCCGGCACGAATCGTCTGCGCTGCCAGCAACCACAACAGCGGACCGCAGCCCGCCAGCACGACCTGTCCCGAGGCCACGACACCGGCGGACTTGAGCAGGGTCTGCGCGGCACCCGCCGTCATGACCCCCGGCAAGGTCCAGCCCGGAATGGGAAAGGGTCGCTCAAGGGCACCCGTTGCGATGATCACCTCTGCGGCCTGCACCATGCGCGCCGAACCGTCGCGCACGACACCCAGCTCGCGCTCACCATCAAGGCTCCAGACGGTGGTGGCCGACTCGATTCGTGCCCCGGCTGACAGAGCCTGCTCAAGCAATGATTCGCCAGCCCAGTAATCGGCGCCGAGCACCTCGCGGCGACGCAAGGGAGTGCGGTCGATGGACCGGTAGACCTGCCCGCCAGGCGCGATATTTTCGTCGAACACCACCGTATCGAGACCGGCCCGCGCGCTCAGCGCCGCCGCAGCAAGTCCGGCCGGCCCCGCGCCGATCACCACCACATCGTGCGCGCGCCTCATTGCCCGGCCTCCCGGCGCCCCTGCTGCGAGGCCACCACCATACCCTCGCGAACCGGCACCATGCAGGCCTGCTGGTTGCCCTGCCCGTCGATACTGACCAGGCAGTCGAAACACACCCCCATCATGCAGTAGGGGGCACGCGGCGCCCCGCTCACCGGGGTCGTACGGCAATGGTCGAGGCCGGCCAGCAGGAATGCCACGGCCACGGTGTCACCGGCCCGCGCACTCACCGCCCTGCCGTCAATGGTCAGGCTCACCGGCTCGCCGCCGGCCTCACTGGATCGCTGGAACATTGAATCTCCTGGCACTGAATGCTTCGAGTTCACGCCCGTCGAGCCGCCCTGCCGCAATCATGGGGGCGAGCTTCAGCGCATGCGCGGCCGCCAGGGTGACCCCCGAATGGCAGGTCACCACGAAGGCACCCGGATGCGAGACGGACTGCTCGTAAATCGGAAAACCGTCGGCCGGCATGACACGAATGGCGCGCCAGGTGCGCACCACATTGAGATTGGCGAGCATCGGGAAGGTGCGCACCGCCCGCGAAGCCATGGTGGCATTGATGGGCATGTTCATCGCCGCCGGATCGGTGCCCTCTTCGCGGCTGTCGCCGATCATGACTGACCCCTCGTCGGTCTGACGGATGGTGGAAAGCGGGTGATGCAGAAACGGGCGAACCCGCTCGGTGACCACGATCTGGCCGCGCTCGGGCTTCATTGGCGCATGCAGCCCGACGAGACTCGCCAGACTGGCGTTGGCATTGCCCGCAGCCAATACCACCTTGCCGGCGCGAACCTCGGCCCGTCCGCCACGCAGAATGAATTCTCCGCCCTCACGGCTGATCGATGTCACGGTCTGGTTGGCGCGGTAATCAGCCCCACGGCAGGCCAGGCCCGTGTGCAGGGCACGAAACAGCCGGAGCGAATTGACATGGCCATCGTGCGCGCACCAACTGGCCCCCACGACCTCAGGACCGATGTCGGGTAGCACACGCTCCAGGGCATGGCGACCGAGCATCTCGGTCTGGTAGGCCGCCACGTCGGGCTGTGCATGGAATCGCCTCACAAAGTCGCTGCGCCGCTCGAATTCGGTCTCGCTCAGGCAAATGTGAAAACCACCCGGCTGCTCAAGACAGACATCCAGCCCGGTCTCGTCAAGCAATTCGGCCGCCAGTCGGGGCCAGGTTTGGGCCGAACCCAGCGTCCAGCGGCTGTAGGGGGCCAGCCCCATGCCCTTGCCCTGCACCCACACCAGTGCGAAGTTGCCCCGAGAGGCTCTGACCGCGAGGTCACCCTCATCAAGCACCACGACGCGCTGGCCCGCCCTCGCCAGGCCCCAGGCGACGCAGGCACCCAGCAAGCCG
The DNA here is from genome assembly GCA_903907905.1 of uncultured bacterium. Lineage (GTDB taxonomy): Bacteria > Pseudomonadota > Gammaproteobacteria > Burkholderiales > Burkholderiaceae_E > SYIM01. The sequence goes on along the minus strand of CAIVPX010000033.1, from coordinate 49,251 downwards.
CCCCCGACCACCGCCACATCATAGTCACCGCCTGCAGATTTCGTGCTCACCCCAGATCACCTTGCTTGAATGCCCTCAGGAGTCGTCGCGCCCGCGCCCGATGAGCAGCGTCTCGAGCCCGTAGAGGCGGTCGAGCAGCACCATTGCGAGCACCGTCACGAGAATGACCGCCGCCGACACCGAAGTGACCAGCGGATCGATATTGTCCTGAATGTAGAGAAACATGCGCACGGGCAGCGTCTCGGTGCCCGGGGTGGCGATGAACACCGACATCGTCACCTCGTCGAAAGAATTGATGAAGGCCAGTGCCCAGCCGCTCACCAGCCCTGGCAGCACCAGTGGCAGAGTGATGCGTCGAAGCACGACGCCCTCGCTTGCCCCGAGTGAGGCAGCCGCCTGCTCAATCTGGGGATTCATGCCCACCACCGAGGCGAGTGTCAGCCGCAGCGCAAAGGGAAAGACGATGACGAGGTGGGACAACACCAGCCCGACAAAGGTACCGCTCAGACCGATTTCGGTGAAAAAGCGCAAGAACGCAATGCCGAGCACCACGTGCGGAATCATGAGTGGCGACTGAAAGAGCGCCATCATGGCCTCGCGCCCACGAAACCGGTGACGCGCAAGCGCCAGCGCAGCCGGGACCGCCACGCTGATCGCCAGCGCCGACGAGAGCGCGCCGAGTTGCACGCTCTGCCAGAAGGCCCGAATGAATTCGGGATAGTCGGCAATCGCGCGAAACCAGCGCAGCGACCAAACGTCGGTAGGCAGCGACAGGTAAGACTCGGGTGTAAAGGCCACCGCGCATACCACCAGGATGGGTGCCAGCGTGAACGAGATGAACAGCAGGTGGTAGGCGAGCGCGAGCGGGCCGTTACGTCTCATCGGAACACCTCGGCGTAACGACGCTCGACGAGCCGGTTGGCGACCGTGACGATGAGCACCAGGGCGAGCAGCAGCAGCACCGCGATGACGGCACCGAGCGGCCAGTTGAGGGTATTGAGAAATTCGTCGTAGGCGAGGGTCGAGGCCATCTTGAGCCGACGACCGCCGATGATCGCCGGGGTGGCAAACGCGCTGGCCGCCAGTGCGAAGACCAGAATGCTGCCGGCCAGCATCCCTGGGACGATCTGTGGCAACACGATGCGAAGCAGAATTCTGGCGTGGCTTGCGCCAAGCGAGGCCGCCGCATTTTCGACCTGGGGGTCCAGCCGCTGCAGGCTGGCCCAGACCGACAACACCATGTAGGGCATGAGCACGTGGGTGAGCGCCACCACGACGCCGGTCTCGGTGAACATGAAATTGACCGGATCGCTGATGAGACCGGCCGACATCAGAAGCCGATTCACCACCGCCGAGTTGCCGCCAAACAGGAGCGCCCAACCGAGGGTTCGGGCGACCACAGAGATGAGCAGGGGCCCCAACACCACCAGTAGGCAGATGGCCCGCCAGGGACTACGCATGCGATTGAGGATGTAGGCCTCGGGCGCACCGAACAGCGCGGCCAGCAGGGTCACGCTCAGTGCGATGCGCAGGGTTCGCGCCAGCACCTCGTGAAAGTAATCGTCCTCGATCACCTCGCGCCAGTTCTTGAGGATGAAGACCGGTTCGATTCCCTTGTACTGCCCCCAGTCGTGAAAGGACAGCAGTACCGTCATCACTAGGGGCACGAGCACGATGAGCATGAACAGCAGCAGCGCAGGCAAACTCAGCCAGTATGGCCGGCCGCACGCAGCCGTGACGCCAGCGCGGGCGTTGGCGGTGGGGGCTGGTTCGGGCAGCGAGCTGGCAGGCCCTGCCGAGTTCACAGCAATTGCCCTTCGGCAGTACGCAGACGCATGTCACGCGCCGCCCATCCAAGCCAGACAGCATCGCCCTCCTGGGCCGCAGGCTCGCCGCGATTTTGCGCGATGACCGTGCGAAGACGACCGAGGGCCTCGACCTGATACAGCCAGTGGTTGCCCTGGAATACCCGCGCCCGAACGATCCCGGCCACCTCGGCGTACGCATCTGTATCGGACACGCCCGAACCCGACGCCGCGCGCACCTCGGCCATCGACGCGGCTGAACCGGACGCTAGGGGCGCCTCGCCCGCCCCCGCCTGCCGGCGAAGCGTCATCCGTTCCGGCCGCACCGACATGGCAACCGGCCCCGGGCGCAAGCGACGCCCTTCGGGGTGACCCGCCGGGTCGAGCAGCCAGCGCACCGCCCCCAGGCTGACGCGTCGGCCGTCTTTGTCGATCTCGGCCTCGAAAAGGTTGGTCTTGCCCAGGAAGTCGGCGACAAAGGGCGTGGCAGGCCATTCGTAGGCCTCGTGAGGCGGCCCGACCTGCTCGACCCGCCCGGCGCTCATGACAACGACGCGGTCGGCAAGCGCCATGGCCTCGCTCTGATCATGCGTGACCAGGATGGTGGTGGTGCCGAGCGAGCGCTGAATCTGCCGCAGCTCGAGCTGCATCTCTTCGCGCAATTTGGCGTCAAGGTTGGAGAGCGGCTCGTCGAGCAGCAGCACGCGGGGTTGAACCACCAGCGCCCGCGCCAGCGCGACCCGCTGCTGCTGGCCGCCCGACATGCGCCGGGGATAGCGATCGGCCAGGGCGGTGAGACCCACCATGTCGAGGACCTCGGCGACACGGCTCCGTCGGTCCGAAGCCTCGACGCCCTGCATTTCGAGACCGAAGCTCACGTTCTGGGCGACGGTCATATGAGGAAAAAGCGCATAGCTTTGAAACACAACGCCGAGGCCACGCTGCGCCGGCCGCACCGACCCGAGATCGCGGCCATCGAGCACGATACGCCCGGAACTGGGCGCAACGAAGCCCGCGATCATTTGCAGTGTGGTGGTCTTGCCGCAGCCCGAGGGACCCAGCAGCGCGACGAACTCCCCCTGCCCGACCGACAGCGAGAGTTCGTCTACGGCGAGGCTTGTATCGTAGCGCTTGCTCAGCCGCTCAAGCTCGAGAAAACCCACCGCTCGGTACTCAGCGCTCGATTTCTCGGGTCCAGCGACGGTTCCAGTTCTCGCGCGCCGGGTTGATGACATCCCAGTCGACGTTCTTGAGCGCCTTCACCTGATCGCCATAGGGCAACCCCAACTGCTCCTTGGGCGAAAGCTTGACCTTCTGGTTGGTGGGACCGAAGCCGGCATCACGAGCGAGAATGAACTGCACCTCGGGGGTAGCGAGGTACTGCATGAAGGCCTGGGCTTCGGCAGCATTGCGCGAGCCTGCAATCGGGCACGCCGCGACACCGAGCACAATACCGCCCTCCTTGGGGTACACGAACTCGATCGGAAAACCGGTTTGATCGGCCAGGGCCTTGGCGCGCCCCGAGCCCCACACGCCGATGACGGCCTGCCCCGACTGGAAGAGTTCGGTCATCTTGCCAGGCGAGGGCTCATAGGCCAGCACATTCGGACCAATGTCGTCCTTGAAGGCCTTGAAACCCGGGTCGATATTGCGCTCGCTGCCACCGCGGACCATGGCCATCATGACCACCGCATGCAGCCCGTAAGTGTTGTTCATGGGCGGGACGACCAGCTTCTTGCGGTACTTCGGGTCCTTCAGGTCTTCCCACGACGTGGGCGCCGCCCAGCCGTTTTGCTCAAAGACCTTCTTGTTGTACATGATGCCGGTACCGACCATGCCGATGCCCAACGCCTTGTTCGACTTGAAGCGCATCACCGAATAGATGTCGTTGTAGACCTCTGCGGGCACAAGCGCCGCGCAAAAGCCGAGTTCCACCGCCTGATACATGGGGCCGTCGTCGACGATGATCGTGTCAATCACCTGATTGCCCTTTTGCGCCTGCAGTTTGGCGAGGGTGTCGGTTGAATTGCCGGCGACATACTCGACCCGCACGCCGTGCTTGGCGGCAAACGGCGGAATCACCTGCTCACGCATCGTTTTTTCGAACGACCCGCCGTACCCGGCAAGGGTGAAGGACTTCGTTTGCGCCTGCGCGAGTGAGGCCGAGGCAAGCAGCGCCAGAACGGCTGATGAAAGAAGGCAGCGTCTGATCATGGTGCAAGGTCTCCCGTATATCCGGTTGAACAACCATCGGGCCCGGCGCGTCAACGCACGCTGACCGGACATGTCGCCTACGCGAAGAGGCGAATTTCGATCATCATGCGGCGCCGTTCATACTGTCAAATACTTCTACATCATGCTTTCATGCGTTTTTGTTATGCTTTCGCGAATGCTCAATCCCCGACAGATCGAGGCGTTTCGCTGGGTCATGCTGCGCGGGTCGGTCACTGCCGCTGCGGCCGAACTCGGCATCAGCCAACCTGCCGCCAGCCGGCTCATCCGCGACCTCGAAACCGAGTCCGGGCTCGTGTTGTTCGAACGCCGAGGCAATCAGCTCACACCGACCCCCGAGGCCAGCCTGCTGCTCGACGAGGTGGAGCGCTATGCCACGGGTATTCGGGCTATTTCGCGCTTTGCCGAGGAGCTGCGCTCGCGCCGACGCGGCTCGCTGCGGGTGGCGGCGCTTCCGGCCATCGCCATGGGCTACCTGCCGCGCTTCGTGGCCGGCTTTCTGCGCGACCGGCCGCTATCAAACGTCAGCCTGCATGGCATGCCTTCGCATCTGGTGATCGAGGCCGTCAGTGCTGGTCAGTCCGACATCGGCATCGCTGCCGCGCCGATCGAGCGGCCCGGCCTGCACATTGAACCGCTCGAGGCCAAGGCCGTGCTCGCAGTGCCCGAAACCCATCGACTGGCGCGGCGCCGATCGGTTCGAGCCGCCGACCTTCAGGGTGAACGATTGATCGCCCTGGCCGAGCCCACCATTTTCGGCTCTCGAACCGACCGACTGCTGGCTGGTCTCAATTGCGAGATCGTCGCCACCACGCCGCTGTCGGGCATTGCGTGCGCCATGGTGTCCTGCGGCGCGGGCATTGCCATCGTCGACCCTTTCTCGGTCGCAGACTTTGCCACGCAAGGCGTCTGGCCGGTTCGCATCGAGCCCGCCATTGACGTTCACATTGCCATCGTCTGCGCCAGTTCGCGCCGGCTGTCCTCGATGGCGCAGACCTTTCTCGAGGCATTTCGATCGCAGGTGGCCAGAGACCGTGAAACGCCGGTCCGGTCGAGGGCCTCAACGGGACGGGCCGGCGCTCCGGTCAGCCGGCAGCCCCGAAGCCGGGTGCGCCGCTGAGTCCGCGGTCTCCAGCGCCTGCAAGAGACGTCTCAGCAGCTCGGCATCGCCGTCGTTCTCGCGAATCTGTGCCTGCAAGGCCGCATTGCCGGCGGCGGCACTCAAGAGCTGAAGTTGCGAGGCCAGCAGGCGCAACTGCTTCATCGCCAACTCAGGCTGTCCGCGTGGATCAATCAGCAAGGCCTGGCCGCCGGAATGAAGCTCCTGCTTTCGCGCCTCCACGGCCTCCTTCGCCTCCTGCGTCAGGCGTCTCACATCCTCTGCCGACAGGTGCAGTCGGTCGGTTTCGGCCGCGATCAGCGCGCGCGCATGCGGGCTGATCGTGCCACCCTCGTACGCGTGCAACAGGCGCCGCTTGAATTCCTCGCGGTCGATGCGCAACTGATCGGTGAACGCCGAAGCAAGCAGACCCGCCGGAATCGCAAAGATACCAATGCCGATCAGCGACAGGACCACCGTCAAGGCGCGCCCCATGGGGGTGACCGGTGAAATATCGCCATAGCCTACCGAGGCAAGCGTCACCACCGCCCAGTAGATCGACTGCGGGATGTTCTCGAATTTATCCGGCTGCGCGTCGTGCTCGAACAGGTAACCCATGCTCGCAGTCAGCACGACGAGAAGCAGCATCACGAACACGGCAGCAAGAATGACCTGCCACTCGCGCCGAACCACCTTGTAGAGTGTCACGGTGGCCGAGGTGTAGCGCGTGAGCTTGAGCAGCCGCATCAGCCGGAACACCCTCAGCACCCGCAAGTCGAGCTCGTTCGGAAACAGCACGGTGAGCACATAGGGAAGGATCGCCAGCATGTCGATGATGGCTGCGGGCGAGCGCAGATGCGCCCAGCGGCGCCAGCGCAGGTGACGGAACTCGGGGCGCTCCGGCGCGACATACAGGCGAGCGGCGTACTCGACGATGAAGACCGTGAAAGCCATCGCATCGATGACCTTGAACTCGAATTCAAGCACCCGATGTACCGACTCCACCGACTCGAGCACCACGCACACGATCGACAGCAGCACCCAGAAAATGATGAAGTTATCCACGTAGGCGTGCAGCTTGCCGGAATGCCCGGTGGGCTCGATCAGCGCATGGATCTTGCCTCGCAGGTCATGGTGGCGATTGAGCGCCATGAATTCCTGCCACGCCGGCACCAGGTGGCGCGACAGCTTGAAGATCCTCATCAGCCGAAGGAGCCGCAGCGCCCGCGCGGCCTCGAGGTCACCGGCCATGAACCCGGCCAGGTAAAAGGGCACGATCGCCAGCAGGTCCACCAGCGCGTAAAAGCTGAACACGTAGCGAAGACGCGGGTAGCGCGAGCGCGCGAACTCGGGGCTGAGCGGCGCCGTTGCCAGCCTCAGCAGGTATTCGAGGGTGAACACGCCCACCGTGAGCGCATCGAAGAGATCGAACCAGCGCAGATAGGCGGTCGGAAGCAATTGAACGTGCTCGGCGATAAGGGCCAGCACGCTCAGGATGATCAGCACCGCAATGGCGTAGTCGAGGCGGGCGGCATAGCCCCGCTCAAAGCGAAAGTCGAAGAGCCAGCGAAAGAGGAAGGCAAGCAGCCCCCGCGGCGCTTCGGGCTCGGTCGATCGGGCATGATGCGAGGTCATCGTGACGCTCCCAAACCAACGTTGTTTCAGATCAAACGAGCCGGATTTTGCAGCAAGCGAGGGCAAGCCGCGCCAGCGCGCTGTCAAGTAAGGTCGATTCGTCACACACATTCACAGCCCCCATGTCCCAGACCCAGACGCCTTCAGACTTGCCGGACTCCGCCGTTCCCGCCGCGCCGGCCACCCTCTCGAACTTCACGTTTGATGAGTTGCGGGTCGGCCAGTCGCTGAGCACCTCCCGCAGCCTCACACCGCAAGACCTGCGCGCATTCGCGGTGGTGTCGGGCGATCTCGACCCCGACCGTCTTGAGGCCCCGGATGAGCGCGACGGTGAACCAACCGAGCCGCTCACAGCGCCCGGCATGTGGTCGGCGGCGCTGATCGCCAGCCTGATCAGCAACCAACTGCCGGGGCCGGGCACGGTTCAACTCGAGCAGCACCTGCGCTTTCACGCGGCGCTACGCGTGGGCGACACGGTCAAGGTCTCGCTGAAGGTCGTCGATAAGGACGATGCCAATCACCATGTGCGGATCGACTGCAGCGCCACGAACCAGCACGGGCATCCGATCGTCTCGGGCCACGCGCTGGTGTGTGCGCCAAACAGCCGAACCACGCGCGAACGCGGCATCGCCCCAGCCATGCTGCTCTTTGATGCCTCGGCCCGCTTGCAGCACTGGGTCGCTAGCCTGGAGGCGGCCTCGCCGGAGCGGTGCGCAGTGGTTCACCCCTGCGATGAGGTCTCCCTGCGGGGCATGCTTGAATCCCGTGATGCGGGGCTGATCACCCCGGTGGTGCTGGCCCCCATCGCGCGGGTGCGGGCGCTGGCCGCGCAGCACGGTCTGTCACTCGACGGCATCGAACTCATCGACACACCGCACAGCCATGCCTCGGCCGCGAGTGCGGCGTCACTAGCCGCGCAGGGCCGCGTCGGCATGATGATGAAGGGCAGCCTGCACACCGATGAGCTGATGCAGGCTGTGCTGGCCGAGGCGGGCCTGCGAACGGGCCGACGCATGTCGCACGTCTTTCGCTTCGAAATTCCCGCCTACCCCCGGCCGCTGCTCATCACCGACGCCGCGATCAGCATCGCCCCCGATCTGGAACAAAAGCGCGACATCGTGCAGAACGCCATCGATCTGGCCCATGCCCTTGGCATCGTGCAACCGCGGGTCGCCCTGCTGTCGGCGGTCGAGACCGTCACCCCCAGGCTCACCTCGACGGTCGACGCCGCGGCGCTTTGCAAGATGGCCCAGCGCGGTCAGATCATCGGCGCGGTGCTTGATGGGCCTCTCGCGTTTGACAACGCGATATCGGTCGAGGCGGCCCGGCTCAAAGGCATCGACTCGCCCGTCGCCGGTCAGGCTGACATCCTTGTGGTGCCAGATCTGGAGGCGGGCAACATGCTCGCCAAACAACTCGAGTACCTCGCGGGAGCGGCGGGGTGCGGGGTGGTGTTGGGCGCTCGGGTCCCGATCGCCCTCACCAGCCGCGCGGATCCGCCGGCCTCGAGAATGGCTTCGGCGGCGCTGGCCGGGGTGGTCGCACGGGCGGGCCGTCGCTGAGCGGGCCGTCGCTTCTCAATATAAGCGCCGCCCTCGACCAGGCAGCGTGTCGTTCGATCGAGCCGTTCGTTCGCAGGTGCGCGCCCATGCCGGGTGCACCAAAAAAAAGGGGCCGGTTTCCCGGCCCCAATCCTGGTGAAGCGGGCAGCCCACCCGCCTCACCCCGCCCACGTCACGCTGGCGCGCCTTGTCTTCAGGCTGGCGCCGCTCGCTGAGAGGGCGATCTCAGCGGCGTGGCGGACGCGCGCGGTATTCGGTCCAGTTACGTAAGGCCTCAGCACGGGCGGCGGTGGCCGCGCTCTGCGGATCGGTGGGCGCCCCCTCCCGAGCCTGCGGTTGCTCACGGAAACGATCCACGGGTCGTGCCCCGTGCACACTGATCACCTTGGCCACCAGGGATGCGCCGTCCATCACGCCCTCGGCATGTACCGCCAACCCGGCCACCAAACCACTGGCATTGCTGAGGTCGGCACCGACGAAAGCGGTATCTGCGGTCCAGCGAACCGTGCTCGATGCACCCTCGCGGTTTGTCACGGAAAAGATCTGCGCGGCCGCATTCACTGTCGCGATGATGCCCCCAACGGGCCGCACCACCACGGGCGGACGCAGCTCACAACTGACGGACTCGGCCCGAACGACGTCGGTACCCGCCTGCATGGTCGCCACCACCGAGACCACCGCTCCGTCGGCCAGTACGCCGCACCCGGGCCGCGTGGACACCGCCGAGGCGTCCACCGGCACATCGCGCACGATGAAGCTGTTGGGATCCACCAGTCCGCTGAGAGGCCCGATCAGCTTGATGCTCGCCAGCCCGCTGTCGGTACTGGCCTGCCGGATCTCCACTCGGGTAGCGTCGAGCGCGCCGTCGGCCGCCAGCACGGCGTCGACCTTCACCCAGGCGTCGTTGGCCAGCGCGGCGCCAGTCGGCGACACGTCCGCCGAGCCCAAGCGCACCAGGGTTCCCTGAAGCTTGAAGCTCGGGGTCGTGACATCGTAATCGCTGACCAGGCCACCCCACTGCACGCGGGCACTGACCTCGGCGTCGTCGCCTGCGGACACCCGGCGCACGGCGCTGGCCGTAAGCGTATTGCCAACCAACGCGCCCGGCGCCGCGAACACGCGCACCACCACGCCATCGGCAATCGCGGTCTCCGAGGGCCGGACGCGGCCGGCGGCGGCCGCCTGGGCAAAATCCACCGTCAGCGCCCCCAGCTGAAAGGTTTTTCCGCTGGAGCCCGCGACGAATTGCGACACTGATCCGGTCACCTTGACCGAATCCACGGCCCCGAGCTTCTCGATTCGGGTGGCCCGAAGCGTCCAGCTGCCCGCAACGAGCACCGGGCTGCCATGAACCTCCACCAGGTCGCCCGCCACCAGATCGCCCAGGGCGACGAGACCGCCACCAAACACCGTGACCGGCCCGAGCGTGGCGTCGGCGTTGACAGTGACGGGCTGACCGGCCACGACCAGGCTGTCGCTGGCGACGCTGGCCACACTGCCGATCACGGCCGAGTCGACCACCAGACGCGATGCCCGGCCATTGCCGTCATGGCTGGCCCGAACCCTTTGCCCAAGCTGCAACGCGACATTGCGGGTGCTGCCGTCGGCCAACTCGGTGAGGACCTGAGCCTCGGTGTCCTCCAGCTTCACGCCGTCCACATAGACCGACCCGAAGCCCGTGACCACCCCACTGGCCAGTTGCGCGGGCGCGGCAGCCACGGGCGGCGTGAGCCCGGCGACGCCCGGGCTCCCCCCTCCGCCCCCGCAGGCCGACAACCCCAAGGCCGCCATCGCCGCCAGACTGCCGAGTCCGGACCATTGATTGCCGTGCATCGCGCGCTCCTTTCAGCCATCCGTGATTCATTGATGACCGGATAATACATGGGATTTTTTCCCATATCAATCCGAAAAGAGCGCCCCGCCGGAAAACACCTCAATAAATGGAAATTTCTCCCATTACGGTCATCACCGCCGACCCTCGAGCAGAAGGCTCAGATGGCTCGCGCCAATTGCTCGCCCTCAAAGATCACCGCCTCGATGGAGCGCGGGGCCACGCAGTCGCCGAGCCGCCGGGTCGCCAGGGCATCGATCTCTGAGGGCACCACCACCTCGCGCCCCAAGCCGAGTACGACCGTGTCGGCCATGAGTTCACGGCGCGATGACTCGGGCTGCCACAACTCGTAGACCCCCACCTCCGTCGTCCCGATCTGCTCGACCATGTGCTGGGTCAGAATCTGCACGCCCGCCGCGCGCAGCCGAGGCATCACGAAGGCCAGGTCGTAGGTACGCTGCAAGGTCTCGCCCCACCACAGCCGCGGCGTGAGAATGCTCACCCGGGCGCCGGCCCGCGCCAGCCACTCGGCCAGGCCCGCCACGAGCTCGTCGTAACCGTCATCGACGATCAGCACCTGCCGCCCCAGCAAGGACGGGTCGCGGCCTGCCCGCTCAATCGCCTCATCCAGACCCAGCACGTGAGCCTGCCCGGCGCCCGGAATGCCTCGCCGTTCCGGGCGGTAGGCGCTGTAGCCGCTGCGATCGAAGCGGGCCCCGGTCGCCAGCACCAGTTCGTCCGCACCCGATTCGGCCCACTGCGCGGGACTGAACCCGGTCGACAACGCCAGCGTGACGCCCGCCTTCTCCAGCGGATGGAGCAGATTCTCGATTCCCCCGACCCAGGATTCGCGTCCGGGAAGCACTGAAAGCTGCCGCAGTCGGCCGCCGGGCGAGGCGGCTCGGTCGAAGACCCGCACCCGATGTCCGCGCAGGGCGGCCGTGCCCGCAAAGCGCAGACCGGCCGGCCCAGCGCCCACCACCACGATGTCGCGGGCACGCTGGGTACGGCGAATGCTGCCCGTGCCGTAGTTTGCTTCCCGGCCTGCAGCCGGGTTCATCACGCACACGACGTGATTGTTCTCGGCCACCCGGCGGATGCAGACGTTGGCGCCGATGCAGCGCGTGATGTCGGCCTCGCGCCCTTCCCGCGCCTTGCGCACGAACTGCGGGTCGGCGATCTGCCCCCGGGTGATGGCCACCATGTCGGCCGCCCCCGATGCGATCACCCCGCGCGCTGTGGCCACGTCGCGCACGCGGCCCACCACGAACACCTTGCCCCGTCCCGCCAACTGCGCGCGGGCGCGGCCGGCCGCCGGCGCCAGAAAGGCCCAGGGCTCATCGGTGGTCATGGGCGTGACCGACACATGCTTGGCGAAATAACCACCTGCCGACAGGTCATAAAAATGAAAGAGCCCGCTCGCGGCAAAGACCTCGAGCTGGGCCAGAAAGCTGTCCTCGCGAATCCCGGCGCCAAAGGCCAGCCGCTCCTCGATCGACAAACGAAGTCCGAGGCAAAAGTCGTCTCCGGCCGCCCGCCTGACCGCTTCGCCAATCTCCAGCACGATCCGGCATCGGTCGGTGGCATTGCCGCCGTAGCGATCGCTGCGGTGATTGAAGGCAGGCGACAGGAACATGCCCAGCAACTGGCTATGGGCCGCGTGAATCTCGACCCCGTCGCAGCCGCCCGCCTGGGCGTTGAGGGCCGACTGGACGAAGCTGTCGATCACCGACTGCACATCGTCGGCACTCATCACCTTGGGCTGCTCGTGAAACTGGGTCGAGGCAATGGGGGACGGCGCCCAGAGGGGCCGCCATTCATCGGTGTACTGAGTCCCCGATCCCTGCGCCCCCCCGCAAAAGAGTTGCACCAGCACCCTCGCGCCCTGCGCATGCACCGCATCCGCAAGTCTCGCGTACCAGGGAATGGCGCGCGGATCGTAGGCCCTGCACCCCTGCAGGTAGTTGGCGCCGGACGGATGCGCCGCCTGCTGCTCGGTCACCAGCAGGGCGGCACCACCCGCTGCCCGCTCACGGTAGTAGTCGATGTGGCGCTGGGACAGCACGCCCTCTTCGCCATAGAGCAGCGCATGGCCGCTCATCATCACCCGGTTGCGCACCCGCATGGGACCGATGTCGAGTGGCTCCCAGAGCGGGTCAGCGGCCTGGGTGCCCATCGGCACCACGGGAATGGTTGAACGCATGTCGGCGAGTCCTCGAAAGTGAAGCGACGCGCACGAGCCCCCGCCTCACCTGGCATCGAGTCTCGCCGCCTTACGCCTCGGCTGCGATGGCCGACGCCTCCCGCGCAAGTCGGGTGATGGCCGGCCAGTCTCCTGACTGAACGCAGGTCGCTGGGGTGATCCAGGACCCGCCCACGCACTTTACATTGGATTGCGCGAGAAACTCGCGCAGGTTGCTGGCGTCGATTCCACCCGTGGGGCAAAAGGCCAGATCGGGCAGCGGGCCGCGAATCGCCCGCAGCATGCCGAGCCCGCCCGCTTGCGCCGCCGGGAACAGTTTGAGCAATCCGAAGCCCGCCGCTCGCGCCTGCATCGCCTCACTGGGGGTCATCACCCCGGGAATGAACGGCAACCCGGTGCGGTGCGCCGCCTCGAACAGCGCCGGCGTTGCGCCGGGCGACAGACCAAAGCGCGCGCCGGCATCACGCGCCCTCGCCATGTCCTCGACGCTGAGCAGGGTGCCCGCGCCGACACAGATTTGCGGCAACTCCCGGCTGAGGCGCTCGATCCCCGGCAAGCCGCCCGGCCGCCTCAGGGTGAGTTCGATCACGTCGATGCCACCTTCGAGGAGCGCCTCGGCCAGCGGCAGCGCCTCATCGGCCGACTCGATCGAGACGACGGGGACCACTCGGGAACGGAAAATGGGGAGTTGCATGGGGTTTTTACTCGACTAGTGCCTGCGCGGCCCGCCGACCGCCCCCCTGCTCGCGCAAGGCCGTGATCTACTCAGGCGAAAACCGGGCCTCCCGGAGGATTTCATCCACATGCTCGTTGAATTGCGGCGGCGGCCGCAGCACCGACCCGGGCGTTCGCGACAGCTTGGCCGGAACGCCGCTGGGGTGGCTCGATCCTGATGACGTCCGCGCCGTGATCGGCCAGCGTTTGTGCGGCCAGCGGCCCGCCCAGCACCCAGGAGCAGTCGAGCACCTTCAGCCTGGACAGGGCGCCTCGAGATCGGTCGGACGACGACGGGGAATGGTGCATGACAGGCGTGCGCGGCGAGGGTTGCACTCGATTAGAGCATGAGCCCCTCCGCCCGCAAATGCGCCACGGTCCGAATCTCCCCCACCGCGCTTGACATTCCCAAGTGCGGCCGCCACCCCGATCGCGACTTTCTCCGGCGAGGCGATGCCGGTGAGGTCGAATTGGTGGGCTCCGCATTGCCGTTCGATGATTTCGACGCCAGCCAGTACCGCGCCTCACCCATGCTGGGCGCGCACACCCTCAAGGTGCTCGCGTCGCTCAGCGACACAGGGGTGCAGATCGCCGCCCTGGTCGAACAAAGCATCGTCTCGGTGTGCTTCGAGCAGGCAGGAGGCGGACTCTTTATTTGGTCGCAAGGCCACTGGTACGACTTCATCGCCCGACACCACCTCGGCCGCGATGTACAACCGCCACAGCATCCCTGCACCTCCCGAAGCCGTGCACCGGGACACGCCGCTCGCCCGTAGCGTGGGCGTGCCCGAGGCCCACGACTGCGGCCCGTCGCGCATTTCCTGGCTGTCGGTCATGCTCGCCAACTGGATCGGTGACCGGGGTCGGGTCAAGCTCACGCCTGAAGCCGTGTACCAGCGCGGGCAAGTCACCGACAAGGGCTACGCGGCTGTGCTGCCCCCGCTCAAGGCACCGCAGCCCACCTGCACCGCTTGATCGGTCTTCGTACGAACCAACTGTCTGCCTCCATCGAGGGCTTCGCGACAGGCCCCTGCCGTCGGTCCATCAGGGGCGTCGCCCTGGCGGGTCATGGGTCTCGCGTCAGTCCGCCGTCACGCCGGCCGCGCGGATCGTGGCCGCCCAGCGATCGATATCGCGCCTGAGTACCTCGCCGAACTGCGCGAGCGACAGGGGCATTGGGTCGGCCCCCATGGTGACGAACTTTTCCTGGGCGGCGCGCCCTGCCAGAGCCCGGTTTACCTCGGTGTTGAGACGGGTGACGATCGCCTCGGGCGTCCCGGCCGGCGCAAACAGCCCGATCCAGAAATCGGCCTCGAAACCTGGCAGCCCCGACTCATGGGCCGTGGGTACCTCGGGCAGCGCCGACGAGCGTCTTGGCCCGCTGATGGACAAGGCGGTGACCCGCCCCGAGCGGATATGCGGCAGCACCGACGCAACACCCGTGAACATCATCCCCGTCTCACCCGAGATGGTGGCGACCACGCCGGGGGTGGATCCCTTGTAGGGCACGTGCTGAATGTCGACACCGGTCATTTGCCTGAACATCTCGGCCGTGAGATGCGGGGAACTGCCGATGCCGGCCGAGGCATAGCGGACCTGGCCCGGCCGGGCTCGGACATAGCTGATCAGTTCGCCAATGGTCTTCACCGGTACGGCGGGATTGACCACCAGCACGCTGGTGGAATAACCGAACATGGCGACCGGCACAAAGCCCCTGACCGGGTCGTAGGGCAGTTTCGGGTACAGCGTGGGGTTGATGGCCATGCTGCCCGTCCCCCCGATCAGCAGCGTGTAGCCGTCGGGCCTGGCCTTGGCCACCAGATCGGTACCGATGATGCCGTTGGCCCCCGGCCGGTTCTCGACCACCACCGGCTGGCCCCAGGCTTCCAGCAGGCGTGAGCCCACATCGCGTGCCAGCGAATCGGTGGAGCCGCCTGCCGCCTGGGGGACCAGAAACCGGATGGGCTGGCTGGGGTAGTCGGACTGGGCCGCTGCCAATCCGGAGGCGGCGGCGACCAGTCCGAGACACAGCCCCCGGGCCGTTGACCAAAACACTCGCGATGAACCGATGGCGATCTTCATGGGCTTCAAACCGTACGAACTCGAGAGGGATGCCTCTCCGCCGCCAAGGCGACGAAGCGACAGCGCAGCATGCTATCTTGCCACGCGCACTCAGCAGGAGGGACGCTCTCATGATCGATCATCTCGACCATCTCGTGCTCACCACCGTCGACGAAGCGGCGTGCGTGGACTTTTACACGCGCGTGATGGGCATGGCCCTGGAACAGTTCATCGGGGGCACGCCCCCGGTCGAACGCAAGGCGTTTCGCTTCGGCGATCAAAAAATCAACCTGCACGTGAAGGGCCGGGAATTTGATCCCAAGGCTCACCTGCCCGTGCCGGGCGCCCTCGATTTGTGCTTCATCGCGAGCGTGCCGCTCGCCGAGGTGATCAAACGCCTGGAGGCCGCACGCTGGCCCATCATCGAGGGGCCCGTGATGCGCACGGGCGCCACCGGCAAGATCCGCTCGGTCTACGTCCGTGACCCCGACCTGAACCTCATCGAAATCTCAGAACTCGCCTGAGGCGCGGGCGCGTCATCGCAGCCTGGGCCATCAGGCACGCACGATCGCCTCGAGCAGCAGGCGTCTGAGCGGGCCGAGCACCGATTCGGCCTGCGTCGCATCCGTCGCATCCAGCACCGCCATGGCCAGCGATTCGTCGATCGACAGACCCGAGCGCTGAACGCAGTCGCCCCACTTGTCGAGCAACTCCTTCCGGGTGATGGGGTCGCGCAATGAGCCCGGCGCCCAGTCGACGCAGACGGTCTCCGAGAAAGACCCGGCCTCGATGCGGACATTGACCGGCGCCGACTCGAGCGCCTCACCTTCGAGGGTTCGCTCGACGATGCTGACCCGCTGCATTTGCTCGCGCAGCGCAGGACGCGATACGGCTGCATCGTCAAAGGTCGCCAGATCAACCCGGCCATCGATCCAGGCCGCCGCCGCGCAGTAGGGGCCACTGAACTTGGCCTCGAGCCCATTGCCCGGATCGGGGTGCTTGAGCGCCGCCTGCCCGTTACGGGGGATCTCGATCAGGATGCGTGCCGCCACCGCCCGCTCGGCCGCCGGCGCACGGTGGCGCAGCGCCAGGATGCCTGCGATCAGGCGGTGGCTCATGTAGCAACTGGGAAAACGTTTGAGCTCGAACCCGGGCTGATCGATGGCCCAGGGCTCGCCCGCGCGCCAGCCCGCCGTCGCCGGGGGCTCGGCACCGTTGAACGCTAGCGAATACCCCGTGGCACCCCACACATCATCGCTGCTACTCGCGCCCGCCTGCGCCAGCAGCACCGCGCGAATGGCCTGCGAAGCGGCGAAACCCACGTGCAGCGGTTTGACGTCGGTTCCAAAATTGGCCCGCAGGCCACAGGCACTGCTGGCTGCGATGGACAGCGCCACGCGGGCTTGCTCGATGGGTAGCCCCAGCGCATGCGAGCAGGCGGCGGCCGCCCCGACGACACCCAGCGTGGAGGTGGCGTGAAAGCCCAGCGCGTAATGACGAAAGCCCAGCCACTGACCGAGCCTGAGCAAGGTTTCGGTGCCGACCAGGTAGGCGCTGAGCAGATCGCGCAGGCTGAAGGCCGGGCGTCGGGCGTCAATGGCCGGCAGCATCGCAAGCAGGGCCGCCACGGGCGGTGCGCTGGGGTGACAGGCCGCCAGCATGCAGACATCGTCGTAGTCGAGCGCATGCGAGGCGGTCCCGAGCACGAGGGCTGCATCGCCCGCCGACAAGGGTAAAGCCAGCCCCGCCGTCGAGCTCGGCTGCCCGACCGCCCCCGCCTCGACGGAGGCCTCGCAGGCGTGCAGTGCCGCCTGGGTGCAGCGCTCACGGGCGCCGGCCGCGATCGAGGCCAGGGTGTCGAGCCAACTGCGCCGCGCCTGCAGCAAGGCCGAGTCGGTGACGGCGGCCTGGGCACTGAGGTAGCAAGCCTGCCAGGCAGGAAGAAAACCGGTATCGAAAGTGATCGTACTCATCGGTATGAATGGCCGCTCAGTAGGAGCGCGGCATTTCAAGCAGGTGCTGCGCCACATAGGCGAGCACGAGATTGTTCGAAATCGGCGCGGTTCGCATGAGTCGGTTTTCCTTCCACTTGCGCTCGATGTCGTACTCGGTGGCCACGCCATAGCCACCGAAGGTGGTCATCGCGGCCTCGGCAGCCTCCCAGGACGCCTCGCTGCACAGGTACTTGGCCATATTGGCCTCCCCGCCGCAGGGCTTGCCCGCGTCATACAGCGAGGCCGCCTGATTGCGCATGAGCTCAGCTGCGCTGACGGACATGTGGGCGCGCGCGATCGGGAAGGCCACACCCTGGTTGGCGCCGATGGGCTTGTCGAACACCACACGATCGGTGGCATAGCGGCGCGCCCGTTCGATGAACCAGTGCCCGTCCCCGACGCATTCGCTCGCCACCAGCAGGCGTTCGGCGTTGAGCGAAGTAAGCAGATAGGTAAAACCTTTGCCCTCTTCCCCGATGCGCCATTCATCGCTGATTTCGAGATCGTTGATGAAGACTTCATTGGTGTGGTGATTGAGCATGGTGTCGATCGGCCGCGACTGCAGCGACTTGCCCGCCCGCGCGATATCGACCAGGAAGAGGCTCAGGCCATCGGTCTTGCGCTTGACCTCTTCATAGGGCGTGGTGCGGGCCAGCAGCAGATACATGTCCGACTGCTTGAAGCGCGAGGTCCAGATCTTCTGCCCGTTGATGACATAGCCGCCGTTGATGCGCCGCGCGAAGGTCTTGATCTTCAGCGTGTTCGAGCCCGCATCCGGCTCGGTCACGCCGAAGGCCTGCAGGCGCAACTCGCCGCTGGCAATTCGGGGCAGCAGGCTCTGCTTTTGCTGCTCGCTGCCGTGGTTGAGCACGCTGCCCATCGTGTACATCTGCGCGTGGCAGGCCGCGCCGTTGCCGCCCTGACGGTTGATTTCCTGCAGGATGAGGCAGGCATCGAGTAGGGGCAGTCCCGACCCGCCGTACTGCTCGGGGATGAGCGCCGCCAGCCAACCAGCCTTGGTCATGGCCTGAACGAAGGCCTCGGGGTAGATGCCCTCAGCATCGCAACGGCGCCAGTAATCGGCAGGGAAACTGGTAGCCAGCGCCCGGACGGCCTCGGTGATTTCGATCTGCGTGTCGCTGTAGCTGAAATTCATGATGGGTCCAGACAGGGTCAGTTGGCCTTGACCCCGGCTGACCGGATGATCGGCCCCCAGAGCTTCAGGTCTTTGTCAATGAGCGCGTGCAATTGCTCGGGCGTACTGGTTCGGGAATCGAAGCCGATGCCCGCGAATGATTTCACGACATCGGGCATCTTCATGATCCGGGCAAATTCGGCATTGAGCCGGTCGACCACGGGTCGGGGCATGCCGGCCGGGCCCACAACGGCTACCCAGCCCAGAACCTCATAACCCGGAATCGTGTTGGCAATGGGCGCGATACCCGGCAGCGCCGACACGCCATCAAGGTTGGTTACGCCAAGCACCCGCAGCTTGCCCGACTGAATGTGCGGCATGGAATTGAGCAGTACATCGAACATGAAGTTGAGCCGCCCGCCGATGAGGTCGACCATGGACGGCGCGCTACCCTTGTAAGGCACGTGGGTCATCTGCACGCCCGCCATGCTGGCCAGCAACTCGCCGGACAGGTGGTTGGACGAGCCGATACCGGAGGACCCGTAGGTGAGCTTGCCGGGGTTCTCGCGCGCCGCTCGCAGCAGGTCTGCCACCGTTTGATACGGCTCATCGGCCTTGACCACCAATACATTGACGTAGTCGGACACCAGCGTGATCGGTGAGAGGCTCTTGAGCGGGTCGTAGGCGAGCTTGTCGTACATGTGGGGCGCCATCGACAGCGACCCCACATGCGCCAGCCCGATCGTGTGACCGTCCGGCTCCGATTGCGCCACCCGCGCGACGCCGAGCGTGCTGCCGGCGCCGGCCACATTTTCAACGATCACCGGCTTGCCGAGCAGTTCGGCAAGGCGTGGCGCGACGGCGCGCGAGGCCTGATCCAACGGCCCGCCGGTCGCAAACGGCGCGATGAAGCGAATGGGTTTCGTAGGCCAGTCGGCCTGCGCATGGGCCGCTCCTGGCCCAAGCAGGGGCAAGGCCATCAGACTTGCAATAAGTATTCCGATCTTCATGCCGATCTCCTGAGAATTAGGTCAACCGGACACGCGCTCGAGCGGCCCGTAAACAGGCCGCCTGCGGGTGTCTTCAGAGCGTGATCAGATGGGATCCCAGGAAAAGACCTCGGGGGACCGATCGAGCGGCGCGAACGAACTGCGTAGCGCCGGTACGAGATGGCTGGCGATAGTCTCGGGCGTCCAGCCCTCGGCGCGATGCACCGAACGGACCGGCCGGATATGGCTGAACAGGAAGACCTCGTTGCGGCGCACCCCGAAGATCTGGCCGCTGATGTCCTTGGCGGCATCGCTACCCAGAAAGACCGCGAAAGGTGCGATCTTGTCGGGGGTCATGGTCTTGATCTTTTCCACCCGCTCGCGCTGCTCGGGGTTGTCAGGAATGGCGCCGATCATGCGGCTCCAGGCGAAGGGCGAGATGCAGTTGGAACGCACGCCATAGCGCTGCATGTCGAGAGCGATCGACTTGGACAAGCCGATGATACCCATCTTGGCTGCCGCATAGTTGGCCTGTCCGAAATTGCCCACGATGCCCGAGGTGGACGTCATGTGCACGAAGGCACCCGAGCGCTGCGCCTTGAAACTGTCGGCCGCGGCCCGACTCATGAAGAAACTGCCGTTGAGATGAACGTTGATGACGGGCAGCCACTCTTCTGGCGTCATCTGGTGAAAGATCCGGTCCCGCAGGATGCCCGCGTTGTTGACGACACAATCGAGGCGGCCGAAATTGTCGAGCGCAGCCGCAACGATGCGCTGGGCACTGGGCCACTCGGCCACGCTGTCCCGGCTGACGACAGCCTCGCCCCCGCGCGACCGGATGAGCTCCACCACCTCATCGGCAGGCGATGCGGCCTCGTCCTGACCGGAGACCGAGGCGCCGGTATCGTTGACCACCACCTTGGCGCCATGCTCAGCCATGAGCAGGGCGATTTCCCGACCGATCCCGCGACCGCTCCCGGTCACGATGACCACTTTGTCTTCCATACTGGCTGCTTGCAAGGCATTCTCCCTGAGTCGTTCGAGTGATCCGGCATCGAAGCCGCTGGCTTCGCCCAGGACCCACCTGCCGTCGCGCGCAGGCGGGCTGATTCTGCAATGCCCCGGCTCGGGGCGTCAAACCGCGTGCTCGCCAAGGACTCCATGCCCGGGACCATCGTCACCGACGTTTGCTTCGACGTGCGGACCCGGCGCACGACCCACGTCACACCCGCCTGGACCGACAATCTCACGGAAATGAAACCGCCGGATTGACGATGGACGACGCGCGCGCGAGCATCGGCGCCTGGATGCATCCAGGGATGTTCTATCGGGCTATCGGCTCGGCGGCTGCACCGATGTGCGCGCTCGGGCGGGCCTGGTGAGCGCCCGCCTCAACGGTCTCGGCATTCAGGCGCGCCGCACGCTGACCTGAAGCTTTTCGATTCCACCCTCTACGTTCTTTCCCTCGCCGCACCAAGGAGCCCTCATGCTGCGATCGATCATTACCGCCCTGAGCCTCAGCGTCGCACTAGTCCCGGCCGCCGCCCTCGCCGCCTGGCCCGACAAGCCCATCCGTCTCATCGTGCCCTACACGCCCGGCGGCGCCACCGACCTCACGGCACGTATTCTGGCGGCACATATCGGCCCCAGCATCGGGGCCACCGTCGTCGTCGAGAACCGCGCGGGTGCCTCAGGCAATATCGGCATGGAGGCGGCTGCACGCTCGCCTGCCGATGGCTACACCCTGGTCATGGCCTCAGCCGGCCAGACCATCGCTGCCTCGGTGTTCAGCAAGCTCAGCTACGACCTGCGGCGTGACTTCGTTCCGGTCGCCCTTGCCGTGCGCAACCAGCGCATGCTGGTCGGGCGCAACGGCCTTCCCTACAGCAACGTGCGCGAACTGGTCGACTATGCCAAGGCGAACCCCGGGCGGGTCACCTATGCCTCCTTCGGTGCCGGTTCGTCCGGGCACCTCGCGGGCGAGTTGTTCGCGCAGCAGGCGGGTATCCGGCTCACCTTCGTGCAGTACAAGGGCAATGCCGAGGCGGTCAACGACGTGGTGGGCGGTACCGTCGACATTCTGTTCAGCGAACTGAGCTCGGTGCTGCAGTATGTTCAGGCTGGCAAGCTCAAGGCCTACGCGATGGGCAGCGACAAGCGCTATGCCGGCGCGCCGGGCGTACCGACGGTCGCCGAGTCAGGGCTCACGGGGGTCGAGGTCAGTGGCTGGCTGGGCGTCATGGCCCCCGCAGGCACGCCCACCGAGGCGGTGCGGGCCCTGAATGCAGCCATCGTCAAGGCCTTGGGCGATCCGGAGGTGAACCTGAAATTCGCCGGCATGGGTGCCGAGTCGGTGGTCACCACACCCGAGAGCTTCGGCGAATTCATCGCGCAGGATCTGGCCAAGTGGGCGCGGGTGGTCTCAGCCGCCAAGGTCAAGGCCGACTGAGCCGGCCGGGCGGGCACCTCCGTCGCGCGCCCGCGATTGGCCGGCGCGGCCCCTCTCGCCCCGATCCAGACTGCTTGCGACCCGCTTCCGAACTCAAGGCGCCATGAACGCAATCCCGATCATCAGTCTCAAGCGACTGCACGGCACGCCAGGCGAAGCGAGCGAACTGGCGCGCGAGGTCGACGAGGCGCTCACCCAGATCGGCTTCTTCATCATCGTCGACCATGGCATCGACCCCGAGCGGGTTCGCCTTGCCGATGCCGAGGCGCGCAACTTCTTTGCCCTGCCGCTCGCCGACAAGATGCGCATCCGCTCCACGGCCAAGGGCTCGCCCAGAGGCTTCGTGCCGCCAGGCGCTGCCTCACTCGCGCGCTCGAGCGGGCAGCTTGCGCCCCCCAGCGACATCCGCGAGAGCTTCGGCATGGGCCCGCCCCGACTGCCCGAGGGCGTGACGGCCGCGGCGCGCGCCTTCTACAGCGCCAATGTGTGGCCCGACACACCGCTTGCCCTGCGCGCAGCCCTCGAGTGTTACTACGCGGCCATTAGCGAACTCGGCCAGGCGATGTTCACGCTGTTTGCACAGGCGCTTGATCTGCCGACCGGTTTTTTTGAGGGCGTGATGGACGGCCACAACAGCACGCTGCGCGTCAACCACTACCCCGCACAGCCCGAAGCGCCCCTGCCCGGCCAGATTCGCGCGGGGGCCCACACCGACTACGGCGCCTTCACCATCCTGCTCGCCCAGAATGCGAGCGGCGGTCTGCAGGTGCGCACGCGCGCCGGCGACTGGATCGACGTGCTGGCGCCGGAGGACTCCTTCGTCGTGAACATCGGCGACCTGATGATGCGCTGGACCAATGACCGATGGCTCTCGAACCTGCACCGGGTGGGCAATCCCAGCCAGGCGCTGGCCGCAAGCGAGCAGCGCCAGTCACTCGCCTTCTTCGCCAATCCGCGCGAAGACCTGCTGATCGAGTGCCTTCCCACCTGCGCGTCGGCGGACAACCCGCCCCGACACCCGCCGGTGCTGGCCGGCCAATACCGGCTGTCGAAAATTCTGGCCACCGGCGCCTGAGCGCAAGGCCCGGTGTCTACCGGGCGGAGGCCTTCAGCGCGCAATCACCCGAACCGGGTTCGGCCGTGCGATGCTCACTCGGCCTCGATCTTCGCCTCGCGGATGGCCTTGGCCCACTTGGCGGTTTCGGTGCGGGTACGCTCGGCCAGCGCCTCGGGCGAACCCGGCGCGGTCTCAAAGCCGATCGAGGCAAATCTTTCCTGCAATTCGCGATCGGTCGCCGCTGCGTTGGCCGCCCGGTTGAGCTTGAGGATGATGTCGGCCGGCGTGCCCGCAGGCGCAAACAGCGCGAAGTAAGCGATGAGCTCGTAGTCCTTGAGCCCGAGGGCCTCATTCACGGTGGGCAATTCAGGGATGGCCTTGGAGCGCTGCGTGGACGTGACCGCCAGGCCGCGCACCTTGCCGGCCCTGACCTGCGGCAGCATGACCGCAAAGTCGGCTGTGAACATCTGCACCTGCCCGCCTAGCAGATCGGTCATGGCCGCCGGACCGCTTTTGTACGGAACATGGGTCATCTGGATGCCCGCCATGCTCAGCAGCATTTCGGCCGATACGCGCTGCGACGCACTGGCACTGGCGAACGCAAGCTGCCCGGGCCGGCCCTTGATCAGGTCGACGAACTCGCGCAGCGTCTTGGCGGGCACATCGTGGTTGATGCCGACGATGAGCGGCACCGAGCCCAGAAACGCCACGGGCGCGAAGGCTGTGTCCTGGTCGTAGGGCAGCTTCTTCATCAGGCTCTTGAGCGCCGCGTTGGTGCTATTGGTGCCGACGAGCAGGGTGTAGCCATCGGGCGCCGACTTGGCCACCGCATCGGCGCCGAGCATGCCATTGACCCCGGCGCGGTTCTCGATGACGATCGGCTGACCCAAAGTGTCAGCCATTTTCTGCGTAAAGGCGCGGCCTAATTGGTCGGTTGCGCTGCCAGCGGCAAAGGGCACGATCGCGCGAATGGCCTTGGACGGATAGCTCTGCGCCTGCGCGGCGCAAGGGGCGCTGAGGCCGAGCGCGAGCAGGCCTGCGAGGACGGAAAAGCGGTGAGTCTTCATTGCGTGATCTCCTCGATGGGGCGATTGTCATGGCCACACCATGGCCCGCACAATCGCAGGAACTCATCGACCATCATAGCGGCTCAGGCCTGGTTGATCGATGCCGAGTACACCGCCTGGCACCGCTCGGCGGCCACCCCATACCCCTCGAGCAGCCGATAGAACACGTCTCGAACGCTGTCTTCCGTATTCATCATGCCCACGCCCTGCCCGACCGGTGTGCCCATCACCGAGGTCATCCCTTGCTCGTAGGCCCCCACCAGCGCACCTTCGTTGAGCATGCCCTGCCAGGGCGCAGGCAGCGGGTCGGGTGCGCCCGGCTGATGCCAGGCCTCGATCCAGGCATTGAGCAGTTGGCGCGAGGGCTTGCCCGTCATGGCCCGGGACCGAATGGTGTCGAGCGAACGGGCCGCCAGCAGCTTTTGCTTGATCAGGGGGTCGAGGTCGCTCTCGGTGGTGGTGAGCCAGATCGACCCGGTCCACACGCCCTGGGCGCCCAGGGCCAGGCTGGCCGCAATCTGACTGCCGGTCGCGATCCCGCCGGCGGCCAGCACCGGGATCGGTCCTGCGGCCGCTACCACCTGCGGCACCAGCGCCATCACGCCGATCTCGCCGCAATGCCCGCCCGCCTCGGTCCCCGTGGCCACCAGCAAGTCGCTCCCCCCGAACAGGTGCCGGCGCACATGCTCGACGCGGCCAACCAGGCCGGCGATCAACATGCCCCGCGCGTGAGCCTGTTCAACGATCTCGCCGGGGGCTGGACCCAGGGCACTGGCGAGCAGACGCACCGGATGTCGCAGCGTCACCTCGCAGAGTTCTTGCGCATGGCGCGCGGTCATCACCAGGTTACGACCGACGCCAAACTGCTCGATCGCGTGCCCACCTGAGCGGGGAATCTGGAGTCGATCGATCAGCGACGCGACAAAGCGCCTGTGGCCCTCGGGCAGCCGCGCGGACTGATCCAAAGCCTCGGGCTCGGGGGCGCTCTCCCCCCCGAAGATGAGATCCACGCCGTAGGGACGGCCCTCGAGCTTTCGATCCAGCCAGCTGAGTTCACGATCGAGTTGCTCGGGTGAATACCGGGTGGTGCCCAACACGCCCAGGCCGCCCGCGAGGCTCACCGCGGCGACCACGTCGCGGCAATGGGAGAACGCAAAGATGGGATAGCGGATGCCCGCCCGCTCACAGATTTCGGTGTACATCAGTTGCCTCGCTCATGAAGGGATCGGCCCGGCCGTCTCGCTGGGTCAGTCAGCCGACGCGATGATGATCGATCCGCCAGGCCCGGCAGGCCTCGAGATCGGGCTCGAGGCCAAAGCCCGGCGCATCGCCCAGCGTGACCAGTCCGTCTTGGATCTGAAACGGGAATATCGACTCGCGCAAGGGGTTCGGGTTGGCATCGACCTCGGCCCATCCCTGCGTGTCGCCGCTAGCGGCGAGCGCATGCATCGAGGCGGCCAGACCCAGCCCCCCGGCCAGCCAGTGCGGGCAGTACGCCACCCCCAGGGCGCGGGCCCGTCGCGCAATCTGGAGCCCGCCGCTCAAGCCACCCCACTTGCCGACGTCAGGCTGGACAAAGCGCAGACACCCGGCGTCGAGCATCGCCAGAAAGTCGCCCTCGCCACGGATGTTTTCGCCTGCGGCCAGTGCCAGCGGAGACGACGCTGCCAGCTCACGCCACTCACTCAGGGGGCGGTCAGCCGCCAGAGGCTCCTCCACCCAGAACGGTTTGAAGACTTCGATCGCCTCAAGCATCGCCCGCGCCTCGCTCAAGTCCCAGGCCTGGTTCGCATCGCACATCAGCGGCGTGTCCGGGCCAATGACCGAGCGCATCTCGGCAAGGTTGGCAAGGTCACGTTCAAGACCGAAGCCGAGCTTGAGCTTGAAGGCCCGATAGCCCTGCTGCCAGCGCGCCCGCACCGTCTCGGCGACCCCATCCGGCCCGATCCCGCTCGCGTAAGGGCGCACACAGGCCCGGCCACCGCCGGCGTAGCGCCACACCGGTTGCCCGGCCCGCCGCGCGCAGAGGTCCCACATCGCCTGATCGACGGCACCGATGATCTGGGCAAACGGGCCGGGCTCGCCGCACTGAATGGCCATCCGATGCGTGCGCCGCTCGAGATGCGCACGCACGGGCGCCGGGTCACTGGCCTCGAGCCCCTTCAGAAGCGGCACGAACAGGCTGTCGATGAGGCGTGCACGATGCTCGGCGCCAACCTGCGGAAAGTTGCAGAAGACCTCACCCCAACCGGAACCGCCATCGCTGTCGGTCAGGCGCAACCAAAGCGCTGGACGGTTGCTCATCGCCCCGAACGCGTTGGCCACGGGCACATCGATCGGCGCCCGGTGCACCCAGCATTCGATTCGATCGATCGTGACGGTCATGGGCGCTCCGGCTCGTGTAAAGTCAAGCGACATCATAGAGACGCAGAGGCTGTTCATGAAAGCGCAGATGTTCCGATTGGCGGCCTTCACCGCCCTGCTGGCGGCGCTCCTGCCGGCCGCCTGGTCGCAAGCCTATCCTTCGAAACCCATCCGAATCGTGGTGCCCTTTCCGCCGGGGGGCGCGGTCGACTTCTTCGCGCGGGTCGTGCAAAACGCCCTGGCCGAGTCGCTGGGCCAGCCCGTGGTCATCGACAACCGGGGCGGTGCGGGCGGCATGGTGGGCGCGGGCATGGTGGCCAAGGCAGCGCCGGATGGCCACACGCTGGTGCTCGGCAACATCGCCTCGATGGCGATCAACGTCGGCATCTATCCCAGCATGCCCTACGATCCGATCAAGGATTTCACGCCCGTTCTGCGCACTGTCAACGTCAACTACGTGCTGGCCGCGCATCCGTCGACGCCCTTCAGCACGGTGCAGGAACTGATCGCCTACGCCCGCGCCCAGCCCGGTCGTCTGAGCTATGGCTCGGCCGGCAGCGGGTCCTTGCCGCATCTGGGCACCGAGCTGATCAAGGCCCAGGCGGGCATCGATATGCTGCATGTCCCGTACAAGGGCGGCGGCCCCATGGTCACCGACCTCGTCGGTGGGGTGATTCAGCTGTCGCTCGGCGATCAGGCCAACCTCATGCCCTACGTTCAGAGCGGCAAGCTCAAGGCGCTGGCGGTGGCCACTGCTGCTCGGTCGCCCAATGCCCCCTCGATCCCCACGATCGCCGAATCGGGCCTGCCAGGCTTTGAGGCCACCGCCTGGCAGGGGTTGCTCGGTCCCGCCGGCATGGAGCCCGCCGTGGTGAAGCAGCTCAACGACGCACTCAATCGCGTCATGAACAGCCCCGCCATCCGCGACAAGCTGGTGGGAGGCGGCCTCGATCCCATTGGCGGCAGCCCGGAAGACTTCGGTCGATTCATCGCGCAGGAAATCACCAAGTGGACAGCCCTCTCGCGCAGCGTGGGCGCGCGCGCCGACTGAGCCCCGTCCTCAGCCAGGCCTCGCCTCGGGTTCAGCGCGGCGTGTCGGCAGCGCTCAATGCGGGCGAGCCGCGCTCGTCCTTGAGGGCCACCCCCGACAGGCGTAACTGCCTCGCCCGCGCCACAAGCCATTGAAGCTGCAGCGACGCCTCCTCGGTGCTCAAGCCCGCGGGGCGGATGTTGGAGATGCAGTTGCGGCGCTCATCGGTGAGCCCCACGCGCGGTGCCCAGGTGAGATAAAGCCCCATGCTGTCGGGCGAGCTCAGTCCCGGGCGTTCACCAATCAGCACCACCACCAGGTCTGCGCCCAAGCGCTCGCCGATCTCATCGCCGATCGCCACCCGCCCCTGGCGTACTACGCAGAGCGGCGCGAACCCCCAGCCCGCGGCCGCCAGACCGGGCATCACCTGCGCCAGAAAGGGCCGGGCCTGACGCTCGATGGCCAACGCCGAGAGCCCATCCGCGATCACCCATGCCAGGCGGGGTGCAGGCGACTGCGCGGGCGGTGCCAGGTCGGCCAAGCAACGGCGCGACGCCTCATCGAGCCGGCGACCGAGGTCGGGGCGTTGCAGATACACCGCCCGCGTCCCGGCCGCACTGTCGAGCAGCAGGCAATCCAGTCCCATCGGCGCCACGTCGGCCGCGAGGTCACGGCATAGGCCCGACCCATCAAACGGACGATGCACGGCGTCTCGCGCCTGGGCATGGGCCAGTTGAAACTCCAGGTGAGCGCGTGTGGGCAGGCTCGCGCCCACCCGCCCCAAGGCGATCCGCGCGGGTGTAAAGCGCTTGAGCGCCGACCACGGGTTGTCGATGACGATCGCAGCCGCCTCGCGGGCCGCACCTGCATCAGGCGAACCGGGCGCACCAGCGGATTGCGTCGATCCCGACCCACCGTCCTTGGTCGAACTCACCCTAGGCCCCCAGTCGCGCAAGTCCGCGCTCAAAAGCCGCCGGCAAGGCCTGGACCAGTGCAAAGCCCTCCCGCGCCTCGAGAATGCCCATGGTTCGCAACCACGCCTCGAACTCGGGCGCGGGCGCAAGCCCGAGCAACTGCCTGGCATAGAGCCCGTCGTGAAAGGACGTGGACTGGTAATTGAGCATGATGTCGTCCGAGCCCGGCACCCCCATGACGAAATTGCAACCGGCGGTGCACAGGAGGGTCAGGAGCGCATCGACATCGTTCTGGTCGGCCTCGGCGTGGTTGGTATAGCAGATGTCGCAGCCCATGGGCAGTCCCATGAGTTTTCCGCAGAAGTGATCCTCGAGTCCCGCACGCATGATCTGCCGGCCGTCATACAGGTACTCGGGGCCGATGAAGCCCACCACGCTATTGACGAGCAGAGGGCTGAAGTGCCGGGCTACCGCGTAAGCCCGCGCCTCGCAGGTTTGCTGATCCATGCCGTGATGCGCGCCCGCCGAGAGCGCACTGCCCTGCCCGGTCTCGAAATACATCACGTTGTTGCCGACCGTTCCTCGCCCCAGCGACAGCGCGGCCTGCTGCGCTTGCGCCAAGAGCGAGAGATTGATGCCGAAGCTGCGATTGGCCTGCTCGGTCCCCGCGATCGACTGAAACACGAGATCGACCGGGGCGCCGCGCGCGACGGCCTCGAGCGTGTTGGTCACGTGCGTGAGTACGCAGGATTGCGTGGGAATACCGTATTCTCGGATCACCTCGTCGAGCATGGTGAGAATGCGGATCACCTGCGGCACGTTGTCCGAGGCCGGATTGATGCCGATCACCGCATCGCCCGCGCCATATAGCAAACCATCGACGATGCTGGCAGCGATCCCCGAGGCGTCGTCGGTGGGATGGTTCGGCTGCAGTCGAATGGCCAGTCGGCGCGGCAGGCCCAGGGTGTTTCGAAAGCGACTGATCACCCGGCACTTGCTCGCCACCAGGATCAGATCCTGCACGCGCATGATCTTGGATACCGCAGCGGCCATCTCGGGCGTGATGCCGGGCGCGAGCGCGCTCAGTGCGGTGTGATCGGTCTGCTCGCGCAACAGCCAGTTGCGAAATTCGCCGACCGACAGATGCCTGATCGGCTCGAAGGCCTGGGCGTCGTGCGTGTCGATGATCAGCCGGGTCACCTCGTCCTGCTCATACGGAACGAGTGGCTCTTCGAGAAAGCGCGAAAGCGGCACCTCGGCCAGGCACATCTGCGCGGCCACGCGCTCTTCGGCGCTTTGCGCCGCGACCCCGGCCAGACAGTCGCCGGAGCGAAGCGGCGTCGCGCGTGCCAACAGCGTCTTGAGATCTTCGAATACGAATCGAACATTCCCCAGAACAAACGCATATCGACTCATTGGATCGCCTCACCGCTTAGGGGCTGTGCCGGTGCAGCCCGGCAAGAGCTTACTGGGACCAGACAAAGCGCGCACGAACCCGATCTATTTTGACCCGGCAGACTTGACCCTGAAGCCAGGCGGGATTCCATGCTTGGCCGCTTGATACCTCGCAACCGGGGTGAGCTGATTCGACGCTATGTTTCGCGGTCCTGGCAGGCTTTGACCTGCCCCAATGCGAATCACGCTGAAGGGTAAACGATTGACCGATCACCAAGATCAGCTCCCCCGCCCCGCGCGCCTTGAACCGAAGCGTCAGGATGAATCACGCCAACCGGTACCCGAACCACCCGGGCAATTCGGCATCTGCGGATCCAGCGTCGCGATGGCTGATTTTTTTAGGTCACTGAGCAAGGTCATCGCTTCGGATGCATCCGTACTCATCGGCGGCGAGACCGGCACGGGAAAGGAGCTGGTGGCACGCGCGATCCATCGACACTCGCGGCGCCACGACGCTCCGATGACCGTCGTCAATTGCGGCTCCATCTCGTCAAACCTGGTCCAGTCAGAACTCTTCGGGCATGAAAAGGGCGCGTTCACGGGTGCAACCTATCGGAAAATCGGTAGCGTCGAAGCCGCCGACAAGGGGGTACTGTTCCTCGATGAGATCGGCGACCTGCCGCTGGACCAGCAAGCATCACTACTTCGAACGCTGCAGGAGAAGTCCGTGACGCGGGTCGGATCGACCGTCCCGATACCGGTTGACTTCCGCGTGGTCGCGGCCACTCACGTCGATCTCGAAAAACAGGTTGAGGAGGGAGGCTTTCGGTCCGATCTCTACTTTCGGCTGAACGTTCTGTCCCTTCACCTGCCGGCTCTGCGCGAGCGAGGCGACGACATCCTGCACCTTGCCGAATACTTCAGGCGGCTTTACACCAGAGAGGATGGCCGGCGAGCGCCCGGCCCGATGCTGAGCCGATCGGCAATCGCCGCAATCCGGAAATATCGCTGGCCGGGCAATGTCCGGGAACTGATGAACCGTATTCGCCGTGCGGTGGTGATGAGCGAGGGCGATCTGATCAACGAGATCGATCTCGGATTGGCGGGCGTCGCGGAGCAACCCGACCCAAGCAGCCTGACCGACGCACGAAACAACTTCGAGCGCTCTGTGCTGGCGGACGCGCTGCAGGCAAACGGGCACCGCGTCTCCACGACAGCTCGTCAACTGGGCGTATCGCGCGTCACGCTTTACCGAATGATGCGCCGCTTGAACCTGGATCCCGGCCATCGGAAACCGGCCGACAGCGAAAGGTGCCTGCAACGTTCGTGAAACACACGCATCAATGTCATTACAGCCCGGGTTTGACCCAGACCAAATACGGCGGCCACCTTCCAGAAAGATCAGTCACTTGCGTAGATGGCACAAGACTTGCGCATGACGATCTCGCCACGGCAACAGCATTACGCCGTGACCTGCGCGGAGGACGCGCAGATCAACCGCTCGAAATGGAGAACAGACATGGCGTTCGACAAAACCTATGTGCTCTCGTCAAGCAACAACCTCTGGAAGGATGTCGTTGCTGGATCGAATGCACGCGTATTCGCAGGTGGCGGCAATGACTCGATCTATGGCCGGGATGGCGATGACGAACTCAACGGAGAGTCCGGTAATGACAAGCTCTATGGCGAGTCGGGCATGGACACCCTCTCGGGTGGCCTGGGCGACGACTACCTGTCCGGCGGAACCGAGAACGACCAACTCAATGGCAACGAAGGTAATGACACCTTACTTGGTGACGCGGGCGACGATGTGCTGAGCGGCGACGCCGGAATGGACAACCTGAGCGGCGGCGTTGGCGCTGATACGCTCAATGGGGGTGACGATGACGATACGCTGGCAGGCGGCGCAGGAATGGATGTCCTCGCAGGCGATGCTGGCAACGACCGACTCAACGGCAATGAAGGTGACGACACGCTGAGGGGAGGATCCGGTGATGATGTGCTCTCGGGCGATGCCGGAAACGATGACATCAACGGCGGTGCCGACAACGACACGATCACCGGTGGCGGCGGCAACGACCTCATCGCCGGCGACGCGGGACGCGACCGCGTGAACGCCGGCGACGGCGACGATACGGTCAACGGCGGTACGGGTGACGACACCCTGCTTGGCGAAGCCGGCAACGATGAACTCCACGGCGGAGACGGTGCGGACAACATCGACGGCGGTAGCGACGATGACATTCTCACCGGCGACAACGGCAACGACACCCTGTTCGGGAACTCGGGTGACGATGTTCTCGATGGCGGTAAAGGCAACGACCTCGTGACCGATAACGGCGGCTTCGACACGCTTAACGGTGGCTCAGGAAACGACACTGTCAGCGGCGGCGACGACGACGATCTGCTTTTCGGGGACGATGGCGACGATCAGGTCTTGGGAGAGAACGGCAACGACAGCGCCAATGGCGGCACCGGCAATGACCTGCTTGATGGCGGTGCTGGCAACGACGTGCTGATGGGCGATGCAGGTGACGACACGCTTGCCGGCGGCGAGGGCGCCGATAACCTCGACGGTGGCGACAACGATGACTCCATGCGCGGGGACGGCGGCAACGACACACTGCACGGCGGGCTTGGCGACGACTTCGAGGATGGTGGTGCGGGCAATGACCTCGTGTGCGGGAACGAGGGCAACGACCAGTTGCTCGGCGGCCTCGGGCTGGACATGATGTTTGGCGGCGAGGGCGATGACACATTGCGCGGCGGTGCTCAGGACGACATGCTGTCTGGAGGTGACCAGCAGGACCGTCTGTTCGGCGAGGGCGGCAAGGACACGGTCTGTGGTGGCAACGGCAACGACTTCATCAATGGTGGCGCTGACAATGACACCATCCTTGGAGGCGAGCAGGACGACACGATGACGGGCGGGGCGGGCTCCGACAAGTTCGTCTTCAACGTGCACGCGGTACAGGGCGAGGAAGGCATCTCGAGTTGGCTGGACGACAGCGACATCATGAGCACCGACTACGTTCTGGACCCCTCACTGATCGACATCTTGCGTTTCGAGGTCGACGATCCGGAGGTCAATACTGTTGCCGAACTCGAGGCCCTGGTGCAAGTCGTCGACGACGGTACCGATGTCACGATCTGGTTCAACCGGGACGGCAACGACAGCTGGACCGGAGGATCGGAGGATTCGATCGTGCTTCGGGACATGGGTATTGCGCCAAGTGCAGACGGGATCGATTCACTCACGGAGTTGCTGAGCTCGATCAATATCGAAGTGGTTTGAACTTCTAGTCTCTTCCACACTCACGAAGAAGTGAGGGCGGGTGCGGCAACGCCGCACCCGCCCTTTTTCTTGGGCCTGCAGTGCCTGGCCACAGAGCAGACATGAATCGCCATCAAACAAGGGCCACCATGACCACTGACGATATGGGATCAATCATCAAACGACACCGCTCTGCCGTGATCGTACTCTGGATTTTCAGTGTGTTTTTCAATGTACTGATGCTGACTACGCCGCTCTACATGCTGGCAGTCTTTTCTCATGTGCTGACCAGTCGGAGCCAGGATACGCTTGCGCTGCTCACGGCTGCCGCCATCGCTGCGCTGTGCGTCCAGGCGCTGCTCGATCTGGTGCGCTCAAGGTTGCTGGTGCGAATGGGCGCCTCGCTCGAGTCCGAACTCGGTCCCGTCGCCCTGCAGCGATCGATCACCGCAGCGTCGAACCGGACCCATGGAGGCGGAAATGCGATCAAGGACGTCTCGGCCCTGCGAACCTTTCTGGCGGGCTCGGGAATGTTGACCTTGTTCGACGTCCCTTTCGTCCCACTCTACCTGGCTGTCGTCTTCTTGCTCCATCCGGCGCTCGGCGCGCTTGCAACGATTGGCTCAGTGCTGCTGATCTGCCTGGCGATCTTGAACGAATGGATCGCGCGCGGCCCCATCGGCGAGGCCATTCAGTCCAGTCGGAGCCTCAATCGAATCCTTGATGAATACACACGGGGTGCCGAGGCGATCTTGTCGATGGGCATGATCTCGGCTGCGACGCGGCAATGGCGAAAGATTCAGATCAGATCGGTTGACGCGACCATGATCGGTGCCGATCGGACTGGGGTCGCAAGAAGCGGAACACGCTTCGTCCGAGTGCTGTTGCAGGTCGGACTGTATGCCACCGGGGCGTGGCTCTATGTCGACGGTCAGGTGATGGTCGGCGCCATCGTCGCCGCCTCCATCCTGATGGGCCGCGCGCTCGCACCCATCGAGGGTTTGATGGGCGCATGGCGTGGCTTGGTCGATGCCCGTCACGCCTACGCGCACCTGAAGTCCGAATTGGCGACTGCACTGTCCGGGTCGGGCGACCGCGATGCGATATCCAGATCATCGATTGGAAAGATCAGCCTGGACAAGGTCAGCATCGCTTCAACCGGTGGCGAACGGTTCGTCCTGCGGGGCGTGTCCTTCGATCTCGCCGCGGGCCAACTGCTTGGTATCGTGGGCCCCTCCGGCGCGGGAAAATCGACCCTGGGGCGGGTCATCCTGGGCCTCTGCGTACCGAAAGCCGGCACGGTTCGGATCGAAGGCACACAGCCCGCCGAGCGGGGCGCCGACTCGCTCGGCTCGCTGATCGGATACCTCTCCCAGGAGGTTCAGATATTCAACACCACGATCCGCAGCAACATCGCCCGTCTTGCAGACACCCCCGAATCTGTCGCTGCCGCCGAGCAGGCCGCAAGCATCGTTGGACTGCACGCGGAGATCGAACAGTTACCCAAAGGCTATGACACGGTCGTCGGCGAGGGTGGCTCCCTCATTTCGGCTGGAATGCGGCAGCACATCGCGATCGCACGGGCCTTTTTCGGCAACCCGAGGCTAATCGTGCTGGACGAACCGAGCGCCCACCTCGATGCTGCAGCCGAAGCGGGTCTGGTCCGTGCCATCGCTCATGCCAAGGGTTTGGGGGCGACCGTCGTGATCATCACGCATCAGAGCGCCCTGCTCAAGCAGGCAGACAAGTTACTCGTCCTGCGACACGGCGCGGTAGAGGCCTTTGGCTCCCGCACAAGCGTCATGAGCAAGCTCGCCTTGGCGGAGACACCGGCTACCCGTCGGAAAGCAGCGCAAACCGTAGCACCCGAGCCGGATAAATCGATCGCCCAATCAGCCAGCGAGGTGGCAGCATGAACACTGCGGAGCAGACTCATTCGCCCAATGACGCACAAATCGAATCGGTTGACCCTGCGGTGCTGCGTTATGGCCACAGCAAGCGCAGACTGATTGTCGCGGGCGTGGCGATTATCGTGATCGGCTTCGGCACCCTGAGCGGGTGGGCTGCGCTGGCTCCGTTGAGAACCGCCACGATCGCCCCCGGGATCGTCAAGGTATCAGGAGAGCGAAAGACCATCCAGCACCTGGAAGGCGGGATCATCCGGGAGATTCTGGTCCGGGAGGGTTCGCGCGTCGAGGCCGGGCAGGTTCTCTTGCGGCTCTCTGACGTCACCGCTCGGGCGCGGTACGCGCTGGTCCGAGTCGAGCATGACGCTCTGTCGGCCGAACTCGCAAGGTTGGAGGCCGAGCGCGATCAGCGTGCCTCACCCATCTTCAGCGCATCGCTGCTCAGCCGGCGGGCCGACAGCGAGGTGGCGGGTCTGATCGACGGCGAACTCAATCTCTTCAATAGTCGCCGTGCAGCCCTCAAGGGCCAGTTTGACGTTCTGGTGCAGCGGCAATATCAGGCGAGAGAGAAGATTGCGGGCAGGATCACCGAGATTTCGGCCACGAAGACAAAATTGGGTTTCATCCAGGAGGAGATCTTCGGCGCTGAGTCCCTGCTCGAGACGGGCATGTATCTCAAGACCCGATATTTCGCGTTGAAGCGATCCGAGGCCGATCTCGAAGGGTTGATTGGTCGATTGACCGCCGATATCGCCGAGACCGAGGCGCAAATCGGTGAAGCGGACCTGCGGATGATTGACCTGCGCAACCAGGTCCGCAAGGAAGTCACCGATCGGATTCAGGATGTACGAGCCCGTTTGCGCGACGCATCGGAGCGCTTGGATGCAACCCGGGACGCGCTGGACAGGGTCGAGGTCCTCGCACCTGACACGGGTACTGTCATGGGCCTTCAGGTCCATACGCCCGGCGGTGTGATCAAACCCGGCGCAGCCATCATGGAGATCGTTCCGCTGGATGACAGACTGGTGGTCGAAGCTCAGGTCCAGCCCGAGGATATCGACCGGGTATGGGTCGGTATGCCCGCAGAGGTTCGCTTTACCGCGTTCAACACCCGGACCACGCCGGTGTTCCCCGCCAGACTCAGCCGCATCTCGGCTGACCGCTTTGCCGACACCTCGCGCGGCAAGGCTTACTACGTCGCCCGAGTCGAACTCGATACCGCGATACTGGGCGACATCGTTCTGCAGCCCGGTATGCCGGCCGAGGTCTACCTGGTCGCCGGCCAGCGCACGCCGTTTGACTATCTGACCAAGCCGATCCGCGAGCAAATCCGACGGGGAATGACCGAGCGCTGAAGGCTGCGCCGCGGACCACCGGAAGCCCCGTGCGCTCGGTCACCGAACCCCGCAAGCGGGGCTCGGTGATCCGCGGTTATTGCATCGCTGGCGCCTCTTGCCAGCAGGTGACATAAACCTCCGTGCACTGCCCTGATCCACTCGACCCGCCACTCCCCCCGCCTGATGCGCCGCCCGTGCCCCCGCCAATTTCCGGGACCATCACCGACACCTCTGCGGAGGCTTCGCCCTCACCCGCCGCCGTCACAGCGGTCATCACATAGTAATAAGTGAGACCGCCAGCCAGAACGGGATCGAGGTAGGGCGCGCCGGTCAAGAGATCAACCATCGATGCTGCGGCCAGGTTGCTTGCGATCCCGGGCGATTGACTGCGATAGAGCCTGTAGTACAGCACGGCAGCGGGGTCGACCGGTACCGCAGGGGCGGACCAATCAATCGACACGACGGGGCTTGACCCCGGGACCAGGGTTGCCGACACATTGCTTGGCGCGCTCGGGGCCGGCACCATGGGCAGCGCCGATACTGTCGCCGAGAGCGGACCTTCCCCGCCGGAACCCAAGGCGCTCACCGAATAGTAATAACGGGTACCGTTGACCAGGCCCTGATGGAGGAAGGGGCTGGAGACACCGGGAATCGGAATACCACTCGACTTGCTGATCCCCGGGTTAGGGGACCAGTAGACCTTGTACTGGGTTGCACCGTCGACAGCCGCCCACCGGATCGCCACGACCCCATCACCCGGCAGGGCCGATACTGCAGTTGGGGCATCTGGCGGCAATACCGCAGACACCTCAGCCGAGGGCACACTCTCGCCCACGGCGTTGGTCGCTGTCACGACGTAGTAATACGATTTGGCGCCGGTCAAGCCGTCATGAATATGGGGCGGACGAACACCGGCGATTTTTTGTGCCGAGGCAGGCGCCACACCGGGACGGTCCGACCAGTAGAGATTGAACGAGGTAGCACTCTCGGGCTCGACCCAACTGAGGGTCACCGTCGGCGAGTTGCCAACAGTCGCGGTCAGTCCGGTGACGGGCTGCGGCAGATTGGCGGTGCCGGTTCCGGGATCGGGGGACGACACACCCGACGATCCCCCTCCCCCACAAGCGAGCAGCGCCCCCAAGGTCAACGCTCCCACCGTGACTCGCACAACCCGCCCGACTGGATGGTTGCTGTCTGATTTCTGCATGTTCGTGGCTCTCCTTGCTGGACCGCCCCGGCCGGGGCGGAAGGCCACGAGTCTCGTACTACGCTATCCTGGCGCGATTGACCCCTCGCAAGCCACGGTGCTGCCATCCAATCCGGGATCAGACACCGTTGTCAGACACTTGACGGCCGGCAACCGGCCCGGCCGGAATGGCCGCGGGGTTGTACCGACCAGACGCCCTGCGCGGCAAGCCGCGCTCCATCAACCATGCGCCTTCGCGTGCCGGACGATATCGGCATGGGTGGCGAACCACACCGGGCCCAGCGACCTCGCCAGACGGATCAGCTCGTCGATGATCCAGATGCGCGAGCGGTAGCCGATCATGTGCGGATGCATGGTGAGCTGGAAGATTCCGCCCTCCTGGGCCGCCGCCTCGAGCTCGCGCCGAAAGATGTCGAAGACGCCCTCGGGAGGCGTGTACGGGCGCAGACCCGCATAGCGGTTCATGTTGAAATAGACCGCATCGTCGCGCATCCACTCCACGGGCAACTCGATCACCCCGGTGTTCTGGCCATCGAGCAGCAGTTCGTAGCAGTCGACGTCGGCCATGAGCGAGGAGTCGTAGATCAGCCCCATGTCGCGCGTGATCGCCAGCGTGAAGGGGCTGAAATCCCAGGACGGCGTGCGAATGCCCACCGGCCGCACACCCGTGATGGTCTCGAGCACCTCGGCGCTTCGCATCATCAGGTCGCGCTCGGCGGCCTCGGGCAGCACGGAGTTGCGCTCGTGGATCCA
Organism: uncultured bacterium; assembly: GCA_903907905.1. Lineage (GTDB taxonomy): Bacteria > Pseudomonadota > Gammaproteobacteria > Burkholderiales > Burkholderiaceae_E > SYIM01. Next base: position 11,237 of record CAIVPX010000033.1, on the reverse strand, counting down.
GCCGTGAATGCCGATTTCATGCCCCTCGGCCACCACCCGGCGCTGCTCGTCGGGATAGAGCATGGCCGTCACCGCGGGCACGTAGAAGCTCGCCGGCACGCCATGACGCTTGAGCAGATCGAGAATGCGCGGAATGCCTTGCCGCGCCCCATACTGCCCGTGAGACAGTTTGCCGATGGACTCACCGCCTTCGCGCAGTTCGTTGGTTTCGTGGTCGGAATCGAAGGACAGCGCAACAGCGAAACGCGCACCGCCCGGCCAGCTGCTCGGGCGCAGGCTGCGCCCCGCGCGAACATGATTGACGATCTGGCGCCATTGCGCCTCGGGCCACTGCCAGGGTTCGAGCTGAGGGGCGTTCATTTGGCGGCCTCCGGTTTGAGTCGACGGGCAATATCGTAGGCGGCACGCGCTTCGCTCGCTACGAACTTCTCGAAATCGTCGGGCTTCATGGCCACGCCCTCCAGCCCGAGCGTCTCGAACTGTTTCTTCACATCCGGGTCGGCTACCGACTGGGCCACTGCAGCGTGAAGCTTCTGCACCAGATCGGGGTGAGCTCCCGCCGGCAGCCAGAGCCCGAACCAGTTGACGACATTGAAGCCCTTGAGCCCCTGCTCGGCCAGCGTGGGGACCTCGGGCATGCCCTGCCAGCGTCGGGCGCCCGTAAGCGCGATCGCCCGAAGCTTGCCGGTCTGCACGTGCTGCAACGCGATCTGCGTACCCACGAAGAACATGTCGATGCGCCCAGCGATAAGGTCCGTGACCGCCTCGGGAATGGCCTTGTAGGGAACCGAGAGAATATCGGTCCCGGTCATCGCCTTCATGACCTCGGCAGGAATGTGACTGGCGGTACCGAAGCCGGCATTGGCGTAGGTGAGCTTGCCGGGGCTTTTCCTGGCGAGCGCAATCAGCTCGGCCAGATTTCTCGCCTCGACCGAGGGATGCACGACCAGCGCCTGGCCGAAATTCTGCGCGGCCAGCGTGACATGGGTGAAGTCCTTCACCGGGTCGTAGCTGACGTTTTCGTTGAACGGCGGAATGTTGGCGTGCGAGGCCGTCGTGAACAGCCAGTTGTAACCATCGGCCGGCAAGCGCGCCAGGTAGGCCGTGCCGACCATGCCGCCCGCCCCGGCCCGATTCTCGACCACCACGGGCTGGCCCAGGATGGCGCTGAGCCGCGGCGTGATCGCGCGCAGCACCAGATCGGGCGGCCCTCCCGGGGGCGAGGGCACAACCACCCGAATGGGCTTGCTGGGGTAATCCCGGGGCATCGGCTGCGGCGTCGCGGCGGATTGCGCCGCCACGATCGAAGCCTGCGCAGCCAATCCAACGAGCAGGGCCACTGTGAGCAGATGCCGGCGAAAGCTTGCGGTCTTCATGGTGAATGCTCCTAGCTGGCCGAGCCGATCCGGACGGACTGCTCGCTGAGAATCGAGGCCTTGATGGCCTCGAAGACCTCGACGTTGTGAACCGCGTCGCCGCCGGGCAGCGCGAGGGGCTGGCGGGCCGCCACGGCACGCGCGAAATGCTCGAGTTCGGCCCGCTCGGTGCTGGTGCTCTCGAAGGTAAAGATCTCGGGCTTTTGCTTGACCGTGACCTGGTCGGGGTCGATCTTGCAAAGCTTCAGGTCCCAGGTATGCAGGTGTTCGACATCGCCCACCTCGGCCCAGGCGCGCGTGCCGAAGACCTGCATGCGCCAGGTTTCGGCCGAGGCGATCACCGTGCCCAGGTAGCCGGTGGCGCCACTGCGAAACCGCATCAGCATCGAGGTGGTGTCATCCATGCCGAAATCCTGTGCCAGCCGAAAGCTTTGCGCATTCACCTGCGCGATCGGACCCGCCAGGTAGATCATGGCGTCGACCACATGCACGCCCCGCCCGGTCATGCCGCCTGCCGGGCACTCCTCGCGATCATGACGCCAATGCCCTTTGGGAAAGCGATAGGCGCTGGGGCCGCAAAAGTTACCCTCGATGTGAAGCACGCGCCCGAGCGTGCCGTCATCGATCAGTTCGCGGATCTTTCTGAGGGCCGGCTGGTAGCGCCAGTTGTAGCCGATGCTCAGCGTGACGCCAGCCTGCGCACAAGCCTGCGCGGCCCGCTCGGCGCTGGCGGGGTCGAGCCCCATCGGCTTTTCGCTGAAGACGTGCTTGCCCGCCGCAGCGGCCGCAATGATCTGCTCGGTATGCTGGGTGTGGGGCGTGGCCAGCACCACGGCGTCGATGTCCGGATCAGCCAGCACTGCCTCGTAGCTGGCGTACTGCTTGAGCCCGTGTTGATCGGCAAAGGCTCTGGCCTTGTCGGGCGTGCGGGTAGCAAAAGCGGTAAAGCGGATGTCGGCACTCTGTCCCTGAACATGGCGGACGAGGTTCTGACCCCAGACCCCCAGGCCGATGATGGCGGCACGAATCATTGAATGAACTCCCTGCAACGGAAAGACGGGCCCCGGACAGCGGGCGTGACGGGGTGATTGTCCCCGAAGCGCCCTGTCGCAGGCAAACCCGGGGTCGGCCACCGCCCCGCCCCGCTCGCAACCGCCTGCGGCCCCGCTCAGGCGGCCCTTGCAGAGAAGATTCCCACGCCGATTGACTGCGCCGCGCGGCCCCCCTACGATCCCGACTCCTTCCACCCTCAGGATCCTTCCATGACTTTCGCGCGCGCACTCGCGACCCTGCTCACCGCAGGCGCAGCCCTCAGCTTTGGCTTCAGCCACGCCCAGACGCCCCAGCAAGGCTCCCGACTCGACCGTATTCAGAAGGCGGGCGTGCTCAAGGTCGGCACGACGGGCGACTACAACCCGATGTCCTTCCGCGATCCGAACACCAAGGAACTCACCGGCCACCAGATCGACGCCGCCAAGGAACTGGCCAAAGATCTGGGCGTCAAGATCGAGTTCGTGCCAACCGACTGGAAAACGCTGGTCCAGGGCGTGCAGGCGGGACAGTACGACATCGCCATGACGGGCGCATCGATGAGCGTGGCCCGGGCCAAGACCGCCGGCTTCACCATCCCCTGGGGGCACAACGCCTTCTTTCCGCTGGTGCTGAAAAAGAACGCCGACAAGTACAAGGACTGGGAAGATCTCAACCAGCCCTCGGTCACGGCCGGCTTCAACCTGGGCACCACCATGGAGCAGTTCGTGCAGTCGGCACTGCCCAAGTCGGGCGTGCGTCGGGTCGAGTCGCCTGCGCGCGACTGGCAGGAACTGCTCGCCGGCCGCGTCGATTACACGGTCACCAGCCTGTTCGAGGGCGCGCAACTGGTCAAGCAGCACCCCGACATGACCATGATCCTCATGGACAAGCCGCGCAACAGCATTCCGATGAGCTTCGTCGTGGCGATTGATGATCAGGTGTGGATCAACTTCGTGAACAACTGGATCGTCATCAAGCGTCAGAATGGCTACTTCGCCGAACTGAACAAGAAGTGGGGCATCATCGGTCAGAACTGATCGGGAGTCGCCAGGCTCCGGTCAGCCCTGGGAGAGCTGCGGCTCGCCCAGGGAGCCGACCGGACGCTGAGACGGCCCGGAGGTGTCAGGGCCTTGCGCCTAGCGACGGTCGGCAACGCCCATGCGGCGCTCGAGCCAGCGCACCGCGCTCGAGGCCAGCAAAATCAGCACCAGATACTCGAGAATGAGAAATGTATAGATCTCGAGCGGCCGGTACTCGGTAACCACCAGCTCATTGGCCTTGCGCGTGAGTTCGGCCAGACCCACCACCGACACCAGCGATGACGTCTTCAACATGTAGACGAACTGATTGCCCAAGGGCGGCAACACTCGCCGTAAGGCCTGCGGCAGGATGATGAAGCGCATCGTGTCCAGGTAGTTGAGGCCCAGCGAGCCCGCCGCCTCCGTCTGCCCCCGGTCGATCGACTGGATGCCCCCCCGGAAAATTTCGGCCTCGAAGGCGCTGTCGCACAAGGCCAGCGCGATCAGCCCCGCGGTAAATACGTCGAGCTTGATCCCGGTGACGATCGGCAATCCGTAGTACACCCAGAGCACCATCACCAGCATGGGAATGGCGCGCATCAGTTCGACATAGCAACGATTGAGCAGGCGCGCGACGGGATTGCGCGACAGCCCCAGGAGCGCAACCAGCAGACCGATGAGCACCGAGCAACTGATGGCGCACAGCGCCAGCAGCACCGTCCAGCCGACGCCCGAAACCAGAAACTGGATATTGCCGATTCCCTTGTCGGTAAAAGGTGACACGACATACCAGGCCCAGTTGTAGCCGCCGCCGCAACCCGCCAGCACGCTGGCACAGGCCAGCAGCAAAAGAATCAGGGGACGCTTCATCAGTGGCTCAGGATCTGGCTGAGAAAGAGCTTGCAGCGCTCGGTGCGGGGCGCGGAGAAGAAATCGGCCGGAGCGGCCGTCTCGACGATCTCCCCCTTGTCCATGAACACCATGGTGTCGGCCGCACGGCGCGCGAAGCCCATTTCATGGGTGACCACCAGCATGGTCATGCCCTCGCGGGCCAGATCCTCGATCACCTCGAGCACCTCGTTGATCATCTCCGGGTCGAGCGCAGAGGTGGGCTCGTCAAACAGCATCACCTTGGGCTTCATGCACAGGGATCGGGCGATGGCTACCCGCTGTTGCTGCCCGCCGGACAGTTGCGAGGGGTACTTGTGCGCCTGCTCGGCGATGCGGACCCGGCCCAGCAGTTGCATGGCGAGCGCCTCGGCTTCCTCGCGCGACAGGCCGCGCACGCGCATCGGCGCAAGCGAAAGATTCTGCAGCACAGTCAGGTGCGGGAACAGGTTGAAGCTCTGGAACACCATGCCAACCTCGGAGCGCACCCGGGCAAGCTGCTGCGGATCGCCGGTGAGTTCGACCCCATCGACCACGATGCGCCCCGACTGATGTCGCTCGAGCTGATTGATGCAACGGATGAGCGTAGATTTTCCCGAGCCCGAGGGCCCGCAGATGACCACTTTTTCGCCGGGGCTGACCTCGAGGCTGATGTCGCGCAGCACCTGAAACGCCCCAAACCACTTGTCGAGCCGCTCGATACTGACCATCGAGGACAAGGGCGCGGGCAGGGGCGAGGAGATGGGGCTCTGGGTCATGGTGCGAGGAGCTTAGTTGCCTATACAACTTTAGTCAAACTCGATACACTTTCGCGGATGAATCGACAAGCTCTACCCGCTTACCAGCGCATCAAGAACCACATCAGCCGGCCCATCACCTCGGGGCGATGGCAAGCGGGCGATGCCGTGCCCAGCGAACACGCGCTGATGCAGCGCTTTGACGTCAGCCGAATGACCGTCAACCGCGCCATGCGCGAACTGGTGGCCGAAGGGCTCATCACCCGAACCCGCGGCTCTGGCAGCTTTGTTGCACTCAAAAAGGCGCCGCCGGGCCGTCTGGAGGTGACCAGCGGGCGCCCTTGGGAGACCCGTTTTTCCTACTCCCGGGCGGTACGCGTGGGCCCCTTCTTCCAGACATCGCTCACCTCACCGGCCGATGCACAGGGGCGCATCCTGTTCCTTGGCGACGTATATGGTCAGACGCGGCAAAGCCTCAGCGTGATCGGTGCGGCCCTCGAAGCCGCCTCGATGACTTGGCAAGACGTGGTCGCCACGCGAATCTACATGCTGGACACCACGCTTTGGGCCGACGCAGCGCGCGCCCATGCCGAAATCGTCGTCGGCGTGCGGCCTGCGCTGTCCTTCATCGGGGTGGCGAATTTTTTCGATCCCGACATTCTGGTGGAGACCGAGGTCACGGCCTGGGCGCAATCAGCCTAGAGCGGTCGGGCCAGCCAGCATTGCGCCTCAGAGGGCCCGTACGAACGGACGCAGCACCTCACGGGTGGTCCCGTCGGTAAGCCCCAGATCGGTGAGGTGCGGGCCGGCGTTGCAGGCCAGGCACTGCCCCGACAGCGCCTTGAAGGTCCGGTAAGGCCCCTGCCACTCGACCACACTGCCGGCCGCGTCCACCAGTGCCTGATGCGCCCGGGCCACCGCCTGCGGTTCGTCGCTCGACAGTAGCCCGGCCACCGGATACGCGATTGATGCAATGACCTGGCCCTGCCGCACCACGACACTGCCGCCACCCAGGTCGATCACCGCGTTGGCGGCAACCGCCATGTCCTGCGGGTCGGCGCCATAAACGACCAGATTGTGTGAGTCGTGAGCATACGAGGTGGCATAGGCACCGGCCAGACGGCCCCAGCCGTCGATGATCGCGGTCTGGGGCCCCGCCTCCGAGCGCCCGTGACGATGAATGACCGTCATGCGAGAAAGGTGGTCGGGGACAGACGCCACCGAGTCGGACACCTCGACTTCGATCTCCACCCATTCCGTGAAGCGTGCGCCCTTGATGGCCCGCACCACTGCCCGCCCTTGGCGCAACTCGGGCACCTTCAGCGCGAAATCCGCGGCAGACAGGCGACCGAGCTTCATGCTTCGGGTCGGCAGCGCCGTCTCGCCAGCTTCGAGCGCCTGCAGCAGACGGCCCCCGGCGGCCACCTCGACACCGTTGGCAAACACCTGACTAACCTGAAAGTCGACCAGGTCGCGCAGCACGATGAGATCGGCGCGCCGCCCGGCGGCCACCCAGCCGAGGTCGTCGCGCTTGAGGCGATAGGCATTGTTGATGGTCGCGCAGCGCAGGGCCTGCAGCGGGTCCAGCCCGTATCGCACCAACCGTCGCACCACATCGATCATTCCCCCCTTGTCGACCAACTGGTCGGGGAAGACATCGTCGGTACAGACCGTGAGGCTGGTCGGTACGACCGGCAAAGTCCGGATGGCCGCCACCACATCGGGCAGCAGGTAGTCGTGCGAGCCGCGCAGCTCCACGGTCATGCCCGCCCGAAGCTTTTCGAGCGCATCGGCGCCCGAGGTGATCTCATGATCGGCGCTGATGCCTGCGGCCAGATAGGCCTGCAATCGCTCAGCCGACAGGCCACGCGCGTGACCCTCGATGAGTTTGCCGCTGGCGAGCGCCGCCGAGAGAATACCCATCATCCGCGGGCTGGCCTCGAGCACCGCCCGCATGTCCATGACCTCGGCCAGGCCAGCCACCTCGGGCATGGCGAGCAGTGCATCGATCTCGCCCTGCTGAAAGTCGGCGCCCGACAGTTCGAGCCCCGGTGCAGCCGGCACACACGACGAGGCCTGAACGATGAATCGAAGCGGGAGCCCCCGACTGGCCGCCACCGCATACCGCACGCCCTCGATGCCCAGCACATTGGCGAGTTCGTGGGGATCACAGAAGATGGTCGTTGTACCCTGCGGCACCACCACCGAAGCATAGTGATGCGGCAGCATGTGCGAGGATTCGAAGTGCACGTGGCCGTCGATCAGGCCGGGCGCGAGATACTGGCCATGGAGGTCAATGGTCCGGATGGCCTGGGCGAAGCGCCCGCGAGGATGGACACTGGCGATCAACTCGCCCACCAGCCCCACGTCGGCCTCGCGCACCTCCAGGGTCGCCACGTCCACCACCCGGGCATTGCACAGCAGCAGGTCGAACGGCGCGCGACCTTGGGCTGCGTGAATCGCCCGCTGGCGCGTGTCGATGGAAACCAGCTCGTTCATTCGGCCCGGATGTTGCCGGCCTTGACGATCGCGCCAAATTTTTCAGTCTCGCCCACCAGAAACTTCGCGAAGGGCTCCGGCCCCAGACCAAGCGTTCGCATGCCGATCACCGCAAACTTTTGCCGGAGCCCCTCATCGCGCAAGACCTCGGTGAGCTCGCGATTGAGGCGGGCGACGATGGCCGGGTCCGTGCCCGCCGGCGCAAACACACCAAACCAGACGGTGACGTCAACGCCCTTGAGATCCGGATGCTCGGCCATGCTGGGCACATCCGGCAGCGCCGGCGAGCGGGCGCCTTCGGTCACCCCGTAGGCCTTGAGCTTGCCGGCCTTGACTTGCTCGCCCGCCAGCGGAATGGGCAACATGGCCAGATCGATCTGATTGCCCATCAGGTCGGACACGATCTGCGCGCCCACCTTGTAGGGCACGTGCACCATGTTGACCTTGCCCAACTGATTGAACATCTCGCCGGCCACGTGCAGGGACGTTCCCGTGCCCGAGGTGGCATAGCTCAGTTTGCCGGGCTCCCGGCGCATCATCGCCAGCAACTCGCTCAGGTTGCCGGCCTGCAGCGCGGGCTTGCCGACCAGGACCAGTGGCGCACTGGAGAGCAGGGTCACCGGCGAAAAATCCTTGAGCCCGTCGTACTTCACGACAGAGGGCGACACCATTTTGGCGATGACGATGGTGCTCTCGACCGACAGCAGCAGCGTGTAACCATCCGCCGCAGCCCGCGCGGCACGCTCGGTGCCGATCACACCGCCCGCGCCGGCCGTATTTTCGATGACCACCGGCTGACCGAGCCGCTTGCTCAGTTCGGGGCCGACCCAACGCGCCACCGCATCGACATTGCCTCCGGCCGCAAAAGGCACGATCATCGAGATCGGCCTGGATGGATAGGTCTGGGCCCCGGCCGGAGAGGCCATGCCGGCCAACAGGGCGGCGCAGGACGCCAGCGCGAGCACGGACCACAGACGCAAGCGTTTCATCGGAGTTCTCCTCAGAGGGGTAGCATGAGCACAGGCGTGGGAGTATAGGTTCAATGACTGCAGGCAACAATGTGACGCAGGCACCTTGGTCGGCGCTGCTGGCCCGGATTCCCAAAGTGGAGCTGCACGTGCATGTGGTGGGATCGCTGCGCGCGGGCACGCTGGCGGAACTGGCCCGTGAGGCCGGGCTTGCCCTGCCGAGAGCGGCCGACCAGTTGTACCGATACCAAAATTTCTACGATTTCATCGAGATCTTCAGGCTCGCCTCGCAGGTGCTCCTGCGTGCGGAGCATTTCGAACGGGCACTCTATGAATACGTCGAGGATGCGCACAGCCGGGGGGCACTCGCCCACGTTGAATTTTTTTTCAACCCCAGCTATCACTATGCCCAAGGCGTCACCTACCGCACTCAACTTGACGGCCTGCTGAGCGGCATTCGCGCGGTGAAGCGCGATTTCGGTGTGAGCGCGCTGCTGGTGCCCTCTGTCGACCGGGAGTTTGGTGCCGACATGGCCGCGCAGGTGCTGGCGGACGTACTATCAAATCGGCCGGACGAAGTCGTGGGCATGGGTCTGGACGGCCCGGAAGACCGCGGGCCGCCTGAAGCATTCGCAGCAATATTTGCCCAGATCGCTGCGGCCGGACTGCGCCGCACCGCGCACGTCTGCGAAGACTATGCGCCCACCCCCGCGGCCAACTATCTCGCCTGTCGCGACCTGCTCGGCTGCGAGCGATTCGACCATGGCTATCGCGTCATGACCGATCCGGCGGTCGTGGCCCGGGCGCGCGACGACGGCGCGATCTTCACGGTGTGCCCCAAGCCCTCGACCCGCGAGCGGGATCCGATCCGCCTGGGTGCCATCCGGGCAATGCTCGAGGCCGGCCTCAGGGTCACGCTCGCCACCGACGACCCGGCCATGTTTGACACCGACATTGCCGACGCCTACCAGCGGATTTTTCCGGATGTGGATGTTCCCGGTCTGCGTGCCGTCTGCGAGACCAGCATCGATGCCTGCTGGCTGGACGAACCGGGAAAATCGCAGCTGCGACGCTCGCTGAAGGCAGCCCTGGGCGACCTATCCGCGGCGGGCCACCCACCACAGAGCGCCTCGTGCCTTCCCTCGATCAACTCAAGCCCAAACAAGAGACCCTGAACCATGGCCCATGCCGAACCCGGCGTCATCCTGCTTCGAAATGCCCTGCTGGCCGATCCGGGCAAGCGGCGCGCGCAAGCCACCGACATCCTCATCGAAGACGGTCTGATCACGGCCGTCGGCAGTCGCCTCGACGCCCCCGCCGGTGCGGGCAGCATCGACGCGTCGCGCTACATCGTGCACCCCGGGCTGATCAACGCCCACACCCACGGTCATGGGGGACTGTCGCGCGGCCAGGGAGACCGGTGGACGCTGGAGTTACTGCTCGCCGCAGCCCCCTGGATCGGCGGCAACCGGTCGGTGCAGGACAAGAAGCTCACCACTCAGATCATCGCCGCCGAAATGCTGCTCAAGGGGTGTACAGCCGCCTACGATCTCTACTCGGAGTTTCCGCTGCCCACGCGGGAGGGCCTGGACGCAGTGGCCGAGGCCTATGCCGAGGTCGGCATGCGGGCAGTCATCGCGCCGATGGTGGCCGACCGGACCGTCTACGAAGCCATCCCCGGTCTGTACGAAGCCTTGCCCGATCCACTGCGTGCGCAGGTCGACCGCTTGCGTCTGCCCGCCTGGGAGCGCTCGCTGGATGCCATGCGCGAGATCATCTCCGGCTGGCGTTGGAACGCTCACGACATCCGCGCCGCGGTGGCGCCCACCATCCCTCACCACTGCTCCGACGGCTTTCTGTGCGGCTGTCGGGATCTGGCGCGCGACTTCAACCTGGGCCTGCACAGCCATGTTGGTGAAAGCAAGGTTCAGGCGCTGACCGGCATCCGGCGCTACGGTCGCACCCTGCTCGCCCACCTCGATTCCCTTGGACTGGTGGGCCCGGAGTTCACGGCCGCCCACGCGGTCTGGCTCGATGATGACGACCTGAAGATCATGCGAGACCGGGGCGCATCGCTTGCCCACAATCCAGGCAGCAACATGCGGCTGGGCAATGGCATGTTCCGCTTTCGCGAGGCGTACGACCTCGGCGTCAACATCGGTCTGGGCACCGATGGCGCAAGTTGCTCGGACAACCAGAACATGTACGAGGCCATGCGCTATGCCGCCATGCTCTCCAAGGTGCAGGGCCCCGACCCTGCTCGCTGGGCCAGTGCCGAAGAAATCTACCGCGCCGCCACACAGGGCTCGGCCCGGGCACTGGGCTTCACCGACATCGGCGAGATCGCCCCCGGAAAAAAGGCTGACATCGTATTTCTCGATCGTGAGGCGATCAACTGGATTCCGCACAACTGGACGGTCAATCAGCTCGTACACGTCGAAGACAGCCTGAGCGTTCGCCATGTCATGATCGGTGGGCGTTTCGTCGTACGCGATGGGCAACTGCTGACGCTCGACCTCAAGCGCCTGGCACGCGAAGCCGAGGCCGCCCGCGAACGGCTCGAGGCACTCAATGCCGACAACAAGCGGCTCTTCGACTTGCTCGAGCCGGTCGTCTCGTCCTTTTGCCCTGCTTTCGCGGCGCAACCCTATCCCCTGCGTCGCTACCTGAGCGACGGTCCGGGGCAATGAGCCGGCGGGTCTCGAAGCGCCCGCGTGC
>CAIVPX010000032.1 GCA_903907905.1 uncultured bacterium | reverse complement strand
GGCACTTTCTCTATCACCAGCAGGCCCTGGCGGCCGAACTCGATTCGCAGGGTCGAATCACCCGCCATTACATCCGGTGGACGGGTCAGGTGATTGCGGTGGTCGATATGGTGCCGGGCGACACGCTGCTTCACCGCCTGGGATGGCGACAGTCGCCAGCAGTACGGATCAGCTACCTGCTGAGCGACCATCTCGGCACGCCGCATCGCGCGGTCGACGAACGCGGTCGGATAGTCTGGCAGGCTGAGTACGGGCCTTACGGCTCGCTGCTTGCCGAGCGCGGTTCGCTTGATCAACCGCTGCGACTGCCCGGCCAGTACCACGACCGCGAGACCGGGCTCCACGACAACTATCAGCGCAGTTACGACCCCGCGCGTGGCCGCTATCTCGAGCCCGACCCCCTCGGGCTGGCCGCCGGCTGGAGCCTGCACGCCTATGCGGCGGGCAATCCCCTGCAGGCGAGTGATCCGCTCGGCCTCATCCTTTTTGCCTTCGACGGTACGGGAAACGGCGATCCAGCCCGAGCGCCCGATACGCTGTCGAACGTCGCCAAGCTGTTCAGCCTTTACTCCGGCCGCGAGCGTTTCTACATGAGCGGGGTCGGCATCAGCGATCCGGCCTCGGGCATTCGAAGCAATGCGCTCGACGGGCTCGATGCGAATTCCGCGCGCCAGCGGGTGGACTACATGCTGGGTATGCTCGAACGCTCGCTCCAGGCCCCCGAGGCGGCGGCCAGCCAGGTGCCGGTCGATGTGATCGGCTTTTCCCGAGGCGCGGCGATGGCGCGCGACTTTGCCAACACGGTCGCCGCGCGGATCCGAAGCGGCCACTATCTGAGCCTCGGGCGTTGTGTCGCGCTCAATTTCATCGGTCTGTGGGACACCGTGGCGCAGTTCGGCCTCAACGGCCAGGCCAACGCCAACTGGAACCTGGGCATTCCCTCCGAGGCGCGGGTGGCCGTGCATGCAGTGGCTGTGAACGAGCACCGGCGCTTCTTTCCGCTGGAATCGATTCTGCCGCCGACTGCGCCGGGCTCGTCCACCGCGCCCGCGCCAGCCTCGGGTGCCACGACGGGCCTGAGGATCGAGCGTGGCTTCATCGGCGACCACGGCGATGTGGGCGGCAGCCATGCCCAGGGCGATCTCTCCGACGTGGCGCTGGCCTGGATGGTGGCGCAGGCGCGCGCGGCGGGGCTGTCGCTGCGCGCCCTCGACGAGCAGTGGCGTATCGTGTCCGAGCCCCTGCGCCACGACGCCCGGTCGCTGCTGCAGCCCGGCCCGGATCGCGAGGTGCGTCAGCGCGCCGAGTCGGGGGCGGTCGCGGCGTCGAGCCTGCAGCGCGACTTCCGCGGCGCGGGGCTCGACTGGCAGCAGACGCTGCCGATGCTGCGTGACTATCCCTACCGGCTGCGCGGTGTCGACGGCGCGCCAAGCCTGGCGGGCGAAGTCGATATGCGCGCCTATTCGGAGTGGTTGTCCCGCGAGTACGGGCTGGCGCCCGAATATTGACGTTGACGTAAACGTCAATTAGATTGCTCGGCAGACTACCGATAATGCCGGGTGTCGTTGGTCTGCAGCCGGTCGCCTCGGTGCCTGGCTGCCGACGCGCACGAAAGCGCCCCGCCCAACGCGCCCGACCGAAAACGCTTCTCGAAAGCGACCCGCCCCGGGGAACAGGATCCGCCATGTCCGATCTTTCCGAAGCCAGCCGGCTTGCCCAGTACCGCGCCGCCAACAAGGTGCGATTCGTCACCGCCGCCTCGCTCTTTGACGGCCATGACGCCTCGATCAACATCATGCGTCGCATCCTGCAGGGCATGGGATGCGAGGTGATCCATCTCGGGCACAACCGCTCGGTGCAGGAGATCGTCAACTGTGCGCTGCAGGAAGACGCGCAGGGCATTGCGGTGTCCTCCTATCAGGGCGGGCACGTGGAGTTCTTCAAGTACATGATCGACCTCTTGCGCGGGCACCAGGCCTCGCACATTCAGGTCTTCGGTGGCGGCGGCGGCGTGATCGTGCCGGCCGAAATCCGCGAGCTGCACGCCTATGGGGTCGCGCGCATCTATTCGCCCGAAGACGGCCAGAAGATGGGCCTCCAGGGCATGATCGGTGACATGATCAGTCGCTGCGACCGGGATCTGTCGCCGCTTGCGCCCACCACGCTCGAGCCGGTGATCGACTGCGCCCGGCGCCCGCTCGATGAGGCCTCGCCGGTGTATGGCCAGACGCGCGCGCTCGCTCAGCTGCTGACCGCGCTCGAGAGCGGCAAAGCCGACCCGGCCCTGCGGGCCCGCATGCTCGAGCTGGCTGCATTGCGCCGGGTTCCCACCTTGGGTATTACCGGCACGGGCGGTGCGGGCAAGAGCTCGCTGACCGATGAGCTGGTGCGGCGCTTTCGGCTCGATCGCGCCGATGCGCTGCGCATCGCCGTGATCTCGGTCGACCCCACCCGGCGCAAGTCCGGCGGCGCGCTGCTCGGTGATCGCATTCGCATGAATGCCATCAACCATCCGAACATCTTCATGCGCTCGCTCGCCACGCGCGAGGCCGGCAGCGAGATCAGCGGTGCGCTGCCCGATTCGATCGCGGCCTGCAAGCTGGCAGGCTTTGATCTCATCGTGGTCGAAACTTCGGGCATCGGCCAGGGCGACGCGGCCATCGTGCCGCTGGTGGACAGCTCGCTCTATGTGATGACGCCCGAGTTTGGCGCGGCCAGCCAGCTCGAAAAAATCGATATGCTCGATTTCGCCGACTTCGTGGCGATCAACAAGTTCGACCGCAAGGGCGCTATGGACGCCCTGCGTGATGTGGCCAAGCAGTATCAGCGTAACCGCGAACTCTGGACCCAATCTCCCGAGAGCATGCCGGTGTTCGGCACGCAGGCCTCGCGCTTCAACGATGACGGCGTCACGGCGCTTTATCAGGCGATGCTGCCGCGGCTGATCGAGCTCGGTCTGCCAGTGGATGCCAGGCCGGGCAGCTTGCCGAGTGCGTCGGTGCGTTATTCGTCGCGTCAGTCGGTGATCGTGCCCGCTGCCCGGGTGCGCTACCTGGCCGATATCGCCGACACGGTGCGTGGCTACAAGGCCCGGGCGCTCGAGCAAACCCGCCTGGCGCGCGAGGTGCAGCAGCTGCGTGCCTCGCAGCGCATGCTGCTCGAGGCCAACCCTGACAAGAACAAGGCGCGCGAGGCGCTCGAGGCCCTGGCGCTCGAACGCTGCGACCGCCTGCACCCGGTCTCGCGCAAGCTCCTCGAGAGCTGGCCGGAGACCGTCAAGGCCTACTCGGGCGACGAGTTCGTCGTCAAGGTGCGCGACCGCGAACTGCGCACCGCGATCACCACCCGCTCGCTCTCGGGCACGCGCATCCGCAAGGTGGCCCTGCCGCCCTACGAAGATCACGGCGAGTTGCTGCGCTGGCTGCTGCTGGAAAACGTGCCGGGCGCCTTCCCCTTTACCGCGGGTGTCTTTGCGTTCAAGCGCGAGGGCGAAGATCCCACCCGGATGTTTGCTGGCGAGGGCGACCCGTTTCGCACCAACCGCCGCTTCAAGATGCTCTCGGCAGGTATGCCCGCCAAGCGTTTGTCCACCGCTTTCGATTCGGTGACGCTCTACGGCAATGACCCGGGGCCCCGCCCCGACATCTACGGCAAGGTGGGCAACTCGGGTGTCTCCATTGCGACGCTCGATGACATGAAGGCGCTCTACGAGGGCTTCGACCTGTGCGATCCGTCCACCAGCGTGTCCATGACCATCAACGGCCCGGCACCCAGCATTCTTGCGATGTTCATGAATACGGCCATCGACCAGCAACTTGAGCACTTTCAGAGCGAGCAGTCGCGCGCCCCCTCGGCCGAAGAGGCGGCGCAGATTCGCGCCCGGGCGCTGGCGAATGTGCGCGGCACCGTGCAGGCCGATATTCTCAAGGAAGACCAGGGACAGAACACCTGCATCTTCTCCACCGAGTTCAGCCTCAAGGTGATGGGCGACGTCCAGTCGTATTTTGTGCGTCACGATGTGCGCAACTTCTATTCGGTGTCCATCTCTGGCTATCACATCGCCGAAGCCGGTGCCAACCCGATCAGCCAGCTGGCCTTCACGCTGTCCAACGGCTTCACCTTCGTCGAGGCTTATCTTGCGCGCGGCATGCGCATTGACGACTTCGCGCCCAACCTGTCCTTCTTCTTCTCCAACGGCATGGACCCCGAATACACGGTGCTGGGCCGCGTGGCCCGGCGCATCTGGGCGGTGGCGATGCGCGATCGCTATGGCGCCAATGAGCGCAGCCAGAAGCTCAAGTACCACTGTCAGACCAGCGGCCGATCGTTACATGCGCAGGAGATCGACTTCAACGATATCCGCACCACGCTGCAGGCGCTGATCGCCACCTATGACAACGCCAACAGCCTGCACACCAACGCCTACGACGAGGCCATCACCACGCCCACCGAAGAGAGCGTGCGCCGTGCCATGGCCATCCAGCTCATCATCAACCGCGAGTGGGGGCTGGCCAAGAACGAAAATCCCAGCCAGGGCAGCTTCATCATCGAAGAGCTCACCGAGCTGGTGGAAGAGGCGGTGCTCGCCGAGTTCGAACGCATCAGCGAGCGCGGCGGCGTGCTGGGTGCGATGG
>CAIVPX010000031.1 GCA_903907905.1 uncultured bacterium | reverse complement strand
CTCGGATTGCTCCGCGGACCACTCGCCCTCGTTACGAAGGCCGCGCGTGGCCGGGTGCAGGCAACGCCACTCGATTTGCGGTTCGGACTCGAGCTTCTGAATGAAGTGGCAGTGCCAGTACAGCCTGCTTTCAAAACTTCTCAGACTGGCGAGCATGGCACGCTGCTCGGGGTGGCTCTGGGCGTCGGTCTGCCAACGTGCTCGCGCCCGCCACACGGCATGCATCACTTCGCGCACCGACAGACTGCCCCACGCGAGATGAGGCGAGAGCCGTGAGCAGGACTGCTCGGAGGTGCCGGGGCTGCTCATGTGGCTGCGATAGCTCGCGCCGCGCCCTCTCAGAAAGCTGTCGAGCAGCGCGAGTCCTTGAGCGCGACCGCCTGCCTGCCGTCCAGGGCAGATGTCGGTGGCCTCAAGCTCGCGCCAGGGCCTGGTCCCGACATCCCCCATACGAGCTGCGAGCTGGGTGGTATGGCTGCGCAGCGTCTCGGGCAGCGTCTGAAGCGCCGGTACCTTGAGCACCGGCGCCGACATTCGCGCATCGCACAGGCGTGACCAGTCATCGCGTGATTGCAGTCGACGCACGACATTGTTCTGCGGCACCTCGGCCCAGGTGATCCCCTCGGCTCGGCACCAGGCCAGCACCCGCTTGTCGCGCTCATAGCTTGCCGCATTGCCCGTCTCTTCGTGGCTGTGCAGCGAAAAGTGACCCAGTCCGCGCGCGAGGTGGCCGAGCACCTCGGGCATTTCGCCCTCGACGATCAGCAGTGGCAGTCCCACTGATTGGGCACGTTTGCTGAATTCGTCCAGGCAATCCGCATAAAAGCCTGCGTGGCGCCCGCTGCTGTCCGGCTGAGACCAGAGCGAGGGCTCGTACACCACCAGTCCGATCACCGGGCCGCACGCTGCCGCCGCGACCAGGGCAGGGTGATCCTGCAGTCGAAGGTCCCGTTTGAACCAGACGATTTGAAGCGAAGACACCTGCCCACCCTCCACGAACTTCCCTGACGGGGCGCCCCGATGCGATCACCGCGTTCGACCAAGCCGGCCTCCGGGCGCCCAAGTTCGCGATTGAACCCCGGTTTGTCATTCCCCTGCTTGGCGACGGGTTCCCCGCGTGGGCGAAAAGTAGGTGGTCCAGGGGGGAGCTCGAGTCGTCGCCGATTGAATGAGCCGAGCGGGGCGCGTCAGCGGGGTGCGAGCGTTATCACGCAGATGCGGGAGTACGCAGGGTCAATCATGGTGCAACCGAGTGCGAACTGAAACTCATGAGACGGCTCATGACGTGTACGGAAGACCAAACCCCGTAGCGTTTTTCTTTTGACGTTTAACGTGTGGCGATATACATTACGGGCGATGATCAAGTCTTTCAGGAGCAGATCCACCGCGGCGATCTTCTCGGGCAAGAGTGTTGCTCGCTGGGTCAATATTCGAGTCGTTGCCGAGCGCAAGTTGCAGATGCTCAACCGTGCAACCCGGCTTGATGATCTGCGGGTACCACCGAACAATCGGCTTGAGGCTTTGCGAGGCGACCGCGACGGCTGCTTCAGCATCCGTATCAATGATCAGTGGCGTATCTGCTTTCGGTTTGAGGCCGGTCATGCATTCGATGTCGAAATCGTCGACTATCACTGAACAAAGGATTCCAATGAAGGTGATCAAAAATGGCATGCGCCCCATCCACCCGGGGGAGGTATTGCGCGAAGAGTTTCTGGTTCCAATGAAAATGACGGCTCACGCATTGGCTATTGCGTTGCATGTGCCAGCGCCACGTATCAACGACATCGTTCGGGAACGGCGCGCGGTATCCGCCGACACTGCGATGCGCCTGGCGCGATTTTTCAACATGAGCCCAGAATTCTGGATGGGGCTCCAGGCTGACTACGAAATCGCGCTCGCCCACCGCCAAATCTCCGAAGAATTGAAATCGATTCGGCCCTTCAGGCCCGCGTTGGCGGCTTAGCGGGCAAGCGGAATTGGATCTGCAGGTTTGATCGCAAGGCTGGGAGAATCCGTCGAAGCCCTGCGACCAGTTCTGGCACGTTGACTGTGATGATGTTCCACAAGGTGTCGTTGTCGATACCGAGGTATCCGTGGATCAGTCGATTTCGGGTAGCGATGATTTGCCGCCAGGCGATATGTAAAGTTGCCGATCCCGCGCACACGACTCAGACATCAATCAGGCTTTGCTTGACGTATGGTTTGAACTCCGTAGACACGTCGCCCGTCAGCGTGACCCGTCGCTGATCAGCAGACGTGCGCAGCGCGATTCCGAGTTGAGGCGACACGTACGTCGCGTCTGGGCCATGACAGCAATACGTCGGTGTTACGGGGGCTGTGCAGGCCTCGCGCTTCGGGGGCGTATTGATCGACAAGCGCCAGCCTGTCGATTGCAGCCAGCCGAGTTTTCATGCTCAAATTGTTAGGCTGCTGATGCTCGGGTGTCCGCTGTCTTGCGGCAGGATCTGATTGCCTATTTCGCGAGGTTTTAATGAAGTGTGGCTTTGCACGCCTTGTCGGCTGCATTTCAGGCGTTTTGACTGCTGTACTTCTCGGCGCGGGATGTTCGCCCGGGGGAGGCAGTCCGGCAAACGTCGGGTCGGTCCGTATCCTCAATGCGCTCGCCTCCGACTTCGAGTCAGTCCAGGTGTACGACGCTGGCGGGGGGATCGTGCACGGTGCGGATTTCGCTTGCCCGGCAGGTCAGGCCTGCGTGCTCCTGCTGCCGATCGATCCCGACGCCCAGCCGCTCGGCTACCGTTTTAGGGACCGCCTGGGACGTCTGGTCGGCGCGAGCACCGCCTCGCTGGCCGCCGAGACCGGCTACTCGATTCAGGTCACGGCCGACGCAACCGGAATGGACCTCTTTGCCCGGCTGGTCGAAGCCGGTCGCTTCAGCGCCTCGACGATGATGCATTTGATCGATGCCCACGTCTACAAGGAGTTTCCAGCGGGCAGTCGGCCCTCCCTTTTTGCCGACCTCGCCGGGCACTACCAGAGCGCACTCGCCGATTCCGCTTACTCGGAGGCGCAGTATGTCGTCGATGTGCTCAAGGCCATGGGTGCGCAGGTGCCCGGAGGTGGCACGGTTCCTCTTGACGCATTACGCCGACCCACGCCCGCGCTGAACGCGGCGATGACCCGCTCCCCCTTTCTGGTGGCGGCGGCCAGCGTTGCGTCGACGGGGTCAGCGGCGCTGCCCACGCCCTGCCCGTCCGAGCTCACGATGCTGGCGGGCGTCATCGGGGGCTACGGCTCCGCGGCGCTTACGGCGGCGAGCAATCCGGTATTCGCCTCGGTTGTAGGTGTGACCTCATCGCTGGTGGCGGGCGCCTGCACGACCATGAACACCACCGCAAGGCTCAATGCGATCAGCGACAAGCTCGACGAGATCCAGAGCACGCTGAACTCGATGAATACCCAGCTCGGCACCATCGGCATCAAGCTTGACCTGATCGCCGCCCAGATCGCCGACGCCACGCTGCAGGCGAGCTACAGCGGGTTCGACAGCGATCAACTCAATGTCGACAAGGTGATCAAGACCTATCAGGGCCTGCTTCGCCCAGCCTGCAGCGGCAACTACTGCCTGCAGCAATTCGATAACCTCAACGCCTACCTACTCAGCCCGAGTGGTGGCTTCAATCAATCCACCTACTCGAGCAACCCTGCGCTACGCAGCCTTCTGGGGGATCTGAAAAGCCATCTGGACACCTACAACCGCCTGCTTGATGTGCCGCGTGCAATGAACATCCGGGACAGCATTTCTGCGATGTGCCAGAACGCCGAGACCATCGTGGGCGATATCGTCGCCCGGCGCAACCAGTGCAATGCGCTGGCGCTGGCGGCGCTTGGGACCTCGGCCGCCTCGGCCCAGCGTCTGGCGCTGGTCATGGACGATCTCACCAACGCCATTGATGCACAGTTTGCTGCTGCGGCCGCCGCCGGGGATGACGCGAAAACCAATTGGCTGCGCGGCGTCCTGGTCAACAACCTCTATCCATCGCTCACCTGGCAACAAACAAGGGAGCAACTGAAGACTGACATGCTCCAGAGCCTGGACAGATTCTTTTCGATCGTCACGCCCGCCATCGTCGACCCTCTGGACGGGCTGCCCGAGACGCTCAAGACCAAGCTGGTCGACGCGCGTTGCGACAAATCGACCGGTGGCAGAAGCGTTGCCGCAATTGAAGCCTGGGTGATCCAGGAGGCGCCGGGTGTGGCAAGTCCGGACCGCTACATCACGGTTCAATGCAAGGGCCGGGAGCTCGAATACGTCTACTCGCGCCTCTATTATCGGCGCGATACCGGACCGAACTACGCGGTCTTGAATGTATTGGGTACCCTAATCCGACCGAACCTGTCATTGCCCGTATTTGACAGCACGTTCTATAAGACCAGTCCCACGGTACAAGTCGGCATCCAGGGCGACGATAACTGGGCATGCGGCATCGAGCGAAATAGATGCGACATCTGGATCGCTGTACCGGGGCTGACGTACATTAGCGACGGAAAAGGGCGCAGCCAGCGCACGCCATTGCGACAGTCGCGCAGTCACACGGAACCCGTCCCGATTTTTTTCTTCGGGGCCCCGACCGATGGCGAAGCATACGTAAATACGACCGACAAGTTTGTTTACGGCGGCGGCACTTCCATCGCGTCCCCAGCCCAATCGGTTGCGACGAGTGCGAGCGCCGCCTACACGGATACCCCTATTCAGCACTTTTACACCACAATTTCTGGCACTCGAGAGGATGAATGGGATACAGTTCGCTATGCGTATCTTAGCTACACGTGGGTGATTGATCTCGAGGGCTGGCTTGGCAAAGCCGACCCCCGCTACACCCGCACAGTGATTTTCAGGGTCGGGTATTCCCAGTCGATTTGGACAGGGGGTGACCAATACCTTCGCTTCCTTAATTTCTGGTGCGTGAGCGCCGACTGCAATTTCACCGATCCGGTCAGCGGATGGTCGCAGACGTATGACACGATGACTTTTGAGAGCGGGGGCGGTCCGAAATTCCAGTGGACGCCCCCCGCGGGCGAGCGATATACCATCCATATGGTTGTGGATGGCCGCAGCATCCACTAAGCGCGAAGCAAACGGGGTGTGGCGATAGCACACACTTTTTTGGTTGGCGCCGGTTCCGATGGCCTCGCCTGGGGCACGCGGCCCCTGCGGCCGACCGAAATCAGGTTTGCGAGTTTGCCCGCCGGGTCGAGCGCAGCGCTCGTTGCCCGTCGATCGTCGCCGGCACGTCCACGGCGATGACGTTCCAGATCGTGTCTTGATCGATTCCCGGGTGTCCGTGGATCAATCGATTACGGGCTGCGATGATCTAGATCATTGCTCTACAACGTCAAAACTAGGGCCCGGAAAACGAAAAAAAACGTTGATTCGGATTTCAACGGAAACAGGGCAAAATACGCGTGCCGAGATGCCCGGGTCGCAGCCCTGAACTGGGTCCATTAGATCCGATCTCAGGTGGCTCCGCTGCGCGCGATCATAGCGAATCCCCCTGCGCAGATGAAGATGTGCGCGGGCCTTTGCCGCCCCACGGTGGCAGCGATCAAATGTGCGTTTCGGGCAATCCGCGCCCGCAATCTGTAGTACACCTCGCAGTGTCCTACAAACCGCACGCCGCGACGCCCTGCAGCATCGCTAAGCCGTTGAACAGTTTTGAGATTTTGGTGGGCGGCACAGGGTTCGAACCTGTGACCCCTGTCATGTGAAGGTCTAGTGAGCTGCGACGACTCCGCAACCGTACCGCAATGTCCACCAATTTTCAGCTCGGCGGCACCGCGTGGCCACTTGGACGCCGGAGATCACGCTGGTGCCGGATGTCCATCTTTGACATATTTTGGTATGATTGGGCGTCTCTTGAACATGGAAGTTTGCCGATGGGCATGAACGTAAACCTCACGCCGCAGCTTGAAGAGCTGGTCCGGTCGAAAGTGGCCTCGGGCATGTACACCTCGGCCAGCGAAGTCGTGCGCGAGGCGTTGCGCTTGATGGATGAGCAGGACCGGTTGCGCGCTGTCAAGCTCGAACAGCTGCGCAAAGACATCCGCCAAGGCCTGGCCAGCGGCCCCAGCCAAAACTGGAGCGCAGACGAGGTCAAGCGCGAAGGCCGAGCACGGCGGGCTCGGCAGGCCGCATAGTTGGGTCACAATGCCCGGAAGACCCTAGACCAAACCGCTACTCAAAGTGGGGGGACGTCGGTACGACCCGATCGGGGTTTGGGTTTGTGGTCGTGAGGGAGCGGTGGGGCAGTGGTGTTGGGTGGTCGCTGTGCGGCAGGTCTCATCAGGCGGGCGTGGTCAGCATCACATCGATGCTATGACACGCGGGCCCTGTGGGCGACCGAAATCAGGAAGCGGGTTTGCTGGTCAGGACGAGCGCAACATTCGTAGGCCCTCGATCATCTCCGGTACGTCCACCGTGATGATGTTCCAGAGCGTGTCGTTATCGATTCCAAGATATCCGTGGATCAATCGATTACGGGTTGCGATGATCTGCCGCCACGGAATGTGGGAATTCGCAGCCCTTACTGGCTCGGGAACCCTGCCTGCAGCCTCTCCGATCAGTTCGAGATTACGCACCGTTGCATCGAAAGTCTTTCGATCGGCCACGAACTGAGATTGGGTCATTCCAGCTGTGTACTGAAGGACGTTTTCGGCAAAGAGTGACATGTCGTGTACGTAGAGGCTCCAATCACGTCCGCGAGCGTCAGACATCGATCAAGCTCTGCTCAACGTGGGGGCGCAGCTCAGCGCGAAGGGCTCTGTCGGACACGAGGTCAACAGGGCGACCCAACAGATCTTCGAGAAAGAAAAGTACGCCGAAGTATCGCTGGGATGTGGCTGGGCCATCAAACGACACCAGTACATCGATATCGCTCGATTCCGTGGCCTCATTTCGAGCGAAAGAACCAAAGAGCGAAAGACGCGTCACACCGAATCGCGCGCTGAGTTCTGGGCGAGATTGAGCGAGAAGGGTGAGGACTTGTTGTCGGTTCATGGGTGGTGGGCGCGGGGTACGAGGCGTACTCGCTAATGCCATGATGCTATGACACAACAAGCGTTTTGCCTACCGTAACAAGCGTGTGACTGATCGATCGAAATCAGGCAGTCATGATTGAAAACGCGGGCGGTTTTTGCCCGCAATGTGTAGTACACCTCGCGGTGTACTACAAACCGCACGCCACGACGCCCTGCAGCATCGCTAAGCCGTTGAACAGTTTTGAGATTTTGGTGGGCGGCACAGGGTTCGAACCTGTGACCCCTGCCGTGTGAAGGCAGTGCTCTACCGCTGAGCTAGCCGCCCGGACGGACCCGATCGGGTACCGAGAGGGACCGCGATTATACGGGCGGTCGGTATCCCGAGGCAAACGCGATGCCTGCCTCGCCTGAAGCCCCCGCAAGCGCTACAGTTCCGCCTTTGCAAAACCGCCATACCCGGGGGCTGCGGGCATTGGCCATGAACACAGGGGGCAGCCATGGATCTGCAACTCAAAGGCAAGACCGCGCTGGTGACCGGCGCGAGCGTTGGAATCGGGAACGCGATCGCCAGGGCGCTCGCGGCCGAGGGCGTGCGGGTGGCCATTGCCGCGCGTCGCGCAGACAAGCTCCAGGAACTGGCGCAAACCATCGTGGCCGCCGGTGGGGCGGCGCCGCTGGTGCTCGAATCCGACCTGTATGCGGCCGATGCGGCGGCGAGCCTTGCACGCCGCGCGGTCGAGGGCCTGGGCAGTGTCGACATCCTCGTCAACAACGCGGGCGGCTCGCGTTCGTTCAAGGACCTGCACGTGAGCGAGGCGCAGTGGGAAGAGGCGATGACGCTCAACTTTCACCGCCCCCGCCAGCTGGCCGACGCGCTGATTGACCAGATGATCGCGCGCAAGTGGGGGCGCATCATCAACATTACCGGCAAGAGCGAGCCCGAGCATGTCAATGGCGCCTTCTGCGCCAAGGCCGGCATTCACAGCTGGGCCAAGGGGCTGTCGCGTATGGTGGGCCAGCATGGCATTACCGTGAACTGCATTCCGCCAGGGCGTATTCACTCCGAGCAGATCTTTCGCAACTACACGCCCGAGTACCGGCAGTGGCAAAGCGAGAACGAAATTCCGGTGGGCCGCTATGGTGAGCCCGAAGAGTTGGCCGCGCTGGTCTCGTTCTTGGCGTCTCCGATGGCCGCTTACATCACCGGCACGGTCATTCCGGTGGACGGCGGCCTGCGTCGTTATCAGTTCTGAGTGACATCGCGCCGGCACCCCGCTCGGGCCGCCGGCATGAACTGGAGAGGCAAGTCATGAACCTCAAGCGTGGTAGGGCGCGGGCAGGGCTTATTGCCGCGGCGGTGGCTGCGCTCGCGCCCTTGTCGCTGGCGCAAGCGCAAGGCGGATCGGGCGCTGCGTCGGGCGCTTCGGGTGCCACTGCAGCCTGGCCGACCAAGGCCATCCGTTTCGTGGTGCCCTTCGCGCCGGGCGGTACCAGCGAAATCGTGGCGCGCGCGGTGGCCAACGAACTGACCAAGCAATTGGGCCAGACCGTCTACATCGAAAACAAGCCGGGCGGCGCGGGCGTCACAGCCATGACCGATGTAGCCAAGGCAGCCCCCGATGGCTATACGCTTGTGGTCGGACATGTGGGCACGCTTGCCGTGAATCCCTACATGCTCAAGAGTCAGCCCTACGATGTGAATCGCGATTTCGCGCCGGTGACGCTGCTGGCCAAGGTGCCCAACCTGTTCGTGATTCACCCGGACGTGCCGGCGAAAGACTTTCGCGAGTTTGTCGACCTGGTCAAGCGTAATCCGGGAAAATTCAACTACGGCTCGGCGGGCAATGCCAGCGCGGGTCATCTGGCGATGGAGTATCTGAAGCTGGTCACCGGCATGCAGATCGAGCACATTCCCTACCGCGGCACCGGCCCGCAACTCATCGACCTGCTCGCGGGCCGCACCGAGGCCTCTTCGGCGGGCACGCCTGCGCTGGTGCCGCACATCCGGGGCGGGCGGCTCCGCGCGATTGCGGTCGGCACGCTCGAGCGCATCCCGGCGCTGCCCGATGTGCCGACGGTGGCCGAGCTCGGTTTCAAGGGCTTCGAGACCGCGCAGTGGTACGGCATGCTGGCGCCCGCGGGCACGCCCATGGAGATCGTGAGGCGTTTGCAGCAGGAGTCGGCCAAGGCCTTGCGCTCGCCGGCGGTCGCCGAGCGTTTTGCCAACGACAACGCAATTGTCGGGGGCGAGCCGCCGGAGGTCTTCGCGGCCTTCATCCGCAACGAGCAGCGGGTCTGGAGCGATATCGTCCGGCGCGCGGACATCAAGGCTGATTGAGCAAAGGAATCAGGCGTGCAATCCGATATTCCCGATGTGCTAGTGGTGGGTGGTGGCAATGCGGCGCTGAGTGCGGCTTTGATGGCGCTCGAGTCGGGCGCGAGCGTTCGAATTCTCGAAGCGTCGCCGCGTGAATGGCGCGGCGGCAACTCGATGCATACGCGCAACCTGCGCTGCATGCATGACGCGCCACAGGATGTGCTGGTCGAGGCCTATCCCGAGGAAGAGTTCTGGCAGGACCTGCTGCGCGTCACCGGCGGCATCACCAATGAACACCTCGCACGTCTGGTCATCCGCTCATCGGCCACCTGCCGGCCCTGGATGCGCAAGCACGGCGTGCATTTTCAGCCCTCGCTGTCGGGCGCGCTGCACACCGCGCGCACCAACGCTTTCTTCATGGGCGGGGGCAAGGCGCTGATCAATGCCTACTTCCGCAGCGCCGAGGCCCTGGGAGCGCGCATCGACTATGACGCCGAGGCCGTGGGGCTCGAACTCGACGGCGGGCGTTTCGTTGCGGCGCGCGTTCAGTTCAAGCAGCCCGATGGCAGCGTGCGCGAGGAACGCGTCGAGGCCCGTGCCTGCGTGCTGGCCTGCGGGGGCTTCGAGTCAAACATCGAGTGGCTGCGCGAGGCCTGGGGCGTCGACGCGCAGGGCGAGTCGCCGGCCGACAACTTTCTCATCCGTGGCACGCGCTACAACCGCGGCGTCATTCTGCAGGATCTGCGTGATCAGGGTGCCGACATCATGGGCGATGCCACGCAGGCGCACATGGTCGCCATCGATGCACGCGCGCCGCTCTATGACGGTGGCATTTCAACCCGCATCGACGCGGTGTCGCTGGGGGTGGTGCTCAACCGGGACGCCAAGCGTTTCTATGACGAGGGCGAAGACTTCTGGCCCAAGCGCTACGCGATCTGGGGGCGCCTGGTGGCGCTGCAGCCCGGGCAGATCGGCTACTGCATCATCGACGCCAAGGCGGTGGGCCGCTTCATGCCGGCGGTGTTTCCCGGGATTCAGGCCGAGACGCTGCCCGAACTGGCGGCCAAGCTCGAACTGGATGTCGAGCAATTCATGCGCACCCTCACCGAGTACAACGCAGCCTGCCGGGTGGGGACCTTCAATCACACGGTGCTCGACGACTGTCACACCGAGGGCGTCACGCCGGCCAAGACGCACTGGGCCCGGCCCATCGACAAGGCGCCTTTCTACGCCTACCCCCTGCGACCTGGCGTGACCTTCACCTACCTGTGCCTGAAAACCGACGAGAGCACCGCCGTGCACTTCGGCGGGCGTCCCAGTCCCAATCTTTTTTCAGCGGGCGAGGTCATGGCCGGGAACGTCTTGGGCAAGGGCTACACGGCCGGGGTTGGCATGACCATTGGTACCGCCTTCGGGCGAATCGCCGGCACGCGGGCGGCCGCGGCGGCCCTGGGCTTTCCGGGTGAGGACACCGCCCGCATCATCGAGGAGCGTGACCGTGCAGCAGCTTGAGGCTTTGACGCGCGAGGCGCAGGACCTGGCGTCGGGGGCGTACCCGGCCGGGGCGTCCGCGAGCATGACGGCAGCCGAAAGCGAAGTGGCGCGCCAGATGGGCATCTGCAACGCCTGCCGCTACTGCGAGGGGTTCTGCGCGGTGTTTCCGGCCATGACGCGGCGGCTGGAGTTCGACCGCGCCGATGTGCACTATCTGGCCAACCTCTGCCACAACTGCGGCGCCTGCCTGCATGCCTGCCAGTACGCGCCCCCGAACGAGTTTGCCGTGAACGTGCCGCGCGCCATGGCCGAGGTGCGAGGGCAGACCTATGCCCACTACGCCTGGCCGAGCGCGTTTGGCGCGCTCTACCAGCGCAACGGACTGCTGATCGCGCTGGCGCTTGCGGGGGGAATCGCCCTGTTCCTGCTGCTGGCGGTCGCGATGAACGGCTCGCTCTCGGCCACCGGCCTGCGCGGCGACTTCTATCGCGTATTCCCGCATGGGCTCATGGTGGGGATGTTCG
Organism: uncultured bacterium; assembly: GCA_903907905.1. Lineage (GTDB taxonomy): Bacteria > Pseudomonadota > Gammaproteobacteria > Burkholderiales > Burkholderiaceae_E > SYIM01. The sequence goes on along the minus strand of CAIVPX010000031.1, from coordinate 15,726 downwards.
CACCGGTATTTGCCTGGGCGGTGCTGGCGCTCACGCTGGGCGTGGCGCGCTTCTGGCGGGACCTCAAACCCGCGACCAGCGGCGCATCGCTCAGTGGGCCTGCTGCAGCCGAGGCGACGCACGACGCGCTGCGGCTGCGCTACCTCGACGGCGGTCACGGCCAGGGCTGCAACAACGAGGACGACGCCTGGACGCATGAGCGGCGGCGTTTTCATCACTACACGTTCTACGGCTTCATGCTGTGTTTTGCCGCCACGTCGGTGGCGACGCTACTGCACTACGGGCTCCACATTCAGGCGCCCTATGGCTGGTTCAGCCTGCCCAAGCTGCTCGGGATCAGCGGCGGCGTGCTGATGGTGTGGGGAACCGCAGGCCTGTGGCGCCTGCGTGCAAGACGGCACCCCGATCATCTCAACCCGGCTCAGAGCGGCATGGATCGCGGGTTCATCGCGCTGCTCGGGCTTACCGCAGTCACCGGTCTTGCGTTGATGCTGGCGCGTGTCACCGCGTTGATGCCGACGCTCTTGTGCCTGCACCTTGGGGCAGTGATGGCGCTCTTTCTTACCATGCCCTATGGCAAGTTTGCACACGGCGTGTTTCGTCTGGCTGCGATGCTGCGCTATTCGGTGGAGCGGCGAGAGCCCAACCGCCTGGGCCTGTCTGGCGAGTAACGCGCAGCCTCGCTGGGCGGGTCTGGCGTGGGCAGCCGGTGTTGCCGGGCTGCTCAGTCCGGCGGGTTGGCGTAGCTGGCCTCGATCTGCCGCACCAAGGCGTGCAGGGTGCGGTTGACCGGAGTGGGAATGCCCAGTCGCTCGCCCTCCCGCACGATGTGGCCGTTGAGGTGATCGATTTCAGTGGGGCGCCTGCGCGCCACGTCCTGCGCCGTGGATGAGCGCTGGCCCGGCATGAGTTGCGCCACCTGAAAGACGCGCGCTTCGAGGTCATCGCCCAGATCGACGCCACAGCCCTTGGCGACCGCGCCGGCTTCGGCGACCACCTGCCGCATGACCTCATGCACGAGCGGCGAGGCGACCAGAGTCGAGTAGGGGTTCATGGTGATGGCCGACAGCGCGTTGTAGGCGCAGTTGACGACCAGCTTGGTCCATTGCACCTTGCTGAGTTCCGTCGAGAGGGTGACCGGAATCTGTGCGCGGGCAAAGAGTTCGACCAGTGCCTGCAGGTGCGCTGGTTCGACCGGTCGCTCGGTGGGCGAACCGATGACCAGTGCGCCGCCGCCGTGATGGCGAACATGCCCTGGCCCGCCCAGGCTGGTGGCGACGTAGACACCTGCGGGCACGATGGGGCAGGGGAGGTGGCGCAGCAGCGCCGCTGCATTGCTGACGCCGTTCTGCAGGCTGACCACCAGCGTGTCGGATCGAACGAGGGATGCGAGATCGTGCGCGGCGCTCTCTGTGTCGGAGGACTTGACGCAGACCAGCACCACGTCGGCCCCGACTGCATCACGGATTGAGGCGCTTGCCCGAATTGCAATCGACTCATCAAACGCGTCGGTTTCGACCCGCAGGCCGCGCTCATGGATGAGGTCGACCGTGGCCTGCCGTCCGATCAGGGTGACAGGCAAGCCCGCGCGGGCCAGCAGTCCGCCGTAGTAGCAGCCGACAGCGCCCGCGCCGATGACGGCGATGCTTGGGTTGGACAAAACGTGAGGGGAGTCAGTCATCTGGCGGGTGTGAGGGTTCGTCGGGGTTTGAGCGAAACACAGGGCGACGCATGATCGCGATCGATCACCGCCTCAGAGTGCGTTGACGGGGATTTTAAGGTAAGCCACGCCATTGGCCTCTTTTGGGGGGAGAGCGCCTGCCCGGATATTGACCTGGACCGCGGGCAGGATGAGGACTGGCATCGCGAGCGTGGCATCACGGCGCGTGCGCAGATCAACGAAGGCCTGTTCGCTGATCTGGTCGTTGATGTGAATGTTTGACTGGCGCTGCTCGGCGACCGTGCTCACCCAGTGGATCCCTCGACCGTCGGGCGGGTAGTCATGGCACATGAAGAGCCGGGTCTCGGGGGGCAGGCTGAGCAACTTTTTCACTGACCGGTAGAGCGTTGCGGCGTCCCCCCCGGGAAAATCGCAGCGAGCAGTGCCGACGTCGGGCATGAACAGGGTGTCCCCCACGAAGACGCTGTCGCCGATGCGGTAGGCCATGCAGGCCGGTGTGTGCCCCGGCACCGACAAGGCCTCGGCGCGCAGATCGCCGATGGCGAAGTGCTCGCCATCATGGAGCAGATGGTCGAACTGGGAGCCGTCGGTGGCGAACTCAGGCTCCAGGTTGAAGATGCCCTTGAACACGTGCTGAACCCCCTGAATGGCTGCGCCGATGGCGATTCGTCCGCCCAACTGCGCGTGCAGCCACTGCGCCGCGGACAGGTGGTCGGCGTGGGCATGAGTTTCGAGAATCCATTGCACGGCAAGGCGCTGGGCACGCACGAAATCGACCACTTTCTGCGCTGAGTCGGTGCGCGTGCGACCAGACTTGGGGTCGTAATCGAGCACAGAGTCGATGATGGCGGCACTGCCCCCGGGCCTGTCGAACACCACGTGGGTAGCGGTCCAGGTGGCGGGGTCGAAGAAGGAGGTGACCTTGGGGTTCATGGGCTGGCCGCTTGTTATTGACGTGGCGCAACTATAATATATAAACAAATATAATGTAAACGTGTATAATGTTTAGATTGATGCCTGCCATTGACCGCCGTCAACGATGAACGCCATCGCCTCGATCGATCTCGATCAACTACGCCACGCCGCTGATTCGGCCTGCCGCATGCTCAAGGTTCTGTCCAATCCCGACAGGCTGTTGTTGCTGTGTCGTTTGGCGCAGGCGGAGGCTTGCGTCAGCGAACTCGAAGCGGAACTCGGCATCGTCCAGCCCACCTTGTCACAGCAACTGGGTGTCTTGCGGGATGAGGCGCTGGTGAGCACGCGTCGCGAGGGTAAACGTATCCATTACCGCCTGCGCAGTCCGCAGGCTTTGGCCATCATGGGCGTCCTGCAAACGCAGTTCTGTCCGCCACGCAAGGAGAAGAAACGATGAGCATCGACTGGGTTCACTTCACGCCATGGGCCTCACTGTCCGGCGGCATTTTGCTGGGCATGGCCTCGGCGCTGTTCATTCTGCTCAACGGCCGCATCCTCGGGATCAGCGGGATCGTCGGTGGGCTGTTCAGGCGTGCGCCCGGCGATTCGGGCTGGCGTGTCGCTTTTCTGCTGGGTCTCTTTGCTGCGCCGCTGGCTTATGGTTTGCTGGCGACGCCGGCGCCAGTTCGCATCGACGCTAACTGGACCACGGTGGTGGTCGCCGGCCTGCTGGTGGGGCTTGGCACGCGCTACGGGGCGGGATGCACCAGCGGCCACGGCGTCTGCGGCCTGTCGCGCCTGTCGGGTCGTTCGCTGGCCGCCACGGTCGCGTTCATGGCGGCCGGGTTTGCAACGGTCTGGGTGGTTCGTCACGCGCTTGTCTGAGCGCGAGAACTATGGAGGGCATCGCTATGAGTGAAAGACTATCGGCGTTTGGGGTGGGGCTGCTGTTTGGCCTCGGTCTCATCGTGTCGGGGATGACTGACCCCGGCAAGGTCATCGGCTTTCTGGATCTGGCGGGCGCCTGGGATCCATCCCTCGCGCTGGTGATGGGCGGCGCCATTCTGGTGGGGGTCTTCGCATTCGCGGCGGCCCGCCGGCGCGTCACCAGCGTTCTTGGCGGCGCCATGCAACTGCCGACCACGCGGGGCATTGATCGCAGGCTCATCGCAGGCAGCCTGCTGTTTGGCGCGGGCTGGGGCCTGGCGGGCTTTTGTCCCGGGCCGGCGCTGGTGTCGATGGCCGCAGGGCAGTCCAAAGCCATGGCCTTCGTGTTGGCCATGCTGCTGGGCATGGTGTTGTTCGAAATACTTGAACGGCGACGCACGCAGGCAGGCGCGGCCGTTCGATGAAACGACTCCTTCCGGTCTGGTTCGGCGCCTATCGCCGAGAGTGGCTGGCGGGCGATCTGTCTGCCGGGCTGATCGCAGCCGTCATGCTGGTGCCACAAAGCCTGGGCTACGCGATGCTCGCGGGCTTGCCGCCTGAGGTCGGCCTTTACGCCAGCATCCTGCCGGTCATTGCCTACGCCTGGTTGGGTAGCAGCATGACGCTTGCGGTGGGCCCGGTCGCTGTGGCCTCGCTCATGACAGCCAGTGCGCTGCATCCGCTGGCTGTGGCGGGTAGTGCACACTACGTGATGCTGGCCGGGCAACTGGCCCTGCTCTCAGGCCTGATGTTGCTGGCCTTCGGCGTGTTGCGCCTGGGGTTCCTGGCGCATTTCCTGAGCCATCCGGTGGTGAGCGGTTTTCTGAGCGGGTCGTCCCTGCTGATTGCGGTGGGCCAGTTCAAGCATGTGCTCGGCGTGAAAGTCGAGGGGCACGGCATGCTCGAGACCACCCTCGGACTGGTTCGTGCGCTGCCTGATACCAATCGCACAACGCTTCTCGTGGGCGGATCGACCCTGGCCTTTCTCTGGGTCGCCCGGCGCTGGTTCCCGGGGTGGTTCAGACGCGCCGGCCTGTCGCCTGATCGGGCCGATCTGGCCGCCCGCTTTGCGCCCATGCTGGCGGTGATCGTCTGGACGAGTCTTACGGCGCTGCTCGAACTCGATCGTACGTCGGGCCTCGCGGTGGTGGGGCAATTCCCATCGGGGCTACCGACCTTCCCGGGCTGGGACGCGCTGCTGCCTTCGCGCTCGGTCCTGGCCGATCTGGCGTTACCCGCCTTACTGCTTGCACTGGTCGGATTTGTCGAGAGTGTCTCCATGGCACAGTCGCTCGCGCAGCGCCGCCAGCAGCGAATCCTCCCCGATCGTGAGTTGTTGGGGTTGGGGGCGGCTAACCTTGCTAGCGCCGTGTCAGGCAGTTATCCGATCATTGGCGGCCTGTCGCGCTCGGTGATCAACTACGCCGCGGGCGCTCAGTCGCCGCTTGCCAGCGTGGTATCGGCGCTCCTCATGGTGCTCATCCTTTTGTTTTTCTCCAGCCTCTTCCATCCCTTGCCGCATGCGGTGCTGGCGGCAGCCATCATCGTGGCCGTCAGTTCGCTGATCGATGTTCAGGCGTTTCGTCGGGCCTGGGCCTACGACCGTGCCGATGGTATGTCGCTGATCGCAAGCTTTGTCGGGGTGCTTGTGTTCGGTGTTGAGGCCGGTATCGTGATTGGCGTGTCGCTGTCGCTCGCGGTCATTGTCTGGCGAAGCAGCCACCCGCACATCGCGGTGGTCGGTCGCGTACTGGGCACCGAGCACTTTCGCAACATCAATCGCTACCGGGTCGACACCCTGCCGGGCGTGCTCGCCATTCGAGTCGACGAGAGCCTGTTCTTTGCCAATGCCATGGAGGTCGAATCGCGCATCGAGGCGCTGCTCGCGGCCGATGATTCAGTGAAGCGCGTGGTGATTTCCTGCGCGGGGGTCAATCAGGTCGACACCACGGCGCTTCATATGCTGACCACGCTCGAAACTGATCTGGCCCGCCGGGGCATTCGCTTGGATCTGGCCGAGGTGAAAGGTCCCGTGATGGATCGACTGCGCGACACCGAGTTCGGCATTCGGGTGGCAGACCGCGTATATCTGAGCCTGCACGATGCCATGGCCGCAGATTTCAAGCCGCCGGTGCGCTGAGGGACTGGGCGCGCAGCCAATCCATGACGCCGAGCGCGGCGTGCTGGCCGCTGGCCAGGCAGGCGGTGAGCAGATAGCCGCCCGTCGGAGCTTCCCAGTCGAGCATTTCTCCTGCGCAAAAGCTGCCGGGTAACTGCCTGATCATCAGGCGCTCATCGAGCGTCTCGAAGCACACCCCTCCCGCGCTGCTGATCGCTTCGTCGATGGGACGGGGTGCGCCCAGTCGGATCGGCAGGGCTTTGATGAGTCCTGCCAGCATGGTCGGGTCGTCAAAGCTTTCGGCGGGTACACATTCGCGCAGCAAGGCTGCCTTAACGCCCGTCAGCCCTGCCTGCACCCGCAGGTGGTTTGACAGACTCTTGCCGGCGCGGGGGCGAGCGAGCCGGCTCGCCAGGGGGCCGGCGGGCAGGTCGGGCAGCAGATCGAGCCGGACGGTGGCTTGGCCGATGCGGGCGATCGTGTCCCGAATGAGCGCCGAGGCTGCGTAGACCAGGCTGCCCTCGATGCCCGTTCGGGTCAGCACGAATTCGCCACGTCGATCAAAGATTTGACCCTGGTCCGACTCGACCCGCAGGGCCACCGATTTCAGCGGATGACCCGCGAAGCGTTCGATCAGCAGGGGTTGCCAGGGGGGCCGGGCATCAAAGCCGCAATTGGCGGGTGCCAGCGGTGCGATGGCTACCGCTCTCCTACGTAAGGCCTCGATCCAGCGTCCGTCGGATCCCAGTCGTGGCCAGCTTGCGCCCCCGAGCGCGAGAATGCAGGCGTCGTGCCTGGCCGTGACGCTGCCCCCGGGGGTCTCGAATAGCAAGGCCCCTGTCTCGGACCACCCCGTCCAGCGATGCCGTACATGAAAGCGCGTACCGCGCGATCGCAGTCGGTGCAGCCATGCGCGCAGCAAGGGCGCGGCCTTCATCGAAACGGGGAAGATGCGGTTCGAGGTGCCCACGAAGGTGTCACAGCCCAGCCCGTGCGCCCACGCTCGAACCTGCTCGGCGCCGAAGGCCTGGATGAGTGGCGCGATCTGGGTGCTGCGTGAGCCGTAGCGGCCCAGAAAGCGCTCGGGCGGTTCCGCGTGGGTGAGGTTGAGACCGCCGCGCCCCGCGAGCAGAAACTTTCTCCCGACCGAGGGCATGGCATCGTACAGATCGACGGCGATGCCGCGATCGCTCAGGACCTCGGCGGCCATCAGCCCTGCCGGACCGCCGCCGATCACGGCGACATTGAATGAAATCGTGCTGGTCATGACCGTCGGCATTTTGCTGTAAATTCGCTCGACTCACAGGGGAGACTGATCATGCGCCGACATCGACAAGCGGGCCTTTTGCTGGCCGCCTTCGTGCTTGCCACGCCGCTTGCGGCGCTGGCCCAGTATCCCGACAAGCCCTTGAGGCTGGTGGTGCCGTTTCCACCGGGTGGCGGTACCGACGCAGCGGCTCGGCTGGTTGCGGCGGGGTTGTCGACCGAGCTTCGACAGCAGGTGGTGGTGGAAAACCGCGCTGGCGCGGGTGGCTCGATCGGTGCTCAGGCCGTGGTGGATGCGGCGCCCGATGGCTACACGCTGTTCTTTGCCACCACGGGCACGATGTCGATCAACCAGCACCTGTACGCCAAGCTGCGCTACAACCCCAAGACCGACTTTACGCCAATCGCGATGGTGGCGTCCTTTCCCAATGTGCTGGTGGTTCATCCCGCGCTGCCCGTGACTTCGGTCCGTGAACTCATCGCGCTGGCCAAGGAGCGTAACGGCACCATGACCTATGGCTCATCAGGCGCTGGCAGTTCCAGTCACCTGTCGGTGGTGCTGTTCGAGTCGATGACCGGCACAAAGTTCACCCATGTTCCGTACAAGGGCACCGCACCGGCCATTGCCGATTTCGTGTCGGGGCGAATCGACATGATGATCGACAACCCCACGACACATATTCCGCTTGCCAAGGCGGGCAAGACCCGCGCGCTGGGCATGTCGGGGCAAACCCGGTCGTCACAGATGCCTGAGGTGCCCACCATCGCCGAGGCGGGCGTGCCGGGCTATGACGTGACGATCTGGTATGCCGTGGTGGGGCCCGCCAAATTGCCGTCGGCCATCGTTGATCGTCTGTCGAGAGACCTGCGCACGGTGATGGCGGCGCCTCGCATGAAGGATGGCCTCGAAGGCCTGGGTACCGACCCGATGTTCATGGCGCCTGCCGAGACGGTGAAGTTCATCGACGAAGAAAGCCGGAAATGGGGCTCGGTAGTGCGGGCCTCGGGGGCCACTGCCGAGTAGGGCACTGGCCGGAAAGGGTGGCGGGGGGCGCACCGAGCCGCTCGGGCCGAACCAATCTGCCCGCGAGGCGCCAGGCCTCAGGCTGCCCCCACCACGCCTTGCCCGTCTTCATCTTCGGACATGCCGAGCAAGTCTTTCGACAAGGCCTTGGTGGGCCGAATGCCCAGTTCCTTGAGCATTTCTGCCTGACGGATGACGTTGCCTCGCCCCGTGGCGAGCTTACGCGTGGCATCGCGCCAGGCGTTTTGCGCCGAATCGAGCCGGGTGCCGATATCGGCCAGTTCCTGCGTAAAGCCCGTGAGTCGGTCGTAGAGCTCGGCGCCGCGTTTGGCGATTTCCTGTGCGTTGCGGCTCTGCGCTTCCTGGCGCCACAGATGCGCCACCGTACGCACGACGAAGAGCAGCGTGGAGGGGCTGACCATCAGCACATTGCTCTCCCATGCGTCCATGAAGATCTGTTCGTCGTGGCTGACCGCCGTCATGAAGGCCGGTTCGATCGGCACGAACATGATGACGAAATCGAGCGATTCGCCGTAGAGCCTCTGGTAACGCTTGTCCGACAGTTGCCGGATATGCGTGCGCACGGCCGTGAGATGGTCTCGCAGGGCCGCCTCCCGCAAGACCTCATCGTCGGCCGACATGAATCGTTCGTAGGCCAGCAGGGAAAGCTTTGAATCGACCACCAGGCGGCGCTCTTCGGGCAGGTGGATGACGACGTCAGGCTGTCGGCGCTGACCGTCTTCATCGGACTGGGAATCTTGCACGACGTATTCGTGGTCCTTGCGCAGACCCGATGCTTCGAGCACCCGTTCAAGGATGAGCTCGCCCCAATTACCCAGCCGCTTGGCCGAGCCACGCAGGGCCGAGGTGAGGTTGCGGGTGTCTTCGCTCAGGGATTGGTTGAGCCTCACCAGGTCTTGCACCTGAGCCTTGAGCGCCGAGCGCTCCTTGCTCTCGTCGACGTAGAGGGTTTCAACCTTTTGCTGGAACTCGCCCAGCCGCTCCCGCAAAGGCTCGAGAATGCGGCCGATGTTCTGCTGGTTCTGCTCGGCAAAGCGTTTCGAGTTGAGCTCGAGAATGTCGCCGGCAAGCGACTTGAACTGGCCCGAGAGCGTTTCATGAGCCTTGTCGAAAAAGGCCTGCTTGTCGGCCGCCTGGCGTTGCTCGTTTTGCAGGCGCTGCCTGAGCGCCTCGGCTTCGACCTGCAACTGGGTGAGGCTGGCGTGCAGCGCCTCGAGTTTGCCCTGCGACTCGGTGTTGAGGGTGTCGATGCGACGCTGTGAATCGATTGTGAGGGCATCCAGGCGCTGCTGGGTGTCGCGCGCCAACTGGTCTGCGCGCGCGCGCCCGGCCTCGGTTGCCGCCAGCTCGGCCTGCAGCCGCGCCTGAGCTTCGGCGAGCGATGCCTGGTGCTGGGCCGTGAGCCGGCCTCGAAGCAGCCAGCCGCCCAGCGGCACGCCCGCCACGCCGCCGATCAGCAGGCCGATGAGCAAAGAGGAAAGGTCCATGGTTTTGTCCCGAAAAGTACGCGGCGAAGTGTCGCATGCTGCGGCGAGCGGGGCTCACCGCGTGAGCCTGTGCGGGGGGTTGATCGGTCGCAAGCGTCTTGGGGCTGGTGTGTGACACCCTCGACTGGGGGGCCTTGGGGCCCTATCTGCCTTCGGGAGAGCCTGGACATGACGCATGTCGAGAACCATTCCCTCGCACGCGACTTTCCCGAGCATCGCGCGCGCATTCACGAGCTCAAACTTGGCGATGCGCATTTTTCGCGCCTGTTTGCCGAGTATGAGTCGCTGGACCGCGAGATCATCCGTGTGGAGGGCGGGCTGGAGCATCGATCTGATGAGTCCCTGGAGCAGCTGAAGCTGAGGCGTGTGCGGCTCAAGGATGAGTTGTACGCGATGCTGGTGGCCTGAGCGAGCGTCGCTCTGTCTGCTGCCGCCTGAGGCCTTCAGAGGCGCCGGGTGAGCGACTGCCACAGCGACACCGTTTCGGCGCCGGCGGGGTCGCGCGCCAGCGGTCGCACGGCGGTGTTGACCATCACGGTCCTCGAGGCCGGGTCGATCATCATCGCCTGGCCGCGCACACCCAGCAGGGCAAAGCCGGGCGTCCCGGCAGGAAAGATCCAGGTCTGGTAGCCATAGCCGTACCACCGTCCGGTCTGTGCAGGCTGAAATCGCATGCGGATCATCTCGCCGATCCAGGACCGGTCAAGCAAGGCACGCCCGCGCACCGTGCCGCCGTGCGCGAGCATCAGCCCCAGTCTGGCGTAGTCGCGCAGCGTGGCGCTGAAGCCCATGTAGCCCAGTTCCTGCCCCGACCGATCGATCAGCCAGCTGGCATCGGCCTGCGCGCCCAAGGGCTGCCAGATGCGGCGGCTGAAGTAACGGGCGATGGGCTCGTCGATGGCAGCACGAAGCGCGAGTGCCAGTACGTAGGTATCCGCGGAGGCGTAGTACCAGCGCTCGCCCGGCGCAGCGATTCGTTCATCGAACTGGGTGGCCGCCGCCGCACTGCTGGTGGTCTGACCACCGAGCGTGGCGCGCGAGAGGCGAGCCGAGTCGTCGTTGCCGTCATAGTCTTCGCGAAACCGGATGCCCGAGGACATGGTGAGCAGGTGTCGGATCGGCGTCGAGCCATAGGCCGAGCCCGACAGGGCTTTGGCGTAGCGTTCAGCGGGATCGTCGAGAGCGCGCAGACGCCCGTCCTCCAGCGCGCAGCCGACCAGCAGGGCGATCAGGGTTTTGGCCATCGAAAACGAGGTGAAGCGCTGCGTCTGGCTGCGCGAGTACTGGTAGCGCTCGACCAGAATGGTGTCGTCCTTCGCAATCAGCAGGCCCGTGACCGGGTTGCGCGAGAGGTAGTCGTCGAGTGCGAACCGGCCGGTGCCAAGCACTCGGGAGCCGCCCCAGGTGATGTCGGGTTCGCGGGGCGCGCGGGCCAGGGCATGGCTGTATTCGCCGCGTGGCGAGATCGCCGAATCGAAAAGGGTGTCCAGGCGGGAGAAGGCGTCGACACTGTGCGAAGGCTGCCACCAGTTGGTACGCCAGGCCGTCGGAAAACGTCCGGTCGGATCGGCCAGCCGGTCCATCAGGGGGCCGGTGTCGCGAAAGCCGATGCCCTCGCGAAAGCTGAACGCATCGCTTCGTGTTGACGTCGAACTGGCCGGTGTGGCGCAGCCCTGCACGAGACCGGCCGACCCGGCCGCGAGCACCGCGCCGAGGCCGCGCAGCGTGTCCCGGCGTGAGCCGGGGCCTGGTGTGAGAGGCTGGAGCCTGGGACGCCTGGATGTCATGGCCATGAGCGGCTCGCAGGGGCTGTCGATCACGCATTATCGGGTCACCCCCTGCGCATGGCCTAAAATTGTGGTTCCCGACGAAACGAAGGCCCTCGAATGGTTCGCACCCGCTTTGCTCCCAGTCCCACCGGCTACCTGCACATTGGTGGGGCGCGCACCGCACTCTTTGCCTGGGCTTACGCGCGCCACTTTGGCGGCACCTTCATTTTGCGAATCGAGGACACCGACCTGGAACGCTCCACCCCTGAGGCGGTGCAGGCGATTCTTGACGGCATGGCCTGGCTCGAATTGAGCCCCGATGAGGGACCCTTCTATCAAACGCGGCGCATGGACCGGTATCGCGAGGTGATTGCCCAGATGCTCGAGGCAGGCACGGCCTATCACTGCTACTGCACGCCGGACGAGCTTGATGCGATGCGCGAACAGCAGCGCGCCCAGGGGCTCAAGCCGCGCTACGACGGTCGCTGGCGCCCGGAGAATGCGCGCGGCAGGACGCCGCCGGCGGGGGTCAAGCCGGTGGTGCGTTTCTGCAACCCGGTGGACGGCGTGGTGAGCTGGGACGACATGGTGAAAGGACTGATCACCATTTCGAATGACGAGCTCGACGATCTGATCATCGCGCGCTCCGACGGCACGCCCACCTACAACTTCTGCGTGGTGGTCGACGACTGGGAAATGCGCATCACCCATGTCATCCGCGGTGACGACCATGTCAACAACACGCCGCGGCAGATCAATATCCTCCGGGCGCTGGGCGCCGAATTGCCCCGCTACGGCCATGTCCCCATGATTCACGGCGACGACGGGCAGAAGCTCTCCAAGCGCCATGGTGCGGTGTCGGTGATGCAGTACGACACGGAGGGCTATCTGCCTGAGGCGGTCATCAACTACCTGGCCCGGCTGGGCTGGAGTCACGGTGATGACGAGCTGTTCTCGCGCGAGCAGCTCGTGTCCTGGTTTGATGGCTCGCACCTGTCGAGTTCGCCCTCGCAGTTCGATACGGACAAGCTCCGGTGGCTCAATCAGCAGTACCTCAAGCGCAGCGATGACGCGAGCCTGGCCCGCGCGATCCGGCCGCGCCTGATCAGGCTGGGTGTCCACGCCGTGGCGCTCACGCAGGCGGGCGCGCCCGATCTGGCAGCGGTCTGCGGGCTGCTCAAAGACCGTGCGGCCACGCTCAACGAACTGGCCGAGGGCGCGCGCATGTTTTATGCCGAACCCGCCCCGCGTGCCGAAGATCTGGCTGCGCACCTGACCGAACCGGTTCGACCGGCGCTGGCGGCGCTGGCGGCGGCGCTGGCCGAGAGCCCCTGGACGAAGGAGGCCATCGCTGCCTGCTTCAAACCCGTGCTGGCGGCGCACGGCCTGAAGATGCCGCAGCTCGCTATTCCCGTGCGGCTGCGGGTGTTCGGTATGACGCAAACGCCATCGGTGGATGCCTGCCTCGCGCTTTTGTCGCGCGAGTGCGTCCTGGCGCGGCTACGTGCCTGAGTCGACCTCGTGGGTGTGCGGCCGCTTTGCCGGGCGGGCGTTCGTTAGAATGCGGGTTTTAGAGGCAAGCGATCGATGTCGGGAAACTCTTTCGGCCAGCTGTTTCAGGTCACCAATTTCGGCGAGTCACACGGTCCGGCCATTGGCTGCGTGATCGATGGCTGCCCGCCCGGACTCGTGCTCTCCGAGGCCGACATCCAGCCCGAACTCGATCGCCGTCGGCCCGGTACCTCGCGTCATGTCACCCAGCGGCAGGAACCGGATCGAGTCGAGATCCTGTCCGGCGTGTTCGAGGGCCGCACCACGGGCACGCCCCTCATGCTGCTCATCCGCAACGAGGATGCGCGCAGTAAGGACTACGGCAAGATCGCCGACACCTTTCGCCCCGGCCATGCCGACTACACCTACTGGCAGAAGTACGGCATTCGCGACCACCGGGGGGGCGGGCGCTCCTCGGCCCGGCTCACTGCTCCGATGGTGGCGGCCGGTGCAGTGGCCCGAAAGTGGTTGCGCGAACACCATGGCACCGAGTTGCGCGGCTGGATGTCGCAATTGGGCGAGCTGCCGATTCCGTATACCGATTTCAGCCAGGTGGCCAGCAACCCCTTTTTTGCGCCCGACGCACAGATCGTGCCGCAACTCGAGTCGTATATGGACGAACTGCGGCGGGCGGGCGACTCCTGCGGGGCCCGAATCGAAGTGGTGGCAGAACCCGTTCCGGTGGGCTGGGGTGAGCCGCTCTTCGACAAGCTCGATGCCGACATTGCCTGGGCGATGATGGGCATCAATGCCGTCAAGGGCGTCGAGATCGGCGCGGGCTTCCGTTCGGTCGCGCAGTGCGGCAGCCAGCACGGTGATGAACTCACGCCCGACGGCTTCGTCGGCAACGAGGCGGGCGGGGTGCTCGGCGGTATCTCTACGGGTCAGCCGATTCGGGTGTCCATCGCCATCAAGCCCACCTCGAGTATTCGGGTGCCGCGGCGCTCCATCGACAAGGCGGGTGAGCCTACGGTGGTGGAAACCCTCGGCCGTCACGATCCCTGCGTGGGTATCCGCGCCGTGCCGATCGCCGAGGCCATGCTCGCCCTGGTGCTCATCGACCATGCGCTGAGGCACAGGGCCCAAAACGCCGACGTCGTGGTGAACACCCCCAGAATTCCCGGACGAGCTGGCGCCTGATCGCAGTGGCCGGCGAGTCAGACACCCGCGCGCGCAACGGCGTTCGCGCGCTCTTTCTCTGCTACTTCCTCTATGTCGGGACCCAGACGCCATACCTCAGCCTGTACCTGAGCGAGGTCGGCCTGAGCATTGCCCAGATCGGTCTGGTGATGTCGCTGTCGCCAGCCTCCCGAATGATCGGGCCCCTCAGCTGGGGGTGGCTGGCCGATCGAGGCGGTTCGCGCAACCTCGTGCAGCGGGCCTGCACGGTGTTGTCGCTGCTCGCGCTGTTTGCGCTGGCCCAGGCGGGTGGCAGTGTCGCCTGGATCATGCTCGCGTGCTCGGTCCTGTTCTTTGCCAATTCCGGGCAGATGCCCATCAGCGAGTCGATCGCGCTCGAGGTGGCCGGCCGCGACGCCGGGCGCTACAGCCGCATGCGGGTCTGGGGCTCGATCGGCTTCATCGTCGGCGTGTCGGCCACCGGGCCGCTGTTCGAGTGGACGGGCATCGGCAGCCTGCCCTGGTGGCTGGCTGGCATGATGGCCAGCGTTTTCGCCTGCACCTGGCTCTTGCCCTCAGCCCCTGCCCGACCCCGGGGGGCGCCCGCCGCGCCGCTCTGGACGGCGCTCGCCGACCCGGTGAAGCTGGCCTTTTTCGTGTCCAGCTTTCTGATGCTTTACGCGCATTCGGTCTTTTACTCTTTCTTCTCGCTGTTCCTTGAGGAGCATGGCTACGGCAAGGGCGCGATCGGTGTGATCTGGTCGGTAGGGGTGGTGGCCGAGATCGCGATGTTCTACCTTCAGAAGCCGCTCTTTGTGCGCTTCGCCCCGCTCACGCTGCTGGGTTTCAGCATTGCGGTGGCAGCGATCCGGTTTGCCCTGGTGGGGGTATCCGAGGGCTCGCTTGGGGTGATCGTTCTCACGCAGTTGCTGCATGCGATCACCTTCGGTGTGCACCACACGGCCACCCAGGCGCTGCTGCAACGTTGGTTCGAGCCCGGGCAGCAGGCCCGCGCCCAGGCGATGTACATCACCATCGGCTATGGGTTTGGTGGCACGATCGGCGGGCTGGGTGCAAGCTGGTTGTGGGTTAGCTATTCGCCGGCGGCCGCGTTTTGGGGGGCGGCCGTGGCTGCGGGTCTGGGGTGCGTGGCCGTGTGGGTCTGCAAGCGGGCTCGGGCGGCTCAGAAAGCGCAAGTCCAGGCGTCGATCGAATCGGACGGCAGTGGACGGGGAGATCAGTCATGAGCGCATCATTTCGGAATGCAGCCCCAGGCGGGGGAAAGCTTTGGGATCGGTCATGCTGGACGAGGTGGGGCGCGCTGCTGCTTCCGTTTTTGTTGACGGCGTGCCAGTCGGTTCGCACGACCGAGAGCGGGGTGGTCGGCATCGAACGCACGCAGATGATGTCGCCCCTGGTATCGGAGGCGCAATTACGGCAGGGGGCCGCGCAGGCCTACCAGCAGGTGCTGGGGCAGGAGCGCGAAAAACGCACGCTCAATGCCGATCCGCAGATGAGCGAGCGGGTGCGCCGGATTGCCGGCCGGCTGATCGCCGTCAGCGGGGCCTTTCGCCCGGATGCACCGTCCTGGGCCTGGGAGGTGAATGTCATCCGTTCCGATCAGATCAACGCCTGGTGCATGCCCGGTGGCAAGATTGCCGTGTACACGGGGCTGATCACGCGACTGGGCCTGAACGACGATGAATTGGCCGCCGTGATCGGCCATGAAATCGCCCATGCGCTGCGTGAGCACTCGCGCGAGCGCGCGTCTGAACGGATGGTGACGCAGACCGGGCTGGGGGTGGCCGCGGCGATTGCGGGCCTCCCGGCCATCTCCACCGACATGG
>CAIVPX010000030.1 GCA_903907905.1 uncultured bacterium | reverse complement strand
TATCTCGACTCGAACGAAGGCGACGAGCCCCTGGAGAACCGTTTTGACGAGTGGGACTGGTCGCGCGCGACCTTGCCCGACGGCAGCAGTGCGGTGATCTACGATGTCCGCGCGCGCGATGGTCACGAGACCCTGATCGCCAAGCGCTTTGGCACCGACGGCCACATCGGCGATTTCGATCCGGGTCCACGCAGCACGCTGCCGCGCACCGCCTGGCGAATCGGGCGATCGATCCGCTCGGACGCCTCGGGCGAGGCGCCGCGCATCGTTCGAACCCTTGAAGACACGCCCTTTTATGTACGATCCATCGCCGAGTCAACGCTCGACGGGCAGCGGCTGATGGCGGTCCACGAAACCCTCAACGGGCCCCGGCTTCGCTCACCGGTGGTCAGGCTGATGCTGCCCTGGCGGATGCCACGGATTGGCTGAGCGCTCGCGTTCAGCCACCGTCAGAAAGAGCTCGACCATCCAGGCGGCTTTTTCGGAGGCATTGCGGGGCGGCAGTTCGTGGGTGGCCTGACAGGCTGCATCGACCAAAAACTCGATCGCAGGCAAGGGCCGGTGCCCCCGCGGCAGACGCGGCGCTGCGATCATGCAGGGTAGGCACTGCAACACGCGGCTCAGCTTGCGGCGACCGCTCACGACCGCGCGGCGGTTGATCGAGTCGTGGCGTGCGCGCCGAATCTCGGTGCCGATATCGGCGTAGATGTAGCGCGCGGCCAGGATGGCCGGCCGGCAGCCCCTCGGCAGTTCGTAGAGGCCTTCCTCAGCGCGGCTGTAGAGCCCGTCGGCCAGTTCGAGCAGGCGCGACACCATCCGGGCAATCGCCGGACTGAATTGCGGCCGCATCAACCAACGATCGGGATCGATGCCCTCCTCGGCAAACCACTGCAGGGGCAGATAGATACGCCCCATGCGCGCGTCCTCCCCCACATCGCGGGCGATGTTGGTGAGTTGCATCGCCACGCCCAGTTCGCAGGCCCGGGCCATGGCGCGTGCATCGCGCACGCCCATCACCAGCGCCATCATCGCCCCCACCGTGCCGGCCACGCGCGCGCAGTAGTCGTAGAGTTCGTCGATGGTCTGGTAACGACGCCCCCGGGCATCCCACTCGAAGCCCTCGAGCAGCGCCAGAGGAATCCGCCGGGGCAGACGGTACTGCTCGACCACGCCCGCGAAAGCGCGGTCTGCGGCGATGTCGGCCGGGCTGCCCGAGTAGATCGCATCGAGCCGGGCATGCAGCAGCGCCAGCGTCTGCGCACTTGCCCCGTTCTGATCGACCTCATCGTCGGCGACACGGCAAAACGCATAGAGCGCGACAGCGGCCTGCCGATAGCGCGACGGCAGCAGGCGCGAGGCGGCAAAGAAGGACTTGGAGCCGTTGCGCATCAGCACTTCGCAATCGGTCGCAATGGCCCTGCCGGTTTGTGCCGACGGGAGATTCATCATGTTCATGCGGTCGCCAATCCCAGTGCGAATTCGCTGGCCGAAGCCGGCGGGATAATCGAATCGAGTGCCTTGGCCGACGTGAGCACGCCCGGAATGCCGGCGCCCGGATGTGTGCTCGCCCCAACCAGATAAAGGCCCCGGATGTCCTCGCTGCGGTTGTGCGGGCGAAACCACGCGCTCTGCAGCAACTGCGGTTCCATGCCGAAGGCGGCGCCCTTGTAGGCGAGGTAGCGGGTTTCAAAATCGGCGGGCGTGAGCACACGCTGGGTGCAGATCTGCGACTGCAGATCGGGCAGCACCGTATCGCTGAGCGCGCTTTCAATCGACTGGCGGTAAGACTCAGCCTGCGCTGACCAGTCGATTCCCGCATCGAGGTGCGGTACGGGTGACAGCACGTAGAAGGTATCGCAGCCCGCGGGCGCCAACGAGGGGTCGGTCGCGGTGGGGCGATGAAGGTAAAGGCTGAAATCGCTGCTCAGCACCTTGCGATCGAAAATGTCGCGCAGCAGTTCCTGGTAACGCGGACCCAGCAGGATCATGTGATGCGGGACATCCTCATAGCGCCGGCGCGTTCCGAAGTACCAGACGAAGAGCCCCATCGAGTAGGCGGCGCGGTCAACTTTGCGGTCAGTCCAGACCCGACGCGGCACATCACGCAGCAGGTGGCGATAGGTCCACGCGGTATCGGCGTTGGACACCACCATCTCGGCATCGATCGACTCGCCGCCTTTCAGCAGCACGCCGCGGGCACGCCCGCGCTCGACACGGATCTTGGAGACCTCGGCACCGTAGCGGATCTGGCCGCCCAGTTCGCGGATCAGCCGAACCAGCCCCGCCACGATGGCGCCTGTGCCGCCCATGGCCGAGTGCACGCCATGGATGCGCTCGAGCGAGGGAATCAGGCTGTAGACGCAGGTGACCGACATGGGATTGCCGCCGATCAGCAGCGGATGAAAACTGAACACCTGACGCAGGCGCTCGCTGCGCATATGACGCGACGCCATGGCATAGATGCTGCGCCACGCCCGCATGCGCACCATCGCAGGCAGGGCGGCAAACAAATCGAAGATCGAGTCGAAGGGCACCGTGCCCAAGCCCTCGTAACCCAGCCGGAAGCACTGGTCGGCCTCTTGCATGAAGGCTTCGAAACCGGGCACGTCATCGGGGCTGATGCGCCGGACCTCCTCGCGCATGGCCTGCGGGTCGCGGTGATAGTCGAAATGCTCGCCGTCATGAAACCGGATGCGATAACAAGGTTGCATCGGCCTGAGATCGACGTCATCGGCAAACCGCCGCCCACAAAGTTGCCAGAGTTCTTCCAGCAGGAAGGGGGCCGTGATGATGGTCGGGCCGGCATCGAAGGTAAAGCCGTCCTGGCGGAATACGCTCGCCCGCCCCCCGGCCTGATCGAGCCGCTCGAGCACCGTGACCCGATAGCCCTTGCAGAGCATGCGAATGGCGCAGGCCAGGCCGCCGAAACCGCTGCCAATGACAAGCACCCGCGGCGCCGGTCGGCCGGCGGCGGCACGGTCAAGGGGGCGAGACAGGACGGAAAAGTCGGGCATGGTGCGGCGAAACCTTGGGCGAGCCTGAGCAAGGGCGGAGCAGCCGGCAGACCTCGGGGACGACCGGGCGGACAGGCGAAAAAACGCCGAAACTGTAAATTGCAATTGACGCCGGCAAATGTCAAGCAGAAAATCCACCCATGACTGCCCGTGCGCTTCCAACGATTTCGGCCTTTACCGAACTGCTCAAGCCCATCACATGGTTTCCGCCCATGTGGGCGTTCGCCTGCGGGGTCGTCGCGTCAGGTGCCGATCTGCGGGCCCACTGGCCACTTGCGTTACTGGGCATTCTTCTGGCCGGCCCCATGGTGTGCGCGACCAGCCAGGCGGTCAACGACTGGTTTGATCGCGAAGTCGATGCGATCAACGAGCCCCATCGACCCATCCCCTCCGGCCGCATGCCGGGGCGCTGGGGGCTCTATGTGGCGGTCCTCTGGACCCTGCTCTCACTGGTGGTAGCGGCCGGCCTTGGAACCTGGGGCTTTGCTGCGGCGGCGCTCGGGCTGACCCTGGCCTGGGCCTACAGCATGCCGCCGGTGCGGCTCAAGCAGAACGGCTGGTGGGGCAACCTCGCCTGCGGCCTGTCCTACGAGGGCCTGGCGTGGGTCACCGGCGCGGCCGTCATGGCGGGCGGGGCCCTCCCCGAAGCCCGGTCTCTGGTGCTCGCCCTGCTCTACAGCCTTGGCGCACACGGGATCATGACGCTCAATGACTTCAAGGCGATCGAGGGTGACTCGCAAATGGGCATCCGGTCGCTGCCCGTGCAGCTCGGCGCGCGCCGGGCGGCCCTCACGGCCTGCTGGGTCATGGCGTTACCCCAGGTCATGGTCATCGTCCTGCTAAGCCTGTGGCAAGCCCCCGTCGCAGCGGCCAGCGTCGCCCTGCTGCTCGCAGGGCAATTCGTTCTGATGCGGCGATTCGTGGCGCAACCGGTGCAGCAGGCGCTCTTTTACAGCGGCTTTGGCGTGCCGCTCTTCGTGTCCGGAATGATGGTCAGCGCCTTTGCGCTGCGCGGTCTCGCGGCCTGACCCACGCGGCATCGACACCAACACACAAAAAAGATATTCGGGGGATTTCACATGCACGCAGGCAACCGCGCATCACCACCCGGCACCGGCCACTCGGGGGCGCCCCCTTTCGGCTGGCTCTCCATCGCCAGGCTCGGTCTTATCCAGGCCTGCCTCGGCGGCATCGTCGTACTGGCCACCTCCACCCTCAATCGCATCATGGTGGTCGAGCTGGCGCTGCCGGCGCTGCTGCCCGGCCTGCTCGTCGCCATGCACTATGTGGTGCAGGTGCTGCGACCCCGCATGGGCTTCGGCTCCGACCGCTCCGGCCGCTGCACCCCATGGATCCTGGGCGGCATGCTGGTGCTGGCCGCAGGCGGCATGCTGGGCGCGCTGGCTGTCACCCTGATGCCCGAGGCGCTGGCGGGCGGCATCGCCCTGTCTGTGCTGGCCTTCCTGCTTATCGGCGTGGGGGTGAGCGCAAGCGGCACCTCGGTGCTGGTGCTGCTGGCCAAGCGCGTGCAACCCGACCGGCGCGCGGGCGCAGCCACCCTGGTCTGGCTGATGATGATCGCGGGCTTCGCTGTCACCGCCGGCACGGCCGGGCACCTGCTGGACCCCTACTCAGAGGAGAGACTCTTGGCGGTGGCAGCAGGCGTCGCCGCGGTGGCCATCGTCACCACCGTACTGATGCTGCTCAGACTCGAGCGCGGCGCCCCCCGCGCATCGCAAGCCAGCGACGATACCGCCGAGGGCTTTCGGGTCACGCTGCGCAAGGTGTGGCGTGAGCCGTCAGCCCGCCATTTCACGGTCTTCGTGTTCATCTCGATGCTGGCGTTCAGTGCCCAGGACCTCATCCTCGAGCCCTTCGCAGGTACGGTCTTCGGCTACACACCGGGCCAGTCCACCAAGCTCTCGGGCCTGCAGCACTCGGGCATTCTGGTGGGCATGCTGCTGGTGGCGCTCGCGGGCAGTGGTCGCGTCTTCGGGCGCCGCCTCGGCTCGCTGCGCTTCTGGACCGTCTCGGGCTGCATCGCCTCGGGACTCGCGCTGGCCGGACTGGTGGCGGCGGGCCTGGTGGGGCCAGGTTGGCCGCTTGATCTGAACGTCATGCTGCTGGGTGCGGCCAACGGCGCTTTTTCCATCGCCGCCATCGCCTCGATGATGCGTCTGGCCGGCGAGGGCGAAGGACATCGCGAAGGTACACGCATGGGGCTGTGGGGCGCCGCGCAGGCGCTGGCTTTCGGCAGCGGCGGGCTCCTGGGCACCGCGCTCTCCGACCTGGCTCGCCTGGTGTTGCAACACCCCGCCCAGGCCTACGCGCTCGTGTTCGCCGTCGAGGCCCTGCTTTTTGTGGTGTCGGCCCGGCTCGCCGGCCAGATCGAAGAACCATCGCTGCCGGCATCCGCCGACGGCATCAAGGCAGGCCCAGACCTGCAGGGGGAGGCAGCCCATGCATAACTATGACGTTGTCGTAATCGGCGGGGGGCCCGCTGGCGCTACCGCAGCCGATGATCTCGCTCGCGCCGGACATTCGGTGCTGCTGGTCGATCGGGCCGGCCGTATCAAGCCCTGTGGTGGCGCCATCCCGCCGCGTCTCATCCGTGACTTTGATATTCCCGAAAGCCAACTCGTCGCCCATGCCCGCTGCGCGCGAATGATCTCGCCCAAGGACATCCGCGTCGACATTCCCATCGAGGGCGGCTTTGTCGGCATGGTCGACCGCGACCGCTTCGACGAATGGTTGCGCGAGCGTGCAGCCTCCCACGGTGCCACCCGCATGATCGGCAGCTTCGATCGCCTCGAGGGCCCCGACGCGCAGGGGCTGAGTACGGTTCACATCCAGCGCCGCGAGGCCGCCGGCGAGCGCGACGAAACGCCCACCCAGGTCCGGGCACGTCTGGTCATTGGGGCCGACGGGGCCAAGTCGCGCGTGGCCGCCCAGTGCATTCCCGACTCCGACAAGGGCAAATTCGTCTTTGCTTATCACGAGATCGTGCGAGCCCCCGAAACCAGCGAGCACGCCGGCATCGACTACGACCCGGCGCGCTGCGATGTCTACTACCGGGGCAGCCTGTCACCCGACTTCTATGGCTGGGTGTTTCCGCACGGCAAATGCATGTCGGTCGGTACGGGCAGCATGGACAAAGGGTTTTCACTACGCTCGGCCGTCGCCGACCTGCGCCGTACGGCGGGTCTCGATCGCTTCGAGACCCTTCGTCGTGAGGGTGCGCCCATCCCGCTCAAACCCCTGCCGCGCTGGGACAACGGCCGCAACGTCGTGCTCGCCGGTGACGCATCAGGCGTGGTCGCCCCGGCGTCGGGCGAAGGCATCTACTACGCGATGCTGGGGGGCCGGCTGGCCGCCGAGGCGGCGCATGAGGCGCTCGCGACAGGTCGCGGCACGGCACTTGCGCTCGCCCGAAAGCGCTTTATGAAGGAACATGGCCGGGTCTTTTTCATTCTCGGCATCATGCAGCGCTTCTGGTATCTCAACGACAAGCGCCGCGAACACTTCGTGAAGATCTGCCAGGACCGCGATGTCCAGCAACTCACCTTCGATGCCTACATGAACAAGCGGTTGGTTCGGCGACGCCCCATGGCGCATCTGCGAATTTTCCTCAAGGATATGGCACACCTCTTCGGTATCGCCAAGGCATGACCGGCAGGTTCGGCCGCGACAGCGCGGTCGCTGCCGCGGCCGTCGTGGTCGTTGCACTGACAGGCGGCGGCCTCACCCGCCTGGACGCCTGGTACTACGGCCTGAAGCAGCCCTGGTTCAAGCCCCCCGACTGGGTCTTCGGTCCAGCGTGGACGATCCTTTTCACACTGATCGCCTGGGCAGCGGTGCTGGGCTGGCGTGCCGGCCGGCATCGCCGCCCCTCTCCCAGGCGGCGTCTGATCACACTCTTGGTGCTCAACGGTATCCTCAACATCGGCTGGAGCCTGCTCTATTTCTTTCTGCAGCGCCCCGACTGGGCGCTGCTCGAACTGGTGCCATTCTGGGCCTCGATCATCGCACTGATGGTGCACTTGCGCGTCTATACGCCTCGGGGCGCCTGGCTGCTGACGCCCTACCTGCTGTGGGTCTCGTTCGCAGCGGTGCTCAATTTCGAAGCGGTGAGGCTGAACGGACCGTTCTGAATCACCGGCGCGAGCCAAGCGTGGCAGCCCGGCTCGGGGATGCCGACACCGCTCGAGGCTGCCCATACAGGTTGAAAGTGTCGGTACGGCTGAGTATCGGCAGCACCGATCGGATGCGTCGATGCGGCTCAAATTCCTCGACACCGATCGCGTTCGCCGACCGCACTCAAGTGACTTGAAGCAGCCTGCATCCCGCGCGACGCCCGCTTGCCCCGCTTGCCGCCCCCAGCCTGCCCCTGCAGGCATCCGCCCGTGCCGGGCGCACAAAAAAAAGCGCCACCCGAAATCGGGGGCGCTTGGCACGAGACACCGGAGGATGGGTTGAATGAAACGTAGTGCCGAAATCAGTGGCGCGTCGCCTTGGGCGAGCACGCCGAAAACGGATTCATCGAAGCGAGGTCGAACGCCCTCCGAGGGTGACCCTGAGCGTGCGCCTACTCAGCGCCCGCCCGTGGGTTGCACTCCGGGCACAGACACCTCGCTCGTCTTCACCGGCGGCCCGGAGGGCTTGGCCAATTCGGGGTGAGCCTTGAGCATTTGCGCACCATTCAAGGGTTTGTTGACGCCCTGATGGCAGGTCGCGCAGTTGACTTTGGCGATATCGCCCGCAGGCCCGAGTCGCTCTGCCGGTTGACCCGAGGTAAGCGGCACCATGAATTGGTTGTTCAGGTCGCGAACCATGCGGATACCATGCCAGGCCGTGATCCGAGCCGGCGGACTTTGGCTCCATTCGGCAAAGGCGCGGGTGTTGTGGCAGTGCGTGCACCCCACCCCCAAGCCCTCGGACATGTGAATCATGAGTCCGTGGGTCCACTCGGCTTGCTTGAGCGGGACCTGGGCATTGACCGGCAATGCTGTCGTGGCCGTGACCCGGATGGGCTCCTGTCCGAGCAGGAAGGGAGTGAAGGGGTCGTAGGGCAGCGACGCATTGCCCACCGACTGCTTGCCCGCCTTGTTCTGGCCATTGTCATTGCCCAGCAGGCGCCCCGCCGTGGGTGCGGGCGGATCGGCATACCACTTCTGCGTTGGGACGTTATTGCCGCGGTGACAGGTGTAGCAGGTGACACCCGTGTCGCCAACGTGCCCCTTCCACGTAGCGTTGATGGTCTGTGTCATCTGAACCATACGGCGTGCAACCACCTTGGTCTGCATGCTGTCGTCGGCAAAATTGGCCGGATTATGGCAATAGACGCAGCCCTGCTCAGGCGCCACCCAGTTGCTCATCGCAATCATGGCGCGGGTGAACTCACCCACGCTGAGATCACCCAGTACCTTGACGTTCTGGTAGATCTGGCCAGCCTTGGGCCCGCTGCTATCGGCGGGCTCGAGCGCAGCCGGCGCCTCGTGCAAGGACGCTTTAGCCGCGACGATTCTCGGGTTGACGACCTGCTCCATGCCCGTGCCACGAAAACCGATCTGGTGGGTTTGCATGGAGGGCCGCTCACAGCCCGCAAGCAGGAGCACGCCCGCAAGACCTGCCACCGCCAGCGCGACCCTTCGGAAGTTGATCATGTTCGACGCTCCTTTATCGCGCCACGGCAGGGTCAGGCACCGGACCCCAGATTTCGGGATAGGCTGGCGCCACACCGTGCTTGACCGACCAGAGGTACCAGTTGTCGACCACCGTTCCGGTGAGCAAGATGCCAATGCCCCCCGTAATGCAGGTGAGTACTGCGAACCACCACGCCCAGCGGTGAATCGATTCCATGGTCGCGTTGAAGCCCATGGTCCAGCGCCAGAACAGCGCGGCCCGCTCAGACGCGGTTCCCCGATCGTAGATCTGCTCGATTTCGCGCTCGCCACCGTAGCGACCCACCGCCAGAATGGTCGCGGCGTGCATCGCGAACAGCAGCACCGATCCATACAGAAACGCGATCGACAGCATGTGGAAGGGGTTGTAGAACAGGTTGCCGTAGCGCAGTGAAAATGCTGTTGTCCAGTCGAGGTGCGAGAAGATGCCGAAGGGCACCGCCTCGGACCACGAGCCCATCAGGACCGGGCGAAAGAAACCCAGCACCAGATAGAGCCAGATGGCCGCGGCGAAGGCCCACGCAATGTGGGTGCCCAGCCCCAGCGCCCGCGCGCGACGGTATACGCGAGCCCACCACAGCAGGATGGAGACGGTGATGAAGAAGCCCGAGAAGAGCCACCAGCCGCCCTCGTTCATCGGCGGCAGGCGCAGGCCGTACTTCGCTGAGGGCGGATCCACCGACAGCCAGAACAGTTGCTTGACGAATTCGATCGGGCTGTAGTTGACCTGCACCAGCATGTTGAATCCGATCGCGGTAAAGCCGATCAGAAAGAATACGAGCGAGGCCACGCCAAGAAAGCCCAGATAGACCGGTCCGAGTTGGGCGTTACCAAAACGTGCGAACAGTTGCACGTGCCAGCCGGAACCGAGCCGCTCCTGGGTATCTCGCTCACGCTCGAGCGGCACCCCCGGGTAGGAAGGGGCCTCGACCCGAACCTGCGTAAACAGATTCTGGTAATCGGGGATGGGAAGAATGGATGATTTCATCGTCGGTCTCCGCGGACGTCTTCAATCAAGACCAGATCGGGAGGCGCAGCCACCAGCCCCACCACTCGGGCCAGCCACGCGTCCAGAAGGGGCCGCTGATGATGATGCAGACTGCACTGAAGAACACCGCCGACAGGGCCAAAAACAGGCCCAGACGATGGATACCCAACGTACCCACCGAGTAGCCGATGATGTCGCGAAAGAAGGTGTCTTCGTGCTCGGGCGTCTTGACCATTTCACCCGGCGGGGGGTTGGTGGAAGAGAGGATCAACCCGCCGTGCATGGCGAGCGCGAGCGTCGTCGTGAAAAATAGCGACACCGCGATCATGTGTGCGGGGTTGTAATGGAAGTGCAGATACTGGTAGCCGACGTTGGAGACCCAGTCGAGGTGACTGAGAATGCCGTACGGAAAACCATGTCCCCAGGCACCCAGCAGCAGAGGCCTGAACACCACGAGCGTGACATACGCCAGAATGGCGAAGCTGAAGGCAAATGGGACGTGAAACCCCATGCCGAGCTTCCTGCAGATCTCGACCTCGCGTAGCGCCCAGGATCCGAAAGCGCCGATCGCGCAGACCGTGATGATCTGCCAGAGCCCGCCCTCCTTGAGCGGTGCCAAGCCGAGCCCGTATTTGAGGTCGGGCGGCGCGATGTTGATCTGCCACAGATTCCAGGTGCCGCCCAGGGCCGCACCGTACAGGATCAGGGCTGTCCCCAAGAAGGCGAAAAACAACGTGGTGACGCCAAAGAACCCGACGTAAAACGGTCCGACCCAGAAGTCGAACAAATCTCCGCCGAGTAACGTGCCGCCGCGCACACGGTACTTGCGCTCAAAACTCAACATGGCCATCTGACAGCCCTCCCCGCTCTCACATCAGTCGACGGTCCGGGATGAGCCGGTCCGTCGACTGCCCTGCCCTGGAATTACTTCTTGGCTGCAGCCGCAGCCTGTGCGGCCTTGTACTGCGCCTGGCTCATGCCATCGAGCCAGTTGAAACTGTTCGTGCTGAGCAGGATGAGGTGAATCATCGCTGCCAGGCCGAACAGGAAAACGCCTTGCGCAACCATCGCGCGCAGCGGATCGTAGAGTTTCCAAACACGCCACATAGATCTCTCTCCGTTCAGATGAGATGCGACATCAGGGTGTAGACAGCCGCCCTGACACCGCCCAACAAGGTTCTGCTGCCCTCTGCCCCGGGAAGCCATGAACGCCACGGCAGCATGAACACCTGCGCGATCACCGCCACCACGAGAAACGTGAGAAATGTGACCGCAAAGATGAACTGATAGGCGAGGGATCCGCCCTTCGGCTCATGCCGAGCCGAACCGCTGGTCAGTGGAGTCATGAAAGCTTCCTTTCAGCAGTGAATCAGTGGAACCAGGGGCGCCAGGCCCAGACGAGGATGTGGGCGATCACAGCGATTGCCGTAAAGCCCACCAGGCCCTGCATGTAATACGTGTGAAACTCTTGGGCTTCCTCGTCGGTGAGACCCGAGACACTTTTCTTGTCACTCATAGGATGTTCTCCACAGAGCTGGCCGTGAAGGCCAACACCACGCTGGGCCCGCGTGGAAAAGGCAGCCGTAGCACCGCGCCACGACATCCGGTTGCCCCTTTCGAAGGGCTTGTTCGAGGAGCGGGGCCGGGATCATGCGGGCACCGCCTGGTGGACCGCCGCGCGGGCACGACTGACCCGATCGACGGTGATCCGGTCTTCGCCCGCTTCGCGCGCCTCGCGCTCGGCGCGATCCCGAAGCCGCTTGGCGACCGAGATCTGGATCAGTACGGGCTCGGCCGCGACGAGCTCGGCGAGGAGTTCGCTCGCGTCCTCGTCCCAGTCGAGGCTGCGTGCATCGCGATGGCTCGCACCGGTGAGCGTCGGATCGACGCGATCCATGTCGGTCCCGAGGGGCAGGATGTGGAACAGCGCATCGAACAGCGCGTTACAGAATTCCTGAACGAGATACGTTGCACCGGCATACCCCATGAAGGGCGTGCCGGTGTGCCGACGAATGATCGCGCCCGGAAACGAAGCCGGGATGTAGCTGGCGCGCAGCCCCTTTTCAGCCAGGTACATGCGCTCGTTGTAGCTGCCGAACATGACCAGCGGCGCTCGCGTGTGGCAAAGCGTTCGGATAGCCTCGTTGTCGGTCTTTTGCCCCGGCTTTCGGGCGATCGCGAAATTACAGGGCAGACCGAGTTCGGTTTCGAACAGATTGCGCAGGCCGCGCGTGTGCGTTTCGTTGGCCACCACCGCAAAACTTGCGGTACCGAAGAAATCCTGTGTGACCGAGCGCCAGAGATCCCAAACGGGCTTGATCGTCGTGTGCTTTTCACGCTCGATGAAGGGCTCGGGGTCAAGCCCGAGAATATCGCCCAGTGCGCGCAGAAAGCGCGTCGTGCTGTGTATGCCGATGGGAGCCTGCAGCCAGGGGCGCTCAAGCGCCTCGCACAGCATGCTGCCGAACTCACGATACATACAGATATTGGCCTGCGCGTTGGCAAGCTTGTCGATATCGGCGAGGTGGCTGCCCAACGGAAAGACCAGGTTGATCTCGGCACCAATGCCCTCGACCAGTCGCCGCATTTCGGCCAGATCGCTGGGCATGTTGAAGGTGCCATAGGCCGGGCCAATCAGATTGACGCGGGGCTTATCGCCCTCCTTGAGCGGCTTGGGCGCAGGCACCTTGCGCGGCCCGTATTCGGACCAGAGCCAGTAGATGGCGCGGTTGGCGGCCTGCCACTGGTCTTCGTCGATGGTGCGCGGCAAAAAGCGTTGAATGGTCGTGCCTTCCGGGGTGACGCCGCCGCCGATCATTTCGGCAATTGAACCGGTGACGACCACGGCCGGCAGGTCGGGATCGAGGACCGCATGCGCCCGGCGCATCGCCCCTTCGGTACCCTCGCGACCGAGTTGTTCCTCGGCCAGACCGGTGACCACAATGGGCAGTTCGTGCGGCGGCAACGCATCGGTGTAATGGAGCACCGACGTCACGGGGAGGTTTTCGCAGCCCACCGGGCCGTCGATGACGACCTGCAGTCCCTTGATAGCCGTAAAGACGTAGACGGCCCCCCAGTAGCCGCCCGCGCGATCGTGATCGAGTACCAGCATCAGCCCATCTCCTCGGCTTTACGCTGAGCGAGCGCCTTCTGCACGCGACGACGGGTCAGCGCCTTGAACTCCGGACGATCAACGGGCTTGCCCTCCCAGACGCCGGCGTTAACGCCTTCGCCCACATCGCCGAAGAAGGCCTTCATGTCGTCAAAGCGCGACTTGTTGGCGATGGCGGCGTTGATCACCTGCGCAAGCGACCCTGCACCGGCTGCGCCCATGAGTGGCCGGGCCGAGATCAGGTTGGTGAAGTAGAGCGCGGGCCGGCTCTTTTGCTTGGCCGCCTGCACCACAGGTGTGGTGCCGATGGCCAGATCGGGATCGAAGGCCTCGATGGCGGCCAGATCGTTTTCGAGCGAGGCGCGGTACTGCACAACGGTGCCCCGCGCTTCGAGCCAGGCCCGATCGGCCGCGCTGTGAACCGTTTGGGGACAGGCCGAGCCCACGTAGGGCACCTCGGCACCACTTTCGATGAGCAGCCGCGCCACGAGCAGCTCCGACCCCTCGTAGCCGCTGACCGTGATTCGGCCCCGGATGGGGGCGCGCTCGATTGCTGCTCGAATCGAGGGCAGCACCGCCTGCCTGGCAGCAGCCACGGCCTTGTCGCTCACGCCGGCCGCATCGCCGATAGCCTTGAGCCATTCGGCCGTGCCCTCGTAGCCCACCGGCGCCGAGCCCACGATGGGACGCCCAGCCGACTCGAACACCCGGGTGCTGGCCGTGTAAAACGGGTGGACCGCCGCCACGACCGCGCAATCGAGGGCGGCGTACAACTCTCGCCACTCACGCGTGGGGACGGTCGCCCCCAGCGACAAGCCCATGGGTGCGAGCATCTGCGCGACCCCCATCGGATCGGCCGGAAAGAGTTCGCCGAGCAGGGTGACCGAGGGTAAGGCCGAACGCCCTTGACGGGGCGCCGCCACCGGACCCGCTCGGGCCTCGCCCAACGCATAGTTGAGCATGGCGCCAGCCAGTACATCCTTGGCCTCGGCGTGGGTGGGCACACCGAAACCCGGTACATCGATGCCGATGATGCGCACGCCATTGATCTCGCGCGGTAGCAACTGCAGGGGCACACCGCTGGCGGTGGGCACACACAGGTTGATCACCACCACTGCATCGAAGCGGTCGGGATCGGCCTCTTTGTAGACGGCCTCGCGAATGTCTTCGAACAGCTTGCCCGTGACGAGCGTTTCAGAGTTGAACGGCACGTAGCCCACGCTACGGCGCGCGCCGTAGAAATGAGAAGTAAAGGTCAGCCCGTACACGCAGCAGGCCGAGCCGGAGAGGATGGTGGAGGTGCGCCGCATGCGCAGGCCCACCCGCAGCGAGCCAAACGCCGGGCACATGCTCTGGGGCTGGTCGTGCGGCCCCTTGGGGTAGTCGGCAGCGTAGCGATCGAGGGTGTCGGACTTGCCGGCCTTGCGCGCCGCGTCGAGCATCTGGTCGCGACCGGCGTGGCAGCCGAGGCCATCGCCCGAGGCCGTCGGCGTCGCAGTCGCCGCCGCAGCGACTTCGTCGACGGGCAGGATCGGGATGGGTTGTCTGGCGTTCATGGTGGGGGGTCTGGGCTCAGACCTGCTCGTAAACCACTTCGAGCGAGGGCTTCTCCACCAGATCTTTGCCGAGCATGTCGGCCAAGGTGGCGGGTTCGAGCACCACATCGCGACCGACCGCACTGGCCGAGAACAGGCTCAGCAGTTCGTCCTGCGAGAGCGGCTTGGGCCGAACGGGAGGCGCCTCGGCGACATTGCTCGCGAGCGTCTCGAACATGGGCGCCCAGGGGGTGCCGGGCCGGCCGATGATTTCGTAGCTGGCGCTCTTGCGCCGAATGTCTTCGTTGGCCGGAATGGCCGACAGCACGGGGATGCCGGCGCGCTCGGCGAAGGCCGCCGCCTCGCCCGTCCCGTCATCCTTGTTGATGACCATGCCAGCCACGCCGACGTTGCCACCGAGCTTGCGGAAATATTCAACAGCCGAGCAGACGTTGTTGGCGACATAGAGCGATTGCAGGTCGTTGCTGCCGACCACGATCACCTTCTGGCACATGTCACGGGCGATCGGCAGACCGAAGCCGCCGCACACCACGTCGCCCAGAAAGTCGAGCAACACGTAGTCGAACCCCCAGTCGTGGAAGCCGAGCTTTTCGAGGGTTTCAAAGCCATGGATGATGCCGCGACCGCCGCAGCCCCGGCCCACTTCGGGCCCGCCGAGTTCCATGGCGTAGACGCCATCGCGCTTGAAGCACACGTCGCCGATGGAGACCGACTCGCCAGCCAACTTCTTGCGCGAGGAAGTTTCGATGATGGTCGGACAGGCGCGCCCGCCAAACAGCAGCGAAGTGGTATCGCTTTTGGGATCGCAGCCGATCAGCAGGACCTTGCGCCCCTGCTGGGCCATCATGTAGGACAGGTTGGCCAGCGTGAAGCTCTTGCCGATGCCGCCCTTGCCATAGATGGCAATAATCTGGGTCTCTTTGGTCACCGGACCGGTGGCGACCGGATCGGGCTCGATCGACGCCTCGGCCGTCAGCCGCGACTTCATCATGAGTTGGACCGTGGCGGCCTGCGCCTGCGGACGGGTGACGTTCATTGGGGACTCCTCCAGTCAAACCAGGTATCGGGGTACACCGGCGCGAAGCGGGCCTGTGTGAGGCGGTATCGCATCAAATCGCGCAAGTGTCAGTCTCCGAATACTTGATGTGTGTCATGTTTTGTTGACATCGTATGCCTTTTCTTGGCGTTGTCAACCACTCGATGCCGTCTTGCGGGTTTTCAGCCGGGCTCGGCCCTCGCGAGCAGCATCCCGGTCTGCAGCGGGAGGCGGGTCGGCAGCGCGCGCACCTCGACGAAGCCCGCCTCGAGCATCAGTACCGACAATCGTTCCGCCGAGCGTGCGCGCCCCTTGCCCATGGCGAGCAGGTACAGGCCGAAATAGGCGTCACCCATGGCCTGGGCACCGGGCGTACCCGAGAGCGGCTCAGCCAGCAGC
This sequence comes from uncultured bacterium, assembly GCA_903907905.1. Taxonomy (GTDB): domain Bacteria; phylum Pseudomonadota; class Gammaproteobacteria; order Burkholderiales; family Burkholderiaceae_E; genus SYIM01. Next base: position 168,851 of record CAIVPX010000030.1, on the reverse strand, counting down.
AGATGGCCGCCAGCGGGGCGCAGGGCCTTGCGAATGGCCGAGAGAATCAGCCTGACCCGGTCGTCCGGGTGGTCATAGGCGACGCGTACCAGCGTGATGAGGTCGGCGCCCGTGGGCAGCGAGTCCTGAAAGAAGCTGCCGCCTGAGCATTCGACCCGCGACCCGAGGCCCGACTGCGCCAGACGCGCTTGCGCCAGTTCGGCCACCGCCGGCAGATCAAAGAGTTGCAGCGCCAGATGCGGGTGAGCGCGCGCGACATGGCTGAGGAAGGTGCCCTGCCCGCCGCCGACATCGAGCACGCGCCGGTGGCGGGAAAAGTCGTAGGCCTGCAACACCTGCTCGGCCACCAGGGGCTGCGAGGCCGACATCAGTTCCGAGTACTCGCTCACGGCGCCGGTATCGAGCCGCTTTTCACCTCGGTTCGGGCCCTCGCGCGCGTAGGCCCAGTAGTTGCGCAACTGCGTGGGACGATCGGGCTCGCGCAACCGGAGCAGGGGGTCGACCAGGTCTTCGTAGACCGCCTGATGGTGGCGAACCAGCGCGCTCAGTGCGGGGTTGTCGACCATCACCGAGCCAAGCATGCCCAGACCCACGCGCTTGCCGGTGCGCCACTCGAGCAGGTCGAGCGAAATGGCCGCACGCACCAGGATGTCGGCGCTCTCAGCGGGCAAGGCGCACTCCCGGGCGATGTCCTCGAGGGGCAGCGGTCCGGCGGCGAGGCGTTCGAACAGATCGAGTCTGACGCAGGCCAGCAGAACCTGGCTGTAGGTGAAGCCCGCCACCAGATCGAACAGCCGGCGCGACTGACGCCGGCTGATGGCCCGCAAGCCCGGCACCGCGCTGGCCCAGCGCCGAAAATCCGGATTGCCGAGCATCCGGTCTCGAAACCCCGCCCAGGCCGCCAATGCCGCGCCCATCGTCTGGCCCCGCCGCGTCAGGAGGCCTGGCCCGCGCCGAGCACGGTCGACGGCTTGAACCCGCTCCGCGCAGCGCCGGCCGGCTCGATGGCAGGGGTCGAGCGCATTGGCGCCACCCGGGCCGGCCGATCGACGCCGAAGGGACCCTCGCTGGGCACGAGTCGCCGCGATTCCGCCAGCACGAGCGATCGCAGCAGGCCCTCGCCCGGACAGACGGGGATGCTGTCGATCGCCTGGGCGATCAGTCGATCGAAGTGGATGACCGCGCCGTCCAGACCAAGCTCACGCGCGGCGCTGGGCCGGTCGAGCAGGAGGTCCTGGCCCACCGGTTTGCCCAGCAAGGCGGGGTCAGACACCACGTCACGAATATCGTCGGCCACCTGATAGGCCTCACCGAGGTTCCCCCCGAGAGCAAACCACGCCTGGCCATCGGCCCCGGCCGCGGCCGCACCGCCTGCCGTAGCGGCCGAAAACAGCGCGCCGGTCTTGGCCCGCTGGTATTCGTCCAGGCGGGCACTGGACTCGCACTCCCAGGCCTGGCCCGCGATGATGCCCGTGGGGGGGCCCACGCTTTCGTCCAGCAAGCGCATGACCACCGGCAGACGCTCAGGGTGATGCGCGCTGGCACGGCCCAGCTCGCGAAACGCCATCACGATGAGCGCGTCGCCGGCGAGGACTGCCAGACGCTCACCAAAGGCCTTGTGCACCGAGGGCAGCCCGCGGCGCGTGTCGGCGTTGTCGAAGCATGGCAGATCGTCGTGAACCAGTGACCCGCAGTGCAGCAGTTCGAGCGCCGCACCCATGGCGTCGGACAGGCCGGGATCGTCGTCGCCACAGGCCAACGCCACGGCCAGGCAGAGCTGGGGCCGGATGCGTGCCCCGCCGGGAAACACGGCGTGGCGGATGGCCTGGTGCAGGCGCGGCGGACAGCCCGGCGCCCCGCTCAGCCGGAGGCTGGCTTCGAGCGCGGATTCGATGCGGGAGAGCAAAGCCATAGCGTCACCTTGGGTGTGTCACGTACACTTGTCACTTATTGTGACTCGTACATTAGACACTTGGCTGCGGTACGTCAACCCGCAACTCCCAGCGCGTGTCGTGCCGTTCGAGCAGCGCACGGGCGCCGCCGACTGGTCGGGCTGGTCTGCACGGCCCGACCGGCCCGACGCGCCCACCCTGCTGCTGCTTCACGGCACGGGCGGAGCGCGGCACAGCTGGGCCCCCGTGCTGGCAGCACTGCGCCCGGACATCCGGGTGATCGCACCAGACCTGCCGGGGCATGGCGACACCCGCTGCACCGCCCATTCACGCCATGGTCTCGACGACATGGCCGAGGATCTGCTGGGTCTGCTGGCCGCTCAAGGCGTCGGACGGGTTGATCTGGTGGCGGGCCACTCGGCAGGGGCCGCCGTGGCGATCTGGCTTGCACTGAAAGCGCCCCAAGCGCTGCACATTCGCCAGGTCCTCGGCATCGCCCCCTCACTGGTCCCACCGCCGCCCCTCTACACCCTGATGCTCGGGCCCTTGCTCGCACCGCTGGTGGGCTCCGGCCTCAGCGTGCACGCGGCCGCCGGGCTGGCCCGCTCCACCCCGATGGTGGAACGTCTGATCGATTCGACCGGTTCGCAGATCGCGCCCGAGCAGCGGCGCACCTACCGCGAACTGCTCGGCGACCCGCAGCGACTCAAGGGCGCGATCGATTTCATGACGGCCACCGATCTGCCCGGCCTGCTCGACCGGCTGCCCGGGCTACAGACCCCCTGCCACTTTCTGGTGGCCGATGACGATCGCTGGATTCCCGCGCCTGCGCTCACACGGATCATCGAACGGTATCTGCCCCGCGCCTCGGTGCACCACTGCGACGGCGGGCATCTGACGCCCGAGTCGCGGCCTCAGGCGGTGGCCAGCCTGATCGAATCCCTGATCGCCTGAGCGCGGGCAAAGGGCATCGGCAGGTAGCGCGCCCCCAGCGCTTGCGCGAGCGACTGCGCCGCCGGTTCGGGGCGCATCGAGGTATCGAGCAGCACCCGGTGTCCGGCCATGACCGCCAGCCGGCGCGCCATGGCCTGGGCCTCCTGGGCGGCGCGCTGACGGCCTGGCTGGCCATCTCGCGACAGGTTGGCGCGACCGTCGGTGAGCACGACCAGCTGCGTGTCGTCGCCGGCTCGCGTGAGCTGATCGATCACCCGCGCCGCCAGTTCAAGGCCCGCCGCCACCGGACTGCCTCCGCCGCCGGGGAGCCCGGCCAGTGATCGGCGTGCCGCCACCAGCGAACGCGTCGGCGGCAACAGCAACTCGGCGCCTGCCCCCCGGAACGACACCAGCGCCACGCGATCGCGCCGCACATAGCAGTCGGCCAGCAGCAGTTCGACGGCGCCCTTGGCCTCGGCCAGCCGCTGCAGCGCGGTCGACCCCGAGGCATCCACCACGAACACCGTGGTCGTGGCGCGGCGGTGCTGCTCACGATGGACGTGAAGGTCATCGGGACGGAAATGAATCCTTGGCGCCGACCGGCCGAGCCCGACAGACGCGGGCGTTGGCGCTGTGAGGCCCGCCGCGCGCAGGCGCTGCCAGGGCAGCGCCGCGCGCAGACTGGCAAAGAGATGCAGACGCTCGTTGCCGCGCGGCAGGCCCCGACGGGCGCCGATCGAGCGGCCCCGCCCACGGCCCGCCGCCGCGAGGCTGCCGCTGCCGGTCGAACGCGGCGCCACCCCGCGCGCGCCGGCCTGCGCGGCCAGCAAAGCCAGCAGGCCCGCCGGCAGACTGGCCAGCGCCGCCTCGACCAGCCGCTCGGCCGCACCATCGGGCAGGCTCTGCGGATCGGGTGGTGGCGGTGCCGGCTCGGCGGACGCTTCGGGGGGATCGGTCTGTGGCTGCGGATCCGTTTGCGGCTGCGCAGGAGGCGGGGGCGGTATATCGTCCGCCTCCGCATCGTCAGTCCGCGCCGATTCGGGCGTCTCTGCGGGCGCAGGCAGGCTGCGCGCGCGGGGCAAGAGGGCGTGGCGAATGGCAAACGCAAGATCGGCCTGCCGAGCCACGCTCACCGCCTCCAGGGCGGCGTGAAGGCGCGCGAGCGAGGCCGCCTGCAGCACCGGGCGCAACGATTCGATTCCCAGAAGCTGCGCGGCCCGACATAGCTCGCCCAGATCCGCGTCGCTCAGCCGCACCTCGCGCCAGGGCGGGCCGATATCACGCCCGCCAGACGCCGGACGCTTGCGCTGCCAGCCGGTGGTATCGGATGGCCCGGCAGCATCCAAGCCACCCCCCGCCTGTAAACCGTCAAGTTCGCGCCACGCCGACTCGTCGCGCAAATCGATGCACAGGGCCATGCGATCGAGCAAGCCGCTCCAGGGCCCGGGCTCGTCGGCGAGCGCCTCATCGAGCAGCACCAGCGCGATTCGCCCTGCGTCGAGCGCCTCACCGAGTGCGCAGGCCAGGGCGGGCGATGCCCGCTCCGCCATGGACATGACGACCACCCCGCGCTCGAGCTGATCGAGCAGCCCCGGCCGCATCACCGGGACGCCCCGGGCCAGGCTCGCGCTGAGGTCGATGCCGGGCGCCAGGCGCTCGGCATCGGTGTGAGAGGGCAGCGTCTGCCAGCCCAAGGCCCCGGCCTGAGCCGCCAGGCAATGCGCGCGCAGATGCGCAAGCAGCGCAGCCCGGCGGGGTCCGTGCCAGCCCCGAAGGCGCAGGCCCCCGAGCGCCAGCGGAGCCTGGGCAAACGCCTCGATCAGGCGCAGCGCCTGATCCAGCGTGTCAGCGTTCTGGCCCAAAGACCTGCTCCACGCCCCGCGCCACCCGCGAGGACGAGTCGGTCTCATCGAGGGGGTCGCGCCGCAAGCGATGGCGCAAGGCCATGGGGGCCACCTCCCGCAGGTCCTCCGCACTCACCCGGGTGCGCCCCGCCGACGCGGCAGCCGCCTTGGCTGCGCGCATCAGACTCAGCTCACCGCGCAGCCCGTCGGTGCCGAGCTTCTGGCAGAGGTCTGCCGCCTGCCGCAGCAGCTCGTCTGACATCTCAACCTTGGGCAACAACCGACGGGCCTTGACCAAGGCGGCGCGCAATGCCTCTTCGGCCTGCGCGTGCGCGGCCACAAAGCCCTCGGGATCGCGTTCGAAGGCTTCCCGGCGGCGCACCACCTCCACCCGCTGGTCCAGATCCTGCGGCGTACGGACCTCGACGGCCAGACCAAACCGGTCGAGCAGTTGCGGCCGCAGCTCCCCCTCCTCGGGATTGCCGCTGCCCACCAGAACGAATCGGGCCGGATGGACGATGCTGAGGCTTTCGCGCTCAATCCGGTTCTCACCCGACGCAGCCACGTCAATCAGCAGATCGACCAGGTGGTCCTCGAGCAGATTGACCTCATCGATGTAGAGGAAGCCCCGGTTGGCTTGCGCCAGCAGGCCGGGCTCGTAGACCTTCTCGCCGGCCACCATCAGGCGCTCGAGATCGAGCGCACCGAGAATTCGGTCTTCGGTGGCGCCAAGCGGCAAATCGACCACTGGCACGGCAATGTCGGCTGCCGCTGGCCGTGGCGACTTGCCCGGTGCGCAGCGCTCGCACAGCCCTGCGGTGGCCTGGGGCGCGCAGCGATAGGCGCATCCGCTGACCGCGCGGATCGGCGGCAGCACCGCGGCGAGCGCGCGCACCGCCGTCGACTTGCCGGTGCCGCGGTCACCGAGGATCAGTACCCCGCCCACCATCGGGTCGACGGCGGCGATGATCAGACCGCGCTGCATGTCGCGCTGGCCGACCAGCGCGGTGAACGGGAAAACGGGTCGCTTGGTTTTCATTCGGACGAAGCCCCTCGGGCGGCGAGCGGCGCGCGTGGCCAGCGCCGGGACAAATCGAGCAGATGCAGCAGGCCGGAGACCGACATCAGCACCAGGCTGAGCGGTTGCAGCGTCCCCTGCACATTGAGCCGGCACATCAGCATGAGGGCCAGACCCGCACCAAAACCGGCGGCCAGATCCTGCGGCCTCGGGCCCAGGCCGCGACGCCGATGCAGCCACCACAGGCCCAGCCACTCGACGAGCAGACAGGCGATCACCAGGTCGAGCACCCAGGCTCCAGGCAGCCAATCGGTCACGTCAGCACGGTTTCGAGGTTGAAGACGCCCGGATTATGACCGCTGGCACGCAATCGTCAACCTTTGCTGACACAAGATCTGACAGACGCACTAACAACGGGACGCGCCGGGCGCGTGGGCAAACCGCGTCGCGCGGGTCCGAGGGGGTTCGCCTTGGGTCCGGGCGGGCGCCGCGTCAGGACAAGACGTCCGGCGTCTCAGGACGGGATCGAGGCCTCGATCACCCCGCCCCCCAGACACACCTCGCTGCGGTAGAGCACCGCGCTCTGGCCGGGCGTGGCCGCCCACTGGGGCGCATCGAACCGCAAGTTGAAACGCGCCTCGGTCACCGGCTCGATCAGGCCGCGCGCATCACTTTGCCGATAGCGCGTCTTGGCACCGATTGATTCGCCCTGCGCCGGCGGGCGACCGCCGATCCAGTGCGCGTCGGAGGCCACGAGCGCATCGCTGCACAGCCAGGGATGGTCATGCCCCTGAACCACGTACAGCGTGTTGCGCGCCATGTCCTTGCGGGCGACGAACCAGGGGTCGCCGGATCCGCCGCGCGTGCCGCCAATGCCGATGCCCTTGCGTTGCCCCAGGGTGTAGAAGGCCAGCCCCACGTGCTCGCCTACGAGCGCGCCGCGATCATCGAGGATGGGGCCGGGTTGAGTCGGCAGGTAACGGTTCAGGAACTCGCGAAACGGGCGCTCGCCGATGAAACAGATACCGGTGGAGTCTTTCTTGGCGGCATTGGGCAGGGCGAGCCGCGCGGCGATCTCGCGCACCTCGCGCTTGTGCAACTCGCCCACGGGAAAGAGCGCGCGCGACAGCTGCGCCTGGGTGAGACGGTGCAGAAAGTAGCTCTGGTCCTTGCCCGCATCGAGTCCGCGCAGGAGCTCGACACGAGGCTCGCCCTGGTCGATGACCGCCCGGACCCGGGCATAGTGGCCGGTCGCGATGCGCTCGGCGCCCAGGCGCATGGCGTGATCGAGAAAAGCCTTGAACTTGATCTCGGCATTGCACAGCACATCGGGGTTGGGGGTGCGGCCCGCCTGATATTCGGCCAGAAAGGCTGCGAACACCCGCTCCCGGTACTCGGCGGCAAAGTTGACCGCTTCGATGTCGATGCCGATGACATCGGCTACGCTCGCGGCGTCGATCCAGTCCTGGCGGGTCGAGCAATACTCGCTGTCATCGTCGTCTTCCCAGTTCTTCATGAAGAGACCAATGACCTCGCAGCCCTGCTGCTTGAGCAGCCATGCGGTCACCGCTGAGTCGACCCCGCCCGACAGCCCGACCACCACCCGCTCACCGGGACGCGCCCGGACCACCCCCGGCGTCAACGTCTCACTCACGAGAGCAGGCCTTGCGCGACAAACTCCGGGCCCGCGTGCAGCACGGACAGATCGAAGCGCCGACCGGCGAGGTAGTCGTCGAGGGTCTGCATGACCAGCGGGCTACGATGCGCCGCCTGACGGGTACGGATGGTCTGCGCATCGAACCAGTGCGTGCGCAGGATGCCGCGATCGAGCGGCCGGCCCGGCTCGAACGCGCCCCCGGGGCGTGCGGCCAGCCGGCAGGCAAAGGCAAAACGCAGGTAGGTGACGTCGGTGCCGCTGTCGGCGTGGACGAATCGCGAGAGGTACACCCCAATGCCTGCGATGACCTCAATATGGTGGGCGGTTTCCTCGAGCGCTTCGCGCACCACGGCGCGCTCAAGCGTTTCGCCCGGATCAAGATGGCCGGCCGGCTGATTGAGCCGCACGCCTTCCACCGTTTCCTCTTCAACCAGCAGAAAACGACCATCGTGCTCGATCACGGCCGCAACCGTGACACTGGGTTTCCAGATCGCCATGGCCTCAGAGGGGGAACAAGTCAGGGCAAAGCCTTGAATAGTACTACCGTGCTCGGGTTTGTCCGTGGCCGCCTGTGTAGAATCCCGTTTTTCCTCTGACTCTCCTGTTCAGACCATCCCCATCCACAAGAGGGAGATCGCATGCGCATCGGCATCCCTGCCGAGACCCGCGAAGGTGAAACCCGGGTCGCCGCCACGGCGGAAACTGTCAAGAAACTGGTGGCCAGCGGCCATCAGGTCATCGTTCAGCACGGTGCGGGCACCGCTGCCAGCCAGGTCGACGACGCCTTTGCGGCGGCCGGGGCCACGCTGGGCAGCGCCGACGATGCGCTGGGGGCCGAACTGGTCCTCAAGGTGCGCGCCCCCCAGCCCGCCGAGCTTGCCCGCATGCCGCGCGGCGCAGCGCTCGTGGGCATGCTCAACCCCTTCGATCGCGAAGGCCTCCAGGCGCTCGCCGAGGCCGGCATCACCTCCTTTGCACTCGAAGCCGCACCGCGCACCACGCGTGCCCAGAGCATGGACGTGCTGTCGTCTCAGGCGAACATTGCGGGCTACAAGGCGGTGCTGCTGGCCGCCAGCGCCTACGGCCGCATGATGCCCATGCTGATGACCGCGGCCGGTACGATCAAGGCCGCCCGGGTGCTGATCCTTGGCGCGGGCGTGGCGGGCTTGCAGGCCATCGCCACCGCCAAACGCATGGGTGCCGTGATCGAGGCCTCGGATGTGCGCCCGGCAGTCAAGGAGCAGATCGAGTCCCTGGGCGCCAAGTTCGTCGATGTGCCCTACGAAACCGATGAAGAGCGCGAAATCGCCCAGGGCGCGGGCGGCTATGCGCGGCCCATGCCCGAGAGCTGGATGAAGCGGCAGTCGCAGGCGGTGGCCGAGCGCATGAAGCAGGCCGACATTGTCATCACCACCGCACTGATTCCGGGCCGCAAGGCGCCCATCCTCATCACCGAAGAGATGGTGCGCTCGATGAAGCCAGGATCGGTCATTCTGGATATGGCCGTCGAGCAGGGCGGCAACTGCGCCATCAGCGAGAACGGCCGCTGGGTCGTCAAGCATGGCGTCACCCTGATCGGGCAGCCCAACCTGCCCGCAACGGTCGCGGCCGACTCGTCGGCGCTCTACGCGCGCAACGTCATCGATTTTCTCAAGCTCGTCATCGACCCGGAGGGCCGGCTCACGGTCAACCTCGAAGACGACATCGTCAAGGCCTGCCTGATGACCCGCGACGGCCAGGTGCTTCGGAGCTGACAGCATGGACGCGATCAACCCCACCATTATCAACCTGATCATCTTCGTGCTGGCCATCTATGTCGGCTACCACGTGGTCTGGAATGTCACGCCTGCGCTGCACACGCCCCTGATGGCAGTCACCAACGCGGTGTCGGCCATCATCATCGTCGGTGCCATGCTGGCGGCCGCCCTCACTGAAACCCATCTGGGCAAGGCCATGGGCGTGCTGGCTGTGGCGCTGGCCGCGGTCAATGTGTTCGGCGGTTTTCTGGTCACGCGCCGAATGCTCGAGATGTTCAAGAAAAAGGAGCCGAAGTCCGGCTCCGCCAAGCACTGAAAGGCGCGACACCATGAGCATGAACGTCGTCGTCCTGCTGTATCTCGTCGCCTCGATCTTCTTCATTCAGGCGCTCAAGGGGCTCTCGCACCCCTCCACCTCGCGCATCGGCAACACCTTCGGCATGGTCGGCATGACCATTGCGGCGCTCACCACGGTCGCGCTCGCCTACAAGCTGCGACCGGAAATCGCCACCGCCGGCATGGGTTGGGTGATCGGCGGTCTGCTGGTGGGCGGCAGTATCGGCACGCTGATGGCCAAGCGGGTCGAAATGACCAAGATGCCCGAGCTCGTCGCCTTCATGCACTCCATGATCGGCCTGGCGGCAGTCTTCATCGCCATCGCCGCCGTGGCCGAACCCTGGGCCTTCAACATCGTGGCCAAGGGCGAGCCCATCCCGATGGGCAACCGGATCGAGCTCTTCATCGGCACCTTCGTGGGCGCCATCACCTTCTCGGGTTCGGTCATTGCCTTCGGCAAGCTCTCAGGTCAGTACAAGTTCCGGCTCTTCCAGGGCGCACCGGTGGTGTTCCCCGGCCAGCACATGATCAACCTGGCGCTGGCCATCGTCATGCTCGCCAGCGGCCTCTGGTTTGCCTTCACGCAGGAGTGGACGCCATTCGTCGTCATGACGGCCATTGCTTTCGTGCTGGGCGTGCTGATCATCATCCCGATCGGCGGGGCCGACATGCCCGTGGTCGTGTCCATGCTCAACAGCTACTCGGGCTGGGCGGCGGCGGGCATCGGCTTTTCGCTCAACAACTCCATGCTCATCATTGCGGGCTCACTGGTGGGCTCGTCGGGCGCCATCCTCTCGTACATCATGTGCAAGGCGATGAACCGCTCGTTCTTCAACGTGATCCTGGGCGGCTTCGGTGGTGAGGCCACGGCGGCGGCCACAGGCGGCGCGCAAGCGCAGCGTCCAGTCAAATCGGGTTCGCCCGATGACGCGGCCTTCCTGATGGCCAATGCCGAGAGCGTGATCATCGTCCCGGGCTACGGCCTGGCGGTCGCCCGTGCCCAGCATCCGCTCAAAGAGCTCACCGACAAGCTGATCGCACGCGGCATCTCGGTGAAGTACGCCATTCACCCGGTGGCCGGTCGCATGCCCGGCCACATGAATGTGCTGCTGGCCGAAGCCGAGGTGCCCTACGATCAGGTGTTCGAGATGGAGGACATCAACTCCGAGTTCGGCGATACCGACGTGGTGCTGGTGCTGGGCGCCAACGACGTGGTCAACCCGGCGGCCAAAGACCCCAAGTCGCCCATTGCCGGCATGCCCATTCTCGAAGCCTACAAAGCACGCCAGGTCATCGTGAACAAGCGCTCGATGGCCTCGGGCTATGCTGGCCTCGACAATGAGCTGTTCTACATGGACCGGACCATGATGGTTTTTGGCGACGCGAAAAAAGTCATCGAGAACATGGTCAAGGCGGTGGAGTAGCCAGGACGTCCCTGGTTGTACGCCGACCCCGGTCGGTCCGGGGTTTCAAGGCGCGCAGCAGCGCCTTGCCCATGCATTCGGAACGCGCTGGTCAGCGCGAGACCTGAATCTCAGGCCGTGGCGGGGTCCTGCCCGGCCATCAGGCCGTCCACCCACTCGATCCAGTGCCGCACCGGCGTGCCGGTGCCAGCCTGAAGATGCGTGATGCAGCCGATGTTGGCCGACAGGATGAGTTCGGGCGTGCCCGCTGACAGGCTGCTCAGCTTGCGCTCGCGCAGCTGCATGGAGAGCTCGGGCTGCAGCACCGAGTAGGTGCCCGCCGAGCCACAGCACAGATGCGAGTCGGCTACCGGTGCGAGGCTTGCGCCGAGCGTCGTCAGCAAGCGCTCGACAGCGCCCCGAATCTTTTGCCCGTGCTGCAGCGTGCAGGGCGGATGAAAGGCCACCCGCTGCGTGGTGCGCGGGCGCAAACGCCCGTCGGCCAGCGCAGACGACAACTCAGCGGGCAGCCATTCGGCCAGGTCACGCGTGAGTTCAACGATGCGCCGGGCGCGCGGCGCCCAGTCGGGGTCATGGGCGAGCAGGTGCGCATAGTCCTTGACCATGGCCCCACAGCCCGATGCGTTCATGAGAATGGCCTCGGCACCCGCCTCGACCAACGGCCACCACGCCGCGATGTTGCGCCGGGCATCGGCCTGGGCACCTGACGGGTCACTCAGGTGGTGACGGATCGCGCCACAGCAGCCCGAGCCCTCGGGTCGCAGGGCCTGCACGCCAAGCCTGTCGAGCACGCGGTCGGTGGCGGCATCGATGGCGGGAATCATGGCGGGCTGCACACAGCCGTCGAGCAGGATCACCTTGCGCGCATGCACCCGCGCCGGCCGGGATCCCGGCTCGCGCCGCTCGGGCACCTTGGCCTGGAGCGCTGCGGGCAGCAGGGGCCGCAGGGCCTGTCCGACGCGCATGGCGGGATCAAATAGCCAGCGCCGCGTCAACGTCTCGCGCAAGACGCCGCGAAGGAGCCGCTGACCTACAGGACGCTCGACCTGCTGCTCGGTGAGCTTGCGCCCGATATCGACCAGATGGCCGTAATCGACTCCCGATGGACAGGTGGACTCGCAGTTGCGGCAGGTGAGGCAGCGGTCGAGATGCGTCAGCGTAGACGCGCTGGGCGTCTCGCCCTCGACCACCGACTTGATCAGGTAGATGCGCCCGCGCGGCCCGTCGAGCTCATCGCCCAGCAGCTGATAAGTCGGGCAGGTGGCCGTGCAGAAACCACAGTGCACGCACTTGCGAAGAATGGCCTCGGCCTCGGTGCCATCGGGGGTCCCTTCGAGCCAGCCGGCGACATGCGTTTCCATGGTTCAAAGGCCCGTGTACAAGCGGCCGGGGTTGAAGATCCCGGGCGCATCGAACTGCTGCTTGAGTCGTTGGTGAAGGGCGAACACCGCGGGTGCGAGCGGATGGAACACGCCCGCCGAGCGGTCGCCCCCGCGAAACAACATGGCGCTGCCGCCGGCCGCGCTTGCGAGCGCGCGAATGCGCGCGGGCGCATCATCGCTTCTGAACCAGCGAAGCGCACCGCCCCATTCGATCAGCTGCTCACCGCCTGCAGCGATCGGCGCAGCCGACGAGGGCAGCGACAGGCGCCACAAGGGTCGCGAAGCGTCGGCGAAAAACGGTAATTGGTGCTCGCGCAGCATCGCCCAGAAGCGCTCTGCATCCGCCTCATCCAGCACGATTGCCGCATGATCACGTGCGAAGCCCGCAAGCGCAGCCTGCACCGCTGCGCGAGCGCCCGACAGGCGTACGGACAGCTCATCGCCCAGGTGCGCGCTGGCTGAAATCGGCAAGGGTTGCCCGCCCCAAGTGTTGAGCAGTTGAATGGCTTCGGCCGCAGCGCAACGCATCCGAACCGTCGCTTCGGCGGCAGGCCTGGGCAGCACTTTGATCGAGACCTCGGTGATCAGGCCCAGAATGCCCATCGCGCCGCACATCAGGCGCGACACGTCATAGCCCGCCACGTTCTTCATCACCTGTCCGCCAAAACGCAACAGACGGCCTTGGGCATCGATGCTGGCCAGGCCGAGCACGAAGTCGCGCGCCGCGCCCGCGCTGGCACGGCGCGGCCCCGACAGCCCGCTGGCCACGACGCCGCCCAGGGTGGCCGTCTCGGAAAATGCCGGCGGCTCGAAGGCTAGCATCTGGCCGCGTGCGGCCAGCGCAGCCTCCACCTCGCGCAAGGCGGTGCCTGCATAAGCGGTGATCACCAGTTCGGTGGGTTCATGGCTGATGATGCCCGACAGCAGGCCGACATCGAGCAACTCGCCCTCAAAACTCTGGCCGAGAAAGTCCTTGCTGCCGCCGCCGCGGATGCGCAGCGCCCGGCGCTCGCCCGCTGCCTCGATGATTCGTTCGCGCAGGGACTCGAGCACCGACTGTGCGCGCTGCGCATCGGACGGCGTCATTCGGGCGGGCTCGGCGAGGCTCATGGCGGTTCGTGGGCGCGGAATCAGAAACGCGGCAGATCGGCAAACGGCAGCAGCCCACGATGCACATGCATCTTGCCGTATTCGGCGCAGCGCGAAGGCGTGGGGATGCCCTTGCCCGGGTTGAGCAGCCCCGCCGCATCGAAGGCGTGTTTGACCGCAAAGAACATGGCCCGCTCGTCGGGTGAAAACTGCACGCACATCGAGGACAGTTTCTCGACGCCCACGCCGTGCTCGCCCGTGACCGTGCCGCCGTACTCAACGCAAAGCTCAAGGATTTCGGCGCCGAACAACTCGGCGCGATGCCAGCTGTCGGGGTTATTGGCGTCAAACAGGATGAGCGGATGCAGATTGCCGTCGCCGGCATGAAATACGTTCATGCAGCCCAGATCGTACTTGCGCTCCATGCCCGCAATCGCCTCGAGCATGCGCCCCAGCATGCGCCGAGGGATGGTGCCATCCATGCAGTAATAGTCGGGCGAAATGCGCCCCGCCGCAGGAAATGCGTTCTTCCGACCCGACCAGAAGGCCAGGCGCTCGGTTTCGTTTTGCGAGACGCGAAGCGCCGTGCAGCCACAGCGCGCAAGCACCGCATCGATCCGGGCGATTTCTTCCTCGACCTCTTCAGGGGTGCCGTCGGACTCGACGATGAGAATCGCCTCGGCCTCGAGATCGTAGCCGGCCTTGACGAAGGGTTCGACCGCACGCGTGGTTTTGCGGTCCATCATTTCCATGCCGGCCGGGATGATGCCCTCGGCGATGATCGCCGCCACCGCATCGCCCGCCTTGATGATGTCGTCGAAAGACGCAAGCGCCGCGCGGGCGAGCTGCGGACGGGGCAGCAGCTTGACCGTCACCTCGGTGACGACCGCCAGCATGCCCTCCGAACCGATCAGCAGCGCGAGCAGATCGAGGCCGGGCGAATCGAGCGCCTCGCTGCCGATTTCCAGCACCTCGCCATCGATGGTGACCACGCGCAGGCGCAGCACGTTGTGCACCGTGAGACCGTACTTGAGGCAGTGTACGCCGCCTGAGTTTTCCGCTACGTTGCCGCCGATGGAGCAGGCGATCTGCGAAGAGGGATCGGGCGCGTAGTAGAGCCCGTGGGGGGCGGCGGCCTCGGAGACCGCCAGGTTGCGCACCCCGGGCTGAACCCGGGCGATGCGCGCATGCGGGTCGAGCGAGAGAATCCGGTTGAAGCGCGCAAGCGACAGCACCACGCCTGACGCATGCGGCATCGAGCCGCCCGACAGGCTGGTGCCCGCCCCGCGCGCCACCACCGGCACATCAAGCGCCCGGCAGGTGCGAAGCACCTCGATCACCTGAGCCTCGGTCTCGGGCAGCACCACCGCCATCGGCATCTGCCGAAAGGCCGACAAGGCATCGCATTCGTAGGGGCGTTTGTCCTCATCCCGGTAGAGCACACAGTGCGCGGGCAGGCTCGCACGCAGGCGGCCGATGGCCTCGCGGGCGCGATCGGCATCGGGCGGGGCGCGAAAGTCGGCGTGATGAAGGTCGGTGGCGCTGTTCATGGGATTAACGATTCCGAGCGCGAACCTTAGCCGCTTGTGCGTCGCCTGGGAAGCCCTGGCGGCGAGAAACATCTTTAACCGGGATGGATACACTGCGGCCATGTCCGGCATGCCTCCCCAACCAGACCTCATGCGCGCCCGCCTGCCCTTGCGCGGTTACGCGCTGCTCTTTACGGGCATGGCGCTGGTGGGCATCTATACGGCACTTGCGAAGCCACTGACCACCGCCATCCCGGTGTTCCTGCTGGCATGGCTAAGGTTTGCGATCGCCGCAGTCGTCATGATCCCCTGGCTTCGGCGGGTCGATGCTGAGCCGGTGCCCTCGATCGACACCTGGAGGACGCTGTTTGCGCAGTCCTTTTTTGGCAATTTCCTCTTTTCCATCCTCATGCTCCATGGCGTCTCGATGACCTCGGCAACGGCAGCCGGCATCGTGCTGGCAGCCCTGCCGCCCCTGGTCGCGCTGCTTTCCTGGCTCGTACTCGGAGAACGGGCTGGCGCAAGAACCTGGCTGGCTGCCGGCCTCGCCGCGACCGGCATGGTGCTGCTCTCGCCCGTGAGCACCGCCGGTACGGGCCCGGTCTCGCTGACGGGCAACCTGCTGATCCTCGGCTGCGCCGGCTGCGAAGCGGTGTATGTGATCCTCGGCAAGCGGCTTGGCGCGCGGATGTCGCCTCGGCGCATCTCGGCGCTCATCAACCTGATCGGCCTGCTGCTGATGACGCCCTTTGGTCTCTGGCAGGCGGCAGACTTCGACTTTGCCGCACTGACCCCCGCGACCTGGGCGCTGCTGCTCTTTTACTCGCTCTCGGCGAGCATGGTCTCGACCTGGCTCTGGCTGAGTGGCCTGCGCCACGTGCCCGCCAGCCACAGCGGGGTGTTCACCGTGGCGCTGCCGCTGGCTTCGAGCGCGGTCGGCGTGCTGGCCTTGGGCGAGCCGATGGGCCTTAGCCACGCCCTCGCGCTGGCCTGCGCGGCCGCCGGCATCGTGCTGGTGGCGTGGCCGGTCGGGCCACGGGCAAGGCCAGGCGCGCGCCTCTGAGCGCGCTCGGGCGATGGGTGGCGCGCCGGCCGCAGGCGCTCTTGGAGCATCCCCACGTTTGACATCGCCCCCTCGATTTGGCACTCTCACCGCTGCTCGACGACCCGTGGCGGGAGAGACCGGTTGCTTCGCAAGCCTCTTGCGATCGCTCCGGCGCCGAAGGTGTATCGCCCCGAAAACTCTCAGGCAAAAGGACTGCCTCGGGTCAGGCACTCTGGAGAGAAGGCATCAGCGCCCGCAAATGCGGTCGCATGATGACTCGCCGAAGGAAACAGGCGCGGCACCTCGCGGTGCGCGCCGAATGTCTCAGGCAAATGGACAGAGGGGGCTCCCCCAATCCTGCGGCCGCACCAGCGGTCCGACAGACACGGAGCCTTCGCCTTGGACAATCCTGCCTCGCTCAAGTACACCGAATCACACGAATGGCTGCGCCGCGAGGCCGATGGCCACGTCACGGTCGGCATCACCGCTCATGCCCAGGACGCGCTCGGTGAACTCGTTTACGTGGAACTCCCCGAGGTCGGCCGCACCGTGGCCTGCGGCGAAGCCTGCGTGGTGGTCGAGTCGACCAAAGCCGCGTCAGACGTCTACGCGCCCCTCGATGGCGAGGTGACCGAGGTCAACGCGGCCCTGCTTGACGCCCCGCAAACCGTCAACGAATCGCCTTATGGAGCCGGCTGGCTGTTCCGCCTCAAGCCCTCGGCGCCCGAGCAGATTGACGCGCTCCTGTCGGCCGACGCCTACAACGCCGGTCCCGGCGCGCAATAGGAGACCGCCATGCGACTTTCCGAAGCGGTCGGTCAGGGTATCGCCTCGCTGCTGGGGCAGGACGAATTCCACGCGCGGCATATCGGGCCCGACGTGGCCGATGAACAGGCCATGCTCGCCCGCTTGGGCTACGACAGCCGCGAAGCCCTGATCACGGCCACGGTGCCGGCCTGCATTCG
This sequence comes from uncultured bacterium, assembly GCA_903907905.1. Lineage (GTDB taxonomy): Bacteria > Pseudomonadota > Gammaproteobacteria > Burkholderiales > Burkholderiaceae_E > SYIM01. The sequence continues at coordinate 151,980 of CAIVPX010000030.1, read as the reverse complement.
TCTCGAACGGCCCCTTGCGCTGCCTGACCCGGTCACCGAAGCGCAGGCGCTTGCTGAACTGCACGAGATCGCAGCGCTCAACCAGATCTGGCGAAGCTTCATCGGCGCGGGCTATTACGGCACCCTCACGCCCGAGCCGATCCGCCGCAATGTGCTCGAGAACCCGGGCTGGTACACCGCGTACACGCCTTACCAGGCCGAGATCGCGCAAGGCCGGCTCGAGGCGCTGCTCAATTTTCAGCAAATGGTGATCGACCTCACCGGATTGCCCGTGGCCAATGCATCACTCCTCGACGAGGCCAGCGCTGCGGCAGAGGCCATGGCCATGGCGCGACGCGCCTCGAAGTCGAAAGCCCCGTGCTATCTGGTAGATACCGGCACGCACCCGCAGGTCATCTCGGTGATCCGCAGTCGGGCGCAGTGGTTGGGCCTTGAGGTGACGGTCGCACCGGCCGAGCAGGCCATCGCGGCCGATGCTGCGCGATACTTTGGCGCGCACCTGCAAAGCCCCGATACCGTCGGGCGGCTGCGCGACTGGTCAGCGTCCATTGCCAGTCTGCAAGCGCAGGGCGGCCTCGCCACGGTGGGCTGCGATCCGCTCGCGCAACTGCTGGTGCGATCACCGGGCTCGATGGGCGCCGACATCGCCATTGGATCGGCACAACGCTTTGGCGTGCCGCTGGGCTATGGCGGCCCGCATGCGGCCTTCATGGCGGTGCGCGAATCGCTGGTGCGCATGATGCCCGGTCGCATCATCGGGGTGTCGCGCGATGCCGCGGGCAAGCCCGCCTTGCGCATGGCACTGCAGACCCGCGAGCAGCACATCCGCCGCGACAAGGCCACCAGCAATCTATGCACGGCTCAGGCCCTGCTCGCCAACATGGCGGCCTTTTATGCCATCTACCACGGGCCGCAGGGGCTGCTTCGCATCGCGCTGCGGGTCAATGCCATGGGCCGCCTGCTCGTGCAGGCTGTCGCGGGCAGCGGCCTGACACCGCTTCACGCCGCCTGGTTCGACACCCTGGCCTTCGATCTGGCGGCCGAGCACCCTCGTGCGCTCGAGCGCGCGCGCGCGCTGCGGATCAATCTGCGCGATCTGGCGGCCGAAGGTCACCCCGGCCTGGTGGGCGTGGCGCTCGACGAAACCGTCGGGATCGACGATGTGCGCGATCTGGCCTACCTGCTCACCGGGGTGCACATCGACCCCGACGGGTTCGCCGCCATGGCCCAGGCCCTCGATATCGAAGCACTCTCCATTCCGGCGTCGCTGCGTCGAAGCGATGCCGTGTTGACGCACCCCGTGTTCAACAGTCATCACAGCGAAACCGCATTGGTGCGCTACCTCAAACGTCTTGAGAACCGCGACCTGTCGCTGGTGCACTCGATGATCCCCCTGGGCTCGTGCACCATGAAGCTCAATGCAGCCGCCGAGATGGCCCCGGTCAGTTGGCCCGAATTCGCCAGCCTGCACCCCTTCGTGCCCACCGATCAGGCCGCTGGCTATGCGCGCATGCTCGAGCAACTCGGCCAGTGGCTTGCCGAAATCACGGGCTTTGCGGCCGTGTCTTTCCAACCCAATTCAGGCGCCCAGGGCGAGTACGCCGGCCTGCTCGCGATCCGAAACTATCACGCGTCGCGTGGCGAGTCGGCGCGCGACGTCTGCCTCATCCCCGCGTCGGCGCACGGCACCAACCCTGCCACCGCCCAGATGATGGGCCTGCGCATCGTGGTGGTGGCCTGTGATGCGCGCGGCAACATCGACCTGAACGATCTGCAGGCGAAGATCGATGCGCACGCCGACCGGCTGGCGGCGTTGATGGTCACCTATCCCTCGACACACGGCGTGTTCGAGGCCTCGATCCGCGACATCTGCGCACGCGTGCACCAGGCCGGCGCGCAGGTGTACATGGACGGCGCCAACCTCAACGCCCAGGCCGGGCTCACCCAGCCCGCCCTGATCGGCGCCGATGTCTGCCACATGAACCTGCACAAGACCTTCTGTATCCCGCACGGGGGGGGCGGTCCTGGCATGGGGCCGATCGCGGTCGCGCCCCACCTCGCGCCCTGGCTGCCAGGCGATCCCTTTCGGGCCGCCCACGATCCGGCGCTGCAGGCCCGGGGCTCGGTGGCGGCTGCGCCCTCGGGCAGCGCACTCATCACGACCATCTCATGGATGTATATCCGCATGATGGGCGCAAGCGGCATCCGTCGGGCCACCGAGGTGGCCATTCTCAATGCCAACTACATGGCCTCCCGGTTGGCACCCTATTTCCCGGTGCTCTACAAGGGCGATCAGGGCAGCGTTGCGCACGAGTGCATTCTCGACATGCGCCACCTCAAGGCCGAGTACGGCGTCAGCGCCGAAGACATCGCCAAGCGCCTCATGGACTACGGCTTTCATGCGCCCACGCTGTCCTTTCCGGTGGCCGATACGCTGATGATCGAGCCGACAGAATCCGAGTCGCGGGCCGAGCTCGATCGCTTTTGCGAGGCCATGATCGCCGTTCATGGCGAATTGCAGGCCATTGCCTCGGGCGAGTTTGATCGCAGTGACAATCCGCTCAAGCATGCGCCTCACACCGCGCAGGAACTCGCGGGCGAGTGGACCCACGCCTACTCGCGCGAACGCGCCGTCTACCCCTTGGCCTGGCTCAGAGACGCCAAGTTCTGGCCCAGCGTCAAGCGGATCGACAACGCGGCGGGCGACCGTCAGCTGGTCTGTACCTGCCCGCCAGTCAGCGACTATCAGTGAATGACTGCGTCCCGGCTGGCTGCGCGTCCTCCCCGTGATGCCGGCTGCCGGCCACTTTCCACAAGGCCCGATCCGTGACTGATCCTGCAAGCGCTTTGCCCGCGCTGGAACTGCCGCTTGGCCCCCTGCACCGCGAACTCGGCGCCCGCATGGGCCCCTTCGCGGGCTACCAGATGCCCATCCAGTACCCCGCCGGACTCAAGGCCGAGCATCTGCATACGCGCGCGGCGGCCGGCCTCTTTGATGTCTCGCACATGGGGCAGGTGCGTGTGCGCGCGCGCGACGGCACATTCGCCAGCCTGGCGCGCGACATCGAGGGGGCGCTGCCGGTCGATCTCGAGGGCTGGCCGTCGGGGCAACAGCGTTACTCGGTCTTGCTCAACGAACAAGGGGGCATCGAAGATGACCTGATGCTGGTGCTCTGGCTGCAAGACGCCGCCGGGCCCGAGATCCGCATGGTCGTCAACGCCTCGAACCGCGCGAATGATCTCGCGCAACTGCGCGCGCGCTGCCCCGGGCTCATCATCGAAGAGGTCGACGCCGCCCTCATCGCACTGCAGGGGCCGCAGGCCGAGCGCGTGCTCGCGGCGCTCGATCCGCGCGCCGCGCTCCCCGTGTTCATGCAGGCCCGCGAGCTGACGCTCGAGGGGGTGCGGTGTTTTGCCACACGCTCGGGCTACACCGGCGAAGACGGCTACGAGATTTCGGTGCCGATCGCAGCCGCCGAGGCCGTCGTGCGGCGCCTGCTGGCCGACCCGTTGGTGCAGCCGGTCGGACTGGGCGCGCGCGACACCCTGCGGCTCGAGGCGGGCCTGCCGCTGCATGGCAACGACATCTCGCCCAGCGTTAGCCCGATCGAAGCCGGGCTCGGCTTTGCCATCGCGAAGTCACGGCGCGCGGGCGGTGCGAAGGCGGGCGGATTTCCCGGTGCATCACGCGTGCTCGCTGAGCTGGCGAGCGGGCCGCCACGGCGATTGCTCGGGTTCGTGTCCGAAGGCGGGGTGCCGATCCGCGCGCACGCCGCCGTGATCGACCAAGCCGACCACGCGATCGGCGAGGTCACCAGCGGCACCATCTCGCCCTCGCTGGGCAAGGCAGTCTTGCTCGCCCTGATCGAGCGCCATGCGCTCGACTCAGGCGGGCCGCTCCGCGCCGTGGTGCGCGACAAGCGGTTGGCGCTGATGAAGACGGCGCTCCCGTTTGTGGAAAAGCGATACCGGCGCTGACGCGGTGCAAGGCGATCTGCCTGTGCGCCCCCGCCCCCAGACGTTTGACTTGGCTAATTTGCTTGGTCTAGTCTTGTCGGACTCGATATCCGGGCTGACCGCCCCCCTCAAACCCTGAAAATCTTCCCCGGGTTCATGATGTCCTGCGGGTCGAGCGCACGCTTGATCCGTCGCATCAGATCGAGGGCGTCGTCGCCCGCCTCCTCCTCAAGAAAACCGATCTTGTGCAGGCCCACACCGTGCTCGCCGGTACAGGTGCCGTCCATCGCAAGCGCCAGTCGCACGATTCCATCGTTGAGCCGCTCGGCCTCGGCGACCTCCTGGGGATCATCGGCATCGATCAGCGCCACCGCATGAAAATTGCCATCGCCCACATGACCCAGCAACATGGTGGGAAAGCTCGCCGTATCAAGAATACGTCGCGCACCACTGATCGAATCGGCCAGCCGGGAGATGGGCACGCAGGTATCGGTCGAAATGGCCCGGCAGCCGGGCCGCATCTGCAGGCAGGAAAAATAGGCCTTGTGCCGCGCATCCCACAGGCGGGTGCGGTCCTCGGGGCGCGTGGCCCACTCGAAATCCTGCCCGCCCTGCTCGGCGGCGATGGCCTGCACGGTTTCGGCCTGCTCGCGCACGCCCGCCTCGGTGCCATGAAACTCGAAGAACAGCGTGTGCTGCTCGCGCAGCGACAGCTTGCTCGCCGCATTGACCGCGCGAATGGTGTTCTCGCACAGGTACTCGCTGCGGGCGATGGGCACGCCCAGCTGAATGGTCTGAATGACGGTGCGCACGGCCGCCTCGAGACTGGGGAAGTTGACCACCGCCGCCGACATCGCCTCGGGCAGCGGATAAAGCTTGACGGTCACCTCGGTGATCACGCCCAGCGTACCTTCCGAGCCCACGAACAGCCGGGTGAGGTCATAGCCAGCCGATGACTTCTTGGCCCGACTGCCGGTTCTAAGTACCTTGCCCTCGGCACTCACCACCGCAAGACCCAGTACGTTCTCGCGCATGGTGCCGTAGCGAACGGCGTTGGTGCCTGAGGCGCGCGTGGCCGACATGCCACCCAGCGAGGCGTCCGCCCCCGGATCAATGGGGAAAAACAGCCCCTCGGACTTGAGCGCCTCATTGAGCTGTTTGCGGGTGACCCCGGCCTGCACGGTGGCGGTGAGGTCTTCGGCATTGATGGCCAGGATGGCATTCATGCGCGACAGATCAACCGACATGCCCCCCTGCACCGCCAGGAGGTGCCCCTCGAGCGAGGAGCCCGCGCCATAGGGGATGAGCGGGGTGCGGTGGGCGCCACACAGGGCGACCACCGCCGCCACGTCCTCGGTGGATTCGGCGTACACCACGCCGTCGGGCGGGGTGACCGGAAACGGCGACTCGTCACGACCATGGTGCTGACACACCGCCTGGGCGGTGCTGAAGCGCTCTCCGAACCGCTCGCGAAGCGACTGGGCAAGGGCCTCGGGGAAGGGGCGACGCAGCGCCTGAGAGACGGCATACGGGTGGTTCATGACGCGCTCCGAAAAAATAATCTGAAGATTGTAGGGCGCGCACCGCAACAGCGCAGTCGGCGCCCCTCTGGCGCAGACCGCCCCAGAAGGGGTCGTCAGCGGGCAGGCCAACGTGAGCCCCAGCAGCCTGCCAGGGAAGATTCGCCCTGGCGCAGACTTTGCCTGATAATTCGAGGCTTATCGACCCCGGGCTGTCCGCCACCGGGCCCCTGACCCCCTCACCAAAGGGCCTCGACACCATGAAAACCCTCTTCCGCCGACTGTTTGCCACCGCTCTGGCGGCCGGCTCGCTCGCCGCTGCCGTGCCTGCCGCCGCGCAGGAAACCCGGATCAAGTTCCAGCTCGACTGGCGCTTCGAAGGACCCGCCGCATTCTTTTTGGCCGGCAAGGCCAAGGGCTATTACCAGCAGGAAAAGCTTGATGTGGTCGTTGACGCCGGCAATGGCTCAGGTAATGCCGTCAACCGGGTTGCCTCGGGCGCCTACGAGATGGGCTTCGCCGATCTGGCCGCCCTCATGGAGTTCGTGGGCAACAACCCCGCCGCCCCCAGCAAGCCGGTCGCGGTCATGATGGTTTACAACAACACGCCGGCCGCGGTGCTGGCCCTGAAGAAATCCGGCATCAAGTCGCCCGCCGATCTCAACGGTCGCAAACTGGGCGCGCCGGTGTTCGATGCCGGGCGCAAGGCCTTCCCGATTTTTGCCAAGGCCAACGGGCTCAACCTGCCCTCGATCAACTGGACGGCGATGGATCCGCCGCTGCGCGAGACCATGCTGGCCCGTGGCGATGTCGACGCCATCACGGGCTTTACCTTCACCTCGCTGCTCAACCTGAATGCGCGTGGGGTCAAGGATGAAGACGTGGTGGTGCTGTCCTATCCCGACTACGGGGTCAAGTTGTATGGCAACGTCATCATCGCCTCGGAAGACCTGATCAAGCGCAATCCCGAAGCCATCCGCGCCTTCCTGCGCGCCTTCACGAAAGCGGCGCGCGACGTCATCGCCGACCCGGATGGCGCCATCCGATTCGTGAAGGAGCGCGACGGCATCATCGACGAGGCGCTCGAGAAGCGTCGCCTGCGCCTGGCCATCAATACGGCCATCGCGACCGCCGATGCCCGCGCTGAAACCTTCGGCGATATCAACCCGGCCCGGCTGGCCCTGATGGCCTCGCAGGTGGCCGATGCGTTCCAGACCAAGACGCGTATCGACCCCGACCGGATCTGGAACGGCAGCTTCCTGCCGACCAAGGACCAGCGCAACATCCTCGGCAAATGAGCACAGACGGCGCGCTTGCGGCGAGCGAGGAGCGCTTCGTCGACTTCGACGGAGTTTGGCTGGCTTACGACCAGCAGTTACTCGCACGCGGCGAGTTCGCGGTCGAGGACATCACCCTCAGCACTCAGCCCGGCGAGTTCATCGCCATCGTCGGTCCCTCGGGCTGCGGCAAGTCCACCTTCATGAAGCTGGCGACAGGCCTGCGCATGCCCAGTCGGGGCAGCGTCAGGATCGGGGGCCAGGCCGTCACGGGCCCGCTGAAGATCGTCGGCATGGCCTTTCAGGCACCCACGCTTCTGCCCTGGCGCACCACGCTCGACAATGTGTTGCTGCCGCTTGAAATCGTTGAGCCCTATCGGTCGCAGTTCCGCGCGCGGCGTAACGAGTTTGCCGAGCGTGCGCGCCGGCTGCTGCGCACGGTGGGGCTGGAGGGCTACGAGGATAAGTTTCCATGGCAACTGTCGGGCGGCATGCAGCAGCGCGCATCCATCTGCCGTGCGCTCATTCACGAGCCGCGCATGCTGCTGCTCGACGAACCTTTCGGCGCGCTCGATGCCTTCACCCGCGAAGAGCTCTGGAATGTGCTGCGCGATCTCTGGACCGAGCAACGCTTCAACGTCATCCTCGTCACGCATGACCTGCGCGAAGCTGTCTATTTAGCCGACACGGTTTACGTGATGAGCAAGCGCCCCGGCCGTCTGGTGGCGCGCCGCGAGATCGATCTGCCGCGTCCGCGCGATCTCGAGATTACCTATACCGAGCACTTCACCTCGGTGGTCCACGCCTTGCGCGAAAAAATCGGCGCAATCCGCAAAAGCTGAGCCTGATGAACAGCACCCGACTCGAGAAACTCGCCCCGCTCATCCTGCTAGTCCTGATCGTGCTGCTGTGGCAGCTGGTCTGCTGGGGCTTTAGCGTCTCGGAATTCATTTTCCCGAGCCCGCTGCAGATCGTGCTGTCGCTCATCGATCTGTGGGCCCCCATTCTGGGTCATGCATGGCGTACCTTCTGGACCACCATGGTGGGCTTCGGCATTTCCATCCTCGTGGGGGTGGCGCTGGGCTTTGTGATCGGCTCCTCGCGCTTTGCCTACGCGGCGATGTACCCGCTGATGACCGCCTTCAATGCCCTGCCCAAGGCGGCCTTCGTGCCAATCCTGGTGGTGTGGTTCGGCATCGGCATCGGGCCGGCCATCCTCACGGCTTTCCTGATTTCCTTCTTCCCCATCATGGTCAACATCGCGACCGGCCTGGCCACGCTCGAACCCGAACTCGAGGACGTCCTGCGGGTGCTAGGCGCCCGCCGCATGGACGTGCTGCTCAAGGTCGGTCTGCCCCGCACCATGCCCTACTTCTTTGCCTCGCTCAAGGTTGCCATCACCCTGGCCTTCGTCGGCACGACGGTCTCAGAGATGAGCGCATCCAACGAGGGGATTGGCTATCTGCTGATCTCGGCCGGTTCAGCCATGAAGATGCCGCTGGCCTTCGCTGGCCTGCTGGTGGTGGCGGCGATGGCCATGGCCATGTACGAACTCTTCTCCTGGATCGAACGCCACACCACCGCCTGGGCTCACCGCGGCCAGGGCGCACACTGAAACGGTACCGGCCCGTCCACGCAGGAGCCTTTCCCATGGGACGCCTGACCACCCATATTCTCGACACGGCGCACGGCAAGCCCGCTGCCGGCGTGACCATCCAGCTTTACCGGATCGACGAGGGCTCGCGGATGCTGCTCACCCAGCGCCTGAGCAACGCCGACGGGCGCTGCGATCAGCCCCTGCTTGAGGGTGATGCATTCCGCGCAGGGCAGTACGAACTCGTCTTCGGGATGGCGAGCTATTTTGCCGGGCTGGGTGTCGCGCTGACCGATCCGCCCTTCGTGGGCGAAGTGGTGCTGCGCTTTGGCATCGCCACCCCCGAGCAGCACTATCACGTGCCGCTGCTCGCCTCGCCGTGGAGCTACAGTACCTATCGAGGCAGCTGACTTGTCCGCCGGGATCGCCTCCTCTGTCGCGCCTGGCGCGGTGCCCGCGATCCCACGGCTCGAACTGCGTTCGATCAGCAAGGCCTGGCCCTCGGTCCTCGCCAACGATGCCGTCAGTCTGCAGGTCATGCCGGGCGAGATCCACGCCGTGCTGGGCGAAAACGGTGCCGGCAAGTCCACGCTCATGAAAATCATCTACGGGGTGATGCAAGCCGATTCCGGCAGCATCGTCTGGGAGGGCGCACCCGTCCAGATCACCAGCCCCGCCGTCGCCCGGCGGCTCGGTATCGGCATGGTGTTTCAGCACTTCTCGCTCTTCGAGACGCTCAGCGTAGCCGAAAATCTTGCGGTCGGGCTCGGTGATCGGGCGTCAACAGAACAGCTATCCGAACGCATCATCGAGGTCTCGCGGCGCTACGGTCTGGAGGTCGACCCCCGCCGGGCCGTGCATGCGCTCTCCGTGGGCGAACGCCAGCGCGTCGAGATCGTGCGTTGCCTGCTGCAGCAACCCCGGCTCCTGATCATGGACGAGCCCACCTCGGTCCTCGCGCCGCAGGCCATCCGCAGGCTCTTCGAGACACTCCGGGCGATAGCGGCCGAAGGCTGCAGCATCCTGTACATCAGTCACAAGCTCGATGAAATTCGCGAGCTCTGCCAGCGTGCCACCGTGATGCGCGCCGGGCGCGTGAGCGAGCGCTGCGTCCCGGCCCGGGAAACCGCAGCTTCGCTGGCTGCGATGATGATCGGCGGCGAGCTGCCACACGTGAGCCGCGCGCCCGCGCAGACACGCGGGGAGGTGCGACTGAAGGTCGAGAGCCTGTCGATGGCGGCCGCCGACCCCTTCGGCAGCTCGCTTTCGGAGATCAACCTGCAGGTGCAATCGGGTGAAATCCTGGGTATCGCGGGCGTGTCGGGCAACGGTCAGAAAGAGCTGCTCGAGCTCATCGCGGGCGAACGCCTGGCGCCCGACAGCGGCCGCATCACGCTTTGTAACGTGCAGGCCGGCCAGCTCGATGCCGGCCGGCGGCGCGCCCTCGGTCTGGGCGTGGTCACGGAGGAACGGCTTGGGCGCAGCGCCGTCCCGGCCTTCAGCCTGGCCGACAATGTGCTGCTGACGGCTCACCGCCAGGACATGGTGCGCTCGGGCCTGATCCGGCGCACAGCCGTTCGGGCGTTTGCGCGACGCTGCATCGAGCGCTTCTCGGTCAAGTGCCCGAACGAGCTCGCGCCCGCCCGCTCGCTCTCTGGCGGCAACCTGCAACGCTTCATCGTCGGCCGCGAAGTGCTGCAAAGCCCCCGCGTGCTGCTGGTTGCCCAACCCACCTGGGGCGTCGATGTCGGCGCGGCCGCGTTCATCCGCCAGGCGCTCATCGATCTGCGCGATCAGGGCTGCGCCATTCTGGTGATCTCCGATGACCTCGATGAGCTTTTCGAAATCAGCGATCGAATCGCCGTGCTGGCCGGCGGCAGGCTGTCTCCCGCGCAGGCCTGCGAACACACCAGCATCACCGACATCGGCCTGCTGATGGGCGGGGCCCGGTATGCTCATTAGGCTGGAGCGTCGCCCCCAAGCTTCCCGGTGGATGCGCTACGGCTCGCCCCTGCTGGCAGCGTTGCTCACGCTGATCGGGGGCCTGCTGATCTTCTCGGCCCTGGGCAAGAACCCGCTTACGGCCTTCGGCGTGTTTTTCATCAACCCGGTCAAGTCCCTGTATGGCGTGAGCGAACTGCTGCTCAAGGCCACACCGCTCATGCTTATCGCCATGGGTCTGGCGGTGGGCTTTCGCGCCAACGTCTGGAACATCGGCGCCGAGGGGCAGTACATCGCGGGCGCCGTCGCCGGCAGCGGCGTCGCACTTGCCTTTGACCGAAGCCTGCCTGCGGAGATCCTGCTCCCCTTGATGTTCCTGGCTGGGGCCGCCGGCGGGTTGGCCTGGGCCGCCATCCCCGCGTGGCTTCGCGTCCGCTTCAACGCCAACGAAATCCTGGTATCGCTCATGCTGGTCTACGTGGCCGAGCTGTTGGTCTCGTGGCTGGTGCATGGTCCGTGGATCGACCCTCAGGGCTTCAATTTTCCCCAGACGCGCATGTTCGAGGACAAGGCGGTGCTGCCGGCACTCCTCGAGGGGACGCGCCTGACGCATGCGTTCCCCCTCGCCGTGATTGCGCTCGCCGCGGGGCACCTGCTGATCAACCGCAGCTTCATCGGATTCCAGATGAACGTCGCCGGGCAGGCGCCCGCTGCAGCCCGCCATGCGGGCTTTCCGGTGGCGCGGACGGTCTGGATCGGCATGCTGTGCGGTGGCGCCATGGCCGGGGTGGCCGGTCTTGCCGAGGTGGCTGGCCCGATGGGGCAACTCACCGGGCATGTCGCCAACCAGTACGGGTTTGCCGCGATCATCGTAGCCTTCGTCGGGCGACTGCACCCCGTGGGTATCTTTCTCGCCAGTTTGTTGATGGCCCTCATGTATCTGGGCGGCGAGCAGGCGCAGCAGTACCTCGCCCTGCCAGCGTCGGTCGCCAAGGTGTTCCAGGGCATGCTGCTCTTTTTCCTGCTGGGCACCGATGTCCTGACGCAGTACCGTGTGCGCCTGACGCCTCAACGGCCCAAACCGGACGACGCCTGATGGACGCCTCGCTGATCAGCGCCATCATCGCCGCCACAGTCGTGGCGGGCACGCCCTTGCTCATCGTCGGCCTCGGCCTGCTGGTCAATGAGCGCTCCGGCGTGCTCAACCTTGGGGCTGAGGGCATGATGGCACTCGGTGCCATTGCGGGATTTGCGGCTGCGCACCACAGCGGCAGCGCCTGGGCCGCCGTCGCTGCCGGCGCGGCCGCCGGAGCGGGCTCGGCGCTGATCTTCGCCTTTCTCACACTCACCCTGATGGCCAACCAGGTGGCCTCGGGTCTGGCCCTCTCTATCTTCGGGGTCGGCCTGTCGGCCTTCGTAGGCAAGGCCTATGAATCGGTGTCGCTGCGCGCGGTCCCGCCCTGGCCCCTGCCCGGCCTGGCCGACTTGCCAGTGCTCGGGCCGGCCCTCTTTCAGCATCAGCCCCTGGTCTACGCGTCCTGGCTGCTGCTGGCGGCCATCGCCTGGTTCCTGCAACGTTCGCGACCCGGGTTGGTGCTTCGCGCCATCGGCGAGTCTCCGGCGGTCGCCCATGAGGCGGGCTATCCGGTCATCCGCATCCGCTATCTCGCCGTACTCGCGGGCGGGGCCCTGTCCGGGCTTGGTGGCACCTTCCTGTCGGTCTTTCACACGCCGCTCTGGGTGGAAGGCATGGTCGCGGGGCGTGGCTGGATTGCACTGGCGCTGGTCGTGTTCGCCACCTGGCGCCCGGCACGCGTGTTGCTTGGAGCCTATCTGTTCGGAGGCATGCTCATCGCCCAGATGTTCGTACAGGGGTCCGGGGTCCATTGGACGATCCCGTCGCAGTGGCTGTCGGCACTGCCTTACCTCGCCACGATCATCGTTCTGGTGATGATCTCGCGACGACCGGACCTGATCAGGCTAAACTCGCCCGTCTCGCTCGGTCAGCCCTATCGGCCAGATGCGTGAACCAGGCTCACGACCTGGCGCATGCCGACGGCTTGCTCGGTGCATTCTTCCAAAACAGGAGTCCTCTGATGGTGTCACGACGCACTCTCCTCAGCAGCGCTGCCACGGTTGCCCTCGCCGGTCTGGCAGCCCCGGTCTTCTCGGCCGACCCGATCAAGGTGGGCTATGTCTACGTCAGCCCCATCGGCGATGCCGGCTGGACCTTCCAGCACGATCTGGGCCGCAAGCAGATGGAGCAGGCCCTTGGCAGCAAGGTGCAGACCCGTTTCATCGAAAGCGTACCCGAGGGCGCAGACGCCGAGCGTGTCATCCGCGAACTGGCCCAGAGCGGTCACCAGGTGATTTTCGCCACCAGCTTCGGCTACATGAACTACATGGAGCGCGTCTCCAAGCAGTTCCCCAAGGTGGCCTTCGTGCATGCCACCGGCTACAAGACCGGACCCAACCTCGGCATCTACAACGCGCGGTTTTACGAAGCCCGCCATCTCACCGGCATCGTCGCCGGCAAGATGAGTAAGTCCAATGTGCTGGGCTATGTGGCGGCCTTCCCGATTCCCGAGGTGCTGCAGGGCATCAATGCATTTACGCGCGGCGCGCGCAGCGTCAACCCCAACGCCGAAGTTCGGGTGATCTGGGTCAATTCCTGGTACGACCCGGGCAAGGAGCGCGATGCCGCCAACACCCTCATCGCGCAGGGCGCCGACGTGGTCACGCATCACACCGATTCCACCGCCGTGGTGCAGGCGGCTGAAGAAAAAGGCAAGTTCGCGGTGGGCTACCACTCGGACATGTCGAAGTACGGTCCCAAGGCACACCTCACCGCCGCCACGCACCATTGGGGCGCGTTCTACACCAAGACCATCAACGAGGCGATTGCCGGCACCTGGAAACCCGGCAACCTATGGGGCGGCTTCAAGGACGGCATGGTCTCACTGGCCCCCATCAACCCGGCAGTGCCGGCCGATGTGCGTGCCATGGTCGCCAAGCTCGAAGGCGATCTCAAGGCGGGCACATTCCATCCCTTCACCGGCCCCGTGGTCGATCAGGACGGCAAGGAGCGGGCGCCTGCGGGTAAAGCGCTGAGCGATGACGACCTGGGCAAGATGGACTACTACGTCCAGGGCGTCGCCAGCCGACTGCCGAAGAAGTAATGGGACTGCGCCTCACCGCCATCGCCACCCGCACGGGTGACGATGGCACGACAGGGCTGGGCGATGGCAGCCGTACCCCGAAGGACAGCCTGCGCATCGCCGCGATCGGCGACGTCGACGAACTGAACTCGGCCCTGGGTCTGCTGCTGACCGAGCCCATGCCGGCCGAGTTGCACGAGCAACTCATCGGCGTGCAGCACGACCTGTTCGATCTGGGCGGAGAGCTCGCCATTCCGGGCTACGACAACCTGGCCGATGGCCAGGTTGCCCGACTCGATGCGCTGCTCGAGCACTACAACGCCACCCTGCCCCGCCTGGCGGAGTTCATCCTGCCCGGAGGCTCGCGGGCGGCCGCCCTCACCCACGTCGCGCGGACCGTGTGCCGCCGCGCCGAACGCGCGATGGTGTCGCTGGGCCACACCGAGCCGGTGCGGCCCGCGTTACGTCAGTACCTCAACCGTCTGTCCGACCTGCTCTTCGTGCTCGCCCGCGTGCTCAATCGCCATGCGGGCGGTGCAGACGTTCAGTGGCAGAAAGGGCGAAACCGCGGCTGACGCCGCCGGGTGGGAGGCGTTGTACGAGCCCCCCCGGGCCGCCTCAGTGCCCCGCCGCCACCCGACGGGCTCGAACGCCCTCGGCAAGCGTCTCGAGCACGCCCACGCTTTCCTCCCAGCCGATGCAGCCATCGGTGATGCTCTGACCGTAGACCAGGGGCTGACCGGGTTTGAGGTCCTGGCGACCTGCCAACAGATGGCTTTCGATCATGACGCCGAAGATGCGGCCATCGCCCGTCGCGATCTGGCTGGCGATGCTGGCGGCTACCCCGATCTGGTTTTCGGGCTTTTTCTGGCTGTTGCCGTGACTGGCATCGATCATCAGGCGGCAGGCGAGTGCGGCCGCAGCGGCTTCCTTGCAGGCGGCATCCAGGCTCGCTGCGTCGTAATTGGGCTGCTTGCCGCCGCGCAGAATGACGTGGCAATCTTCATTGCCGTTGGTCGAGACGATCGCCGAGTAGCCGCCCTTGGTCACCGACAGAAAATGGTGGGGCTGAGACGCGGCCTTGATCGCGTCGAGCGCAATGCGCAGATTGCCGTCGGTGCCATTCTTGAAGCCCACCGGACAGGACAGGCCCGAGGCCAGTTCGCGGTGCACCTGAGATTCGGTGGTGCGTGCGCCGATCGCCCCCCAGGCGATCAGGTCGGCCAGGTACTGCGGCGTAATCATGTCCAGAAACTCCGACCCCGCCGGCAGGCCCAGCCGGTTGATGTCGAGCAGCAGTTCGCGCGCAAGCTTCAGGCCCTTGTTGATCTCGAAACTGTTGTCGAGGTCAGGGTCGTTGATCAGCCCCTTCCAGCCCACCGTCGTGCGGGGCTTTTCGAAGTAGACCCGCATCACGATCTCGAGGTCGGCCGAGAGGCGTTGGCGCTGGACGGCGAGTTGTCGCGCGTACTCGCGGGCGGCCTGCGGGTCGTGGATCGAACACGGACCGATCACGACCAACAGGCGGTCATCCATCGAATGCAGGATGCGGTGAATCGCCTGGCGGGCACCGGACACCACACGCGTGGTGTTCTCATCGAGCGCCAACTCACGCAACAGGTGCGCGGGGGGCGCCAGTTCGCGGTAGCCGCGGATTCGGGTGTCATCGGTCACGCCAGTCATCTTGATTGCCTCCACTGAGAGAAAACGGGGTGGTCTGCTCAAGGCCGCCCCAGCCAGCCCCGTACGGTCATGACGCCCGACGCCCAAAACAAAAACCGCCGGGTTTCGAGGCCGGCGGTCTGTGTCGGGTCGGATTCGTTTCAGCTGCGAACACGCTCCGGACTCAGTCCGCCGGCAGGCGGAAAGTCAAAGCTGAAAAAATAAAAAAAGGGGTTGTCGCGCTGCGTCATCCTCTCACTATAGCGGCTCGCGGCTCGCCCCCGCAAGCGAAAGCGTTGCGCGACGCGCGAAAAGGCAGGCCTCTGCTAGCATCAACGCCCTCGCCGACATGCCCGGAGCGACGATGTCCCAAGCCCCAGCCCCACGCACCGACTCAGCCCAAGCGCCCGATCTGCTCGCGCTCTATCGGACCATGTGCCGCATCCGGGCCTTCGAGGACGCCGCCGAAGAGGCCAGCCGGGGCGGGCTCGCCGCCTGGGGGCCGCAAAGCGATGCACCGGTCGACAAGCCCCCACAGGTGCGCGGTCCGCTGCATCTGTCAACGGGCCAGGAAGCGGTGCCCACGGGGGTCTGCGCCCACCTTCACAGCGACGATCCGATCACCTCGACCCACCGCGGACACGGCCATACACTCGCCAAGGGCGCCCGCACCGATCGGATGATGCAGGAACTCTTCGGCAAGGCCAGCGGCTTTTGCGGCGGACGGGGCGGCTCGATGCACATTGCCGATTTCTCGGTCGGCATGCTGGGCGCCAACGGGGTGGTGGCGGCGAGCATCCCCATCGCGGTCGGCGCGGCCCACGCGATGCGACTGCAATCGAAACCCGCGATCGCCGTGGCCTTTTTCGGCGACGGCGCGATCAACCGCGGCCCCTTTGCCGAGAGCCTCAACTGGGCGGCGACCTACCAGTTGCCGCTGCTCTTCGTCTGCGAAGACAACCAGTGGTCAGCCACGACTCGAACGCAGGCCATGTCGGCCGGCGAGGGGGCGGCTGCGCGCGCACGCAGCTACGGCATCGAGTCGGTGGAGATCGACGGCAATGACGTCGAAGCGGTATACGCGGCCGCAGGTCAGTTGATCACCCAGGTGCGTGCCCAGTCGCGCCCTGCCCTCCTGCACGCCCGCACCTACCGCTTCAAGGGCCACGTGTCGGTGGATGCGGCCCCCTACCGCGATCCGGCGGAGCTCGCCCGCGCTCTCGAGCGTGACCCGATCGCGATCGCACGGGCCAGGTTGCTCGAACGCGGCGAGCACGCTCAGACTTTGGAGGCCGCGATGGCGGCGGCCCGCGAGGAAGTGGGCGCTGCGCTACGGGCTGCGGTGGAGGCGCCCTGGCCTGACAGCTCGGCCGCTTTCGAACAGATTCAGGACACGGGAGCGGGACAATGGCTGTGAGCACCTATGCCGCCGCATCGGTCAGCGCGCTGGCTGCCGCGATGACCCACGACCCGAGGGTCGTGGCACTCGGCGAAGACATCGGACGAGGCGGTATCTTCGGCCAGTACCGTGGTCTGCTCGAGCGCTTCGGCCCCAGCCGCATCATAGACACGCCCATCTCCGAGTCGACGATCGTCGGAGCGGCGGTCGGGATGGCGCTGTGCGGCCTCAAACCGGTGGTCGAACTGCGGGTGGTCGATTTCGCGCTCTGCGCCATGGACGAGATCGTCAACCAGGCAGCCAAGAACCGCTTCATGTTCGGCGGGCAGGGCCGCGTTCCGGCCGTGCTGCGCATGCCGATCGGCATCTGGAGTTCCTCGGCGGCGCAACACTCCCAGTCGCTCGAAAGCTGGTTTGCCCACATCCCTGGGCTGGTGGTCCTCGCGCCTGCCACGCCGCAGGACAATCACGACCTGCTGCGCGCCGCCATCGACTGTGGCGACCCGGTGGCCTACCTCGAGCACAAGGAGCTCTGGGCGCTCGAGGGCGAACTCGATGCCGCGCCCGCGCTCCCGATTGGCCGCGCCCGGGTGATGCGAGAAGGGCGCGACCTTACGATCGTCAGCTGGAGCAAGGCGGTTCACTGGGCGCACGAAGCCTGCGGCGAGCTCGCCGATCAGGGGATCGACGCCGAGCTGATCGATCTGCGTACGCTCTGGCCGTGGGACCGGGAGACGGTACTCGCCTCGGCGCTCAAGACCGGCCGCGTGCTGGTGGTGCATGAGGCCGTCCAGGTGGCCGGATTCGGTGCCGAGATCATTGCCACGCTGGCCGAGCAGGCACCCGGTGTTCGTCTGGCACGCCTGGGCGGCATGCGCATTCCGGTGGGCTACTCGCCTGGACTCGAGGCGCTCGCCCGAATCGACGCGCGGGGTATTGCCGCGAGGGCGCACACCCTGGTGAGTTGAGTCAGGGCTTGCGCGGGCGCCCGCCCTGCGCAAGCGGGGCCCAGGCTTGTCTGAATTACACTTGAGGGCTGAACCTCGCGAGGCCGGCCGCTCGTTGGCGGACCGGGCCGGGCGTGGCACCCGGCCTGATGGCCCGCGTCAAACCCCAAGGAGACCCAAGATGGATCGTCGCTCAGTCCTGAAAGCCGGCACGACCGGTGCCGCCGCGCTCGGCGCGCCCTTCATCATCCGCAGTGCCTCGGCCCAGCAGTACCGGCCCGAGTACCGCCTCTCAACCGTGGTCGGCGCGGCCTTCCCCTGGGGCAAGGGCGGCGAGATCTGGGGCAACCTGGTTCGCGAACGCACGCAGGGCCGTATCAACATCAAGATGTACCCGGGCGTATCGCTGATCAACGGCGACCAGACCCGCGAGTTCTCCGCAATCCGTCAGGGCGTGATCGACATGGCCGTGGGCTCGACCATCAACTGGTCGCCGCAGGTGAAAGAGCTCAATCTCTTTTCCTTGCCCTTCCTGTCGCAGGACCACGCTGGTCTTGACGCCATCACCCAGAGCGAGGCTGGCAAGCGCATCATGCAGATTGTCGACAAAGCCGGTGTGGTGCCGCTTGCCTGGGGAGAGAACGGGTTTCGCGAGCTGACCAATTCACGTCGCGAGATCCGCTCGCCCGCCGACATGAAGGGGCTCAAGTTTCGGATCGTCGGCTCGCCGATCTTCACCGAGGTGTTCACCGCGCTGGGCGCCAACCCCACGCAGATGAGCTGGGCCGACGCGCAGCCCGCGCTGGCCTCCGGTGCCGTCGAGGGCCAGGAAAACCCCATGCACATTTTCACTGCGGCCAAGCTTCACACGCTCGCGCAGAAGTTCGTCACCCGCTGGGGCTATGTGGCCGACCCGCTCATCTTCGTGGTCAACCGCGAGGTCTGGCAGTCGTGGACGCCGGCCGACCAGGAAATCGTGCGCGCCAGCGCCATCGAGGCGGGCAAGCAGGAAATCGCCATTGCCCGCAAGGGGCTCAGTGGCGGCGACATGTCGATGATCAAGGACGTGGAGGCGCTGGGGGTCAAGGTCACCGAGCTGACGCCGGCCGAAAAGGCCGAATTCCAGCGTGTGCTCAAGCCGGCGTATGACAAGTGGGCCAAGACCATCGGCGCCGACCTCGTCAAGCAAGCCGAGGCGGCCGTCGCCGCACGCCCCCGCGCCTGAGGATGAGCGAACCCGAGCAACCGGGCCAGGCGCCGACACGGCGCCTGCTGCTCGAGGACTGGGTGGGGGCAGTACTGATGGCGCTGCTTGCGCTCATCACCTTCGCCAACGTAGTGGTGCGCTATCTCAGCGACCAGTCCTTTGCCTGGACCGAAGAATTATCGGTGGTGCTGATGGTCATGCTGGCCATGGCCTCGGCAGGCGCCGCCATCTACCGGAACACGCACGTGCGTATCGAGGCGCTGGTCGAGGGTGCGCCGCCGGCGCGCGCCCGGGCGCTTGAATCCCTTGCCGCGATCGCCACGGTCATCGCCTTCCTGCTGCTGGCCGGACTGGGCGGGCGTCTGGCCTGGGACGATTACCGCTACGAGGTCACCACGCCCGGCATCGGCCTGCCCCAGTGGTGGTACACGGTCTGGCTGCCGGTGCTGTCGGTCACGCTGGCAGCACGCGCCATGCAGAGACTGATCCGGCTTTGGAGCCGGTCGGCATGATCGGGGTGCTCATCTTCGCCGTGTTCATTGCCCTGATGGTAGCCGGTGTGCCCATCGGCGTATCGCTCATGCTGGGCGGGGCCGTGGGCATCGGTCTGGGCGGTCTGGGATGGCTCGCCATTCCCAACAACTTCTACGCCGGCATCGCCAAATACCCGTTACTGGCGCTGCCCATGTTCGTGCTCGTGGGCGCCATCTTCGATCGCTCGGGCGTCGCCAAACGCCTGGTCGACTTCGCTATCGCCATCGTCGGGCGCGGCCCGGGCATGCTGCCCCTGGTGGCCATCGCGGTGGCCATGTTTCTGGGCGGAATCTCGGGCTCGGGTCCGGCCAACGCGGCCGCCGTCGGTGGCGTGATGCTGGCCGCGATGGCGCGGGCGGGCTATCCACCGGCCTATTCGGCCAGCATCATCGGGGCCGCTGCGGCCACCGATATCCTCATTCCACCATCGATCGCCTTCATCGTGTACTCGGTGATGGTGCCCGGGGCCTCGGTCCCCGCGCTCTTTGCCGCGGGCATGGTGCCGGGCATTCTGGCGGGGCTTGCCCTGATCGTGCCCGCGGTCTGGCTCGCGCGCCGGCATGGTTTCGGCGAAGGCGAGCGCACGCAGCCTCGTCCGCCCTTCTGGCGGGCACTGCGCGAGGCCACCTGGGGTCTCTTTGCGCCGGTGCTGATCCTCGGCGGCATGCGGGCCGGGTGGTTCACACCCACCGAGGCCGCTGTAGTGGCCGTGTTCTACGGGCTGTTCGTCGGGATGGTTGTCTACCGTACGATCAGGCCCCGCGACCTGCTCGCCATCCTGGTCGAAGCGGCGGAGATCTCGGGCGTCATCATGATCGTGATCGCGCTGGCCAGCGTATTCGCCTACGCAGTCAGCACACTGGGCATCGTCGACCCGCTGGCCCGTGCGGTCCTCGACAGCGGCATCAGTTCCATGGCTGCGCTCTCGATCATCATCGTCGTGTTGCTTTTCGTAGGCATGGTGCTTGACGGCGTGTCCATCTTCCTGATTTTCGTGCCACTGCTCATGCCGCTGATGAAGGCCTACAGCTGGGACCCGGTCTGGTTCGGCGTGCTGCTCACCTACATGGTGGCCATTGGCCAGTTCACGCCGCCCGTCGCTGTCAACCTGATGGTGTCGTCGCGCATGGCCGGCATTCGCATCGAGCAAACGGTGCCCTGGGTGATGTGGCTGGTGTTTGCCATGGGCCTGATGCTGGTGGCAATCGTGGCGGTGCCCGAACTGGCGCTCTGGCTGCCTCGAAACCTCGGCTACTGAAAACGCTGAGCCGCTCGGCCAGTCAGGCTCAGCCCGTGCCGCCCACCGTGAGGCCCTCGATCCGCAGGGTGGGTTGACCCACCCCCACCGGCACGCTCTGGCCGTCCTTGCCACACACGCCCACGCCGGAATCGAGACGCATGTCATTGCCGATCATGGTGATGCGCTTGAGGGACTCGGGCCCGTTGCCAATGAGCGTGGCGCCCTTGACCGGGTACTGGAGCTTGCCCTTTTCGACCCACCAGGCTTCGGAGGCCGAGAACACGAACTTGCCATTGGTAATGTCGACCTGACCGCCACCGAAGTTGGCCGCATACAGCCCGCGATCGATCGAGGCGATGATCTCGGCTGGGTCGAGCTGGCCCGCCAGCATGCAGGTATTGGTCATGCGCGGCATGGGCAGGTGCGCAAAGGATTCCCGGCGCCCATTACCGGTGACGGCGGTGCGACTCAGGCGCGCATTGAGGATGTCCTGCATGTAGCCCTTGAGGATGCCGTCTTCGATGAGCACGTTGCGTTGCGTTGGATTGCCTTCGTCGTCAATGTTGAGCGAACCGCGCCGACCGGCCATCGTTCCGTCATCGATGACAGTGACGCCACGCGCCGCCACACGCTCACCGACTCGACCGGCAAACACCGATGAGCCCTTGCGGTTGAAGTCGCCCTCGAGCCCGTGGCCCACGGCCTCGTGCAGCAGCACCCCGGGCCAACCCGGTCCCAGCACCACGGTCATGGTGCCAGCGGGGGCAGCCCGGGCCTCAAGGTTGGTAAGCGCCGCGTGCACCGCCTCGTCCACGTAGCGGCTGAGGGTGGCCTCGTCGAACAGATCCAGTCCCGCTCGGCCGCCGCCGCCACTGTGGCCCTGCTCGCGACGACCGCCCTGCTCGGCAATGACGGTGAGCGAGAGCCGAACCAGCGGGCGCACATCCGCCGCGATCAGGCCGTCGGCGCGCGCCACCAGCACCACGTCATACTCGCCCGCGAGCCCCGCCATGACTTGAACGATACGGGGATCACGCGCCCGGGCCTGCCGTTCGACACGCTCGAGGAGCGCCACCTTGTCGGCGGCCTCCAACCCGATGATGGGATCGTTTCGATCGTACAAGGCATGACCGCTTGCGGGCGTCATGGTGGCGGCAAGCTTTGTGCGGCCGGCGCCCTGACGCGCAATGGTGCGCGTGGCACGGGCCGCCGAGATCAGCGCGTCGAGGCTGATTTCGTCGGAATAGGCAAAGGCCGTCTTGTCACCGGTGACGGCGCGTACACCCACGCCGCGATCGATCGAAAAACTACCCGACTTGACGATCCCCTCCTCCAGGCTCCAGCCTTCGCTGCGCGTGAACTGGAAGTAGAGATCGGCATGGTCGACGCGATGCCGAAAAATTTCGGCGAGCACGCGGTTGAGATCGCTTTCATCGAGCCCATAGGGTTCGAGCAGAAGCGACCGCGCGATGGCGAGATGATGCAGAGACGTGTCAGCGATTTTCATAACGACGATCCTACAACACGCGATGCGACAGCGCAGGCAAACCCGCTCTGAGTTCAGTGATGCGCCGGCGGCTGAGCTTGCCCAGCATCACGCCCTCGCCCTCGGCCAGCTCGTGAAGCACCTCGCCCCAGGGGTCGATGAGTACCGAGTGCCCCCAGGTGCGGCGACCATTGGGGTGTCGCCCACCCTGCGCGGGCGCCAGCACATAGCACTGGTTCTCGATGGCCCGCGCACGCAAGAGCGGCTCCCAGTGAGATTGGCCGGTGCGGTACGTAAAGGATGAGGGCACCAGAATGAGGTCAGCCGGCAGCAGCGCCCGAAACAGCTCCGGAAATCGCAGGTCATAACAGAGGGAGAGGCCGGCGCGCCAGCGCGCGACCGGCGTGCCGGCGTCGAAATCGACCACCACCGGCGTCGTGCCTGGGGCGATGGTGGTGGACTCATCGAAGCGCTCGTCGCCCCGCTTGAAACCGAACAGATGGATCTTGTCGTAGCGCGCCCGCTGGCGACCGTCGGGTCCGAACACGAGGCAGGCGTTGTAGACGCGCCCCGGCCTCGGGCTGGCGAGCGGCACACTGCCGCCCACCAGCCAGACGCCGTGACGCCTGGCAGCATCCGATAGAAAGGCCTGGGCCGGGCCTTGCCCCGGCACCTCACGCGCGAGCACCTTGTCCTCTTCGCGGTCGCCGAACAGGCAAAAGTACTCGGGCAGCGCGACCAGTTGCGCACCGGCTGCGGCCGCTTCGGCAATCAGCTTCCCCGCGCGCTCGAGATTGGCCTCGAGCTTCGGGCCCGAGACCATCTGGATCGCAGCGACCCGCAGGGTCTGATCGTCGGCGTCATCGGCGATGCTCAACACTGCTCCCTGCCCGCTGGGGGCCTTGATGTAATCCGATTGCCCGAGATTGAAGCCCGGTCTGTCACGGGATTCTGGGCAGGGCTTGAACGCTGACTCGCCACTCAGTTCGACCCCGAGCGGGCCGGCGGATTGAGCAGTTGCTCAAAGCGCGGGCGCGCCCGCTCGACCACGGCGGGGTCGGCCCAGGAGCCGGTCACGTCATACTCGTAGGCGAGGATATCCTGCAGCGGTTTACGCAGGGCCCATTGCGCAATGAAGGAACCCAGCCCGATGGCCGGGTTGGCCATCGCGGCATACGCCAGCGAGGCAATGCCGGCATTGAACTCGGGGCGTACCTCCACCCGCAGCGCCTGGGTTTCCGCTGCCATGTCGGCCTCGCCGCGAATCGTGACGTTGGCCTGAACACCCCGCATGCGAAAATCGTTGGTCCTGGCAATCCCGGCATTGATGCGTGCCCCCCCACGGATTTCATCAAATGAAAAGCCTTCGGCGAACACGTCACGAAAATCGAGCGTCAGACGGCGCGGCAAAGACTGCAGATTGAGCACACCGATCAACTTCGAAATACCGGGTTCGGTCTTGAGAAATTGGCCCTTGCCCAAGTTGACATCGACCTCGCCCGACAGGCTGGGATAGTCGATCGCCAGCGGCGACCCTGCCCAACCGATGCGTCCGGCAAGCCGGCCCGGCGCGCCGCTCAGCGCTCCGCTCACGCCGAAAGTCTCGAGCACGCGCGCGGGCTCGCGCAGGCCAAGTTCGAAGTCAAGAGAGGTGGAGCGCCCGGCCCCCGCGCCCGGCGCCTGCCAGAGCCCGCGTGCATCCAGGGTCGCCCCGGGGTGCTCCAGCCTCAGGTGCTCGAGCCGCCAGACCTGCCGCTCACCCTCCCCGGCATTGGCTGCGCGCAGACTCAGTCGCCCCAGGTCGCGACTGAACAGTACCATTCGATCAGCCTCGACATCGAGCGCCGGCAGGCTACGGGGACGCGCCTCCAGCAACTGCTCGATCTCGCTCGCCCGGTTGCGCGGCACCTGCAGCAGCGCCAGGCGCGCTGTCAGCGCGCCCGAAGGGTGCTCGGAATCGGGCGGCCGCCAGTCGACGTATCCATTGACTTCGCCGGACGCCATGTTGGCGCGCCAAATGGGGCCCTGCGGCGTCGCACCCAGGACCACGCGCGTGAACCCCTTGCCCGCGAGCTGGAGCGAATCGGTGACCAGCGACACGCGCTCGGGCACCAGCACAAGGGCGTCCGCCGCGGGGGCCTGGCTGACGGCGACGGGCGGCGGCGACACCCTCCGCGCCTCCGGCTGCAGCACGGCCGACCAGGCATCGAGGTCGATCTCGGGCAGGCGAAGCGAGACAGCCAGGCCGCTGGGCGGCAGGGGCTGCTCCCCGCCCACGGCCAGCGCTGCGCGCGCAGCGCCCGACTGACCGGGACCAGCATCCGGCTGGCGCTCAAGCGAAAACACGATGTCCTCGCGCAGGCGTGCCCGCAGCGTCTCAGTAAAGGGCGCCGACCGTGAGCGCTGCCAGTCGACCCGCAAAGGCCAGGCCGCCTGGCTGGGCTTGGCCAGCGGCACTGGCAAAGCACTGGACACTCCCTGCAGATCGGAACTGATCTGGGCCCGAAGAACCTGCGGCTCGATGTCGACCGAGGCCTGATACGCCGCCTGCCCGCTCAGCGCACGCAGGGGCTCGACCGCCCACAGATCGCCAAGGCCGGCCGCGTCGCCCACGCCCTGCACGCGCACGCTGAAGCGACCCGGGCCTCGCGCCTGCAGCGCCGCCTCGAGCGTTCCCCCGGCGAATCGAGCCGCGAGTGCGCTCGGGCGAACCCCCTCGGCATTGAACGCTACGGCCCCCTCGATCGCCTCGAGCGGCGGCAGTTCGGGCGAAAGGCGCAGCCGGTTGCCGCGTAGCGAGACGGTTCCCGCCACGTCGCGGGCATCGCCGCGCCCGAGGTCCAGCTCCATCCGGAGCGCCAGCTGCGCCGGGCCCTCGAGTGACAATCCGGGGATCGACTGCACCAGGCCACTGCGCAAGGGGCTTTCCTCGAGAAAGCGCAGCATCTCACCCGACGCCCCGCTTGCGCGGCCCTCCACCACAAGGTGCGGCACCGCAAAGTCGCTGATTCGTGCACTCACTTCGCCCAGCCGAACCCCTAGCACCTCACCGACATCGGTTTGCACCTGCATCCCCGCGCGCTCGAAGACGAGCCTGCCGCGCAGCTTGTCAAGGGCAGGCCACCCCGGCGCATACGACAGACCGACCTGCTCGAGGCGGCTCTCGATCCGGAACTCGCCCGACTGCTCATCGCGAAACGGAAACTGTGCGAGATCCCCCCGCAGGCGAATCGTGGTCTCGGACGATTGCCCCATGGTGACCGCCCGTGCCACCCAGTCTCTGACCGACGCTCCCACGCTGAGCGGGAGATAGCGGGCGACGCGGTTGGCCGCCACACGCTCGAGCCGGCCGCCGAGTTCGAGGCTGCCCGGGCCACTCGCGGCACTACGCCACTCGCCCCGAATCTCGCCCGAAGCATCGGCATTCGCAAAACGCAAACCCTCGCTGAACAAAGTAAGCTCGTCGGGCTCGAGGGGCAGAGGCGACGGCGCGAGTCGCCAGTTCAGGCTTCCCTGCAAGCTGGACAATTGCACCACCGGCTCGGACAAGGTACCCGGCAAGCGAAGCGAAAGGCCCGACGAGTTCAGGTCGATGCGGCCGCTGCGGTCGTCAAACCGGGCCGTACCGCTCAACTGGCTGACGGACGGCCAGGGCCGCTCACCCGGGCGGGAGCGGGTCTCAGCCCGGCGAAGCGATATCCGCTCGAACGCCATCGAGACCGCATACCCTGGCCCCGTCTCGCCCGATTGCCAACGGATACCCGCCGAACTCACCCGACCGCTTGCCGAAACGCCAGCGAGCCGGGACAGCCATGCCTCTGGCAAGGGCATCCGCCGCATGGTCTCCAGCAGTCGGGCCAGGTCAAACCCTCGCCAGCTCAGGTGGCCCGACGCCGGCTTCAGGCTGGTCGCATCCAGCTCAATGATTTGCTGCGGCCGGTCATCGAGTGCGAGAACGAAGCCCGCGCCATCGGAAAACGAGAAGCGTCGGAACTCGACACCAATGCGGGTGTCATCGATTCGTCGGGCGAGCGCCTCGAGCGCGACCGAGCGCACCGGCAGACGCTGGCCGCGAACCGACACCTCCATGGCCTCGGCAAAGGCCTTCACCAGGACATCAGAGATATGCCCTGATTCAAAGCGCACCCAGGCCTTGAGCGGCCCGCTACCGCGCGCGATGCGCAGCGGCGCCTCGGTGCCCACGGCAAGCCAGCTTCGCATCAGCCCCGCGAGCGGCGCGAACTCGATCTGGGTTGCCGACGCATACGCCTCACCGCGCCAGGCGCTCCAGTCAGCCGCTGACGCGCCCGCCGGCAACGCGAAATCGATCGCGAGTTCAAGGCCCTGAAGCCCAGCCCCGATCGCAGGCGCCCGCATCGACAGGTGATGTCGGCCCTGATCATTCGAACTCATGAGGTCGATACCCGCAATGACCAGCGGCTCGCTGCCCAAACGATCCCGCATCTCGAGCCGGGCGTTGCGTACCGTGATTCGCCGGCTGCCAAGCACCCACTCGAGCGCTTGCGATCCGCCTGGCCGATCCAGGTCAACCAGCGCCCCAGCCACCGACAGGCGGCGCGTGTCGATTCGCTCGACTTGAACCACAGGCCGCTCCACATCGAGCGAGACCAGCCCCGGTTGCCCCCGAAGCAGCGAATCGAGCGCGAGCACCGCCGAGGCCGAATCGATGGCGAGCGGCGGGACATCGGCCCTGGCTCCCACGCGAATGCCGCGGGCGATCAGCGAGGGCCTGAGCCCGTCAAAGCCGCTCGACAGCTCGCCAATGCTGACGGGCGCGTCCAGCCAACCCGAGACCGCCTGCTCGATGCGCGGACGCCACTGGTTGACGCTGGGCCAGACATAGTGGCGAAAAACGAGATAGGCTGCCGACAGCAGGAGGACCCCCGACAGCACGGCCCATCCCAGGGCGCGCGCAAGCCCGCGCAACAGACTGCGGGGCGCGGCACCCGGCGCGGGCGCCTCGCGATCTCCTTGGGCGTCTTGCACGTGCACGGCAGCGGGGCTGAGACAATCTCGGGGTTTGCGAATCAACCCTCAGAGGATACCCGTTTCGGGAAACCACCATGAGCTTCCAAGCAGAAAGCTTCTCGGGCTACTTCAGGCGATCCATCCAGTCGCTGGAATCCCGGCGTGATGGCGTGCCTGACGCCCGGCAGCGTCTCGCGCAATTGGTTGAGGCACCCCTCGACGGGCACGCCCTGCGGGCGTTGTTCGACTGGCAGCTCGGCGAATCGTCGCCCTCCAACAGCGTCCGCCCTGCAGGCGACCCCGCGTTACACGCGGCCAAGGTGACGGCCGGCCTGAGGCGAATCCGGCAGTGGGTCATGCTGATCCTGATCGAGCGAGACATCCGGGGTCTGGCCGAGCTCGAGGAGGTCTGTCTCGCAATGTCCGGCCTGGCCGAACTGAGCACCCGACACGCCATGGCGCTGGCCGGCGAGGAACTGAGCGCGCGCTTCGGTCGGCCGCTCGACAGCGACGGACGCCCGCAGGACCTGCTGGCCGTAGCCATGGGCAAGGGAGGTGGCGACGAACTCAACGTGTCGTCTGATCTGGACCTGGTCTTTGTATTTCGCGACGAAGGTGAAACCGGGCGCTCGGACGAGGGTCCGACCATTGCAGCCAGCGACTGGATGCATCGCGCCGCGCGCCGAACCATCGAGTTGCTATCGGACATCACCGCCGACGGGTTCGTCTTCAGGGTGGATACCCGCTTGCGGCCCAACGGCGACTCGGGACCGCTGGTGGCCTCGTTCAACATGCTCGAGCAGTACTTCTTTGCCCAGGGGCGCGAGTGGGAGCGTTTTGCCTGGCTCAAGGGTCGGGTGCTCGCCGGCACGGCGCTGGCCGGGCCCGCCGCGCTGCACGACGATACGGCCGCGCTCGAGCGAATCGTCACGCCCTTCGTCTTTCGGCGCTACATGGACTACGAGGCCTTCGCGGCGCTGCGCGATCTGCACGGCAAGATCCGGACCGAAGTCGCCCGGCGCGGCGCGCGCGACCCTGAGGCCCTGGATGTCAAGCTTGGACGCGGCGGCATCCGCGAGATCGAGTTCACGGCGCAGCTCTTCCAGATCGTACGGGCCGGCCGCGACCCCGGCCTGCGCAGCCGGCAAACCCTGGTCACCCTCGAGGCGCTGCAAAAACGTGGCGTTTTAAGCGGCGACGAGAGCCGGGACTTGACCGCCGCCTACCGGCTCCTGCGCCGCACCGAGCACGCGCTGCAGTACCGCGAAGACGCCCAGACTCACCGGCTGCCCCGAGCGGCCGACGAGCGCACCCTGATCGCAGGCATGCTGGGGATGGCACCCGATCAGTTTGACGCGTCCATCGAACAGGCCACCGGACGGGTTTCCTCGATCTTTGAGCGATTGCTCACGCCGGCTGGTGAGCCCCCGGGTGGCGAGCCGGGGCTCGACAGCGAGGTCGCCCGCTGCGAGCCCGATGTACAACGTCGCATCGGCCTGCTCCGGCACAGCGCGCGCTATGCCGCCGCGCGCGGCGACACTCGTGCCGCAGTCGATCGCCTGCTCGCCCAGGCCATTACGCTCAACACGGGCAGCGCTGGCCTGATCCGGCTGGTCGATCTGCTCGAATCGGTCTGCCGGCGACCAGCTTACGTGGCGCTACTGGGGCAGTATCCACAGGCCTTCGCGCGGGTGCTGCGCATTCTTGACTGGGCGAAATGGCCCGCCGATTACCTGATGCGTCACCCGGTCGTACTGGACGAGCTGCTTGATGGCCAGCTGCTCGAGTCCACCGATACCGCGCTGTGGGCCACGCAGCTCGCCGAGCGCGTGCAATCCGCCCGTCTGGGTGAGGCGCCTGACGTCGAACTGCAGATGGATATCGTGCGCGAGGCCCATCATGCCCAGGTCTTCAAGCTGATGACCCAAGACCTGGCGCAGCGCCACAGCACCGAGCGCATCTCCGATTTTCTGAGCGAACTGGCCGATCGGGTGCTTGATCTGGCCATCCAGCTGGTCTGGTCTCAGCTGCGGCAGCGCTTTCGCGAAAAACCGCGCTTCGCCGCGATCGCCTACGGTCGGCTGGGCGGCAAGGAGCTGGGCTACGCCTCCGATCTCGACCTGGTCTTTCTGTACGACGACGAGGATGAGCGCAGCCTCGAGGCGTATTCGTTGCTTGCACAGCGCCTGTCGGGCTGGTTGTCGACCCGCACCGCAGCGGGGCTGCTCTTCGAGACTGACCTGCGCCTGCGGCCCAACGGCCAGGCAGGCCTGCTGGTCTCGAGCCTGGCGGCATTCGAGCGCTACCAACGCGAATCGGCCTGGGTCTGGGAGCACCAGGCGCTCACGCGGGCTCGCTTTGCAGCGGGCGATGCAAGCATCGGTGCGCGATTTGAGGCGGTACGACGGGCGGTGCTGTCACAGCCGCGGGAGAGCGGTCCGCTGATAGCCGAGGTTCGGGCAATGCGCGAGAAGATGCACGTCGGCCATCCGAATCGCAGCGAGCACTTCGACGTCAAGCACGACCGCGGTGGCATGGTCGACATCGAATTCATCGTGCAGTGTCTAGTGCTCGCTCACGCCAGCAGGCAGCCCGCCTTGCTCGACAACGCGGGCAACATCGCGCTGCTTGGTCGGGCCGCCGATGCGGGCCTGATCGACGCGACGCTCGCCCTGCAAGTGGCCAACGCCTATCGCCGATACCGGCAGATCCAGCACAAGCTTCGCCTCAATGACGCCCAATTCGCCCGGGTAGCACCCGACGACGTCGCGGACGAGGCCCGGGCGGTACAGGCTTTGTGGGCGCAGGTGTTGGGCTAAGTTGCCCGCACAGAGCGCCCAGGCGCTGCCTGGACCCGCCCCGCCGACGCGTAGCCCGCTGGCCAAGAACGTGTCAAGCGAGCAGAAACACGGCGGTCCCAGCAGCCAGTCCGCCAACGACGCTGCCGCTCAGCCGGGCCACGATCAGCAGCGTCGCCGCCGAGAGCACGCGTGCATCGGCCAGCTGCCCCCATTCGAAGCTGGCGGCAGTCAGAGCCTCGCGAAACACCTCGGGGCCCACGAGCGCCGACAGAGCGGCGAGCGGCGCGTAGCGCAGCGCCCGCTCGAACATGCCACGCGGCTGCAGTCGACGCGGCGCGAACAGAAACAGGTTGCGCAAGACCAGCACGATACCGGTGAGCATCAGGATGGTGAGCCAGATGTCGACCGCGTCCATTTTCATGGCGGAGGGTGCCCCCGCTCACGAATGAGTTCGATGGCCAGCGGCACCAGCACGCCGCAGGCGATGGCCAGCAGCATGCCCGCGCGGTAGGGCCAGTGTGCCCCGATCAGCACCACCGCGAGGGCTACCAGTACCGTTGGACCGGACAGGCGGGCGCTCATCAGCTGGGTGATCATCGCCAGCACCGCCAGCGCCCCCAAATAAGACAGATCCCGCGAATCGGGCATCAGGGCAACCAACGCAATGCCCAGCAATGAACCTAGCTGCCAGACCAGCCAGACCGGAACATTGAATCCGAGATAGAGCGCGGTGCGCTGCACGCGCCTTTGCCGCGCCGGCAACAGGTTGTAGGCGGCCAGGCCCCCATCAGTGGTGAGATAGCCGACGCGCAGCCGCAGCCAGGGCGGCAGTCTGGAAAATTCGCGGGAGATCGAGGCGCTGTAAACCGGAAAACGCAGGCTGGTGAGGAGGGTGGTGAAGGCGATGAGCAGCAGCGACGCGCCCGACACCATCAGGGGTAGCGCGGCAAGCTGGGCGGTTCCGGAAAAAACCAGCAGGGTCATGCCGACCGCCTGAGCCACGCTCATGCCCGACTGCACCATGGCAATGCCGGTGATGACGCCCCAGCTGAACGTACCCAGCAAAGCGGGCCAGATCGTACGAGAGGCGCTCCGATAGCGGGCACGCCTGAGCGCGGCAACCCGTCGATTGAGGGTCTTGAGCACTGCCAAAAACAGGGTGCCGACTCAGGTCCGCGCCACTCGGCCCGTGCCCCAGCCGACGCTGCGCGCCGCCCAGAAAGTACCCACCAGGCAGAGCAGCACGAAGGGCAGCGACAGCAGATTGAGCACCGACCAGCCGTTGACAAACAACAGGGCGCCCGAGGCCGCCGAGGTGGTGATCATGACGCCGAACACGCACATGTCCATGAAGCCCTGGACCTTGTTCTTCTCGGCCGGCCGATAGGTGGTGGTGAGCAGCGCGGTGGCCCCGGTGTACATGAAGTTCCAGCCCACCCCGAGCAGGAGCAGCGCGACCGTGAAGTGCATGAGATCGACGCCCGACAGCGCCACCGCCACACAGGCGAGATTGAGCAGAATGCCGGCGATGATGACCGGCAAAATACCGACACGCGCAATGAGCGAACCCGTGAACAACCCCGTGCCGAACATGCCGACGACGTGCCATTGCAGCACGAACACCGTGGCCTCGAAGGACAGCTTGCACACCTCCATCGCCAGGGGCGTGGCCACCATGAGCAGATTCATGATGCCGTAGGAGAAGGCGGCCGACACAATCGCCAGCATGGTTGCAGGCTGCCGGAGAATGTCGCGTAAAGGCCGCGCCTCCCCCCCGGAGACCTTCGCGCCGCCCGCCTGCAGTCGGAGCAACTGGATGAGCACCAGGGAGAGCATGGCAAAACCGGTCAGGACCAGATAGGTGCCGGCAAACTGGTGCGACAAGAGCGTGCGCGACCACTTCGACAGCTCCGGCCCGATGATGCCGCCCACCAAACCGCCCGCCAACACCAGCGAAATTGCGCGCGCCTTGAAACCGGGGTTGTAGGCGTCCGCCGCATCGGCTGCGGCAAAGCGCAGGCTCACGCCGAATGCGTTGTAAATGCCGCAGATGAAGGTGCCCAGGCACAACAACGGCAGGCTACCGATCATCATGGCCCACCAGGCGATGAGTGCGCTGAGTATGGCCGCCAGAGAACCCAAGGTATAGCCCGCGCGCCGCCCCAGCCTGCGCATGGCCCAGGCCGC
Organism: uncultured bacterium; assembly: GCA_903907905.1. Taxonomy (GTDB): domain Bacteria; phylum Pseudomonadota; class Gammaproteobacteria; order Burkholderiales; family Burkholderiaceae_E; genus SYIM01. Next base: position 120,081 of record CAIVPX010000030.1, on the reverse strand, counting down.
AGGCATGGACCATACGGCGCTGCCCACTACGTAAGCGGTGACCGGCATCGAGGCGAGGATCTTGTTGTCGGCCAGCTGCAGCCCCGCCAGGACGTTGACGGCGATCAGCGTGGCGTTGTTGATGAGCAGCAGCGCCTGTAGCGTGGCGAGCAGCCCAACCTGAAAGCGCAGCGTTGAGAGAAAGGGCAGTGGCGTCGAGCCGGACGATGAGGCCATTCGGGAAGTTTAGCAGCGCGTCGATACGCTTTCGCGATACCCGACGGGCTAACGGAACGCGCATTCGCTAGAATCGGGGGTTTCCAATCGAAATACCTCAGGAGAACCCCATGTCGATGGCCGACCGTGACGGACTCATCTGGTTCGACGGCAAGATGGTCGACTGGCGTGATGCCAGAATCCATGTGCTGACCCACACACTGCATTACGGCATGGGCGTCTTCGAGGGCGTGCGCGCCTACGATGCCGAAGGCGGTACGGCCATCTTTCGCCTGGCCGAACATACCCGGCGCTTTTTCAATTCGGCCAAGATCTTCCAGATGAAAATGCCCTTTGACGAAGCCACGCTCATGCAGGCTCAAAAAGACGTGGTGCGCGAGAACAAGCTCGCCTCCTGTTACCTGCGCCCCATTGCCTGGATCGGCTCGGAAAAGCTCGGCGTGTCCACGCGCGGCAACACGGTTCATGTCGCGATCGCTGCCTGGCCCTGGGGGGCCTACCTGGGCGAAGACGGCATCACCAAGGGCATCCGGGTCAAGGTGTCCTCCTACACTCGGCACCACGTCAACGTCTCGATGGTACGGGCCAAGGCCAGCGGCTACTACGTCAACTCCATTCTCGCCAACGCCGAGGTCACCGCTAACGGCTACGACGAAGCCCTGCTGCTCGACACCGAGGGCTATGTGTCCGAGGGCGCAGGCGAAAACGTCTTCATCGTCAAGGGCGGCGTTATCTACACGCCGGACGTCGCCTCGTGCCTCGACGGCATCACGCGCGATGCGGCCATCACCATGGCTCGCGACCTGGGCATCGAGGTCCGCGAAAAACGCATCACCCGCGACGAGATGTACTGCGCCGACGAAGCCTTCTTCACCGGCACCGCCGCCGAAATCACTCCCATCCGTGAGGTCGACGACCGCGCCATCGGCGAAGGACGACGCGGCCCCGTCACCGAGCGCCTGCAGACTGCCTTTTTCGACGTGGTCGGCGGCCGTAATCCGCGCTACCGTTCGTGGCTCACCCCAGTCGCCTGAGCGCTGCACCGCCATGAACCCGCCAGTCAGCGCCCCAGCCGCCGTCGAGCTCGACGGCGCAGACCTGCCCGCCTTCTGCCCCAACCCCAGAATGCCTATCTGGTCGTCGCACCCAAAGGTCTTCCTAGATCCCGGCAAGACGGGCGAAGCGCGCTGCCCCTACTGCGGCACGGTGTACCGCCTCAAGCCCGGCAGCGCCCCTCGCGGGCACCACTGAAGCCGCTGCCGGCTCATATCCCTCATGCCGCCCCCCCAGGTCATCTCGAGCGCCGAGGCCGTCGAGGAAGCATTTTATGACGCCATGAGGCGGGGTGATCTGGCCGCGATGATGGCCTTGTGGTCGGATGAGGAGGAGGTCATCTGCATCCACCCGGACGGACCGCGGCAGGTCGGATTGGCCGCAGTGCGCGCCTCCTGGGAAACCATCTTCGGTGCGGGCGCCGGCATCGACGTGCGCGTGCGCGCAGTTCGGACCCACAGCGGCGCGGTACTGGCGGTTCACAGTGTCATCGAGGAAATCACGGTTCAGGGACGCCGTGCCGTCGAGACGGTGCAGTGCGTTGCCACCAACGTCTTCGTGAAGGGGCCTTCGGGTTGGCGCCTGCTGATTCATCACGCCACCCAGGCCGAAGGCGGCGAGGCACCGGCTTCGGCGCCCTCGGGTGCCGTCCTGCACTGAAGCAGCGGAGCCATGCCTTGAAGCCGGGCGGCAACGCGGCCCCGATTCTCCTCTACTCAGCGTCCCCCTGGCTGCCCGGCCCTCACCTGCAGACGCTCTGGTCGTCGCTTGCGGCGCCGCGGCCGCGACCGGCCTACCGCCGTGAGCGCTGGACCACGCCCGATGGCGATTTCATCGACCTCGATCATCTGGCCTTCGAGAGCGAAGGGAGCGCACCCCTCTGGGTCATCTTTCACGGCCTGGAGGGCGATTCGAGCAGCCATTACGCACGCGCCATGATGGATCAGGCGCACGCCCTCGGCTGGCATGGGGTCGTCGTGCACTTTCGCGGCTGCTCGGGCAGCCTCAACCTGGCCCCGCGCGCCTACCACTCAGGCGATTCAGCCGAGATCGACTGGGTCATGCGCCGGCTGCACGCACAACACCCAACCCGAGCGATGGTCGCCTGCGGGGTATCCCTTGGCGGCAACGCACTCCTCAAGTGGCTGGGCGAACAAGGGGAGGCCGCGGGCTGGGTGACGGCGGCGGCGGCGATCTGCCCGCCGCAGGATCTCCAGGCCGGTGCCGAGTCGCTGTCACGGGGATTCAATCTCGTCTACACGGCGCACTTTCTGCGCACGCTTCGGCGCAAGAGCCTGATGATGCTTGCCCTTCACCCCGGCCTGATCGACGAGGCCAGGGTGCGCGCCGCCCGAACCTTCTTCGACTTCGACGATGCAGTGACCGCCCCCCTGCACGGCTTCTCGAGCTGCTTCGACTACTGGACGCGGTCCTCGTGCCGGCAGTTTCTGCCCGGCATCCGGGTGCCCGCCCTGGTGATCAATGCGCTCAACGACCCCTTCGTCCCGGTACGGGCCCTGGCGCAATCGAGCGAGGTCAGCCGCTTCGTCGAGCTCGACTACCCGGCCGAGGGCGGGCACGTCGGCTTTCCAGCCCACCGGCTGCCCGGCCGCTTCGAATGGATTCCGCAACGCGTCAGCCAGTTTCTGACGCAGCACCTGCCCAGACCTGACCGGCACGCTTCAGCGAGGCGGCAGGGCAGCGCCCTCGCCACCGGCAACCACGGCGCATCCGCATGAACTTCGATCCGCTCGTGATTCAGGCGATGGCACGCTGGCCCCAGGTGCCGGCGGTGCATGGTTGGCTGCGGCTTGACCGGCGCGGTGGCTGGCATCTGATTGACCGCGGCCGGCCAGGCTTTGACGAGGCCCTGCACGGACAAGGTAGCCCCATCACTAGCCCGCCCATCCTCGACTTTATCGCCCGCAACTACGCCCACGACCCGCAGGGCCGGTGGTTCTGGCAGAACGGACCGCAACGGGTCTTCGTCGACCTCGACGCCGCCCCGTGGGTGCTGAGAGTGCTGACCGGCGGCTCGCCGGCGACCTTGATCACCCACACCGGTCTGCGCTTCGGGCCAGTCACCGGCGCCGCACTCGATCGGGCAGGCGGCCTGCTGCTCGATTCGGCACAGGGCTGTGGCATCGTGCACGATCTGGATGCAGGCGAACTCGCGCTGGAGGAAGATGCAGTGGGCCGACTACGGCTGAGGCTGAATGGGCACACCCTCGCGCTCGAGGTGTGTGCCGATCCCGCGACCCGCTTCGGTTTCCGCCAACGCCCTCGTATGGCGGACTGAGCGCGCGCCTCAGGCGCAGGGCTTTGCGATTCAAAGAATCAAGAGTTGAATCGATCAAAAGAAACAATCCTGGAACGATAGTGGCAAAGAATGCACTTGATTCCGGTAGAGACGGGGCAAACTTCTCGGTAACCTTCGAGTGACCATCGAGGCCAACACAGGTAGCCCCTTTTGACCGACAGCGAGACAACGCGACTCGTCGCCGCCGCGCTCACTCGAATGCGCCAGATCTTCGAAGAAGCTCTTTCGCCGGCGTCCCTAATTGCGATCGACCTGTTGCTGGCCACCGCGCGCCTCAAACCCGCGGACCGTCGCAACCCGGCGGCCGGGGCGCCCACCGTCAAGGAACTCTTCGCCCACGTTCACCACAGCGACCGCGCCGTGCGCATGCATTTCAACCAGTTGGTCGCCAGCGGTTTCCTCATTCTCGAACCCGGGCACGCCGACCGTCGGACCAAAATCGTACGGCTTTCCGTACGAGGCGAGCAACTCATGCGTCGCGCCACCTGCGCGGTCACGCAGGCACTCGACCGCGACAAGGGGCCACGCCGGCTTGAGCGGCGTACGCCTGCACCCGTTGCCACTGCCCGCAATCGCCGCGGCAAGCCGTCTGCGACGCCCAGGCGAGGTCGACGTACCACCTGAGGCAGGTGGGGTCGCAAGCCGGCGCGCCCGCAACCCGTGAACCGTCGCTCGGCTGCGCACAAACCCCTTGGCGCGCCGTACCCACGATTGACCAACGCCGCATTTGGCTAAAATGCGCTGCGATGCCCGGCGGATCGTCCGCCTCGCCTCAGCAAGGAGAACCGGTCATGATCCATCGATTGCTCACGCAAATACGCGCACTCGCACTCGGACTCGCCCTGGCCACGAGCGCGTCCGCGGCCCCGCTCAAGTGGGCGGCCCAAAATGACGTACTCACTCTGGACCCACACTCGCAAAATCACGCCACCACCAACAACATCGTCGGACACGCCTATGAGGGTCTGGTCAACTACGACCGGAACTACAACATCGTGCCGGGGCTGGCCACCAGCTGGGAAAACACCTCGCCCACCTCCTGGCGCTTCAACCTGCGCAAGGGCGTGAAGTTTCATGACGGCGCTCCGTTTACCGCCGATGACGTGATCTTCTCCTTCGATCGCATCCGCCAGCCCCAGGGCACCATGCAGATCTACGTCGCAGGCGTGAAGGAAATCCGTAAGGTCGACGATCACACGATCGACGTCATTCTCGAAAAGCCCGTGCCGGTGCTGCTCAACAATTTCGTCACCTTCCTCATCATGAGCCGCGAATGGTCGACGCGAAACAAATCCGAGAAGGTGCAGGACTACAAAGCCCGGGAAGAAACCCACGCCTCGCGCCATACCAATGGCACCGGCCCCTACCTCATCAAGGAATGGGCGCCCGACCAGCGCATCGTTCTGACAGCCAACCCCAACTGGTGGGGTAAGCGCGAAGGTAACGCCACTGACATCATCTACACGCCCATCAAGGCCGACGCCACGCGAATCGCCGCCCTTCTGGCGGGTGACGTCGATCTGGTGACCGATCTGCCCACTCAGGACGTGGCCCGCCTGCGCTCCAACCAGAGCCTCTTCGTGCTCGACGGCCCCGAGGTGCGTACGATCTTCATCGGGCTCGACCAGGGTAGCGACGAACTCAAACACGGGCAGAAAGGTCCCAATCCCTTCAAGGATGTGCGGGTTCGCCAGGCCCTCAACATGAGCATCGACCGCGCGGCCATTCAGCGCACGATCATGCGCAATCTTTCCTTGCCCGCTGCGCTGATCATCGCACCTGGCGTCAACGGCCATAACGCAGATCTGGACAAGCCCGGCGCGGTCAACCTCGATGCGGCGCGCAAGCTGCTGGCCGATGCAGGCTACCCCAACGGCATCGAGTTCACGCTCGACTGCCCCAACAACCGCTATGTGAATGACGAAGAGGTCTGCCAGGCCGTGGTGGGCATGTGGGCCAAGCTCGGCGTCAAGGCCCGGCTCAATGCCATGCCCTTCGGGCCCTTCATTGCCAAGATCCAGAACTTCGACTCGGCCGCCTACATGCTGGGGTGGGGGGTAGCCACCTATGACGCACAGTACTCGCTGCAGTCGCTGGTGCGCACCCGCAGTGGTGGGGCCAATGGCAACTTCAACCTGTCCAAGGTGAGCAATGCCAGAGTCGATGCACTGGTCGACGCCATGGGCATCGAGATGGACAAGGCCAAGCGCGACGCCATGATCCGCGAGGCGCTCACGATCACGCGCGATCAGGCGCTGTACATCACGCTACACCACCAGATGCGTCCCTGGGCCATGAAGAAAAACGTCAGCATCGCGCACAACTCGAACGATGCACCCAAGATGTACTACGCCAACGTGAAATAGACACGCCCGGGCGGGCGCGCTGCTCGCCTTGAGGCCCCCGGTGCTGGGCTCAGTGCCGGGGCAGATCGCCCGCCAGCGTGATCCGGTGCATGATCCGTCGGTAGCCGTGGTAGTCGTTCACCGGATTGTGCTGGGTACAACGGTTGTCCCAAAGTGCCAGCGAGCCCGCCTGCCAGACGAACCGGCAGGTGAACTCCGGCCGGGTAAGGTGCTGATAAAGGTAGTCGAGCAAAGGCCTCGACTCGGCTTCGGTCCAGCCGCCGAAGCTCACGGTATGGGCTACATTGATGTAAAGCGCCCGACGCCCGGTTTCAGGGTGGGTGCGTACTACCGGATGCTCGGCCACATGCTCGCGCGGCGCCTCCGGCTGGCCCTGATCGCGCATGGCGTCCTCGCGAGTCTTGGATACGTCGGCCCGCGCCGAGGCGTTGATCGCCGTCAGGCCATCGAGCGTGCGCCGCAGGCCATCCGACAGCGACTCATACGCCAGGTACATGTTCGCAAAGAGTGTGTCCCCCCCAAACGGCGGCAGCTCGCGCGCCAGCAGCATGGAGGCCATGGGCGGGCGCTGCAGATAGGTGGTGTCCGAGTGCCAGACGCCGCCGAAGTTGACACGCTCATGTTCGAGCTTGCGCACAGCGATGATCTCGGGAAAGCCCTCCAGCCCCCGCACGAAGGGGTACTCAACGGGCTCGCCAATCTGCCTGGCAAACGCCAGATAGGCCGCGTGGTCCAGCGTCTGGTCCCGGAAAAACAGCACCAGGTGTTCGAGCCAGGCAGCGCGGATCGCCGCCCGCGTGACCTCATCCAGCGGTACCGACAGGTCGACGCCGCTCACCTCGGCACCCAGCGCACCGGCACATCGGCGAATCGTCAGGCCCGAGGCGCAGCTTTCAGCATTCATGCGGGATCCAATCCTTAAGGCAGCTGGACCGACCTCGCGCTCAGGCGGCCCGAGCCCGGGTGGGCGAACCCAGCTGATAATCGCCAAGCTTGGGTTCGCGGGTCATGGTCCAGTAATCGACAAGGCGAAATGGCATCGGGGCGAACACCCGGCCCTTGCGGTTGCGATACCAGGTATCCATTCCCTTGTGGGTCCAGACGAGTTGCGCATGCTCGGCATCGACGCGCTCATTGTACCGATCGTGCACGTCCTGCTTCACCTCGACCTGATCGATGCCGCGCTCGATCATCTCGCGGATCATCGTGACCGCGTAGCGCACTTGGCACTCAGTGACCAGGATGATGCTGCCGCCATGGGCCAGGCCCGTATTGGGTCCGTAGGTAACGAAGAGGTTGGGGTAGTCGGGCACGCTGATGCCGAGATAGGCGCGCGGGTCGTCCTCGCCCCAGACCGCCTGCAGCGCCTTGCCCGAGCGCCCGAGAATCTCCATGGGCCAGAGCATGCGACCCGCCTCGAATCCCGTGGCCAGCAGGATGACGTCCACCTCATGCCGCTGGCCCGAGGCGCTGACCACCGCCGTTTCGTCGATGTGATCGACCGCTTCGGTGACCAGTTCGACGTTGTCGCGCCGCAGCGCCTTGTACCAGCCATTGTCGATGAGGATGCGCTTGCCGTAGGGCGGATAGTCGGGCAGGCACTTGGCGATAAGGTCGGGCCGCCCCTCGAGTTCCTGCTTCAGATAGTCGGTGAGTTGCTCGCGCTGGCGGTCGTTGCGATAGTTCATCGCGCGCTCGGGGTGCGGCCAGGCTGGATCCTTGCGCACCGTCGGCAGTAGCCCATCGCCCATGCGCCAGACGAGGCCAAATCGGTACCAGGCGTAGTAGTAGGGGATATTTTCGAGCAGCCACCGGGCCCCCGCGCTCACGGTGCCGTGATAGTCCTGCGGCGGCCGGGCCCACTGCGGCGAGCGCTGAAAGATGGTGACGTGGGCGGCCTCGCCGGCCACCGTTCGCAGAAACTGCATGGCGCTGGCCCCGGTGCCAATGACCGCGACCCGCTTGCCCGCGAGTGGTACGTCACGCCGCCAGTGGGCCGAGTGCCAGATGGCGCCCTTGAAGCGTTCGGAGCCCCGGATGAGGGTGAGCTTGGGGCGATTGAGCTGACCGACCGCCGTGATGACTGCGTTGTAGCGCTGCGTCTCGGTCTGACCGGAGGGCAGACGCATCTGCGCCTCCCACACGGCGTCGGCCTCATCCCAGCGTAGCGAGATGACCTCGACACCGAAGCGAATCAGGTCACGTACACCGATGTCGGCGGCGACTCGCTCCTGATAGTCGAGCACCTCCCGGCGCTTGGAATAATTACTGGTCCAGCCCAGATTGGGCGCGAACGAATACGAGTAGAAGTGGTTCGGCGTATCCACGCCGGCTTCGGGGTAATCGTTTTCGTACCAGGTACCGCCCAGGCCGCTGTTCTTATCGACGATGTCAAAGGTGATGCCCATCTGCTTCAGACGATAGGCGGCGCAGACGCCGGTAAAGCCTGCCCCGATCACCAGCGTCTTGAAGGCCGTCAGCTTCACCGGCTCAGGCGTCTGGGTCCAGTTGACCTCGCGTCCGGCAAAGCCCATTTCTTCCATCGCCATCGCGGCGTACTCACGCGGCACCTTCTCGCCGACGCACACGCTCATCATGCGCGACAGTTCGTCCTCTGTCGGCAGAGGGGGGAGCTTGACCCGACCGGCCGCCAGGTCGTCGAGCAACTGCGAGGTCGCATCGCGGACGCTCGCCTGCGCCTGATCGGACAGCCCGCCGGTGGGCTCAGCAAAGATGGAGATGTCGCGCTTGGGTAAGAACGGGTCTTCCAGCCAGCGCGGATCTCGCGTGATCTGGGCCAGGCACATCAGGAGGGTGGGAACCGACGCCTCGCGCAAGGCGGCTTGCCGTAGGGATTCGCTCATGACATCTCCGCAATAGGGGCGTGCTATCGATCCGAGCAGGCCCGAAGCCCCGGAAATCGGTCTGGCGGGGTTGGCCTCGCAATTGCTACTGGACAGTATGATAAGCGACCGAATAGCATGTTGTCAGGCGACAGCGTAGGTTTCGGGTGTCAATCTGCAAGGCCTTGCGGCCCGCGATCAGCCTGGGGCGGGTAAGCCCGGGCCCGTTCCGGTTGCGACACTCGGCCTCAGTCGTACTACCATGTCAGAAAAAGAGCAGGCGCCTCAGCGCCGACGCAAGAGACGGAGGAGACGGTCAGCATGCGAGTGCCCCAGTACGACTGGATTGCCCATCACGCGTCCTATGCGCCCGACAGCCTTGCGCAGCATGATTTGCACTCGGGTCGGCGTTTCAGCTACCGCCAGATGCACCAGCGCGTCGAGTCGCTCGCCGCTTGGCTTCAGACCGAGGCCGGTGTGCGTCAGGGCGACCGTATTGCAGCGCTCTGCCATAACTCCACCGATGGCAATGAAATGCTGTTCGCCGCCTCGCGCTGCGGCGCCATCCACCTGCCGCTCAACTGGCGTCTCACGGTACCCGAGCTCGAGTTCATCCTGAAAGATGCCGAGCCCTCGGTCTTGATCTGCAGCAACGAATTTGCCGATCGCGCACTCGAGCTGCAACAGCGCTGCGGCATCGCACGGGTGGTCATGAAAGGCGATGGCGATGACAGCCCCTACGAGGCGGCCATCGCGGCCGGGCTCAGCCTGGCGCAGCCGGTGCGGCCCGAACTGAGCGATGTCTGGGTGCTGATGTACACCTCCGGCACCACCGGCCGCCCCAAGGGGGCACAACTCACCTACCAGGCGCACCTTTTCAACTGCATCAATGCCACCATGAAGACCCAGCTCACGAGCAGCTCCACGGGTCTGACCTACCTGCCGCAGTTTCATGTTGGCGGCATCTGCCTCTACGCCATCCCGCTGTTTCATCTCGGCGGGGCCGTCATGGTGATGCGGCAGTTCGATCCCCAGGCCTGTTTCGATCTGCTCTCGCGACCAGAAAGCGGTGTCACGCACACCTTCGGCGTACCGACCAACTTTCTCATGATGAGCCAGTTGCCCGAATTCGAAAGCGCACGCTTTGACCACCTGGTGAGCGTCGGCATCGGCGGGGCGCCCTCGCCGGTCGCCCTGCTGCGCCGCTACGCGGAAAAAGGCGTGCTCTTTCAGCAGGGCTGGGGAATGACCGAAACCTGCACCATCGGCACGCTGCTCAGCAAGGCACGCGCGCTCGACAAGATCGGTTCATCGGGCCAGCAGATCGCGCACGGCGATCTGAAAATCGTTGACCCGCAGGGGCAAACGCTTCCCGCCGGCCAGGTGGGCGAGTTGCTCATGAAGGGACCCACGATCACCCCCGGCTACTGGCGCAGGCCCGAGGTCAATCAGACCGCGCTGGCCGACGGCTGGCTGCGCACGGGCGATGCGGCCTACGTTGACGAAGAAGGCTTTTACTTCATCGTTGATCGCTACAAGGACATGTACATTTCGGGCGGCGAAAACGTCTACCCCGCCGAGGTCGAGGACGTGATCTACCAGTTGCCCGGCATCGCCGAAGCTGCCGTGATCGGCGTGGCGGATGAGCGCTGGGGCGAAGTCGGTCGCGCCTTCATCGTACTCAAGCCCGATGCGCTGCTCAGCGAAGACGCCATCGTCGAGCACTGCACGCGAAATCTGGCTCGCTACAAGGTTCCGCGATCCATCCGTTTCATGCGGGAACTACCGCATAACGCCACCGGCAAGGTCACCAAACACGAACTGCCGCGCGACTGACGCGGCGCACGCCTCAGGGAGAGACTCAGCATGCAGTCGGGCAAGTACGATTTCATTGCGCAGGAGCGCATCATTTATGGCCGACCGGCCGCGCAGGCCATCGGCGATGTGGCCGAGGAGTTGGGCGCTCGCAAACTGCTGGTGGTGTCGAGCAAGACCCTCAACCGCAAGACCAATGTAATCGCAGGGCTGCGAGCCCAGCTGGGGGATCGCATCGTCGACGTGTTCGACGAAACCGAGGAACATTCGCCGCTGAGCGCGGTGCTGCGGGCAGCCGCGGCCATGCGCGCCTGCGGCGCCGATCTCGTCGTGACCGTGGGCGGTGGATCGCCCATCGACATGGTCAAGGTCGCGCAGATCGTACTGGCCGAAGACATCCGGAGCGAAGAGGCCTTACTCGATTACCGCATCACGATGAAGCCCGACGGCAGCTGGAACGTGCCGCCGAGCAAACCCTCCCCGCTCCGCCAGATCATCGTGCCCACCACCTTGTCGGCGGCCGAGTTCAGCATCATCGGCGGCGCCACCGACCGCAAGCGCCAGGTCAAAGACCTCTACATGAACAAGACCATCTGCGGTCAGATGGTCATCCTCGACCCGGCGCTCACGGTGCACACGCCCTCGTGGCTGTGGCTATCCACCGGAATCCGCGCGGTCGATCACGCGGTGGAATCGATCTGCTCGAGCACGCCCGTACCGCTGGTGAGCGCCACTGGCATCGAGGGTTTGCGCATGTTGCGCGAGTCGCTGCCTGCCAATCTTCGCGAGCCCGGCAATCTCGACATGCGCCTGCAGAGCCAGCTCGGCGTCTGGCTCGCCTCCACCGGGATCGGGCGGGTGCAGTGGGGCGCCAGCCACGGTATCGGTCATCAACTGGGTGCGGTGGCGGGCGTGGCCCACGGGCACACCTCCTGCGTGATGCTGCCGGCGGTCATGCGCTACAACCAGAGCCATGTCGCTGACCGGCTCGCGCGCATCGCTGCCGAGGCATTCGGTCAGCCCGGCGGCGACGCCGCAGGGCTGGTGCAAGGACTGGTGGCCGAACTCGGCATGCCGACACGCCTTTCGGCGGTGAAGGTTGACCGGTCGATGTTCGAGCGCATCGCCGCCTCGGCCATGCAAAGCCCCATGGTCCGGTCCAACCCTCGCCCCATCACCGAGCCTGCTCAAGTGATCGACATCCTCGAGAGCGCGCTGTGACGCTTTGCCCGACCCCGGCGCGCGCTGCGGCCGAAACCGAGTGCTGCACCGATCCGCCCAGGCGCCCAGCAAACCGTCCTGCCCTTTGATTCAGCCCACACCCATCATCACCCGTTCGAAAACAGGAGGAGCACCATGACCATGAAGAAGAAGTCCACCCTGATCGCCAGCCTGCTGGCGATTGCGCTGGGAGGCGCCGCCCTCGGCGTCTCAGCCCAGGAAACGATCAAGATCGGCAACACAGGCGCCCTCACCGGTCCCTACAACGAATTCGGTGAAGGCGTTCGTCGCGGCATACTGCTCGCCATCGATCGCATCAACGCGAAAGGCGGGGTGCTGGGTCGCAAGGTCGAGCTCGCCATGGCGCTCGACGACCAGCTCGTGCCCGACCGGGCTGTGCAAAACATGCGCCGCATCCTCGACAATTCGGCCATCGACGTCATCGTCGGGCCTGGCGGCAGCGGCCCCACGTTGGCCGTCATCGACATGGCCACGGTCGATGGCCGCGCCTACTGCAACCCGCAGGCGCAGACGCCCTCCATCGTCTACCCCGACGGCACCGACAAGCCCGCCCGCCGCAATGTCATCGCCACCGCCATCCAAAACGACGTCGAAGCGGCGGCCCTCGGCGGCTACGTGGCCACGCGCTTCAAGAAGATCGGCATCATGCACGAGAGCACCGGCTACGGCGTCTCGGGCAAAGACCTGCTGGTGCCCGAAATCGAACGGCTGAGCAAGAACAAGCCGGTTGCGGTCGAGTCCTACAATCAGCGTGCGCAGGACATGACCGCACAGATCAGCCGGGTGCAGCGTGCGGGCGCCGATGTGCTGGTCGTGATCGGGCTGGGCGCCGACATGGCCGTGATTCGCCGAAACATGCTGCGCTCGGGCTTCGATGTGCCGCTGATCACCAGCGGCGGCGGTATCTCGCTGCCCTTCCAAGAAGGTGCAGGCGAACTGGCAATTGGCACCCGTGCCACCATGATCTCCACCTACAAGCCCGACACCGAGCCCACCGGGGTGGCCCGCGAACTGGCCGACGCCTATGCCAAGGCGCATGGCACGACCAAGGACCGCTGGTGGGGCAACGACCCCAAGACGCCTCAAGTGTTCTTCGCACTGACCGTCGGGGCGGGCTTTGACTGTGCCAGCATGCTGATCGAGGCGGTACGCATCGCCGGCACGACCGATCGGGCCAAGGTGGCTGCAGCCTTGAGTCAGATCAAGGGGTTTCAGGTCTCCAACGGTACCGCCAACTTCTCGGCCCAGGACCATCTGCTGATCAAGCCCGCCAACCTGGGCTTCTTCGAGTACGTCAAGGGCGACAAGGGCCAGCCCGTGCTGCGGGCCGCGAGCAACTGACAGTGCCCGGCGTCTGACCGCGCCAGTCGATGCATGAGTCCGGATGCCCCTGACGGGGCCCGGACTCGCGCGCAGATCGTGGAGAGTTGACTCATGGCTTTTGCAATCAGCCTGATTCTGGGTGGCATCAGTGTCGGAGCGGTGTACGCGCTGATCGCACTGGGGCTCAACCTCACCTTCCTCACCACCCGAACGCTCAACTTCGGGCAGGGGTCGCTGATGATGCTGTGCGCGGTCAGCGCCGTGCTCTTCACCAGCACCGGCCTGCCCTTGTGGGCCGGCCTGCTGGCGGGAATCGTTCTGGTGGGCATTGCCGCCGCACTCACCGAGTCGATCGCCATTCGGCCCATCGCACGGGTGGGTGGCAGCATGGGCTGGGTGGTCACCACGCTGGGCGTAGGCATCTTTCTGCAGGGTTTCGTGGCCAAGTATTTCGGCTCGCAGGCCTTTGCCTTTCCCTCCTTTCTGTTCTCGGCGCGCGACTACGTGTCGCTACTGGGTGTGCGCCTGTCGCTGCAATACCTCGCCATTCTGGCGATTGCCGTCATCCTGGTGATCGCCTTCGAGTTGTTTCTCAAACGCACCTCCTGGGGGCGCGCGCTGCAGGCCGTGGCGCTCGACCCCGATCTGGCCTCGGTCATGGGCATCCCCGTGCGCACCGTCGTCACGCTGTCCTTCGTGGGCAGTGGCATTCTGGCCGGCATCGCGGGGGCGTTGGTCGCCCAGATCACCGGCACCGTTGATGCGGCCTTCGGCTTCAATCTGCTCATCTTCGGTTTCGTGGCGGCGGTCATCGGCGGCATCGGAAACTCCTGGGGTGCACTCGCCGGCGGCATCTTCCTGGGCCTGATGGAAAAGCTCGTGGGTGGCTACATCTCGACGGCTGCCGAGCAAGCCATCGCCTTCGCCCTGCTCATGGTGGCCCTCGCCGTCCGTCCCGAGGGTCTGTTCGGCGAGAAGGAGATCGTCAAGGTATGAACCGCTTTCGCCACACCGTCTCGCGCGTCCTCGCACACCCCGCGCTCTCGCTCGGGGTGCTGGTCGCGCTCTGGATCAGCCCCTCGTTTTTCGACCGGGGCACGGTCCAGTTGCTGTCCTTCGTCATGCTCAACGTGCTGCTGGCACAGAGCATCAACATCCTTACTGGCATCGCCGGACAGATCTCGTTGGGCCACGCGGGCTTCTTTGCCATCGGCGCCTATGCATCGGCCCTGCTCGCCAAGAGTGCGGGCGCGCCCTTCCTGATTGCGGTGATCGCCGGTTGCGCAGTTGCGGCCGTGGCGGGCTGGCTGCTCGCGGTACCGGCGGGCCGGGTCAGGGAGTTCTATCTCGCCATGATGACCGCTGGCTTCGGGCTGCTCTGCTACGAGGTCATCAAGGAGTGGGACCTCACGGGTGGCGTGCTGGGGCTGAGCAACATTCCCTCCCCCACGCTCAAGAGCCTGCACGTTCTGGGCATGGCCATTGATCCGGGCAGCTACTTTCGGGGACTGCTCATCATCACCGCGCTGGTGCTGTGGCTGATCCGAAATTTCGTTCAGTCGCACCACGGGCGCGCGCTGTTTGCGATTCATTCAAGCGAAATCGCAGCAGGCAGCATCGGGATTGCGGCGGGCAGCACCAAGCGCCGGGCCTACGCGATCAGCACTGCCATCGCTGGCCTGGCGGGTGCGCTCTATGCCCACCTGGTCGGCTACCTCGGGCCCGACAGTTTCACAATCATGCGCTCCACCGAGGTGCTGGTGATGGCAATCGTGGGCGGCATGGGCACCATCGTCGGACCCATCATGGGGGCGACGCTCTTTACGTTTCTGCCCGAAAAGCTGCAGGCCTTTGCCGCCTACCAGTTCATGATCTACGGCCTCATCCTGATGGTGATGTTCCTGCTGTTCCGGCGAGGCATCGCGGGGGCCATCGCCGAAGCGCCCCGATTCATTGCCCCGGCGGCGCTCGCTGCATCTGGTCGGGGCGCAAGCGGGACGCGCGGCGGGGCGGCGTCGGGCGCGCCGCAAGTGGGCGCACCCGGTGGCTCGCTGAACGGGATGGCTTCCCCCCACCATGCCCGCACCGCCCCCGCTGGCACACACGAATCAGCTGCGACCGTTATCCTCGAGGCGCGCGACCTGTCACGCCACTTTGCCGGTCTGGTGGCGCTCGATTCGGTCTCGATCGGCCTTCGCCCTGGGCGCATCACCGCGCTGATCGGCCCCAACGGCTCGGGCAAGAGCACCCTGGTCAACGTGGTGAGCGGCATTTACACCCCCACCTCGGGGTCGGTACGGCTGCGCGGCCAGGATATCGGCGGCCAGCCCAGCCACCGCATCGCGGCGGCCGGCCTGGTCAGAACCTTTCAGGATCCGCGTCTGGTGCCCAGCTTTACCGTGCGCGAAAATGTGCTGCTGGGGGCCCACCTGCATTACCGCAGCAGCATCGCCGCCTCGGCGCTGCGCCTGCCCTCGGTCATTGCCGAGGAAGCGGCGATGATCGGGCGGGCCGAGCATATTCTCGAAATCGCCGGGCTGGCCCCGGTGGCCGATCAGGTGCTCGAGGCCCTGCCCTACGGGTATCGTCGCCTCACCGAGGTGGCTCGCGCACTCATGGCACAACCCGAAGTGCTCATGCTGGACGAACCCGCAGCGGGCCTCTCCGAAGCCGAACTCGGCTGGCTCGCAGCGATGATCCGTCACACCAAGGCCCAGGGCAAAGCCGTGCTGCTGATCGAGCACCACATGGACTTCGTCAACGATATCGTCGATGACGTGGTGGTACTCGACAGCGGTCACGAAATCTACCGCGGTGACATGCAGGGCATGCGACGCAACCCGGCGGTCATCGAAGCCTATCTCGGCGTGCAGGCGACCCATGATTGAACTCAGCCAGATCAGCGTGTCTTACGGCAACATCCGGGCCCTCGAGGACATCACCCTCAGCGCGCGCCCCGGCGAAATCACCGCCGTGCTGGGCGCCAACGGCGCGGGAAAATCCTCGCTGCTCAAGACCATCGCCGGGCTGGTCCCGGCCACGGCGGGGTCGATCCGCGTGGGCGGCCAGGCGGTTGAGCAACTGCCCGCGCACCAGCGGGCGCGTCGGGGGCTGTCGCTCGCGATGGAGGGCCGACGCCTCTTTCGCTCGATGAGCGTCGAGGAAAACCTTTCGATCGCCTGGAGCTTCGGCCCGCGCAGCACGCCCTTTGCGCAGGCCGTCGAGCAGGTCTACGACAACTTTCCCATCCTGAAAGAGCGACGACACGGCAAGGCCGGCATGCTCTCGGGCGGCCAGCAGCAGATGCTGATCCTCTCAAGCGTCACCATCCGCGAGCCACAGTACATGCTGCTCGACGAACCCTCACTCGGGCTCGCGCCCATCATCGTTGCGCAGATCTTCGAGTTCATCACCGACTACACCCGGCGACGCAACACCACCGTGATCGTCGCCGAGCAAATGGCCGCCATGGCCCTCAAGGTGGCGCAGCACGGCTACGTGCTTCGGCATGGCCGCGTCGTCATGCAGGGCACCAGCGACGAACTCACGCGTGCGGACATCGTGAGCCAGCTCTCGGCCGCCTACCTCTGATCCGCCCCCGCTACCCCGTGTCGCCAGCTGCCGTCTCGCCCTCGCGAGCGGCGCTCGCGGCCTTTCAAGGACCGCACCCATGAGCATCGAGACCCAGGACATCATCTTTGACGGAGAAGGCGTCAAGCTCGCCGGCCGGATCTGGCGCCCCGCCGGCGACGCTGCCCACCCGAAACGCCCAGCCATTCTGCTGTCACACGGATTTTCGGCCGTGATGGACATGGGCCTGGGGCGCTATGCCGAGGCCTTTGCGGCGGCTGGTTTCGTCTGCCTGGCCTACGACCATCGCGGCTATGGCAACAGCGAGGGCTGGCCGCGCCTTGAGAGCCACCCCTGGCTGCAGGTCGAGGACATGCGCGCGGCCCTCTCCTTCATTCGCATGCTGCCGGGCGTGGACGCCGATCGCGTGGGCCTCTGGGGCGTCAGTTACGCGGGCGGTCATGCCATCACGGTGGCCGCACTCGACCGCCGGGTGCGCTGCGTGGTGGCGCAGGTACCGCTGGTCACGGGTCAGGGCAATTTCGACGCCTGGGTACCTGCCGACAAGCGTGAGCGCTTTCTGAAACGTCTGGCCGATGATCGCGATGCCCGGGCGCGGGGCGTGCCGCCTACCGTGTCCAAGGCGGCCTACCCGGGCTCGGAAACCGAGGAGTGGGCGGGCGTGGTCGATACCCAGGGCGTCTATCCCAACGCCACCACGCTGCGCAGCCTCGAGCTGATGCGCACCTATGAGCCGGCCGCATTCATCGCGCGCATCGCCCCCACGCCCTTTCTGATGATCGTCGCCGATCGCGACACGCAGACGCCCGTCGAGGGCCAGCTGGCGGCCTTCGCGCTCGCGGGCGAGCCCAAGAAGCTGATCACGCTGCAAGGCCGCCACTACGATCCGGACATGACCCTGCGGCCACAGTCGATCGCCGCCGCGCTCGATTGGTTCAAGGGTCATCTGGGCAACTGAGGGGCAACTGAGGGGCAACTCAGGGGCAACTCAGGGCCAACGGGAAAGCGACGGCACGCCGGCTCGCGTGACGCCCTCAGACGCGACGGAGCGCCATCGGCCGGGTCGCTGCGGCACATCAACCCGGCCCGGGCACAAGGCGCCGGGCTAGGTCCGCGCGGCCGCAACCGCGAGCAGCGCGGCGACCTCGGCCGCCGCTTCCTGGGGAATCATGTGTCCGGCATCGACAGTCACCGCACGCGCACCGCGAATACCCTCCGCAAATCGCTTGATGTAGTCGGCGCCCATCATCCGGTCATGGCGCCCGCCCACCACCACCGTGGGAACCTGAATGCGGTACAAGCGATGGATGAGGCCCTTGTCAGGAATGGGCCAAAGCAGCTTGGCTGCGGCAATCATCGCCTGCCGGCGCGCAAGAATCGCCTCGTCCTGCTGCGCCTTGTCGGAGTATTGCCGGTTGAAGTCCTGCGCCGCCTCGCCAAGGGGATCGGTAAAAAGTAGCTTGGTGAGCGCACCGGGCGTCAGCCCGAAGATATCGGCCAGCGGCTCACCCTCGGGCCACAGGCCGTAGGGCGCAAGCAGCGTGAGGGCGCTTACGCGCCGGCGAAAGAGCGCAGCATATTCGGCGGCGGCCGCACCACCAAAGTCATGCCCCACCACCCGGATCGACTCCACGCCCTCGGCGTCCAGCACTTCATCGATCCAGACCGACAGGTCGTAGAAGGTCTTGATGCGCTCCAGTCCATCACTGCGTCCATAGCCAGGCAGATGGGGGGCGATCACCGTGTGGCGCTCGGCCAGCGCCTCGACCAGCGGCATCGACCACTTGAGCCCGAAGGCTCCATGCAGATAGAGCAGCGGCTCGCCGCGACCCGACATGTGACAGTCGGCCGAACTGCCCCGGCCCTCGATGCTGATCAGCTTGGTGCTCATCTTTTTGTCTCCCTGTTCGTTGCGATCTGCGCACGACCGCGCCGGATCCCGCCCCACCCGCCAGGCTGCGCGCGCGAATGCGCCGTCAGCGACAGCCGCCGCATCAGGCGGCGCGTGCAAACCGCGGCATCACCTCAGGCTCGCGGGGTGCTGCGAGGCGCTTGGGCCACCAGTGGTCTTCCCACTTGTCGTCAAACAGGTGCTTGAGGCCGGGCGTTACTTCGGTGGCGATCCGCTTCAGGTTGGTCATGACGCGCTCGTGCGGCATGTCGCCGAACTGCGCGAGGATGCCCAGGTGACCGACATTGAGCGTACGCGCGAGATCTTCGATCTGCTCGGCCACACGCTTGGGCGTGCCGGCAATGACCGTGCCGCGATCGACCATTTCCTTCCAGGTGGTGTCGATGATGCGCGGGCCCTTCTGCTGGCTCTCCATGCCCAGCTTGATGGTGTTGAGCGTGCGATAGCCAGGGGCTTCGACAAAGCCGCCATAAATATGCTGGGTCTTGTTGAAGAACCACTCGGCGTGCGGGCCGAATTTTTCAGCCACTTCATCATCGGAGTCGCCGACCGCGACGAACTGCACGAAGCCCGCCTGGTAGGGGTTTCGCGGCAGACCCTTGCGCTCGAGCGTCTGCCAGAAGCCGTCCATGAACACCTTGGCGCGCTTGTAGCCCGAGAAGGACAGATAGCTGTAGAGAAAGCCCATGTCGGCGCAGTAGTCCCAGGTTTCGACTGATCCGCCCCCGGGAATCCAGACCGGCGGATAGGGCTTCTGAATGGGCTTGGGCCAGCAGTTGACATAGCGCAGTTGCGTGAACTCGCCGTTGAAGGCGAAGACATCGTTGCGCTGCCAGGCCTCGAGAATGAGACGCACACCCTCGTAGTATTTTTCGCGCAGCGTGGTGGGCACCTCACCGTAAGCGTAATTGGTGTCCATGCTGGTGCCCACCGGAAAGCCGGCCACCATGCGTCCACCCGAAATGCAGTCGATCATCGCCATTTCTTCGGCAATGCGCACCGGCGGGTTGTACAGCGCCACCGAGTTGCCCAGCACAATGATCGCTGCATCGCGGGTTCGACGCGCGAGCGCCGAGGCGATCAGGTTGGGCGAGGGCATCAGCCCATAGCCATTGGCGTGATGCTCGTTGACGCAGATGCCGTCAAAGCCCAGTTCGGCGGCATATTCGAGCTGGTCCATGTACTCGTTGTAGAGCTGATTGCCCTTGACCGGGTCGTAAAGATCGCCGGGAATGTCGACCCACACGGAGTGGTAGCGCTCGGGAAAGTCCATCGGCAAAAACCGATAGGGCATCAGATTGAACGACATGAATTTCATTTTGATCTCCCTTCTTCAAACCCGCGTGTACCGGTCGGGCCAGGCGCAAGCCCTTAATCGTGGCCCTGCGCCTGGGCCAGCGCCTCGGGCCCCACACCGGCCATGCGCAGTGCGTGGCTGGCGAGTTCGCCTGCGATCTGATTCGGTGACAGCCGCCCGCCCTCGCGATACCAGAGATAGGCCCAGCTCACCATGCCGATGATGGCAAGCGCCGCGGTGCGTGCATCGCCCACCGAGAAATCACCGCTGCGCACGCCCTCGTTCAGCAGTCCGGCCACTTCATCATCCATCACCTTCTTGATGCGATTGATTTCGCGGCGCGACTCCTTCGGGATGGAGACCTCCTCGCGAAAGAATACCGCCGTGCCGCGCTGGTTGCTGATCACCACCCGCGTGTAGTTGAAGGCGAAGCGCCAGAGCTGCGCGGCCGGCGCCCCCCCCTGAGCGCGCGCCTGCTGTATTGCCTCCAGCGAAGGCAACAGCGCCCGCATGTAGATCTCGACCAGGATGTCGGTCTTGCGCTCGTAAGCGGCGTAAATGAAGGGCTTGGTCATGTCGAGCGACTCGGCAATCGCATCGAGACTGGTGCCGCGAAATCCGCGTTCATAAAAGAGGCGCACCGCCTCTTCGAGGATGCGCTCTTTCTTGAACTGCTTGAGTTCGTCGCGAATCGCCATGAGCGCTGAGCTTTCAGCCTGAGGGCAGTTGTTCGCGCGCCTGCCGCTGCAGGATGAAGCGCTGGATCTTACCGGTGGTGGTGCGGGGGAAGTCGTCTACAAAGCGCACGAAGCGCGGCACCTTATAGTCGGCCATCAGTTTCCGGCAGGTGGCGATCAACTCGGAGTCGTCGATCTGCGCACCTTCGTGCAACTGCACGAAGGCAAACCCCACCTCGCCCAGGCGACGGTCGGGCACACCGACCACCACCGCCTGCTTGATCTGCGCCACGCCCTGCAGCAAACGCTCGATCTCGGCCGGGTAGGCATTGGAGCCGCCGACGATGAACATCTCCTTCAGGCGACCGGTGATCTTGAGATAGCCGGCCTCGTCGAACACGCCCAGATCGCCGGTGCGAAACCAGCCGTCGGGCAGAATCACTTCGGCCGTCGCCTCGGGGTTCTTGTAGTAGCCCATCATCACGATGTGCCCGCGCACCCTCACCTCGCCGACCTGCCCTGCAGGCAGGGCCTGACCGGTCGCCGGGTCGCAGACGATCACCTCGAACTCGCCGATGGGCTTGCCCTTGTTGTCGCAAAGAATCTCGATCGGGTCTTCGAAACGGCTGAACACGGTGGCGGCGGTGGTTTCGGTCATGCCGTACACCGCGAGCAGCCCCTGGAGGCCGAGCTCCTCGCGAGACGCCAGCGCCACGTCCGGTGTGACCGGCGCCCCGCCGATCCAGGCCGACTTGAGACAACTGACGTCGCGCGGTCGCTTGCGAATCGAATCGAGGCAATCGATGAAGTGCGTCGGGATGCCGCCAAAAATCGTGACGCGCTCACGCTCGATGGTCTCCAAGGCGTCGTCGGTGATCCACTGCGGCAGCGTCACCAGCGTGCAGCCCAGCAAAATGGTGGGCGAGCAGGCGGTGATCGCACCGGCAATGTGGTAGAGCGGCATGTGGCCGAGGATGACGTCGCCCGGCTCGATATGCATTACGCGGGCAATGTTGGCCGCATTGCGCAGCACCCTGTGGTTGTGCATCGCGCCCTTGGGATGACCCGTGGTGCCCGAGGTGTAGACGATGATCACCGGATCAGCCGGATCGGCCTCGGGCAGCGTCGCCCCTTGCGCCATGCGTCGTGCCCCGCGCGCACGCAGCCCTGCCAAATGATCGGTGCCCGGCGACTCGACAGCATCCCACAGCACAATCGAACGCAGTTGCGGCAGGCGCGCGCTCTGCCATTGACCCGGGGAGGCCGAGGCACTCTCAGGCACCAGTTCGCGGATCATGCCCAGGAAGTCGATGTTCCAGTAGCGGTCCATCGCGATGAGCACACGCGCATCAGACTGCCGCAGGATGTATTCGACTTCCTCGAGCTTGAAGCGGGTGTTGACCGTGACCAGCACCGCACCCAAGCGTGCGCAGGCCATCCAGCAGATGACCCAGTCCGGGCAGTTGGTGACCCAGATCGCCACCTGATCGCCCCGACCCACACCGAGATCGGCCAGGCCGTGGGCCAATTCATCGCTCGCCCGATCGAGCTCGGCAAAACTGACCCGCTGCCCCATGCCCGACAGCGCACAGCGATCAGGGTACAGGCTTGCGCTGCGTCGCAGCGCGCTGCCAAAGGTCAGGGTCTCCCAGTCATGGACCAGCCAGGGGGCCGCTTTTTCAGCGATCTCTCCCATCTTGATGTCTCCCTCGATCAAACCACGCCCAGGCGCACGACCCGAAGCCGTGCAGGTTTTGGACCGTGCGAGCGTGAAGTCTACCGGGAAAACTACCGCACAGTAGCTTTTCATCTAGCGCCGTACCGATCGGTGCGCCCGGGAATTTCTGCGCTCAATCGGCCATTGAATCTTCTCGCCGGGCATGCCGAAAGAGAGCCACGCTCAGGGCAAGCAAGCCGAGCGCACAGAAGGCACCCATCAGCCAGAGATGGCCGCGCTGGGCCAGCACACCGCTGATCAGCGGCCCGAAAAAAACGCCGATATCGATACAGACCCGGTAGAGGGCTGTGCGCCAGGCGGCCGCCCTGGGCGAGGCCGGCCGCCCGAGCAAGCCCACGGGAAGCATCCAGGAGGCCAGACCGAGGCCAAACAGGGCGCAGCCGACCAGTGCAAAGGGCAGCGAACCGAATGCCATCGCCGCCACCCCGGCGCAGAGCAGCAGCAAAATGAAACCGAGCAGGCGCACGCGGGAGACCCGGTCGGCGAGCTTGCCGACGGGCAACAGCAGGCAGACATCAAAAACCTGCGGCACCGCCAGCAGCAGCGCTACGCCCTCTCGAGAAAGCTCGAAATCGCGGGCGGCGCGCAGCGGCAGGATGAACTGCCCCACCGCTGCCCAGGCAACCGCGATCATGCAGCCGGCGAGGTAGGCCAGCACGGTGAGCCGCGACAACCCCAACACCTCGCGCACCGAAGAACCCCCGGCCCCGGACGACAGGTTTGCCGCGGCCGATTCGGCGGCCACGACCCCATCGGGTGGCATTTCACGGAGCAGCCAGGGCAGCAATGCCACGCCCACGAACTGGGGCAGGGACGCCACGAGCAGGGTCAGATGCCAGGACCACGTCCCCGGCAATACGGCCACCAGTGCCATGCCCAGCAGCATGCCCGTCATGCCGCTGAATTCGTACACATTGAGCGAAAAGCCGTGAGCCCCCTGCCCGGCAAAACGTGCGACCGTCAGCAACCCCGACAGCATGGCCAGTGCATGCCCCGCGCCATACAGGGCACGTCCTGCGAGCAGGACGGGTAGGGGCCCGCCGGACACCAGCAGCAGGTTGCCCAGGGTGAGGCAGAGGGCGCCCAACAGCATGGCCCGGCGCAGATGATGGGCAATCAGCAGGCCTGCCGGGATATCGGCGATCAGACGCGCCAGGCCGAAAGCACCCGCCAGCATGCCCAGCACGACGTCATCGAACCCGGCCTCGGAACCGATGTCGGGCAACAGGACCGGGAAGGCGCCGATCGCGAAGGTGTTGCAGAAGGTGATCGCCGCGACAAGCGCGACCGGCCGGGTCACCATGAGTTTACGCATCCAGCAAAACAGCTAGTATGCAGCGCCCCGCCGCCCTCCGGCGTTGAAGACTTCGATTCTCGAGAGACCCGCATGTCATCCGCGTCCACCCCAGCCCAGTCGCCTCATCGTGTGATCGTCGTCGGCGCCGGTGGCGCAGGTTGCCTGGCAGCCCTCGCGCTGGCTCAGGCGGGTGTTGCGGTCGATCTGGTCGACCGGGGCGGTGACCACCCCTCGCTGACCGCGATCTGTGGCGGCCTCGTGCCCGGGGCCGACACCTCCTGGCAGCAGTCGCTGGGGATCGCGGATTCGATCGAACAGTTCGTCGAAGACGTCATGGCCAAGAACAAGGGTCAGGCCGATGCCGCTCTGGTCAGAACGATTGGCGCGGCCTGCACCGAGGCCATTGAATTCACCGGCGGCAGGCTCGGCATCGACCTGCATCTGTACACCGCTATCGTGCACCCCGGCCTGAGCGTCCCGAGGCTGCACGCGACACCGGGCGAGAGCGGGCACGAACTTCAGGAGAGCCTGCGCGCGCGTGCCGCCAAGCACCCGGTGATCCGCCGCCATATCAACACCCTGATGACCCACTTGCTCGCCGATGGCTCAGGCCGGGTAATCGGCGCAAGCGGCAGCGCCAGCGACGGAGCGCCCGTGCGGCTCGAGGGACACGCTGTCGTCATCGCCACCGGTGGCTTTGGCGCCAACCGCGACATGCTGCGGCAGTGGATTCCATCCATGGCCGAAGCCGAGCACGTGGGCTCGCTTCTATCGACAGGCGAACTGATCGCCGGTGCCATGGGCCTCGGGGCTGCCACCGCCCACATGACCGGATTTCAAGGCCATTGTCATGTCAACCTGGGGGGGCGCACGCATCTGGGCGGATCGCTTCCACGCCTGGGCGCCATCATGGTCAACCTGAATGGCCGGCGCTTCGGTGCCGAGGATGGCGGCTATTCCGAGTTCGCCCTTGAAGTGCTCAAGCAGCCCCAAGGCATTGCCATCGAAATTTTCGACGAGGTCATGCACCGGCAGGTGGAAAGCCTGGGGGTTTTCCGCGAGGCCGCCGAGGCGGGCGAGGTACAGCGCGCCGACTCGGTCGCTGAACTGGCCGCGCACTTCGGGCTCGATCCGCAGGCCCTGGCCGACGAGATCACGCGCTACAACCGCTGCGTCGAAGCCGGTGTCGACTCCGATTGGGGGCGAAGCATCCTCCCGCGCAAGCTCGAGGCGCCGTTTTACGGCTCACGCGTGACCGGGGCGCTCGCCCACACGCAAGGCGGGTTGAAGATTGACGCGCATGCGCGCGTACTGGCGCAGGACGGACAGCCGATACCGGGCCTCTTTGCCATTGGCGGCGCGGCCGCCTGTTTTTCGGGCAATGGGGCCGAGGGCTATCTATCTGGCAACGGGCTTGCGCATGCCTTCGGCACGGCCTGGCTGGCCGCAGAGCATCTGGCCACGCAGGCCAAGCTCTGAGCGTTCAGGACACCGCGCCTGCGCCATAGAGGCCAGTCAGCAGGCGCCCGCCACGGAATCGCTCCAGGCTATAGGGCTGCAGACGGTGCTCGGTGGGCAGGCCCAGCGCGGTTTGCGCCAGCAGCTTGCCGATCGCCGGCGAGAGCTTGAAGCCATGCCCCGAAAAACCGAAGGCCATCACCAGACCGGGCAGATCGCTGCTCGCCTCGAGCACTGGATTCCAGTCGGGTGTCACGTCATAGACCCCGGTCCAGCTCGAGGCCAGCTCCGCTTGCGAATACGAGGGGAAGCGATCCGCCACCGCCTCGCCGATCGCCACCACATCATCCATGGAGATCTCGCCGGGCTGGTTGTCGGGCTCGGCAAGCCGCTCGCCCGAAATGCCGTCGCCCACCAACATCTGCACGCCCCCATAGCTGCGGCAGTAGAGCATGTGCGCCGACAGCAGGTCCTTGAATACCGGCATCTGCTGCGTGTAAGCCTCCGGCCCCTGCAGGGCCAGCACCCGGTGACGCTCGGCGACCAGCGGAATCCGGATGCCCGTCCAGCGCTCGATCTCGCAGGCCCAGATGTTCTGGGTGCTGATGACCGTCCCGGCATGCAATTCACCCCGCGAGGTGCGCACGCCCACCACCCGATTGCCCTCGCGCAACAGCCCCTCGGCCGCCACCCCTTCGAGAAAGCGCACGCCCAGCCGTCTTGCGACCCGGGCAAAGCCCGAGGCGACCATCCAGGCATCCGCAAACCCGGCCTCGGGCTCGAACCCGATCAGGGCGGCGTCGTCGAAGCGCGCGATGGGAAGACGCTCGGCCGCTTCTTGGCGATCGATGACGCGGGCCTCGATGCCCATGGATTGCTGCCGCTCGAGCACGGTTTGCAGCGCAACCGCCCGATCCCCCGCCGAGGCCGCCGCCAGGTAGCCGCAGGCCACGACGCCTGCGCTCGCCTCCTCGTCACCCAGGTAGTCAGCGAAATTCGTGAAGACCGCCCACGAGGCCCGGGCAAGTGCGACGTTCTCCGGCACCGAGTAGTGGGTGCGCAGCAGGCCGCTGGACTGCGCGGTCGTGCCGCTACCGATCTGGCCCCGATCGATCACCGTCACCCGGGCGGCACCGAGCTTGGCCAGATGAAAGGCGACCGAGCAGCCGATGACGCCTGCGCCCACGACCAGAATGTCTTGTGTATTCATCAGGCCATGATCACATCGTCTGTTGATGAGGGCAAATCGCGCGCGTCCCAGGCCGTGCCGGCTACGGACGCACAAGCCCGTGCCGGCGAATGGCCGCTCGGCCGATTCCGAGGCGGGCTGTGGCACCATGCATCGATTCAACCCCGTCAGGAGTGATCATGAAGCGACGCAGCCTTTCCCTCGTCCTTGCAGCCAGTCTGCTGTCGGTCACCGGCTGGACTCAGGCCCAGACCCGTTGGGACCTGCCGGCCGCGTATCCGGCCACCAACTTTCATACCCAGAACCTCACGCAGTTCGCCAACGCGGTCGACCAGGCCTCGGGGGGCAAGCTCAAAATCACCGTTCACGCCAATGCTTCGCTCTTCAAGGCGCCCGAAATCAAGCGCGCAGTGCAGGGTGGGCAGGCTCAGGCGGGCGAGGTACTTCAGGCCGTCCTGCAGAACGAATGGCAGATCTACGGCGCCGATGGCCTGCCCTTTCTCGCCGACAGCTACGACTCGGCGATGAAGCTCTATCAGGCGCAAAAGCCGCTGCTGCAAAAGAAGCTCGCCGAGCAGGGCATGATCCTCCTCTATGCAGTCGCCTGGCCGCCCCAGGGCATTTACAGCAAGAAGCCGCTCAACAGTGCCGCTGACCTCAAGGGCATCAAATGGCGCGCCTACAGCCCGTCCACCGCGCGTATCGCCGAATTGGTGAGCGCCCAGCCGGTCACGGTGCAGGCGGCCGAATTCGCCCAGGCGCTTGCCACCGGTGTGGTCGAATCGACCATGACCTCGGGTGCAACCGGTGTCGACAGCAAACTCTACGAGCACCTCAAGTACTACTACGACGTACAGGCCTGGCTGCCGAAGAACATGGTCATCGCCAGCCGCAAGGCCTTCGATGCGCTCGACAAGGCCACGCAAGACGCGCTGCTCAAGGCAGCGGCCGATGCCGAAGCGCGTGGCTGGGCCGAATCGCGCAAGGTCAACGACACCACGCTCGCCACGTTGAAAGCCAACGGCATGATCATCGAGCCGCCGTCAGCCCAGCTGAGGGCCGACATGAAAAAAGTCGGCGAGACCATGCTGCGCGAGTGGCTCGAGAAGGCGGGCGCCGAGGGCAAGACCCTGGTCGATGCCTTCTCCAAGCTCTGATTGGCCTGCCGGCATGCACGAGACGGCCGCACGCCCACCGCGTCTGCGGCGCTTGCTCGATGCGCTTTACGCGGGGGGCGGCGCACTCGCCGCACTGTGCGTGCTGTCGATCTTGCTGTTGATGATCTGGGCCTCGCTGGGCCGGCTGATGGCCTGGCGGGTGGCCTGGGTCAATGACGTCGTCGCCTGGCTTTGCGCGGCGGCTGCCTTTCTCGGTATGGCCTACAGTTTTCGCAACGGCGATTTCGTCAGGGTCACCCTCGCGCTCGAATCGGTCTCACCGGCTGCACGCCGCAGGCTGGAACTCTTCTCGCTGGGCGTGGCGACGATTGCCATTCTTTACCTGGGCTACTGGGCCGCTCGCTTCACCTATGAAAGCTGGGTCTTCAACGATATCGCCGGCAACATGGTGGCGATTCCCATCTGGATCCCTCAGATGAGCTTCGTGCTTGGGTCGGCCATCCTGGTCGTGGCCGTCCTCGATGAGTGTGTACAGGTCTTGCGTGGCGCCCGGCCCAGCTACGTGACCCAGGTCGAAGCACGTCATGCGCGCGGCGACTTCTCCGAGGAGCTCTAAGGCGTGGGGCTGCTCGAGATCGGTGGGCTATTGCTGTTCCTGATGCTGCTCATGCTCTCGGGCGGCGTCTGGATCGCCATGACGCTGGCTATCGTCGGCTGGGTCGGACAGGCGTTCTTCACCACAACGGCACCAGGGAAAAACCTGTTCTCGGCCTTTTGGGAAACCACTGCGAGCTGGGAACTGGCGGCGCTACCGCTCTTCATCTGGATGGGTGAAATCCTCTACCGCACCCGCCTGTCCGAGCAGATGTTCGACGGCTTGTCGCCCTGGCTGTCGCGCGTGCCGGGCCGACTCATGCACACCACCGTGCTCGGTTGCGGCATTTTCGGCTCGGTGTCGGGTTCGTCCGCCGCCACCTGCGCCACCATTGCCAAGGTGGCGCTGCCGCAACTCGAGCAGCGCGGCTACGACCGCAACATCGCGCTCGGCTCACTCGCCGCCGCGGGTGGTCTGGGCATCCTGATTCCCCCGTCGATCACCATGGTCGTCTACGCGGTGGCCGCCGACGCCAGCGTGATCCGGCTGTTTCTCGCAGGCTTTCTACCGGGCTTTCTGCTCATGGCCCTTTTTTCGGGCTACATCATCTGGTGGAGCCTGCGCCACCCCGAGCGGGTGCCGCCCGCCGAGCCGCCCACCTCACTCGGTGAAAAGTTACGCCGCTCGGGCAGCCTCATTCCCTGCGCGCTGCTGATCGTGTTCATCGTATGGGTACTGGTCGCCGGCATCGCCACCGCCACTGAATGCGCAGCCTATGGCGTGCTCGGGTCACTCGCCATCGCGGCGGCCGGTCGCAGCCTCAGCCTGCAGAACTTCTGGCAGGGGCTGGTCAGTGCCACCCGGGTCAGCTGCATGATCATGTTCATCCTGGCCGGCGCCGCCTTCCTCACCAAGACCATGGCCTTCACCGGCATTCCCCGAGCGCTGGCCGAGGCAGTGATGGCGGCCAACCTGTCACCCTACAGCCTCATTGCCGTACTGGTCCTGGTGTATCTGGTGCTGGGCACGGCCCTGGACGGCATCTCGATGATCGTCCTCACCAGCGCGGTGGTCCTCCCCATGGTGCAGGCCGCAGGCTTCGACCTGGTGTGGTTCGGCATCTTCATCATCATGCTGATCGAAATCGCCGAGATCACGCCGCCCGTGGGCTTCAATCTGTTCGTGCTGCAGAACATGACCGGGATCGACAGCAACCGCATCGCCAGGGTGACGCTGCCCTTCTTCGTCTGCATGATCCTTGCCATCGCCCTCATTACGATCTTTCCGGCAATCGTCACGGGTGTACCCGACTATTTCATGGGCAAGCCCCGATAGCCGGTAGAACAACCCATTGCTCGCCAACCCAACAAACCAGGGACACCCCGACCATGCTCAATCTGGTCGCCCCCGGGCAGAATCGCGCAAAGTCTGCTCGGCTGAGCAGCCTGAGTTGCACCTGCGCACCTGCTCAAGCCGTCCTCTGTGCGACGTCGCAGCTTTTTGGCCGCAGCGGCAGGCCTCGCTGCGATGCCGCTGCTGCCGAGTACCGCACGAGCCGCCTCCGGTAGCTACGATGCCATGCTGCTCGCCTGTATCGATCCGCGCTTCCCGAAGCTCGCCCTCGATTACATGAGCGCGCGATCTCTTGTCGGCAAGTACAGCCAGTTCAATATGGCCGGCGCGGCGATCGGTGCCGTGGCGCCGAAGTTCTCAGGCTGGCATCAGACCTTCTGGGACAAGCTCGCTGCCTCGATTCAACTTCACAACATTCCCGCTGTCATCGCAATCAATCATCGCGACTGCGGCGCTGCCAAGATCGCGTTCGGCGATGCCGCGGTGGCCAGCCCCGCTGCCGAGACGGCCACCCACCGCACATCGCTACTCGCGTTTCGCGATGAGGTGGTCAAACGCCATCCCAGGCTCAAGGTCGAACTCGGACTGATGGATCTCACAGGGAAGGTTGCAACCTTCGCCTGACACGAGCGGCCAGCTGGACGGAGTAGCCCGCAGGCCGGCTCACTCGAGTTTGATTCCCGCGTTCACCACCACCTTGCGCCACTGCTCGATCTCGGCAGCGATCCGGGCACGGTAGCGCTCGGGCGTACCGCCCAAGGCGGGCGAGACGCCATCATGCGCGAGTTGCTCGGCCGTTTCCCTCAGCGCGAGGGTCTTGGCGCTCTCGCTGGCCAGGCGCTCAATGATGGGAGGGGCCAGCCCCCGGGGGCCGATCAGTCCATGCCACAGCGGCACATCGTAGCCGGGCAAGCCCGACTCCTTGACGGTCGGCACCTTGGGTAAGGCTGGCAGGCGCTCGGCGGTGGTCACGGCAAGCGCCTTGAGCGCGCCAGACTGCACATGCGGCAGCGACGTGGCCGTGCTCGAGAAGAATACCTGCGTTTGCCCGGAGATGGTGTCGGTCAGCGCCGGCCCGGTGCCCTTGTACGGCACGTGCGTCATCTGCAAACCGGCCATGTCGGCAAAATAGGCGCACGCCAGGTGCGTGATGCTGCCCTGCCCCGCCGAGGCGTAGTTGAGCGTGCCAGGCCTGGCTCTGGCGAGCGCGATCAACTCGGCCAGCGTGTTGACCGGTACCGACTTTCCAACCACAACCAACATCGGCCCCTGCGAAAATTGCACGATAGGCGAGATATCTTCCACCGGATCAAACTTGAGCTTGTAAAGGCTGGGGGTCACCGTGTAACTCGAAGCGATCAGTCCCAGCGTGTAGCCGTCGGCGGGTGACTTCACCACCATTTCGATGCCCAGCACACTGCCCGCGCCGGGTCGGTTTTCGACGACCACCGACTGGCCCAGCGACTGGCTCAGTCGCTGGGCCATGAAGCGGCCGATGAAGTCAGAGCCCCCTCCTGTGGCAAAGGGTACGACCATCCGGATCGGGCGGCTCGGATACGCCTGGGCCATCGCGCCCGGACCCAGCACAACCTGCGCGCCCGCCGAGAGTCCAGCCAGTAGCGCCGACCTTCTTGCCGATTTCATGATCCTGATCTCCCTGAGTGTGGGCGGCCGGGTGTCGTACGCGGCACCGACTGCGTGTGATCAGTGCCCATGATAGCTGCGGCGCTTCCCGAGGTCTGCCCGCGATATCGGCGCGCCTGCGTCTGGCCCGCGGGCGAAGTTTCATCAATTCGCATGAGCACTTTCGTATTTCAGGCCTTGCGCCGACAATGCAGCCCTGACAGGGATTCCGGACCGGCAGGTCCCCCGCTGGTCCGGAAGCGTCAGGGCCAGCACGTAGCCGGTCTCGTACACATCGACCGAGCGGCGACCACGACAGGAGACAGGAACATGACAACCATTCGATTCGCAGGCGTGCCACGACTCGCGCGGGGGCTCGCACTGATTGGACTCACGGCACTTGCGCTCGGCGCGACACTCGCAGGCGCCCAGGACTTTCCCTCGAGACCCATCCGGATGATCGTCGGCTTCCCGCCGGGAGGCTCCAACGACATCATGGCGCGCATCGTGGCGCCACAGATGGGCAACGTCCTGGGCGTTCAGGTCGTGATCGAGAACAAGCCCGGCGCCAATGCAACCATCGGCACCGACTTCGTTGCCAAGTCAGTACCCGACGGACATACGATACTGCTGGCCAGCGCGAGCCCCGTCGTCATCACGCCGCATGCCTTCGACAAGATCCCCTACGACACCGTCCGCGATTTCGCCGGCGTCGGCAAGATTGGCGTCACCCCCGAGGCCATCGCGGTCAACATGGCCTTGCCCGTGCGCGACCTGCGCGAACTGGTGGCGCTGTCAAAGACTCGCGAGATCAGCATGGCCTCCGCAGGTGCGGGCGGCATTGCGCATTTCTCCATCGAAATGTTCAAACGACAATCGGGCGGGCGCATCGTTCATGTGCCCTACAAGGGGGCTGCACCGGGCGCTGTCGACGCAATCGCGGGGCATGTCCAGGGCATCATCAACGACCTGCCTGGCGTCATCACGCAGATTCGCGAGGGGCAGCTACGCGGGCTGGCCGTGATGACCGAGCAGCGCTCCGAGTTTGTGCCTGATGTGCCGAGCGTCGTCGAACAAGGTATGCCCACGCTGCTCGCCTCCAACTGGGCCGGGCTCTTCGTGCCCGCGGCCACGCCGCGCCCGATCGTCGAGCGCCTGCATGCCGCGCTCAATCAGGTGGTGGCCATCCCGAGTGTTCAGGAGCAACTCAGAAAGAACGGTGTCTCGCCACAGACAACCGCCACACCCGCCGAGTTTCAAAAGTTTGTCGCTTCCGAGTTCGCCAAGTGGGGAGCCGTTGCGGCCGAGGCGGGCATTCGGCCCTGAATCTGGCCGAACCGCGGCACTAGCAGGCCCAATCACCGAATCGCCGCGCCGGCCGACCGGCGCGGCGCTGCCGTCAGCGCTCCGATGCGGCTGCGGCCGAGCGGCCTGCGATGCGACCGAAAATGCCCGACTTACCCAGCGACGAACCGGTCATGTAGGCCGCGCCATGCAGGCCGCCCACGATTTCGCCGGCGGCATACAGCCCCTCGATCGGCTCGCCAAACACGTCGATCACCCGCATATCGGCATCCACGCACAGCCCGCAATAGGTGCCATACACCGCCGCAGTGGATGGGCAGGCATAGAAGGGAGCGCGCTCGATACGCCGTAGCTCGCCATGGTGATGCACCAGGTTCTTTCGGTTGAATTGCGGATCATGGCCAGCATCGACGAAGCCGTTGTACTCGGCCACGGTGGCCACCACCGCATCGACCGGCAACTCGAGCAGACGCGCCAGCTGCTCCAGCGTGTCCGCCTTGACGATCAGCCCGTGCTCGAAGCGGCGCTCGAAATCCATGATCGGCAGCCTGTTGTCGCCCAGATCGAAGACATCCTGATCAAAGATCTGATAGGTCACGCCGTTGGCCTGACGCAGGCAGGCGTCGCCCAGCAGCTTGTATGAGATGGACTCGTCGACGTAGCGCCTGCCCGCCTCGTTGACGGCGATCGCGCCCTTGTAGACAGCGAGGCAGCTGTGGTCGTTGGTCTCGTCAATCGGGTGTTTGCCGAAGGTGCCCTTGATGAAGGAGACGTCGCGAAAATCGGCGCCCAGCCGCCACGCCATCCGCAGTCCATCGCCGGTGTTGCCCTTGCCCCCCACGAAGACCGCGTTGTCGCAGATGGGCGCAAACCGGTGAACCAGTTCGGCATCCTGATTGAAGCCGCCACTGGCCAGCACGATACCCCGGCGCGCGGTGAGTGTGAACGTCCCCCCGCTGTTCTCGGCCTGCACGGCCTCGACGCGCCCGCTCTCTGAGCGGACCAGGCGCCGTACGCGGGTTGATCGCAGCAAGGTGATCAGGGGATTGTCGGCCGCACGCCGCGCAAGCAGGCGCATCATGTCGGCTGGATCAACCTGGTGCGAGCGCGGGACCGATTGACCCGACGAGGCCATGATCACGGGTGCAAAGGGCACGCCCTGCCGGCGGAGCCACTCGTAGGTTGCATGCTGATGCGTCACATAAGCCCGAACGACGCGCTCGTCATTTTCGTTTTCGCCCACCTCGCGCAAATCCTTGAACAGCAAGTCGGACGAATCCTCGATCCCGCTGGCCCGCTGCAGATCGGTCCCGGCAAAGGCGAAGCTGCCGCCGCAGATCGCTGACGACCCACCGAATTCGGCCAGTTTTTCGATCAAGGTAACCTGAGCCCCTGCCTCGGCGGCGGTGAGTGCCGCCGCAAATCCGGCCAGCCCTCCCCCGACCACCACGCAATCCGTGACGCTGTCAGCCATCTGCTGCCTCCCGTTGAACGTTTCTTCGAATCATTCCGGATCGTACCGCGCGATCCCTGCCGGCGGCTCACAGGATCTCGGAAACCCGCAAAGGCGCCGCGACCCGCCAGCGCCGCGTACCCGGGCGCGCGGCTAAAGCACTTGCCGCCCAAGCACCGCCCGGACCCTTCGAAGGCGGGATAAATGGAATGCTCCGGCCCCCCACCCCGGTTCCCGCGAGCGCGCACCGACCCGACAATGGACGCTCACCGAAAACAAGGGACCCGATATGCACCTTGTCGTGCTGATGGCAGGCGTAGCCGACACCCGGTATCCGCTCGAATCCGCGCACCTCGAGCGCAAGGCCGACGGGCAGCCTGCCGCGATATTCGCCAGAATGCTCAGCCCCTTTGACGACGCCGCCCTCGAAATCGCGCTCAAGCTGCGTGATGCCGATCCCGCCACCGCCGTCACGGTGGCGCTGCTCGAGCAGCCCGGCGATGAGTCACTGGCGCGCGCGCTGGCCTCATATCGGCCCGAGACGCTCATGCGCGTCGATGCATCGGCCATCCCGACCTGGGATCCCGTCGCGGCGAGCTCTGCACTGCATTGGGTGGTGAAGCAATGCAGCCTGCCTGTCGATCTTGTGCTGCTGGGGCGCGAATTCGGCGACACGGACGATGGCGCGATCGCCCCCGCCCTGGCTGAGCGTCTGGGCTGGCGCTATGCAAGCCAGATCCAGGCGCTCGCCGCGCGCGACGGCCAGCGCCTCCTGGTGCGCGAGCAGGCCATGCTTGAGCAAGCCATGCCCATGTTGCCCGCTACCGTCGCGAGCGTGACGAACGATCGCCGCAATCGCCTGCGTCATCCCCTTTTCAAGAACGTCGCGGCGGCCAAGCGCGCGGCCTTGCCAGACCTGCTCACACCGGTTCAGACGGCGAAAGCTGGGGTGTCCATCGAGGACGCAGCCCTCGCCACCAGCGGCCGCAGAGCTGCTCAGTGCCGTCTCATCGCCGGCACCGTGTCCGACCAGGCGCTCGCCCTGGCGCGCTATCTCAGAACGGGAGCGCACGCATGAGCGATGAAACACCCCGCCCCCAGGGCTGGCGGGTACTCGGACTGATTCCGGTCGTCGACACCCAGGTCGAAGGCGCGCAAGCGACCATTGCCGCTGCACTGGCCGCACACCCCACGTCTGGCCACAGCCTGGAGATTGCCTTCGTCGGTCTCGAAGCGCCCGCACAACTGATCAACGCGGCGCGCGACGCGGGCGCCGACACGATCTGGCAGTTCACCCATGAAGCTTTCGATCATCAGTCGCGCGACGCTGCGCATCTGCTCGCCCTGAGCGAGCAGGTACTCCGCCATCTGCACACCAGCCCGGGCAGTCGCGTGCTCGTGCTGCTGCCCGCCAGCCTGCACGCCGAGGACATCGCCGCGCGGTTGGCGGTGCGGATGGACGGCGCGGCGCTCGGGCGGTGCTTGAGTATTCGCCTTGCCGAAAGCGGAGTCGAGGCAATCCGGCCGGCCTATGGCGGCCGCGCAAACTTGCGTCTGAGCAGCTCACGCGCGCCCTGCTTTGCCCTCACCCACCCAAGCGCTGCCCGGTCGCCCGCCGTGCCCGCCGGACGAACCGGCGAGGGCCGACTCGAGCACAGGTTGCTCACCGGCCCCTTGCCCGCTTCTCCTCCAGTGCTCCTCTCGGATCTGCCCGAACAGAAGCGGCCACTCGAGGGCGCGGGCACCGTGGTCTCTGGTGGGCGCGGCATGCGGGGCGAAGCGGGCTTTGCCTTGCTGCAGCAACTCGCCGATCGGCTGGACGCCGCGGTCGGGGCGAGCCTGCCGGCCGTTGACGCGGGCTGGGTCCCGGTCGCCAGGCAGGTGGGCTACTCGGGCAAGTACGTCACGCCCGGCCGCTACCTCGCGGTCGCCATTTCCGGCACCCCCCAGCATCTTGCGGGCATCGGGCCCGACACCGAGATCATCGCCATCAACCAGGACCCCGACGCCGACATCTTTCGGGTCGCCACCGTAGGCGTGGTCGCCGACTGGGAGGCGCTGCTGCCGCCGCTCATCGACGCCCTCGCGTCGAACCCCTCCGAGGAGCCGTGATGCTGAGTCGTCAAATCGCCCGCTGGGCGCTCGAGCGCCGCGAGGCCCGCCTGTCGCCCGAGTTGATGGCTCGCGCGCGCCTGCATGTCGCCGACAGCATCGCCATCGCCCTGGCCGCCTCAGCGGGGAACAGCATGTCGGATGAAGTGCGGCGCGCCCTGCGCATGGGCTCGCGCGGCGGCGATTGCAGCGTGATCGGCTCGGCCGACCGACAGGCGCCTGCGGCTGCAGCCTTTGAAACCGCCGCGCGCATTCACCTGCTCGACTTCGATGACATTCACGACGAGGCGCGACTGCATCCCACCACGGTCAGCCTCGCAGCAGCTGTCGCCGCGGCCGGGCTTCGTCCGGCGTCGATCGAGACCATCGCGAGCGCCGTCGCCATCGCCGACGAGCTCATGTGCCGGCTCGGTGTGGTCTGCGCCCCACGAGGTACCGGCCCGGGCGCAGACTGGTTTCTCACGCAACTCTTCGGCTATTTCGGTGCCAGCCTGGCAGCGGCACTAGTGCTCGATCTGGATGAAACCACTATCGCCTCGGCCCTGGGCCTTGCCTACATGCAGGCGGCCGGCAGCAAGGAGGCTGGGTTCGGCGTGGGCTCGACGGCGCGCGCCATCTACCCGGCCTTCGCGGCACAGGGCGGCATCACCGCCACCCTGCTGGCCTTGGCGGGTGTGGCCGGGCCGCCCGCGGCCTTCGAAGGACTCGCCGGGCTCTTTCGGCTTTACCTCTCCATCGATCCGGAACAGGCCTCGAGCGCGCTGTTGGGGATGCCGGGCTGGCGGTTCGAGGCCACCTGCATCAAGCCCTGGCCCTGTTGCCGCTTCTCGCACCCCTATGTGGCCGCCGCCCTGCGCGCCCATCAGGCGCTCGAAGGCGCGCCCGTTCGACGCATCGTCGCAGCCGTCAACGCCACTGCCGCCAAGCTCTGCCGTCCGCTCGAGGGCCGACGGGTGCCCGCCACCCTGCAGGACGCCAAATACAGCATTCCCTTCATGATCGCCTTCGCGCTGGTGAAGGGGCGAGTCGACCTCGACAACCTTCACGAGGCGGCGCTCAAAGACCCTGCGGTGCTGGCGATGGCCCAGCGGGTCGAGATCGAAGAAACGCTACCCGACACCACGGGCCTGCCCGTCGCGCAGATTCTGGTCAGCACCGACACACGCACCGAGTGCTTCGAGCCCGATCGGCCCATGACGCTGACCCTAGCGCAGACTCGCGCGAAATTTCTGGCCTGCACGCACACGCTCGGGCCAGAGCAGGCCGGTCAGCTCTGGGAGACGCTGCTCACCGCCGATTCAGACCTCGACGCCTGTCTGCAGGCTGTCATCTGACGCTCAGCGCGGCGAGGCATCCGCCGAGACCACGCGCCGATTGACCGCGTCATAGGCACATTCGTACTTCATGATCTGCCACGCGCCAAACCCGTTCTGGAACTTGATCTTCTCGCCCGTGACCACAAAAACACCCGGCGCACGGGTCTTGGTGTAGAAGCTGGGGAACTTCATTTCGGACCAGCTGTCGAACCACTCGAAGTTGAATTTCGCAAGCCGCTCGACCGCGGGCTTGCAGGCCATCGTCGACTCGACGTCAAACTTGTTGGCCAGCCACGCCGCGTCATCGAGATGCGGTTTAAGTTCCGCCAGACGCTGCTGATCTTCTTCGCGACGGCGCTCCTGTGCCTTTCGCGCCTCCTCACGCTTGCGAATCTCGGCCAGGCGCGCCTGCTCTTTTTCCCGAATGGCGCGGGCACTGTCGGACTCGATGGACAACACCACCGCCCGCTCGATATCGGGCTTGAGCACGTTCTGACGATCGATCACGCCTTCGAACTCGATCATTCGTCCGATGACGCTGCGATCGATGTCCGCGGCCACCGACTTCGAGTCGACCC
Source organism: uncultured bacterium (assembly GCA_903907905.1). GTDB lineage: Bacteria > Pseudomonadota > Gammaproteobacteria > Burkholderiales > Burkholderiaceae_E > SYIM01. The sequence goes on along the minus strand of CAIVPX010000030.1, from coordinate 82,291 downwards.
GCACCCGCTCGGCGGGTTCGGTGCCATCGTCGTTGAGCAAGGTGATCGTGGCGCCGTCGCTGCCGATCGAATCGACCACACCCCGCCAGGACACGCGCTTGCCCTTGCAGTTGGCGTCATAGGCCGAGCGCGAGGCCTCCTTGCAACTCCTGTAGAACACATCGGGCGTCATGGCCTTGACCGCCTTGTACTCCGCCATTGACGCATAGCCGCGCTTGCGAAAGGCGTCCATCTCGTCGAAATCCTTGAAGCCCAGGGTAGTGAAATCAGCCTTGGTCTTGAATCCGCGCGCGCGGAACGTATTCATTTCCTCAAGCGACGCAAAGCCCGAGCGCTTGATGTCTTCGGCCTGCGCAGCTTCGAATTCGCGCATGGTATTGAAGCCACGCTCCTTGTACTGCTTCATTTCCTCGACCGACTGAAAGCCCGCCTTGCGGGCGTCCTCGAGGCTGGGGCCGCAGGCACTCAACAGAAAAGCTGACGCACACAGCAGAACGATTTTCGAAATTTTTGACACATTGCCCTCAGGTTTGGCCGAACGGTTCGAGGACAGTGTAAGCGTAGAGCCGATCAACCCTCGACTTGACTCAGCACCTGACCACACCGACCCCGGTGCAGGGCCTTGAATGCCAGCCGTTCATTCGGACTGATGAAGTCGAAATAGACAGTCAGGTTACCCACAGCGGACGCCCCGCCGATTCATGAGTCAGCGAGAGGCACCCCGCCCGCGTCGGTGGCTTCGGGCCCACGGCATTGAGCGATCAGAAAACGTTCGAGCGCACGAACCGGTTCGACATCGTCATAAAGCACTTCCCGGCGCCTGATGATCTCGCGGCGGATCTCATCGCGATAAGGTTGGTCGCGAACAAGCCGTACGGCGAGATCGACGTAGCCATTTTCGCTGTCGGCAACCAGCTCATGAAGACCCATACGCCGGAGGACGCCGCTCGCCAGTCGCCCCCGCATGAAACGCCCCTCCCGGGTCACAATGGGCAGGGCGCAATCAATCGCCTGCATGGCCGTGTTGAAGCCCGAGAACCCGAGCGTATCCAGAAACACGTCGGCGTGGCCCATCAGACCGTAGAAGTCGCTGGCACTGAGCCAGGGCACGAACACGAGATGGTCCTCGGCACGCAGCCCGCCCTGCTCGAAGGCCCGTGAAAGCCGCTGGCGAAGCAGCGACGCCCAGGCCTTGTCCTGAACGAAGAACACCAGCCGGCAGCGGCCCAACTCGCGGGCGATCGCGACGAGCATAGGATCGTGCCCAGGCGCGTACTTGAAGGGCTTGCCCGGACAAAGCAGGATGGGTGCGTCCCCATCAAGCCCCAGGGCGTGCAGGTCCGGCTTGCTGGCGGCGACCTGCAGGCGCGAATAGCAGCAACCGAGGTTCGGCAGCGCCAGCAGTTGCTCGGTGTAAAGACGCTGTGCGTCGCCGGGTTCGAACAATTCGGCCGAAAGGTAGTGATCGATGCTCGGCAGGCCCGTGGTTTCGGGGTGCCCCCACGCGGCCATCTGCACGGGCGCAAGCCTGAGGCTCGCCAGTTGCGCGGTGAGTTGATGCATGCCGATTTCTGGGTAGATCAGCACATCGAGTTCGCTGTCGGCGATGGCCCTGGCCCAGTCGAGCAGCGACGGGCACCTGTCGGTGAATGACGCCGCATGCGCGCGAGCCAGGCGCGTTTCATCGTCTTCGATGCTGCCCAGATGAAAGACATGCAGCGTGAAGCGACGCTTCTCCAGATTGAGCACCCAGCCCCGGGTGATGGCGTTCCAAACCGAGTGATGGCGGATCTGCTCACCCACGATGCCCACCCGGATCGGACCTGAGCGGCGACCCTGAGCAGGCCAAATGCCCGCGCGGGCTTGCCAGTGCGACATCAGCCGATGACAAATCTCACCGTATCGCGCCAGCACGGGCCGATTGTCCACCTCCTGGTAGGCGAGGTAGAAGGGCTGGCAGGACCCGACCGCCTCAAGCGCGCGCTCGAGCCGATCGGGTGCGAAGGCCTGGTCGAGCCGGTCCAGATCACGCCGCAGAGCGTCGCGAGCCGCTTCAAGGTCGTCTGCTGTATGAAAAAGCCGCATGACGGGCAGAAAGGGCAGCACCCAGCGGGCACGGCCATGGCCCGGGCTGAACTCGAGCGCCTTCGTATGGCTCGCCGCAGCCTCATCCAGACGGAACATCTCCTGCAGAACGACGCCGCGCTGGTAGTGGGCATCAGCATCGGCAGGCCTCAGGCAAAGCGCCTGGTCATAGCTGTCGAGCGCCTGCTCGAGTCGCCCGAGCTCCCTGAGCGTCAGCCCGCGGTTGCACCAGACCTCGGCAAAGTCGGGCTTGCTGGCGAGGGCCTGATCGTAGCTCTGCAACGCAGCCCCGAGCTGGCCGAGCGATTTGAGGGCGTTGCCGCGGTTGTTGAGGGCCTCGGGATAGTCGGGCTTGAGCCGGATGGCGGCCTCATAGCCGACCAGCGCCTCATCGATACGGGCCAGCGCCTTGAGCGCATTGCCTCGGTTGTTGTGAGCCGGGGCGCGATTCGGGTCGATGGCGATGGCCTGGTCGATCAACTGGATGGCCCGCGCAGGCTCTCCACGCTGATACGCGACCACCCCCGACAGGTGCAGCGCATCGAAGTGCCGCGGATCGACTTTCAGCACCGCCTGGTAGGCCCGCCCGGCCTCGTCCAGTTGCCCCTGCCGATGCAGGCTCAGGCCCTGCTGAAACAGCGCTGCGAGCCTGGCGCGTACGCGGGGGTCCGGCGCCGGTCGGGCACTGGCGGGCTTGCGCGGGGGAATCGGGGCGGGTCGTCGCATGGCTCAGCCCCTAATCGTGCCAGGACGGCAGGCGCCAGTCACGCAGCAGGGCAAGCGCGCGCAGCCCGGTGGTCAGGCCGATGCAGGCGAGCGCGCACGACAGGCTCGCAGCACCCGCCCACTGCAGCGTCATGTAGGCGCATCCGCCTGCGAAGGCGCACAAGGCGTAGGGGCGGTGGTCCTTGAGCAGTGCCGGTACTTCGTTGCAAACCATATCCCGAAGCACACCACCAAACGCACCCGTCACCACACCCATCATGATCGCCACCAACGCGGGCATACCGTGGCTGGCGGCCAGGTGCAGACCGCTTGCACAAAAGAGACCCAGGCCAAGCGCATCAGGCCACAGGATGGCCTTCTCGGTCAGATCGATGTGACGTCTGCGCATGAAGGTCACCCCCAGCACGCATAGCGCCAGCACACCGACCAGCACCGACTGGTGCTCGACCCAGAAGAAGGGGCGTCGGTCGATCAGCAGATCGCGCAGCGTTCCGCCTCCGAATGCCGACAGAAAGCCCACCACGCAGGCGCCGACCACGTCCATGTGCTTGCGCCCAGCGGCGACAATTCCCGACAGCGCGAACGCTGCCGTCGCCAGCAACTCCAGACCGACCCAGGCGATTGATCCGATCGATTCCCATGTCTGCATGGCCACGATACGACTCCCTCAGTGCAGCGCCGCCGCCATCAGCTTGCGGACTTCGGGCAGGTAGAGCGCCTGCGCCTTGCTCGCCAGCGTGACCAGACCGAAACGCGCCTGGGCGTTGAGCGCAGGGTAGATGTTGATTTCCACGAGTTCGGGGGCGCAGGCGCGAACCGCGAGCAGGACCGTATCGCTGTGGGCCGCGACATCAACCAGATGCGAAATTTCGTCGCTGCTGTAGCGCACGAGCTCATCGGGGTGCGCATGCTCGCCATAACGCTCGGTCAGGATGCGTGCAAGCTCGTCGCTGAGCGGTGTTGAAGCCACTGGATAGCGCCCGAGCTGCTCGAAGCTCACCCGCGCAAGGCGCGCCAGCGGATGCCGCTTTCGGCACATGAACGCCCCCTTCATGTGCGCCAGCTGGGTCACGCTCAGATCAGGCGCGGGGCGTAGGGAACGCACATCCACCACGAGCGCATCCACGCTCCGCTCTCGCAGCATTTGCGTGAGCGACGCAGTATTGGCGCGAACGATGTCGACATGAAACCGGGGGAAGTGCGTGGCGAAATGCATCATGAGGGGCGCAGTAAGCATGGCGCCTGGGCCCGAGCCAAGACCCAGCCTGACGCGACCGCTGTCATCGGCGCTCAGGATCTTTCCGGACAGCTTGAGTTGCTCGGCCTCGTCAAGCAGGGCTCGACCGCGCGCCAGCGCCACATGGCCGAATGGCGTCAGCTCGATCCTTCGGCCCGCGCGGTCAAACAGCCGCTGCCCCAGCGCTTCCTCCAGCGACTTGATACTTCGGCTAAGCGCCGGCTGCGTCATGAACAGCAACCCAGCGGCTTTCACGAAAGACCCCGCGCCGGCCAGGACGATGAAGTGACGAAGCTGCGTCAGCGTCATTTTATCGATGCATTTTTCATCATGAAACATTACCTCAAATTGCATTGGACAGCATTAAATTCGTTTTCTACCATCCTGATATAAGCCCTTCAATTAAAGACAGGAGACTGACCTTGAACGCTCGTTTCAAAGCCCTGTTCGGCGCGCTGGGCGCCCTGCTGATCTGCGGCGCATCCATGGCCCAGACTTTCCCGGCTCGCCCTGTCACCCTGATGGTTCCTTATCCAGCGGGCGGCGTGTCGGACGTGATCGCCCGCACCCTCAACGCCACGCTGAGCAAACACCTCGGTCAACCCGTGGTGGTCGAAAACCTGGGCGGCGCAAGCGGCGGCATCGCCGCGCAAAAAGTGCTTGCCAGTCCCGCCGACGGCTACCTGATCTTTCAGGGATCGCCCAACGAGCTAATTCTGGCGCCGCTCGCCAATGCCGCCATCAAGTACCGCAGTGAAGACTTCCGGTTGGTCCAGATGATCACCGTCAACCCGCTCGTAATGCTGGCGCGGAAAGACTTCCCGGCCGGTAACGCGGACGAATTTCTCGCCTTCGCGAAAGCGGCGGCAGCGGCCAAAAAGCCTGTCACCTACGCCAGCGTGGGACCGGGCTCGATGTATCACCTGCTGGGCGAGCACCTGTCGGCCGCGGCTGGCGTTGAATTGACGCATGTTCCCTACAAAGGCGGGGCGCCCGCCATCCAGGACCTGCTCGCGGGTCAGGTCGACATCATGATGACCGTCTACGGCAAGAGCTACGTGCAGATGGTCGACGAGGGCAAGCTGCGTGCGCCCGTGGTGCTGTCGGCGGAGCGCCAGGCGTACTTTCGCAATACCCCGCCGCTAGCCGATCTCCCAGCACTCAAGGGCTTCGTTTTCGACATGTGGGCGGGCTTCTTCGTTCACAAGGACACCCCTGAGGCGGTCGTCCAGGTGCTCCACAAGGCCTTGAGCGAGGTGGCCAACGATCCGGCCATTCGCGCGAACCTCGAGGCGCAAGCGATGGTCGTGCCGCGCCCGCAGCCTCTGGCTGAGATGAACCGCCTCTACAGCGACAACACGGCTCGCTACCGCGTAATCGCCCGGGCGATGAACCTGCAGCCGCAGTGATCGGGATACGACGGTGCAAGCGATACAGTCGCAGCCTGACGTGGCCGACGGGGTCGACGAATTCATCCGGATTCGCCGCGACCTCCACGCGCACCCAGAACTCGCCTTCGAGGAGCGCCGCACCGCGGCCTTGGTCGCGCAGAAGCTGCTCGAATGGGGCTACGCGGTCACCAAGGGTCTGGGCAAGACCGGCGTCGTAGGCAGCCTGCGACGCGGCGAGGGGGGTCGGTCGCTGGGCTTGCGCGCCGACATGGATGCCCTGCCGATCGCCGAGCGCGGCACCGTCCAATGGAAAAGCCGCAGCCCCGGGGTCATGCACGGCTGCGGTCATGACGGCCACACGGCCACGCTGCTCGCGGCCGCGTTGCGGATCGCCCGGACATCCGATTTTTGCGGCACCTTGCATCTGATCTTTCAGCCGGCAGAGGAAGGCGCGGGCGGTGCGCTGCAGATGATGGCCGACGGCCTGTTCGAAAAATTCCCCTGTGACGCCGTATTTGCCCTGCACAACATGCCGGGCATTGAGACCGGCCACTTCGTCTTTCGAAGCGGGCCGACCATGGCCTCGAGCGACGACGTCACCATCACCCTGCGCGGGGTCGGCGGCCACGGCGGCATGCCGCATCGAGCAGTCGATACGGTCGTAGCCGCTGCCTCGATCGTGATGGCCCTGCAGACCATTGTCGCGCGCAATGTCGACCCAATCCGGACCGCGGTCGTCACCGTGGGTGCGCTGACTGCAGGCCAGGCGAACAATGTCATCCCCGAGTCGGCCACCCTCAAGTTGAGCGTGCGGGCCCTCGATGCCACGGTGCGCACACAATTGCGCGAGCGCATCGTCGAACTGGTCCGCCTGCAGGCCGCCAGCTATGGCGTGCAGGCGCACATCGACTGGCAGCCCGGCTACGCGGTACTGGTGAACTCGCCGCGCGAAACAGCGCTGGCCACGCGCGTGGCCACCGAGCTCTTCGGCGGCGATCGGGTGCTTGCAAACGGCGAGCCCCTGACAGCCAGCGAAGACTTCGCCTTCATGCTCGAAAAGATCCCGGGCTGCTATTTCTTCGTGGGCAATGGCGGCACCGGCACGCCCGGAGGCTGCATGGTGCACAACCCCGGCTATGACTTCAATGACGCCATCATCGAGCCCGGCGCCGCATTCTGGACGCGTCTGGTCGAGGAGTACCTCAAGCCCTGAAACGATCTCACCCACGTCGATCGGGAGAGCCCGCCAGGCGGCGGCGCCGAAGGAGCAACCGCCCCGGAAACTCTCAGGCAAAAGGACCGATCGAGGTGCACACTCTGAAGAGTGGCCGGTCTTCGTCAGCCGGCCCACCGCAGGAGCAAACCGGCCCCCCTTGGGCCGGCGAATCTCTCAGGTTCCAAACAGAGGGGGCGTGTCCGGCACAGGGTGTGACGGGCGCTTGACCTCACGACGCTTGGACTTGGAGCAATTCATGAAAACGATCGCAGTCATTGGCGGTGGAATCACCGGCGTCACCACGGCTTACGCCCTCGCACGCAAGGGCTTTTCGGTCACCTTGTTCGACCGGCAGCGCTATGCGGCCATGGAGACCTCGTTTGCCAACGGCGGCCAGCTCTCGGCATCCAACGCTGAAGTCTGGACTCACCCCTCCACCCTCGTGAAGGGCATCAAATGGATGCTCAAGCGTGACGCGCCCCTGCTCGTCAATCCCAGGCCGAGCTGGCACAAGCTGTCCTGGTTCGCTGAGTTCATCGCCAGTATTCCCCGCTATCGTCAGAACACGGTCGACACAGCCCGCCTGGCCATTCGCGCACGGGACCATCTGTTCGCGTGGGCCGAGCAGGAAGGCATCGACTTCGATCTCAAGAAGCGCGGCATCCTGCACATCTATCGCGATCGCAAGGGCTTCGATCATGCGGGCCGCGTGTCCGAACTGCTTGCCCAGGGCGGGCTCGGTCGTCGCGCCGTCACGCCCGAGGAAATCCGTGCCATCGAACCGACGCTCGCGGGCCGCTACTTCGGCGGCTACTACACCGAGAGCGACTCAACCGGCGACATCCACAAATTCACGCAAGGGCTTGCGCAAGCCTGCGAGCGCCTGGGCGTGACCATGGCGCTGGGTCAGGACGTCGTAAGCCTCGCCGCCGACGGCAAGACCGCCACGGTCACCACCGAGGCCCAGGGCATTGCCCACGATCGCCACTTCGATTCACTCGTGGTCTGTGCGGGAGTGGCCAGCCGGCGCTTCGCGGGGCAGTTAGGCGATCGGGTCAATGTCTACCCGGTCAAGGGCTATTCAATCACCGTCAACCTGCTCGACGCCGCAAGCCAGCAAGCCGCCCCCACGGTGAGCCTGCTCGATGACGAAACCAAGCTGGTCACCAGCCGCCTGGGGGCCGATCGATTTCGCGTCGCAGGAACCGCCGAGTTCAACGGCTTCAACAAGGACATTCGAGCCGACCGCATCAAGCCTTTGGTGGACTGGGTCAACGCCTGCTTTCCCGGAGTCAGCACCCGCCAGGTGGTGCCATGGGCGGGACTGCGCCCGATGATGCCCGACATGATGCCGCGCGTCGGCCGGGGGCGCCGCGCCAACGTGTTCTACAACACCGGCCACGGCCATCTGGGCTGGACGCTGTCGGCGGTTACCGCCGACATGGTCAGCACGATCATCGACCAGAGCCTGACGGCGCCGCGGGCGGCAGGGATGATCGCCCCTGACGGCTTCGCAGCATGAAACCGGCTATGACATGTTCATCGACGGTCGGTCTGCCGAGGGCCGCGCCTATCCGGTGAACTGGCGCACACGCGGGGCTCAGGCCCCGTCCATCGCGCAGCGAAACCCGATGTGACTCGTGCTCTCGGTCATCGCCTGCGGATGGCGCGCAGCGGGGCGAAAGCGCTGGCAGTGGTTAAGCGCGCAGAGGAATGAGCCACCCTTGATCACCGCGAGCGGCAAGGCATCAGCAGCCTGCGTCTGACAGCAGCCGGGCTTGACGGCCCCGGCTGCGCCGGGCAGCGACCAGCGACTGCTCGTCCACTCCCAGACATTGCCGATCATGTCGTACAAGCCGAAGCCGTTGGCTGGGTAATGACGAACCGGCGAGGTCAGAGCGCAGCCATCCTGCAGGGTGTTGTGGTGCGGAAACTCCCCCTGCCAATAGTTGGCCATCATCTGGCCGCCAGGGGCCAATTCTGTTCCCCAGGCGTAGTCGGCACCGCGCAGCCCGCCGCGCGCGGCGTACTCCCACTCGGCTTCAGTGGGCAGACGCTTGCCGAGCCAGCGCGCGTAGGCCCATGCGTCGGCCTGGGTGACATGGACCACGGGGTGATCGTCCAGCCCGGCCAGCCCACTTCCAGGCCCTGAAGGACGGTGCCAGCAGGCACCCTCGACCCAGCGCCACCAGCGTGCCGGATCAAGATCAGGCACCGGTGCCGCGGGCTGGCAAAACACGGCCGACCCCGGATGCGGCCCCGACTCGGCCGCCGAGCGATAGCCGGTCGCTTGAGCGAAGGCCGCGAACTCGGCGTTGGTGACGAGCGCCTCGTCGATCAGAAAGCGCTCGACCTGCACCCGTCGAACCGGCCGCTCTTCGGGGTAGAACCGGGCCGCGCCCATCTCGAAGCTCGCGGACTCGAGCGCGCGCATGCCCGCGTGCGCCTGTACGCTCACGGCGAAATGTTCTTCTCGCGAATCACCCGCTCCCAGCGCAGGGCATCCTGGCGGACGAATTCAAGACTGTCGGCGGGCGACTGCACAAAGGGCTCAAGCCCGCGATCGGTGAGGGCCTTGGCGATCGCAGGCTCGCGAATGAGCCGTGCCAATGCGGCGTGCAGCGCCGCGATACGGTCTTCGGGGGTGCCCGACGGCACCATGAAGATATTCCAGGCTGAAAAGGTCATGGACTTGATGCCCTGCTCCGCATAGGTGGGGACCTGCGGCAGCACCGCTGCGCGGCCCGGCGTGTGCACCGCCAGCGCCTTGACCTTGCCCGAGGCAATCGCCGCCCCCGCCGAGGTGGTGGAGTCGATCATGATGTCGACCTGCCCGCCCATGACATCGGTCAGCCCGGGTGTCGAGCCTTTGTAGGGCACATGGAGAATCCGGATGCCGAGTTCCGACTCCAGCAGCTCGAGGCCCAGGTGCGAGAGGGTGCCCGTGCCGGCGGACGCCGCGCTCAAGCCGCTCGGCCGGCTCCGCGAATACGCCTGCAAGCCGGCGATATCGTTGGCAGGCAGATCGGCCCGTGCAACCGTCACGAGGTGCGAAGCCACACCCACGCCCACCGGCACCAGCACCCGGGGAATGTAGGGCGCAATCTTGTAGAGCGGCGGATTGACGACCGTGGACACCGCGCCGATCAGAAGCGTATGACCATTGGCCGGCGCACGCGCCACGAGGTCGGCGCCGATGTTGCCACCTGCCCCCACCTTGTTCTCGACCACCACCGGCACTTTCCAGGCCTCGCCCAGCGCCTGGCCCAGTGTTCGCGCGAAGATGTCGGTGGCTCCACCTGCGGAAAACGGCACGATGATGGTCAGCGCCTGCGAGGGAAAGCGCTCGGGGTTTTGTGCCACGCCCGTCAAGGGCCACAGCAAGGCGGTAATCAGCGCGGCGACCACGCGTGCCCGGTTGCTGCGGCGGCGATCGACTGCCGGTTGAGTGAGAAACAATCGGGACATCGAGGTCTCCTGCGACAGTAAAAGGCGGCATCACTGGCCTGCTGATCGAATACCGCCACGGGGCATGGCCAAGCGAGATTTTATCGGGCTCGTGATCTGGCGTGCCGGTTTCTTTCAGCCCACGCAGACCGAATCGGCTCGGTCTGATGCGTCAGCGATCGGACACCCCTTCGCGCCGCCTGTTGACGTTAAACTCGGGCCCTTCATCTGACGGGGGTTCGCATGAAAGACACTCAGACCAGTCGTCGACCCAATGTCATCGTCATCCTGGCCGACGACATGGGCCATGGCGACGTCTCGCTCTACGGCAACACCCTGATAGAGACCCCACACATCGACAGCATTGGACGCGACGGCGTTCAGTTCACGGCAGGCTACTCGTCTGCGCCGCTCTGCAGCCCCGCTCGCGCCGGACTGGTCACCGGCCGTTACCAGCAGCGCTTCGGCTTCGAGCAGCAGGTCTCGTCAGGCGCTTTCCCCGAGCGGCGCGAAGTGCGCGAAGACGATGGCAGTCTCGCGCCCCTGCAAGGCGAAGCCGAATTTCTCAGGCGGGGCATTCCCACCACCGAGAAGCTCATCGGCGAGTTCTTCAAGGCACAGGGCTATCGCACGGGCGTGATCGGCAAATGGCATCTGGGCCATGCGCCGCAGTTTCAGCCGGTCAACCGGGGCTTCGACTATTCCTGCGTGTTCTACGGAAACACCAGCATCCAGTACTGCAACCCCGAAGACCCCGAGATTCTCAGCTTCAAGGTCGATTTTCATGACGAGGCCAAGGACACCGCCTGGACCCGCCACGGGCTCAACGGCATCAGGCGAAATGGTCAGGTGATCGATGTCGACCAGTACCTGTTGCACTTCTTCCGAGATGAAGCGCTGGCTTTCGTCGAGCGTCATCGCGACGAGCCCTTCATGCTGTACTTCGCGATGAATTCGCCGGTGCCACCCCTGCAGGTCCCTCGCAGCTACTTCGATCGGCTGCGCGATCGCATTCCCAATATCCACAAGCGCGCCTACAACGGCCTGGTGCTGGCGCAGGACGACGCGATCGGCGCCTTGCTCGACAGGCTACGCGCCCTTGAACTCGAGAACGACACGCTGGTGGTCTTCGTGAGCGACAACGGCTGCGCCGAAAGCCGCCCGGGCAGCAATGCCCCCTACTCGGGCGGCAAGTACACCACCTACGAAGGCGGCATCCGCATGCCCTTCGTCATGAAGTGGCCGGGTCGCATCAAGGCTGGACAGGTGTACGAGCAACCGGTCAGCACCCTAGACATCCTGCCCACCGTGGCGGCGGCCTGCGGCGTCAGCATCGAGGCTGCGCAGGCCCTCGACGGCGTCAACCTGCTGCCCTACCTGTCACAAGACAAATCGGGACCACCGCATGAGGCCCTGTTCTGGAAACTGGCCGGCTACGCCGCAGTGCGGGTTGGCCGCTGGAAGCTCTACATGGAGCCCAGAAAAGGCATCGAACGTCTCTATGATTTGCTGGCCGATCCGCAGGAGACCCGCGACCTTAAGGCCGAACAGCCATCGGTGTTCGCTGACCTGAAGGCGCGCTACGACGCCTGGAATGCAAGCCTGCCACCACGCAGTTGGACCAACATTTCACCGGTGTTCAACAAGTAGCGTCGGGCGTCCGGTAAAAAGCGCCGCCCCAAATGAACCCGACCCGCGGGCAATCAGCGGCGGCGCACCAGCCCGGGTAGGTCACGATCTCGCCCAAACCCTTGCAGTCGAAGTTTCAAGCATCAAGGCAGCCGGGATCCGGCGAAGCGTGGGGAGCCGGCCACGTATCGATCGATCAATCGGGGCGATCACGGCCGCGTCAGTACTGCGGGCTTCGCATGTTGAAATAGACCACCGCGAGCCGGGTGGCCAGACCGCCGAGCATCACCGCCACGACCGCCGCGGTCAGATGTACCGGGTCGTATTGGGAACGCAGCGAGTACCAGTCCAGAGACAGCGACAGGATCAGCCCCCAGATGAGCGAGACCTCCGCATAAAACGAATCCTTGAGTCCCGGGTTATTGGCATCAGCTCGAATCACGTCGCGCAAGATGGCGCCGCCCGCGCCGGTCATGGCCGCCAGAATGGGGCCCCATAACCACAAGGGCTGCACTCGCGTCTCGACGGCGACCAAGACGCCGATGACCGTACAGGTCGACAGTCCGAGGGCATCGAAGAACTCGACCACCCCCCTCATCGAACTGCGTTTTGCAACGGTCAGGCCGCAGGCCGCCAGGAATTGTCTGAGGCGAGGAAACCACTCTTCGACGTGAAAGAACAGGTAGAAAAACAGTACCGTCGCGCAGACGGAGCCGAAGTAAATCGGAAATTCGGCAGCAGACACGACATCACGGTTGATCAGGACATCGCGCATCAGACCGCCGCCGATCGAAGGCAGTAGCGCCAGCACCAGTGCGCCGAGCACGCTGTACCGGCCCTCGCGCGCCAGCAAGACGCCCGATATGGCGAACGCAATCGTTCCGATGATATCGATGATCAGGAACCAGAGTTACCCCACCGTTTACCCGAGCAGAACCGGCAGAAGGTAGTCGCGTATCACCCGGCTGTATTCGCCATCGTCGCTCATCTTCGCAAGGCTCTGCTTGAACTGCTCAACCAGGGCGGGCGTACTCGTTTGCTGGCTGAACATCACGTGAATCGGGGCCTCGAAGACAGAATTCGAGGAGACAAGTACGCGGCCCTTCCAGCCATGCCGCCAGGCCAGCGTCGCACCGACCAGCTCATCGACCGGAAAGGCGTCGATCCTGCCTTCGAGCAGGTTATTGAAATTCTCGAGGTCATTGCGGCTGCGCACGATCCGGCCCGGGTTGCGCGGATCGTCGCTGTAGCGCATGAGCGCTTCGCCATAGAAATACCCACCCGTGACGCCGAGGCGTTAGCGAGCGGACTCGAGGGTTCGAATCAGCTCGTCGACGCCACTGAACTCGAACCGGTGCCGATCTTCGGCACGCATGTAAAACACAACCCGCTCAGTTCGATAGGGAGCCGAAAAATAGGCGTAGCGCTCACGCTCGGCGTTGCGAAACGCACCCCAGGCAATGTCTCGGCGCCCCTGTTGAAGCTCCTGCTGCTGGCGGCTCCAGTCCATCGGCTCAAGTTGCAGCTCGTACCCCATCCTTGCGAGCAGTGATCACAGCAGCTGAGCATCGAGCCCCGCCAGCCTCTTTTCCTCGTTTCGGACGTGCTCGTTATTCGAGATCGTGAATGGCCAGACACCCATTTCGCCGGACATGGCTATGCCCCTCGATTTGGCCTTTGGGAAAAGCGCGGCAAGCTGGCCCAGGTACCGGGTAGCCTTCGACAGGTCGCGGCTCGAAGCGCGACGCGCGAACCTTGGGATGGAACCTATTGCCACCTCGGATGTGTGACGCCAGGAAGGACGGCGTGCGGCGCCATGGAGCGTGGAAGTCGGTGCCGTGACCGATGCGACCCCATGCTGCTCGTCCACGTTGCAAAGGTCGCTTGGGCAGGTCATCCGAGCCACATCGCCCGGGCCCCGCCAGGGCGTGCACGCCCTAGACGATGTTGATCTCACGCAGGGGCTGACCACTGAGCACCCGCTGCCAACCCATGGCCCTCAGGTCCAGGGTGCGGAACTCGCCATAGCTCACCAACTCAGACAGGGCCCGGCCGATGGCCGGGGCCTGCTGCATGCCGTGGCCGCTCAGGCCGTTGGCGAACAACAGATTGCTCACCTCGGGGTGAGCACCCACGATCAGGTTGTGGTCGAGGGTGTTCATGTCGTAGTGCCCAGCCCAACTGCGCCGCACCCTCAGCGCCTCCAGATCTGGCACCCGAGCGGCCAGGATGGGCCAGAGCACCTCTTCAAACAGTCGATGCTGCACCTCGAAATCGTCGCAGGGCAGGTCCTGTTCGGGGGGCGGTGCGATGCCGCAAATGAAGCCCTCGCCTTCGGGCCGGAAGTAGGCGCCCGACGGATCGATCACCATGGGGCAGCCCACCAGACTGGCGCTGCTGGTGAAGTAAAACACGCTGCGCTTGCGCGCCTCGACCGGCAGTGCGATGCCTGCGCTACGGGCCAGTGCGGTGGCGCCAGTGCCAGCGGCGTTGATAACCCAGCCGCACTGCACGGTGCTGCCATCTTCCAACGTCACCGACCCGATACGAGCGCCTTGCCGGTTGAACTGCTGCACCCTGGCCTGGCGGTACTGCACGCCCAGCGCAATTGCCTTGCGCCGCAAGGCACGCATCAGGGCATAGGCATCAAGCCAGCCCTCGCCCGAGTGACCAAGGGAGCCACCCGCAAGATCGTCGACCTGCATCCAAGGACAGCGATGCCGGATCTGCGCGGGCGTCAACAAGCCCACGTCGACCTGCTCCGCCCTTTGGATGCTGTGATTGCGCCTGAGAAGATCGAGCCCGGCAGCCGTAGCCAGGAACAGGTAACCGTGCTCGTGAAAGCCCAGGTCGGGAACCTCGCCGTCTACGGCAAGATCTTCGATCATGTGCTTGATGAAATGGGTCCCGAACTGAGACAGGCGGATGTTCTCAGGGGTAGAAAACTGATGCCGGATCGACGCAGCCGACAGGGCGGTGGCCGATTTCTGATACGAAAAATCCTGCTCCAGCACCAGTATTCGGCCCTGGAAGTCGGGCTGCGCAGCCAGGAAATACGCCGCCGCACTTCCGATGGCTGCGCCTCCCGCGATGACGACGTCGATGGTTTTCATGTGCAGCAAGATTTAATCCCGGTATGAATCCAATATACACGATAAGAAATTTTGATAGATAATCGGAAACTTCTTCACGTTCGATATTTCTGGGAGTCGCGCTGTGCCTCAGGTTCAAGCCGCCCTTTCCCGCCTGCTCCAATCGCTGGGACTGAACCAAGATCAGTTCGCCGGCGCAGACCTGCGGGTACATTCGCCCATCGACGGCTCAGCCTTGGCCAGCCTTAGGCCCAGCACTGCCGCCGAGGTGGCCGCTGCGGTGGCGCAGGCGCACCAGGCCTTCCTGGCCTGGCGGCAGGTACCTGCGCCGGTACGCGGCGAATTGATCAGGCTGCTGGGCGAGCAGTTGCGCGCGGCCAAATCAGAGCTGGGGCAGTTAGTCACGCTCGAAGCCGGCAAGATCCAATCCGAAGGGCTGGGCGAAGTGCAGGAGATGATCGACATCTGCGATTTCGCAGTCGGTTTGTCGCGCCAGCAGCATGGGCTGACCATCGCCAGCGAACGCCCTGGCCACAGAATGATGGAAACTTGGCATCCGTTGGGCGTGGTGGGCGTGATCAGTGCGTTCAATTTTCCGGTGGCGGTGTGGTCCTGGAACGCGGCCCTGGCCATCGTTTGCGGCAACAGCGTGATCTGGAAGCCGTCGGAAAAAACACCGCTGAGCGCCCTGGCCGTGCAGGCTTTGTTCGACCGGGCGCTTGCACGCTTCGTGGCGCAGGGCGGTCAGGTGCCACCGGGTTTGTCGCAGGTCCTGGTCGGTGCGCGCGAGGTCGGCGAGGCACTGGTGGATCACCCTCGGGTGGCGCTGGTGTCGGCCACCGGTAGTACCCGGATGGGCCGCGAGGTGGGCCCCCGAGTGGCCCGGCGTTTTGGGCGCAGTCTGCTCGAGCTTGGTGGCAACAACGCTGTCATCGTTGCCCCTTCGGCGGATCTGGACATGGCCGCGCGGGCCATCGTATTTTCTGCCGTCGGCACTGCGGGTCAGCGCTGCACCAGCACGCGGCGCCTGATCGTGCATCAGAGCGTGCGCGATGCGCTCCTGGCCAGGCTGAAAAAGGCCTACGCAGGTTTGCCAATCGGCACGCCCCTGGCGCCTGCCACCTTGGTCGGGCCGCTGATCGACGAGTCCAGCTTCAACGCGATGCAGGCTGCGCTGGCACGGGCCCAGGCCCAGGGCGGCCAGGTACACGGCGGCCGGCGGGTCCTGGAGAAGGAATACCCGCATGCCTACTACGTCGAGCCTGCGCTGGTGGAGATGCCGGCACAAACCGAGGTGGTCTGCCAGGAAACATTTTCGCCCATCCTCTATGTGATGGGCTACTCCGAACTGGAGCAGGCCATCGACCTGCACAACGCGGTCTCGCACGGCTTGTCCTCGGCCATCTTCACCCTGAACCTGAGAGAGGCCGAGCGCTTCCTGTCGACCAACGGTTCGGACTGCGGAATTGCTAATGTGAACATCGGCACCTCCGGCGCCGAGATTGGGGGCGCCTTCGGGGGCGAGAAGGACACCGGAGGGGGCCGTGAATCGGGGTCGGACGCCTGGCGCGCCTACATGCGCCGTGCCACCAACACCATCAACTATTCGACCGAACTGCCGCTGGCTCAGGGCGTGAAGTTCGACACCTAAATCAGGACGCACTACAGCTAGACCGCGCACGATGGATGCTCCCTCCTCTCCCGTCAGCCAGGCGCTGCTCGGCCCGCGTGTGCGCAGCCTGCGGGCCCAAAGGCACTGGACGCTTGAGGCCGCCTCCCGGGCCACCGGTCTGGCGCGCTCCACGCTCTCGAAGATCGAGAACGGGCAGATGTCGCCCACCTACGACGCCCTGATCAAGCTGGCCCGTGGCTTTTCGATCGATATCAGCGCTCTGTTTTCGCCGCCAGCGTCCGAAGGCAGCGGCAGGCGCAGCATCACTCGCGCGGGCCAGGGGCAGCCCCTTGATGTGAACACCTACCGTCATGCGCTGCTGTGCAGCGACCTCTCGCACAAGCGGATGACGCCCTTTCACAGCGTGGTGCTGGCGCGCCGCTTCGAAGATTTTTCGGACTGGAGCCGCCACGAGGGCGAGGAACTGGTGTTCGTCCTCAAAGGCCGGGTGCAGATGTTCGCCGAGTTCTATGAGCCGGTGCAACTCAGGCCCGGCGACTGCGCCTATCTGGACAGCCGCATGGGACATCGGCTGATCAGCGTCAGCAAGGACGATGCGCATGTGCTGTGGGTCACCACCAAGCGGGCCTCAGCGCTCGCCGCCCACTGATTCGCCGGGCCTGCCCTCCATGCAGTTCTTTGACCAGACCGCCGTCGCACGAGCCTTGCCCTACCCGCTGCTGGTCGACGCATTGGCCGCCGGGCTAAAGGATCCCATCGAGACGCCAGCACGCAGCCACTTCGAGCCCAACGGGGACGACAGCACAGTATTAATCATGCCCGCCTGGAAGCCGCACCGCCTGATGGGCGTCAAGCTGGTATCGGTGTGGCCGGGCAACAATGCCCTGGGCCTGTCGGCGGTCTCGGGGGTGTATGTACTGCTGTCGTGCAGCGATGGCCGGCCGGTGGCGGTACTCGACGGCACCGAGCTGACACTCAGGCGCACCGCCGCATGTGCGGCGCTGGCGGCACGCCTGCTGGCGCGCTCCGACAGTCGGCAACTGACTATCCTGGGCACCGGCGCCCTCAGCCTGCCATTAGCCCAAGCCCACGCCAGCGTTCTGCCTCTGGAGCAGATCACCGTCTGGGGGCGCTCGGCGCACAAGGCACAAGCCGCTGCCCAGGCCATGGGTGCACTCGGTTTGAAAGCTCAGGCCTGCGCCGATCTGCAGCAGGCGTTGGCCCAAGCCGATATCGTGGCTGCGGCGACTACCGCCACCCAGGCCTTCATCCCAAGCGACTGGGTCAGGCCGGGCACCCATCTGGGTCTGATGGGTGCCTTCACCCCCAAGATGGCCGAAGCCGAGCCGGCCCTGATGGCACGAGCGCGGGTGTTCGCGGATCAGCGAGCTGCCGTGCTGGAAAAAGGTGGCGAGGTGCTTCAAGCCTTACAGCAAGGCTGGATGTCGACTCAAGACCTGCGCGCTGACCTGGCCGGCCTGGTCCGCTCAGGCGCGCACCGCTGGCGGGAAACCGAGGGCGAAGTGACGGTGTTCAAGTCTGTCGGCTTCGCGTCGCTCGACTGGATCGCGGCCGAGCAGGTGCTCAGAGCACACACCGACTAAGGGCCTGGCGCCAGGGTAGCCCCGGACTTTGCCCTGTCCCCACGGCAGGCTTGTCATGTGACCTTGATGGTCGGGGTGAGAGGATTCGAACCTCCGGCCTCTACGTCCCGAACGTAGCGCTCTACCAGGCTAAGCTACACCCCGATCTTGATCAGACTTGCAGGCATCGCCTGACGCGGCTGCCAACTCTCCCGATCCTTGGGTACGCTCCGCAACAATCGGGAAACAAAGCACAGCTGCGGACAGTAAGGATTCGTGAGAACCAGAGAGTATACCAAGCAATGCCGCGTCGGCGAAAGTGCGAACGCGCACCAGGACGTCGCCAGGACACTTTCAGGATGGTCCCGATACCTCACGCTTGAGATCGAAAAAGTCATCCCCGTCGGATTCACTCGCGCGCCCCGCAGCAAGGACACCATCCGATCCGGTCTGGGGCGCCTCCGATGATGATCCGTCCCCGGCATTGCCGGCCTGGGGCGCGGTTGCAGCAATATCGCGGGCCATGCGCAGGCGCAGTTCGGCGCGGTCATCAGCATCGAAACTGCGCTCGATATCACCCAGCGAATGCCCCTCGATCAGGCGGCGGGTGAAATCATGGGTGAAGGCGCCGCAATCGTTGGCTCCTTGTTGCTTGGCCTGCGTGATCTGCACGATCCCGGTGTCCGGTGACCAGTCTTGGCCAAAGAGGCGCAGCCCGAAGGCCTCGAGCGCCGCTCGCATGTCGCCCGCGTCGTAGACATCGCTCGCGGTCTCGAGCGACATGCCTTTGGCGTCAAGGTACAGCAGTTTTTTCGCGCGAAAATCGACCGCGAGCTCAACAGCGTGCGCCTCATGGAGTCCGACTCCCCTGGGGTCGAGCCGCAAGGGAATCGACAGCAAGGCGGGCTTGTCAGGCTCGGCCAGGCTTGCCTGCATCAGTCGCGTCACCGCGTCCTTGAAGCCCGATTCACCCTGCAGCATGTTGAGCTTGGCGCCCAGCGGCGCGCTGTCCAGGCCCCGCCCGACCCAATCGAAATGCGCCCGGTCCTTGGCCAGTTGAGCAAGCGCCCGCTGCCCCGCCGAGATGCTCAGGTTGCTGATCATTCGGCCGGGGCGTAGCACGTCCCGGATCGCATCTGATGAGGCGTCGTCGCGCGCACCGAGGTTGGCCAGGAGTTGCCGCGCCTCGGGGGGGCGACCCGACACGCATCGAGCATAGAGCGTGCGCAGGCCGCGAAACGGAGCGAACTGGCTCGCGTTCAGACGCCCCGGCGCACGGGGCTGAAGCTGCGCGCCGCCTCGTACTCGCCTGACCTCTTCGAGAATGGCGGCAGCCTTGGCCTGGGTCAGGCGCTTGTGCGGGCTGTAGGTGCTGAAGATCGTGTCGAGCGCGCCGGGCGAGAGCGTGCCCTGTTGGAGGTCGCGCTGGTGAGTCGCCATAACGGCATTGCGAAATGCTTGCCACTCGCTCGGGTTGTGCCAGTTCTTGGTGTATTTCAAGCCGGGAATCCAGCAAAAAAGGTGCGACACCACGTTCAGCGAAGCCCGGCCAAAGCGCTGCCCCAGGGTGGGTCTGGCAAGCGTGAAGACCGGCTCGTCCTGACCCACGGCCGGACCTGCCATGACCTGCACCCGGGCATGGCTCGAGAGACCCTTGGCGAATTCGATCGGCACGGTAATCGCTCAGGCTCGGTCAATACTGGGCGGGTGGGGCGGTTGCGCTGACACGCCATCGGCCCCGCCGCGCCGCAAACGATCGACCGTGCGGGTCCAGTCGATCGCCGATTGCGCAAAACGCTCCAGCGCGGCTTCGAGCGCTTGCTCCGAGGCAAGCGCTGTGACGGGCAGGCGGCGCGCGAGGATCACGATTCGGGAAAAGGGCTCGAGCGAGAGGGTGGCACCGTCCGTGTCCCGCCAGAAGAGGTTGGCCGAGAGCAGCGACTCGGCAAACCCGGCGTCCTCCTGCGACGGCGCTTCGCCCAGACGCGCGAACAGCGTGATCGCCTCTTCATCGGCAGCGACCAGTACATCGACCTCTTCAAAGGAGAAGATCGATACACCGTCCTCGCCCGCAGCCACAGGCCCCAGCCCCAGCCTGTCGGCCAGGGCTGAGATCATCGCAAACGCGTTCGAGCCTGAGTTCACGGGCTCAGCCTTTTCTGAGGGCGTCGATGCCGCGCACCTCGGCGCACTGCAGGATAAGGCTCGTAGGCGGCGTTTGATAGCGCCGCTTGCGGCTGACGCACACGCCGGTTGCACGGTGCATGGCCACGGCAGCCTCTGCGGCCTTCACCAGCAGGCCGTAGCAATCGAGGATGGGCACCCCGTCGATCTGGAACACCCCGCGCCTGACCATGAAGGCGGCGGTCGGGCCCGCCGGGATGATCACCTCGGCGCCCCGGGCGATCGCGCGCTCGCAGGCGACCCGCATCTGCGCCATCAGCTCGTCGCCCACCTTCTCGTCAGTGAAGACATCATCGAAGCGGCCGATGTTGTCGAACAGCACCGCTTCGGTGCTCGAGAGCCGGTGCGAAATGCCGTAGCCTCGAACGATGTCCTCGTAGTGCGGGATAAAGCGTTCATTGGGCGCAACCAGTGCAAAGCGCTCGCCCATCGTGCAGGCGGTGTAGCAGCACACCTCCATGAACGAGAGCACCGGAATATCCAGGATTTCGCGCAACTCCACCAAGGCGGGGTCGAGCGAATTGGCAATCACGAAGGCATCGTAGCCGCCCCGCTGGCGCACGCCCAGTCCGTTGTCGACCACCTCGCGCACGTCGTAGTGCCAGAAGAGCCGGTACTGGTCGCCCAGTGCCCCATGGCGCGTGCCACGCACTTCGGTGACGGTGCCCGGCGCCGCCACGCGGTCGGCTGCCGCCTGGGTAGCCGCCACCGAATTCTTCAGACGGGTTTCGGAAGACAGCAGCTGGTACCAGAGACGGATAGGGCGGGTGTCGGCCATGACCGGTTTCCTCGAAAAGTGAAGCGCGAGTGTGGGTCCGTCGGAAACAGGCGTCAACCGAGGCAAGTGGAGGTTCGGAACTGGCGGGCGTCCCAGACCTCACCCCGGCGCGCAGCGTGGCCCGATTGTCGCCGGCGTGGCCCCCCCCCCTCCGACGCATTGAACACATCGAACCGCATGCCTCGGCGCCACCCTCCCCTTCGATACCGCACCTCGCACGTCACGCCGTTTTGAAATACGATCGCCACCAAGACGCGTAGCCGATGAGCAGACCACGTCCCGAGGCAGCTTGACCGGCCCCGACACCCAACACCCTGGAGACATGCATGCGCATCCGTTCGCTGATCGCCACCGCTCTGGCACTGACCTGCACCGGCCTGCTGGCTCAGACCGCAGGCTTTCCCGACCGCCCACTCAAGGTAATCGTGCCTTTCGCTGCAGGCGGCAACGTGGACATCGTTACGCGCATCGTCGCGGGAGGCCTTTCTGACGCACTGGGACAAAGCGTGGTGGTCGAAAACAAGGCGGGCGCCAACGGCGTGATCGGCGCCGAAACGGTGGCCCGATCCGCCCCCGATGGCTACACGCTCTTCATCGCCACGGCTGAAACCATGGCGCTGAACCCGTTTCTGATGAAGTCCATTCCCTACGACCCGCTCAAGGACTTCGCGGCTGTCGGCATGATGGACGATTTCCCGTTCACGCTCACCGTCAATCCGAAGCTGCCGGTCAATAACGTGGCCGAATTCGTCGCGCACGCCAAAGCCAACGACGGCAAGTTCAACTTTTCGTCCTGGGGCACGGGCAGCATCGGCCAGATCGCCTTCGAGCAATTCAAGCAGGCCACAGGCATCCGCCTCGAGCACATCCCGTTCAAGGGCGCCGCGCCCGCCATCATGGCGGTCGCCACCGGCGAGGTTCACGCCTTCATGGCAACGCTTTCGGTCGCACGTCCCCAGGCCGCGGGCGGGCGGGTGAAGATTCTCGCCATCACCACCGCCGAACGCGACCCGACGGCTGCCGACATCCCCACGCTGCGCGAGCAGGGCATCGATGTGGTGATCAGCGGTTGGCACATTTTGGCTGCGCCTGCGGGGACGCCGGCCGCTGTGCTCAACCGGCTCAATGCGGCGCTGGTCGGCACAATCAAGCGCGCCGACATTGCCGAGAAACTCGTCGGCGTGGGCGTTCGCCCGGCCAGCTCGACCATCGAAGAGGCGCAGGCCATGCTCCGATCGGAAAACCAGCGTTGGCGTGAGGTGGCCCGCAAGGCCGGCATGAAGGCGGAATGATCGGCCTGCGGCGCTGAGCACCCGGCCGCAGCCGGGGTCGGGTGAAGGGCTGGCAAGTGGCCCCGCTCGCGGGCCCATCGGGCTGTGCCAGCCGAGGTCAGGCTCGAGGCGGGCTAAAGTCCGGCTTACTGGGTACGATCCCTTCTCTGGCGGGGTCGCTCAGCGGTCGGGCGGTCCGCGCACTAACACCTCTGGGGCGCCCGGCATGATTCTGCAAACTCTTCCCCTGGCAAGGCTCGCGTTGGTCGGATTGATCGCGTTGAGCGCCCTCGACCCGCTGCCAGCAGCCGCTCAGGGCGCGCCGGCCGCACCGCGTCCCGGCATCCGCGAGTCGCTCGCGCCCGACCCGGGTATGCCGCCTTCGCGCGCGCCCGCTGCTGCGCCAGCCCAGACAACATCGCCGGCGGGTGCACCCAATGCGGCCACCGCCCCGCCGGCCCGCCCGCCCGCCTCGCCCCCTGTACCCGGCGCCCCCTGCCTGATCGCCGAGTTCCGCACGGTCGCGCTGGGCACCCACAATCCGACCGAGCGCGAGCGCCTGGCTCGGCAGTGGCTGCACCGAAACATCCCGGGCTGTTCCGTCGACAAGCTGGTCACGATGGGCTCGAACCGGGCCTCGTGGCTTGGCACCGCCGACTCACCCGAGGTCATGGGCATGATCGATACGGCCATCGAAGCCAAGGCATCCGGTGACCCCGCCCTGCTCAAGCAACTCTATGATCCGCAGCCCCGAAGCTTCCCGCCCAGCACCGAAACCCTGCGCACCGAGCCCCCGAATCCCGTCCTCGGGCCATCCGGCGCGGCAGGCATGCTGCCGCCGATCGGCATGGTCAACCTGTCACGGGACGGCGACTCGCGGGACTCGGGTCGGGGCGCGGGCCATGGCGAATCCGCAGCCGCCGATTTCAATGACGCGCAACGCAAGGCGATCCGGGACTACTTCGGCCAGTCCTACGAAATGGGCGATTGCCCGCCAGGCCTCATCGCCCGAGCCGGGCGCTGCCTGTCTCAGAACCCCGAAAAGACCTGGAAGCTGGGCGAACCGCTGCCGCGCCAAGCGGTGACCCGCGACCTGCCGAACGTGCTCGTGGAAAGGTTGGGCGGACTGCCCGCGGAGGGCTATCGGATGGTACGCAGTGAGACGGACGTCCTGATGCTTGACCGCAACGATCGCGTCGTCGGTGCCGTGGTGGACTACGGCCAACCCGACGCCCGGCCCCGGCCCGCCCCCCGGCCGGGCGTTCAGTCGGTTTCGCCTGCCGCCCCGCGCTGACCACCCCGGGGGCCTCACGCCACCGCGGAGGCACTCAGCTCGCCCGCTCGACCGCCATCTCGGTCAGGCGCAACAAGGCCTCGCTGCAGTCGCCGGCAGGCAGCCCGGCGAGCAATCGCGAGACGGCATCGCGCGCAAGCGCGGCCTCCGAACGGGCCATCGCCCGGGCGTAGTCGAGCGAACCCGTCCGACGAATCGCTTCGATGATGTCATCGAAGCGCCCCGCATCGCCCTGCACGATGGCTTGGCGCACCAGTTCGCGGTCAGCCGGCGTGCCGACCGCCATCACATGGATCAGGGGCAAGGTCGGCTTGCCTTCGCGCAGGTCGTCGCCGACGTTCTTGCCGATTTCAGCGGTGTCGCCACTGTAATCGAGCACATCGTCGACCAGTTGAAAGGCGGTACCCAGATGGCGCCCATAGGCGGCGGCAGCCTCTTCGGCCTCGGCGGACACCTCGCACAGCATGGCGCCCAGGCGTGCGGCAGCCTCGAAAAGCTTGGCCGTCTTGAAGCGGATGACCTGCAGGTAGCGCGCCTCATTGGTGTCCGGATCGTTGCAGTTGATCAACTGCAACACTTCGCCCTCGGCAATGACATTAGTGGCGTCGGCCAACACCCGCATCACGCGCATGTTGTCGACACTGACCATCATCTGAAAGGCGCGCGAATAGACGAAATCGCCCACGAGGACAGCCGCCGGGTTGCCAAAGGCCGAGTTGGCGGTTTGCCGGCCACGACGCAGCGCCGAGTCATCGACCACGTCGTCGTGCAGCAGCGTGGCCGTGTGGATGAATTCGACCACCGCGGCAAGGCGATGGTGATGCCCGGGCCCCTGATACCCGAGCGCCCGAGCGATGAGCAAGAGCAGCAGGGGCCGCAAACGCTTGCCCCCTGAGCCGATGATGTAGTCGGCGATGGTGTTGACCAGCGCCACCTCGGAGGCGAGGCTTTGCCGGATGACCCGATCGGTGTCGTCGAAGTCACGGGCCAGCATGGGAAACAGTTCGGCAAGCTTCATCAGGCGTCGGTCGGCAGCTGTTCAGGCCGGGCAGCAGGCTGGCAGGGCCATGCGGGCGGGGGCGGACATACGAAGGTCAGCGCCGATTATAGACCTGCGCCTGCGGGGGGCCAGGTTCGGCGGACCGGCTGTCGGCCGGGGGCGGCCCAGCCATGCATGGCGACCGCACAACAGTTTTCTTTGACCCGCCATCCTGAATCCGCCATAATTGAGGGTTCCTCGGCTTTTCTCTGGCCGGGGGCTCAACAGGAGTCTTTCCATGTACGCGGTGATAAAAACCGGCGGCAAGCAGTACAAGGTTGCAGCCGGCGACAAGATCAAGGTAGAACAGATACCGGCGGACATCGGAGTCGAGATCACGATCGACCAGGTTTTGGCAGTCGGCAGCGGTGACCAGATTTCGGTCGGCGCGCCGCTTGTGGCTGGTGCGACGGTTTCGGCAAAGGTGCTCTCTCACGGTCGTCACGACAAGGTGCGAATCTTCAAGATGCGCCGGCGCAAGCATTATCAGAAGCGCCAGGGCCATCGGCAGAACTACACCGAAATCTTCGTGAGCCGGATTGCCTCGGCGCTTGGCGAAACCACGGCCGATGTGCCGGCAGCCCAGTAGGAGTTGATCAGTCATGGCACAGAAAAAAGGCGGCGGCTCTACGCGAAACGGTCGCGACTCGCAACCAAAAATGCTGGGCATCAAGGCGTATGGTGGTGAGGCCGTCTCGGCGGGTTCCATCATCGTGCGTCAGCGCGGCACCCAGTTTCATCCCGGCGAAAATGTCGGCATCGGCAAAGACCATACCCTGTTCGCACTCATCGACGGCAAGGTCGAGTTTGCGGTCAAGGGCGCTGACCGTCGCCGCACCGTCCGGATCGCTCCGTTGCATTAAGGCCACCCAGACGGCCCGAGCGACAAGCCCCGCCATGCGGGGCTTTTTGTTCATGGCCGCCCGAAGGACATCATGAAATTCGTCGACGAAGCACGCATTGAAGTCGTTGCAGGCAATGGCGGCAACGGCGTCATCTCGTTTCGCCGAGAGAAATTCATCCCGCGCGGCGGGCCCGACGGCGGCGACGGCGGGCGCGGCGGCAGCATCTGGGCCGTGGCCGATCGCAACATCAACACGCTGGTCGATTACCGCTTTGCGCGTCGACACGAGGCCCGCAACGGCGAGAACGGTCGTGGCTCCGACCAATATGGCGCGGCGGCCGCTGACATTCGCCTGCGCATGCCGGTCGGCACCTTGGTATTCGACGCGGAAAGCGGCGAGAAAATCGCCGACCTTGCCCAGCACGGCGACGTGGCCTTGCTCGCCAAGGGCGGCGACGGCGGGATGGGCAACATCCACTTCAAGTCGAGCGTCAACCGCGCGCCCAAGCGGGCCACTCCCGGGCGTGAAGGCGAGCAAAGGCGCCTTCACCTCGAATTGCGCGTGCTCGCCGACGTGGGGCTGCTCGGCATGCCCAACGCCGGTAAGTCCACCCTGATCAGCGCCATCAGCAATGCCCGTCCCAAGATCGCCGATTACCCCTTCACGACCCTGCACCCCAACCTCGGCGTGGTCCGGGTCGGTCCCGAAAAAAGCTTCGTGGTCGCCGATATTCCCGGACTGATCGAGGGCGCCTCAGAGGGCGCAGGTCTGGGGCACCAGTTCTTGCGCCACCTGCAGCGCACGGGTCTGTTGCTGCATATCGTTGACCTCTCGCCGCTCGACCCCGACAGTGATCCGGTCCGCGATGCCCGAGCCATTCTCAAAGAGCTGCGCGCCTACGACCCGGCGCTTTATGAGAAGCCGCGCTGGCTGGTGCTGAACAAGATCGACGCCATCACGCCCGAAGATCGGGCAGCCCATATCGCCGATTTCATCAAACGGCTCCGCGGGCGCGGCCGTTCCGCCATCCCGATCGACCCCAAGCGCGTCTTCGCCATCTCGGCCCTCACGCGCGAAGGCTGCACGCAGCTCTGCTATGCCATTCATGACTACCTCGAGTCGGTGAGGCCCCATACCGAGCCGGAGCGCGATGTGCGCTTCGATACCGTTCCCGCCGCGCAGGAGGGTGTCGACGAAGACGGACACCGAGGGCCGCCGTGAGCGACTTGGCTCGCGACAGCGACTCTGCCGCACCCTCGACACAAGCGCTCGCGCTGACCGGCGCCGCAGCCTCGCTGCGAGTGGTTCAATCAGCGCGCAGGCTGGTGGTCAAGGTGGGATCCAGTCTCGTCACCAATGACGGCCGCGGGCTCGACCGTCACGCGATCTCGCGCTGGGGTCGGGAAATCGCCACGCTGCGTGCGCTCGGCAAAGAAATCGTGATGGTGTCGTCCGGCGCGGTTGCCGAGGGCATGCAGCGTCTGGGCTGGGCCCGGCGTCCGCGTGAAATGCACGAACTGCAGGCTGCCGCCGCGGTCGGGCAGATGGGCCTTGCGCAGGTCTATGAGAGCTGCTTTGCGTCGCACGGGCTGCGTACCGCGCAGGTGCTGCTCACGCACGAAGATCTCGCAGACCGCCGCCGCTACCTCAACGCCCGCTCCACCCTGCTCACGCTGCTCCAGCTTTCGGTCGTGCCTATCATCAACGAAAACGATACCGTGGTCACCGACGAGATCAAGTTCGGCGACAACGACACCCTGGGCGCGCTCGTCACCAATCTCATCGACGCCGATGCGCTGGTCATCCTCACCGACCAGGAAGGGCTCTTTACCGCCGACCCCAGGCGTGATGCATCCGCCACCCTCTTGGCCGCGGTACGGGCCGGCGACCCCCGGCTGCGCAGCATCGCCGGTGGCACGGGCTCAAGCTTTGCGCGCGGTGGCATGATCACCAAGGTGCTCGCCGCCGAGCGCGCAGCCAGTGCCGGGGCGAATACAGTCATCGCCTCAGGCCGGCGCGACGGCGTACTCGAGAGACTCGCGGCGGGCCAAGCGATCGGCACGCAGTTCATCGCAGATCTGCCCCGGCTCGCCGCTCGAAAGCAATGGCTCGCCGATCACCTGCAACTGCGCGGCGCTGTCATGATCGACGAGGGCGCCGCACGGGCCTTGCTCACCGACGGCGCGAGCCTGCTGCCGATCGGCGTCACCGAGGTGCAGGGCGACTACGAGCGGGGCGAGGTCATCGCCATCCGCGCCCGCGATGGCCGCGAGCTGGGCCGGGGGCTCAGCAACTATTCGTCCTCGGACACCCGGCGCATCATGCGCCGGGCCTCGGGCGAGATCGAGGCCATCCTGGGCTTCAGCGAAGAGCCCGAACTCATTCATCGGGACAATCTGGTCCTGCGCTGAACCCAGCCTCGGGCCGGTGCCTTACCGAACCGGCCTCGCGCATCGGATACGCGTTTTGAGGATAGGTGTCGCGGTCGACACCTCGGGCAAGCGCGCGCTACCATCACGCCTCACAACACCCTGCGGACGGCCACCGTGCGATCGCACTCTGCCAGACCGCCCACCCCGAGGAGACCGAGCACATGAGTGGCGTGCGACTTTATGCCGGAACCGCCGGGCACTCGACCTGGTTCAGCAGTGACCTCGGCGACAACTGGATTCACCCCAACAGCCACTCCGGCCTGTACACAGAGGCCCGCGTGTGGTGCTTTTCCAGTCACCCGTCCGATCCCGACACGCTTTACGCGGGCTCGGACATGGGACTTTTCCGCTGGAGTGAAACGGGCCAGGCATGGCAGCAGATGCCCAGCCCCATGAGCGATATCTGGTCGATCGCGCAAGACCCCGCAGATCCCCGCGTCATCATCGCCGGTACGCGCCCGGGCGGACTCTATCGCTCCGCCGATGCGGGGGCCACCTGGCAGGTCGGCAGCACGCCCGGCGTAAAGGCGTTCTCCGAGGTCAACCGGGGGCCGACCCGCGTCACGCAAATCCTGTTCGACCCGATCGATCGAGGCACCCTCTGGGCGGGGATCGAGATCGGCGGCATCTGGCGCAGCACCGATGGCGGCTGCAACTGGACCTTTCTCGACAACGGTCTGGTGTCCGGTGACGTTCATGGTCTGGCGGTGTTTCGCGACCCAGATGGCGTGAAAGCCATCCTGGCAACGACGAACAAGGGTATTCACCGCAGCCGCGACAACGGCGAAACCTGGGTATTCGAAAAGCTCGAGTCCGCGTGGCAGTACGCCCGCGCGGTCGTGCTCGCGCCCGATGGGCAAACGCTCTATCTCACCAATGGCAACGGCCCCCCGGGCAGCACGGGGCGACTGCTGCGAAGCCGCGATGGCGGTCGCCACTGGGCTGACCTGCCCCTGCCCGGCGCGCTCAACAGCACCCCGTGGTGCGTCGCCATGCACCCGGCTGATCCTTCGCTGATATTTGCCTGCACCAACCTTGGTCAGGTGTTTCGAAGCACCGACGGGGGCGAGCACTGGACGCGTCTTGCGCGTGAATTCGGCGAAGTGCGGGCGCTTCACTGGCGCCCGGCCCCCCCGGCGCAGTCGGGTGCCGAGGCGGCACAGTGGAGCTACCGCTGATCCACCTACATAATAGAGCGGCTCGCCACAACGCTTGGCCCCCGGCCGGCTGACCGCCCCCCACATCACCACCGAGGAGACCACACCATGAAGCGATCGATACTGCGCGGCCTGACCGCACTGTGCCTTACCACCGGCGTGAGCGCAGCGCTGGCTCAGCCAGCTTGGCCCTCGATGCCGGTTCGAATCATGGTGCCCTTTGCGCCCGGCGCCCTGACCGACCTTGCCGCGCGCAACATCGCCGCCGAGTTGTCCGGTCAACTGGGTCAGCAGTTCGTCGTCGAAAACAAGGGCGGCGCGGCCGGCACCATCGGCACCGCCGAAGTGGCCAAGTCACGTCCCGATGGCCACACGCTGGTATTCACCGACAGCTCGCTCACGATCTCGCCGGGGCTCTACAAGAGCCTGCCCTACGATGTGCTCAAAGACCTGGTGCCGGTCACACTCGCCCTCGAGGCGCCCGCCATCATGGTGGCCCGAACCGAGCTGCCGGCGAAAACTCTGGCTCAGGTGATCGCACTCGCCAAATCCAAGCCCAAGGCGCTCACGTTCGGCTCAGGCGGCCAGGGCTCATCGGCGCATCTGGCTATGGAACTCTTTCTGAGCCAGGCGGGCATCGAAATGACGCATGTGCCGTTCAGGGGTGTGGCGGCGGCGCTGACCGACACGGCGGGCAACCAGATCGACGTGACGATCTCGAGTCTGGGCGGTGCCTCGGGTCACATTCGTGGCAATCGCGTGGTGCCGCTGGCGGTATCCGGCGATAAGCGTTCAGCCATTTTCCCCAACGTGCCCACCTTCGCCGAGCTGGGCTTCCCCGCCTACGACGTCGTCTATCGGTTCGGGTTCCTCGCGCCCGCGGGCACACCTGCCGCGATCATCAGCCGGCTGCAAGACGAGATCGCCCGGGCCGTGCGTCAGCCCAAGGTGGTCGCCTTTCTCGACTCCCAGGGTGCAGTACCGATCCGCGTCGACGGTACGGCGTTTGACAGTCTGATCCGGCGCGAACTGGTGATGTGGAAACAGGTGATCGATCGGGCAGGGGTCAAAGCCGAATGAACGCCGTACGGCAGAAACTCGAGCAAGGCGCTGTCGTGCTTTGCATGGGTCTGCGCCAGGCTCGCAGCCTTGATATCGTCATGATGGCAGCAGCAGCAGGCTTTGATAGCGTCTATGTCGATCTGGAGCATAGCCCGCTCTCGCTCGAAACGACCGCCATGCTCTGTACGGGCACCCCCGGCCTCGGGCTCACGCCCATCGTGCGGGTACCCAGTCACGCACCCGACGCCATCTCCCGGGTCCTCGACTCCGGGGCGCAAGGGGTGCTCGTGCCTCACGTCAACACCGCCGATCAGGCAAGAGCGGTGGTCTCGGCCGCACGGTTTCCACCAGTCGGCAAGCGCTCGGTCATGGGCAGTACGCCCGCACTGGGCTACCGCAGCATGCCGCTCGCGCAGGTTATCGAGACCCTGAACCGCGAAACCCTGATCATCGCCATGATCGAAACGCCGCAGGCGGTCGAGTGCTCTGACGACATCGCAGCCGTCGAGGGTATCAACATGCTGCTCATCGGTTCGAACGATCTGTGCACCGAAATGGGCATCCCGGGACAACTGCGCGACCCCCGACTGATGGCCGCCTACGAGCGCGTTGCGGCCTCCTGTCGCGCGCACGGCAAAGTGCTCGGTGTCGGCGGCATTCGCGGCGACGTCGAGTTGCAGTCGCGGCTCATCGCGCTCGGTGCGCGCTTTCTGATCGCGGGGAGCGATACCAGCTACCTGGATACCGCCATGCGCAAAGACGTCCAGACGCTGCGCGCCGTGCTCTCTGGCGCCTGATCCCGCTATTTGCTTCGTCTCCTGATTTTTCTTTCTTTCTTCACGCGGCAGACACCATGCACGAAACCATTGACCCGATCCGACGCGCGCCACCCGGCGCCTGTGATGCGCACTTTCACGTCTTCGGCGCACCCGAGGCCTACCCTTACCGGGACCCGAATCTTCGCTACAAGCCACCGGTTGCGCCGCTCTCCGAGTACCTCGAGACTGCACAGCGCATCGGCATCGAGCGCTTCGTCTTTGTGCAACCCAGCGCCTACGGTCAGGACAACGCCTGTCAGCTCGAGGCCATGGCCCAGATGGGCGACGCCTGCCGGGGCGTGGTCGACATCCACGAAGACGCGCCCGAGTCGCTGTTTGAATCGCTTCACCGCCAGAACGTACGCGGTATTCGGGTCAACGTGTCACCCGTGCACAAGCCCGAGGCGGGGCTGGTGCAACGGCTGCTGCCGCGTATCGACAAGCTCGAGCGGCGCTGCAAGGACTTCGGCTGGAGCCTGGACTTTCTGTTTCCCGGCTGGCTGACCAACGAACTCCTCGACCGGATGGCGGCACTCACCATAGATTATTCAATCGCGCACCTCGGCATGTTCCTCGCCAATGAGGGCGTCGGGCAGCCCGGGTTTCAGCGGCTGCTAAGACTGCTCGACAGCGGCTCCGGACGTTGCTGGGTAAAGCTGACCGGCTTTTACCGTATCGCGCGTACCCCACCCGGCTACGCGGAGGTGGGACCGATGGTGCAGGCGCTCGTCAAGACCGCGCCCGATCGTCTGATCTGGGGCAGCGACGACCCGCATATCTCGTTCGCCAGCGAAACCGGCACCGTCAGCTTGTACAACTTGATGTGCGAGTGGACGGGCAGCGAGGCGGTGCAGCGCAAGATACTGGTCGACAACCCGGCCCGGCTTTACGGATTTCCGGCGATGCCGGGCTGATCGAGCCCTGCAGCGCCCAAACAAACGGCCCCGACTGCTGGCAGTCGCATCTGCCGCAATCGGGGCCGACTCGCTTCAGCGCCGGCCAAGGGTCGCCTCAGAGCCGACGCGCAAAGCCCGGATCAAATCCGCTGTCAAAGGACGCAAAACCGTCCTCAACCAGTTCGCCCTCGGCCTCCGCATCAGCCAGGTCGAGCTGATCGAGCGAGCGCACGCGCCGAAAGTCGCTGAAGAAGCGCAGACCACTGCGGCAACTGGCTTGCATACGCCGCGCAGCATCAAGCGCGGGCTCCGGATCAACGATCATTGCCAGGGGGTCAGCGCCGACCCCGCGCGGGTCGTGATCGGCGAAATTGGCGTGAACGGTCAGGGACAGGTCTTGGCTCATCGCAGGCTCCCGTGAGGGTGGTGGACGAACCCAGTATCCGGGTTGCCACCCTCTGGCGATGAGGCTTTCGTCACATCGCCAGGCCCTCGGCTGACCCAGGTCAGCCGAAATGCGCAATTTTTCTCAGTCCGGCGCCGCCGGCCGAAAGACCGGGCACAGCAGGGCTAAAAATTACATGACGGCGCCGAGCTGCCAGGGCACGAACTCGTCGTTGCCGATACCCAGCGCCTCGCTCTTGGTGGACTGCCCACCGGCCACGCGCAGAATCAGCTCGAAGATTTCGCGGCCCTTTTCCTGCACGCTCACACTGCCATCGATGATGGGCCCGCAGTTGATGTCCATGTCTTCGGGCATGCGCTCGTAGAGCGCCGAGTTGGTGGCAAGCTTGATGGAGGGCGCAGGCTTGCAGCCGTAGACCGAGCCCCGCCCCGTGGTGAAGCAGATGAGGTTGGCGCCGCCCGCGACCTGCCCGGTTGCCGACACCGGGTCATAGCCTGGCGTGTCCATGAACACGAAGCCCTTGGCCGTGACAGGCTCGGCGTACTCGTAGACATCGATCAGGTTGCTGGTGCCCCCTTTGGCAACCGCCCCCAGCGACTTCTCGAGAATGGTCGTCAGACCACCCGCCTTGTTGCCCGGCGAGGGGTTGTTGTCCATGCTGCCCTCATTTTTGGCCGTATAGGTCTCCCACCAACGAATGCGGCGGATGAGCTTGTCGGCCACTTGCTGCGACACGGCACGCCGCGTGAGCAGGTGCTCGGCCCCGTAGATTTCAGGCGTCTCAGACAGAATGACCGTGCCGCCGTGCGCCACCAGCAGGTCGCACGCCGCACCCAGCGCCGGGTTGGCGGTGATACCCGAGTAACCGTCAGAGCCGCCGCACTGCAGGCCGATGGTGATGTGGCTCGCCGGCACGCGCTCGCGGCGCAGCAGATTGGCTGCGGGCAACATCGACTTGACTGCATCAATGCCGGCTTCGACGGTTTTGCGAGTACCGCCCGAGGTCTGGATGACCAGGGGTTTGAGCAGTGTGCCCTCGGCCAGGCCCTGAGCCTGGAACAACGCGTCCATCTGGTTGGCCTCACAGCCCAGGCCGATGATGACCACGCCGGAAAAATTCATGTGCCGCGAATAGCCTGCGATGGTTCGTTGCAGCACGTCAATGCCGGCCCCGTTGCTGTCCATGCCGCAGCCCGAGGAATGCGTGATCGGCACCACGCCGTCCACGTTGGGAAACTCACGCAGCAGTTCGCTGGTGAAGTGCTGCGCCACGTATCGGGAGACGGAGGCTGAACAATTGACCGTTGACAACACACCAATATAGTTGCGAGTGGCAATACGACCGTCGGGTCGACGGTAGCCCATGAACGTCGCTGGCTCTGCAGGCGTCTCGAGTACCCGAAGGTCGAGTCCGACCGCGTAATCGCGCTCGAACATCTCGAAGCCGAGATTATGGGTATGGACGTGCTGGCCGGCCAGAATGTCCTGGGTGGCAAAGCCGATGATCTGGTTATATCGCTTGACCGCCTTTCCCTTGGCGAGGGCACGCACGGCGAGCTTGTGGCCCGCGGGAATGGCGTCCAGACACTGGATACCCTCCTCATCGATGCGGGCGCCTGCGGCAATCGGCCGGGCAGCAATGACGACGTCATCATGCGGGTTGAGTCGAAGCGTGGGGCGGCGAATCAGGGTGACGGGCTGGTTCATGACGGGTGCTCAAGGGTAGAGGAGCCTGGGGAGCCACAGGACCACCTGCGGCACAAAAGTAATGAGCAAGAGCGTGGCAAGCAGCGGCAAGGTCCAGGGAACAATGGCCGCCACCGTGCGCTCAAACGACAGCTTCGACACCTTGGCGAGCACGAAAAGCACCATGCCGACTGGCGGCGTGAGCAGTCCGATCATGAGGTTGAGCACCATGATCAGTCCGAAGTGAATGGGATCGATCCCCAGCTTGGCCACGATCGGCATGAACACCGGCACCAGAATGGTGATGGCGGCGATCGTCTCCATGAAGCAGCCGACGAACAGCAGAAAAAGATTGACCAGCAGCAGAAACACCCAGGGCTCGGAACTGATCGACAGCACCCACTGCGCAATCGCCTCGGTGACCTGAGTGGTGGTGAGCACCCACGCAAAGATGGACGCCGCAGCGACGATGAACAGCACCGTCGCGGTGGTCTCGATGGTATCCATCGAGATCTTGACGAGCATCTTTGCACTGAGCGTGCGGTACCAGACGAAGCCCAGAAACAAGGCCCATGCCACGGCCGCGACTGCGGCCTCGGTCGGTGTAAAGAGCCCCGAGGCCATGCCTCCGATGAGGATGACCGGTGTGAGCAGGGCCATGAAGGCCTTAAAGCCCAGCAAACGGTCAGCGACCAGCACCACGGCAAGGGGGATGCCGAACTTATAGAGGCCACCCAGGTCCTGGTCACCCCAAAGCTTGAACAGCACGAAGGCGGTGACCACTACCGCGCCAAGCTCGACAAAGGCGCCGCCCATGCGTCCCCAGGAAAAGGCGATGTCGGCGCCGTATCGGCGAACGTGCGCGTACCAGGCAACCATGGCCATCATGAAGAGGGCCATGACGATACCTGGCACGAAGCCGGCGGCAAACAACTTGCCGATGGAGGCATTGGCCTGAACGCCGTAAATGACCATGGGCAGCGACGGTGGAATGATCGGCCCCAGCGTGGAAGAAGCCGCCGTGATGCCGACGGCAAATTCGGTCGGATAGCCATGATCTTGCATGGCCTTGATCTCGATGGTGCCGAGCCCGCCCGCGTCGGCCACTGCGGTACCGGACATGCCGGCGAAGACCACCGAGCCGACCACGTTGACATGGCCGAGCCCACCCTTGAGCCAGCCCACCAACGCCAGGGCGAAGTCGTAAATACGGTTGGTGATGCCCGCCGAGTTCATCAGATTGCCGGCGAGAATGAAAAAGGGCACCGCCAACAGTGGGAAGCTGTCGACCCCGCCGACCATCCGGTGAACGACCGCAAGGGGCGGGATGGTTCCCGACACCCAGATATAGGCCAAGGACGCCAGGGCCATGGCAAACGCGATCGGTAAACCGGTGCCCATGGCAGTGAGAAACGAACCGAAAAACAGCGCGTTCATGGGCGGCCTCCGTTGGACTGGGCAGCCCCGTCTTCGTGGTCTTCGCCGGGCCGCTCGAGCACGCTCCAGCCGCGTTGCCAGTTGAGACGGGCCACTCCGATGGAACGCCAGGTCATGAGTACAAAACCGGCCGCCACGAACACGTAGACATAGCTCATGGGCAGATCAATGACCGTCATGCCCAGATTGTTCATGCGCGGGACGAGTTCGATCGACAACCAGCTCGCATAACCGAGGAATGCAATGCGCATGAGATCGACCGCCGTGGACATGAAGCGCCCGAGCGCAGCCGGCAGGTAGCGGTACACGAACTCGACGTGGATATGACTGTTTCGCCGCGCACCGATCGAGGCCCCGAGAAAGGTGACGATGACCAGAAAATAGCGGGCGATCTCCTCGGTCCAGGAGGCGGAGTCGTTGAGCACGTAGCGCGTAAAGAACTGGTAGAAGACCGTCAGGGCCAGCAGCCAGAAAAAGGCTAGCGTCACCCAGTCTTCCCATCGGTACACCGACAGGTCGATGGGCGCATCGGTTGCATGAAAGTGCCCGGACTCGTCGAGTACCGGGCGGTCGGATTCAGCGCTCATGAACGATCACCTGAAGACGTGAGCCGAATGAAAGCGACCGGCGCCCCAAGCCCGCCCTGATCGGTGCGGTCGCAAGCCAAAGCAGTGCGCACCGGCTGCGCGGGCAGCCCGGCGCGCGGTCTTGTCATTCAACGAATGGCCTGGATCTTGTCCCAGTCGGCCTTCTGATAGCCGAGTGATTCCATGGGCACTGCCTTGAGTACCGCCTGCTGAAAACCGCTACGGTCGACCTGGGTGACCGTGAGGCCCTTTTTGCGGAACTCGTCGACCAGCTCGACCTCGCGCTTGAGGATCTCGTCGGTGCCGCGGGCCGCCGCCTCGAGCGTAACTTCGGTGAAGATTCGCTTTTCGTCGGCGCTGAGCTTTTTCCAGATGTGCGGCGCAACCTGGGTGGCAACTGCATCAACGATATGCCCGGTGAGGATGATGTGCTTTTGCACCTCATAGAACTTCTTGGCCTCGATGGTGGGCAGGGGGTTTTCCTGGGCCTCGACCGTGCCGTTTTGCAGCGCGAGATAGACCTCGGCAAAGGCGATGGGGGCAGGGTTGGCGCCACAGGCCCTGGGGGTGGCCATGTAGGCCGGGACATCGGGCACGCGGATCTTGAGATTTCGCATGCCCGCGCAATCGGTGAAGGGCCGGTTCGACGAGGTGTGTCGCGCACCGTAGTAGGTCATGGACGTAATGTGCACGCCGGTTTTGGACTCATAGCCATCGGCGAGTTCCCGGAAAGCAGCGCTCTTGGACCAGGCGACCAGATGATTGCCGTCACGGAAGGTAAAAGGGTAATAGCCCACCCCGATGCGCGGAAAACTGCGCGCGGCAAAGGACAGGCCCGAAATGATCATGTCAACCGTGCCCAACTGCAGCCCCTGGTTGATATCGGTCTCCTTGCCAAGTGATGACGCCGGAAACACCTGCACCTCGTACTTGCCGTTGGTGCGCTTCTTGATTTCGTCACCGGCCCACACCGACCAGCGGTGGTAGGGCTCGGAGGTTTCATACACATGGGCCCACTTGAGCTTGGTCTGGGCCAGAGCGGGGCCTGAGGCGGCGATCATGGCCGTGGTCGCGAACACCAGGGAAGCGATTCGTTTCATCTGTGGTCTCCTCTGTTATCGGTATGAAGAAAGTTACGCGTGCTCAACCAGGAACGAGCTGAACCTTCATGCTGACGGTCTTGTCGCGCGCACGCTGCAACGCTGCGGCCGCCTCAGTCAGGGGGTATTGTCCACTCAGGACGGGCCGGACATCAACACGGCGGGTGGCGATCGAGCGCACCGCCAGGTCAAAGACGTTGCTGAAGCGAAACGATCCGCGCAGATCGAGTTCGCGCGCCATGATCTGGTTGGCGAGCAGGTGCAGGCCTTCTGCAGGGAGCGTTCCCACCTGCACGATGATGCCGCCTCGCCGCACGGTGTCCAGGCAGGCGACCAGAGCGCTGCCCGCGCCCGACACCTCGAAGGCCACATCAGGCTCGCCACCGCAGGCCTCGGCCAGCCGGCTGCCTGCGGGCAACAGATCGGTGCGCAGCGCCAGGTCGGCGCCGACCTCGCGCGCCACCTCGAGCGGGTGATCGACCACGTCGGTGACGGTGATGTGCGAGGCGCCGGCCAGCCGCGCGGCCAGCACCATCATGCAACCGATTGTGCCCGAGCCGGTGATCAGCACCCGGCGCCCCAGCAGGTTGCCAGCGCGCTGCACCGAATGCAGGGCGACCGACAGCGGCTCGGACATGGCGAGCTCATCGAGCGGGACTGTGTCGGCCACTGGGACGCATTGCGCCTCGGGCATGAGGAACAGTTCGCGAAACATGCCCTGAACGTGCGGAAAAACGCTCGCACTACCGAGAAATCGCATGTTGCTGCAGAGGTTCTCCCGACCCTCGCGGCAGGCCGGGCAAGCGCCGCAGGCGCGCGACGGATTGATGGCGATTCGCTGGCCCGGGCGGACCCGGGTGACTTCCGCGCCCACGGCCTGCACCACACCCGACGCCTCATGGCCGGGCGTGAGGGGCTCCCGGATCATGAAGTTGCCGACGCGCCCGTGGAAAAAATAATGCATGTCCGAGCCGCAGATACCGACCGCACCCAGACGCACGAGCACCTCGCCCGGACCGGGCGAGGGTGCCTCCACCTGCTGGACACGAAGATCGAGCGCACCGTGAACCTTGCATTCGAGCATGGAAGACTTCCCCGGGTTGTGCCACGCTGCGCTGCCACCGGCCACTTGCTGCCAGGAAGGGCCGCGTGGAGGACTGAATTCCGATTGATGTTAGCACGTCAAATTCGACAACGCGCCCACTTGTATACTAGTGTGCATGAACGCACCGAGCTCGCGCCCACTGATCAATCCCGCCTCGGCCCCACCGGTCGCCGCACGCTCCGACCGGACGCGCCCTAAGCTCTATCAGCATTTGCGGGAGGCCATCATCCGCACCGAACTCGAGCCCGGAGTCGGCCTGTCGGAGACACGAGTCGGCCAGCAGCACGGTGTCAGCCGAACCCCGGTACGCGAGGCATTCCAGCGCCTCGCCGAGGAAGGCTTGCTCGTGGTGGTGCCCCAGGTCGGCAGTTTCGTGGCGCCAATCAATTTGGGAGCCGTTCGCGACAGCCACTTCGTTCGCGACGCGCTCGAGTGCCGACTCGCCGAACTGGCTGCGCAACGCATCGACGCCACCGGACGCAAGGCGCTCGAGCGCTCGCTTGCCGATCAGCGACGGGCCGTCGCTCGGAAAGATGTCGACGCCTTTTTTGAAGCCGACGAAGCCATGCACCGCTGCCTCGCCGACATCGCCGGCCACCCCAAGGCCTGGCTTGGCATCCAGAACGCCAAGGCTCAGCTCGACCGGGTACGCAGGCTATCGCTCACTGAACCCGCCTGGACCCGACAGCGACTGCAGGAACATCGCGCCATCTATTCGGCTGTGCTCGAGGGCAAACCTGCCGAAGCGGTGCGCGCCATGCGTGCGCATCTCGCCTCGGTGTTCGCCGCCATCGAAAAGATCGGCGCCGATCATGCGCACTACTTCAACGATCCGGACGCGTTGTCCGGGACGGCCTCGGGCCCGACCCCAGGTCGCACGCCTGCCCGCAAGTGAGCTCAGCCATGAGTCGAACACGTATCGCCAACATCCGGGCCACGCCCGTTACCGTGCCGCTCGAGGCGCCACTTCGCCACAGCAACGGCGCGCACTGGGGACGCTTCGTGCGCACCATCGTCGAAGTCGAGACCGAAGACGGCTACGTCGGACTGGGCGAATTCGGCGGCGGCGGCGAGGCCGCGAGTACTGCCGTCACCGGACTGCTGGACTACCTGAAAGGCCACGACGTCTTTCGTCTCGAGGCGATGCGCTTTGCCATTTGCAACCCCACGGCCAGCCTCTACAACAACCGCACGCAGATCCATGCCGCGCTCGAGTTCGCCTGTCTGGACATCATCGGTAAGAAGCTCGGCGTCCCCGTATCCGAACTGCTGGGCGGGCGGGTCCGCGACCGGATCGAATTCGCGAGTTACCTGTTTTTTCGCTACCCCTCGGAGCGCCCTGACAATGCCGGACAAGGCGAGGTCAGAACGGTGGAGCAATTGGTCGCTCACGCGCGCGAGCTCAAGACGCGTTACGGCTTTCGCAGCCACAAGCTCAAGGGGGGCGTGTTTGCGCCACGCTACGAACTGGCGGCATATCGGGCACTGGCCGAGGCCTTCCCGGGTGAGCGCCTGCGCCATGATCCCAATTGTGCGCTGTCGCTGGCAGACGCCATCGAGTTCGGTCGCGCCATCGAGCCCTTGCACAACGACTACTTCGAAGACCCGGTCTGGGGCATGCCGCAACTGTCGCGGCTTCGTGAGTTCGTGCGCATACCCCTGGCCACCAACACCGTCGTAGTCAATTTCGAGCAACTAGCCGCCAATGTTGCTCAGCGCGCCGTCGACGTCATCCTGCTCGACACCACCTTCTGGGGGGGGATTCGCCCCTGCGTCAAGGCAGCGGGCATCTGCGAAACCTTCGGTCTGGGCGTAGCCGTTCATTCGTCTGGCGAACTGGGGGTACAACTGGCAACCATGCTGCACATGGGCGCGGTCATCCCCAACCTGGGCTACAGCGCCGATGCCCACTACCACCATCTCGTCGATGACGTGATCGAGGGCGGCAAAATGCGTTATGTCGATGGCGCCATCGCGGTGCCCGAGGGTCACGGCCTGGGTGTCACGCTCGATCGCGAAAAACTGCGTCGTTATCACGAGCTGTTCATCGAACTGGGCCCCTACCCCTACGATCGCGACCCCGGCCGACCAGGCTGGTACCCGCTCGTGCCCAACACGCAGTGGGCCGACCCCGGGGATGGGCCCGGAAGTTCGGCCAGGCATCCATTCCGATGACCGGTGCGCCCTCAGGCCAGCCGGCGAGGCTCGCGCTTGCGACCCTCGCGCGCCTTCGTCCGGGCGCCCGGGGGCCAGCCTATGATCCGCGACGCTGCTCGATCGGCCACGTTCATCTCGGACTGGGCAACTTTCATCGGGCGCATCAAGCGGTACATGCCGATACCGCGCTGGCCTCAGGCGAGCATCGGTGGGCGATCGCGGGTGTCAACCTGCGCAACCCGGCCAGGGCAGCCGCGCTCGGCCCGCAAGACGGTCTCTACACCCTGCTGGAAAGGGAGGCGTCGGGTACCCGAGCGCGCATCATCGGATCGATCAGACAGACGCTCTGCGCGCATAGCCAACCGAATCATTTGCTCGAGAGGCTGGCCGTCCCCGAAACCCGAATCGTGTCGCTCACCATCACCGAAAAGGGCTACGGTATCGCGCATGACGGCGCGCTCGATGTCGCACGAGCCGATATCGCTGCAGACCTGCAGGGCGCGTGGCCACCCAGATCGGCGCTCGGCTGGCTCGCGGCCGGTATTCGCGAACGGATGAACCGACATCCGCAAGCGGGCCTGACCCTGCTCAGCTGTGACAACCTGTCGCGCAATGGCCAGACCCTCCAGCAGGCACTGCGGCAGTTTCTCCTCGCGCAGCAGGCCACGAATTCGGTTCACTGGATCGAGCGGCATGCGAGCTTTCCCGATTCGATGGTCGACCGAATCGTGCCAGCCACGACACACCTTGACGAACAGCAGGCGCTTGCACTCACCGGCCTTGAAGACGCATGGCCGGTTGGCGCCGAAGGCTTCTCACAGTGGGTGCTCGAGGACCGGTTCGCTGCGGGCCGCCCCGATTGGGCGCGCAGCGGCGTTCAGTTCACGACTGAGGTCGCTGGCTGGGAGCTCATGAAGCTGCGTCTGCTCAATGCCGCCCACTCCTGCATCGCCTACCTGGGTGATCCCGCGGGCTTTGACACGGTCGACACAGCCATCTCAAGCCCCGAGATCCGTGCCTTCGTCGATGCGTTCTGGCGAAACGAAGCAAGCCCCTGTCTGCCCGCGTCGGTGCGCCCGCTCGCGCTGGGCCACTGCCAACGCCTGCTCGACAGATTCGATAATCCGGCGATCGGTCACCGCACTCGGCAAATTGCCATGGACGGCTCCATGAAAATCCCCCTGCGCTGGCTGCCCACCCTGCGCATGCGGCTCGAACAGGGCCAACCCGTCAAAGCGCTCTGTTTTGCGATCGCCGCGTGGATCCGCTATCTCGCGGGCATCGACGAAAGGGGCCGGCGCTATCCAGTGGTCGATCCCGCGGCCGATCGGCTGGGGCCACTCGCCGCCCAGGCCGATCCGGCACTCGCGGCCCGATCGGTCATGCATGACGTGGGCGTATTCGGTGATCTGGGGCAGTCGCAAGCACTCACCCGCGAAATCGCCGGCGCATTGGCAAGCCTTCGCGAACTAGGCTCGACCGCGGCGCTGCGCAAAGCCGGATGGCAGGCCTCATGAGCAGTCGACCTTCACTCAGCGTGTTGCGGCGACTGCTGCCCATGCTCGCCCCCTACCGATCCCGGGTACTGCTTGCGGTCGGCGCCTTGCTCGTGGCGGCCGCTGCAACGCTGGCGGTGCCGCTTGCGTTCAGGCAGCTCATCGATGTGGGCTTTTCGGGTGATGGCAGCGTGCACATCCAGTTCATCGCCTTGTTTGCGCTGTCGGTCGTGCTCGCACTGGGTACCGGGCTGCGCTTTTACAGCGTCTCGTGGTTAGGCGAGCGGGTTACGGCCGATCTCAGGCTTGCCGTGTATCGGCAGGTCTTGCGACAGGACGCAAGCTTCTTCGAGACGCTCAAGCCCGGCGAAGTCCTCTCACGCCTCACCGCCGACACCACGCTGGTGCAGACCCTGGTCGGCACCAGTCTCTCGATGGGCCTGCGAAATGTCCTGCTGCTCGCAGGCGCGCTCGCGATGATGGTGTTCACCCAGGTCGCGCTCGCGCTCATGATCATCGCCTTGCTCGCTCTGGTGGTGCTGCCCATCCTGTATGTGGGCCGACGCGTTCGGCGCCTGTCACGCGACAGCCAGGACCGTGTCGCCGATGCCAGCGCACTCGCCGGCGAAACCCTGTCAGCCATCCAGGTGGTGCAGGCCTTTGCCCGGGAGGCCTGGGAGGCCGAGCGTTTCAGGCAGGCGGCGGACAGCGCGTTTGGCGCAGCCGTTCGACGCATTTCCGCCCGGGCAATCCTCACCGTCATGGCCATCGTGATGGTCTTTGGTGCAATCGTCTTCGTGCTGTGGCTGGGTGCGAGCGCGGTCATCGAGGGTTCGATGAGCGCGGGCCAGCTCACACAGTTCATCCTGTATGCAGCGATCGTTGCAGGCTCTACCGGCGCGCTGGCCGAAGTGATGGGCGATGTTCAACGCGCGGCGGGCGCCACGGATCGACTGCTGCAGCTGCTGGATGCGCACCCGGCCATCGACTCGCCTGCGAAGGCGACCCCTGACACGGCCATCCCCGCTCCCGGTCACGGCCGATCTCAGCGATTCGGTAGCGACGCGCAGGCGCCGGTCGCCGCCCCGCCGACCGCGGCCAAGGCCTGCCGGGTCGAGTTTGCCGACGTGCGCTTTGCTTACCCCTCGCGCCCCCTGCAGGCCGCGCTCGAATCGGTCAGCTTCGAGATCCAGGCCGGGCAGACCGTCGCGCTGGTCGGCCCCTCGGGGGCGGGCAAGAGCACGCTCTTTCAACTGCTGCTTCGCTTTCATGATCCCCAGCAGGGTGCTGTCCGACTTGACGGTCGGGACCTTCGGCAACTGCCACTCGAAGCACTGCGAGCACGCATCGGCCTAGTCGCTCAGGACAACATCGTATTCTCGGCCAGCGTGCTCGACAACATCCGCTATGGTCGGCTCGAGGCCACCGACGACGAAGTGCTCGAGGCGGCCAGGGCCGCGCATGCGCTCGAATTCATCGAGCGCCTGCCTGAGCGCTGGCAGACCGGGCTGGGCGAGCGGGGTGTGCGGCTGTCGGGCGGCCAGCGCCAGCGCATCGCGATCGCGCGGGCACTTTTGCGTGACCCGCCGCTGCTGCTGCTCGACGAAGCCACCAGCGCACTCGACTCGGAGAGCGAACGCGCAGTCCAGGCCGCGCTCGAACGCGCCATGCATGGGCGAACCACGCTGGTCATCGCCCACCGACTGGCCACAGTCCGGCATGCCGATCGCATTCTGGTGTTCGACCGGGGCCGACTGGTCCAGTCGGGCACCCACGAGTCGCTCTCGGCGCTGCCCGGACTCTATGCCCGACTGGCAGCCATGCAGTTCGACGATGGCGGCGGATTTGCGCTACCCTAGCGCGCTTTCGAGGGGCGGCGGCCTCGTGGGGGCCCGGCCTGCCTGACGCGCGGGGCGCCCAAGCACGTGCTTTCAGTCCCTTGACCGACCAAGCCGGAGACACCGTGAGCGCGAGACTTGCGAACAAACTGGTGCTTGTCACCGCCGCAGCCCAGGGAATGGGTCGAGCAGCAGTTATCGCCATGGCGACACAGGGTGCACGCGTCATCGCCACCGACATCCGCGAAGACCTGCTCGAGACGCTGCGTGCCGAGGTGGCTGCCGCGGGCGGCCACCCCATTGAAACACGCCGGCTCGACGTGGTTGCCGACGGCGAGATCGAAGCCCTGATGGCCTCGCTTCCGGCCCTTGATGTGCTCTTCAATTGCGCCGGCTATGTGCACCAGGGCACGATCATGCAGACCAGCGATGCCGACTGGGACTTCAGCTTCGCCATCAATGTGCGCTCGATGTACCGCACGATCCGGGGCGCGGTGCCGGCCATGATCGAGCGCGGTGGCGGATCGATCATCAACATGGCTTCAGTGTGCTCTTCCATCAAGGGCCTGCCCAATCGATTCA
Source organism: uncultured bacterium (assembly GCA_903907905.1). Lineage (GTDB taxonomy): Bacteria > Pseudomonadota > Gammaproteobacteria > Burkholderiales > Burkholderiaceae_E > SYIM01. The sequence continues at coordinate 38,082 of CAIVPX010000030.1, read as the reverse complement.
TCTACGGCACCACCAAAGCGGCAGTGCTGGGCCTGACCAAATCGGTCGCGGCCGACTATGTGAGCCGCGGCATTCGCTGCAACGCCATCTGCCCCGGTACCGTCGACACGCCCAGCCTGCACGACCGAATGGCTCAACTGGGTGACATCGACGAGGCACGCAAGATGTTCGTGGCGCGTCAGCCCATGGGGCGTCTGGCGAGCGCCGAAGAAATCGTACCGATCGTCGTCTATCTCGCGAGTGACGAAAGTTCTTTCGCCACCGGACAGGCCTTCAGCATCGACGGCGGCATCACCATCTGACCAAGGAGAACCCAGCTCATGAAACTCGTTCGTTATGGCAAGCCCGGCAAGGAAAAACCCGGCCTGATCGACGCGCAGGGCAAATTGCGTGATCTGTCGGCCATCGTGTCCGACATCGGTCCGGAGCAACTCTCCGCCAAGGGCCTGGCCAAGCTCGCCAAACTCAAGGCCGACAAGCTGCCGCTCGTCAAGGGCAAGCCCCGCTATGGCTGCCCATTCACGGGCGCGACCAAGTTCGTGGCCATCGGCCTCAACTACAGCGACCATGCGGCCGAAACCGGTAACCCCATCCCCAAAGAGCCGATCATCTTTCACAAGACGCTCAGCTCCATCCAGGGTCCCGATGACGACATCATGCTGCCCAAGGGGTCGGTCAAGACCGACTGGGAAGTCGAACTGGGCATCGTGATCGGCACGCGCGCGAGCTACGTCAGCAAGAAGGACGCACTCAAGCACGTGGCCGGCTATGTGCTGGTCAATGACGTGTCCGAGCGCGAGTATCAGATCGAACGCGGCGGCCAGTGGACCAAGGGCAAGGGCTGCGACACCTTCGGGCCCATCGGGCCGTGGCTGGTGACCGCCGATGAAATCGCCAACCCGCAGCGCCTCGACATGTGGCTTGATGTCAACGGCCAGGCGTGCCAGCGCGGCAGCACCAAGACCATGATCTTCGACTGCGCGACGATCGTGTCCTACTGCAGCCAGTTCATGACCCTGAACCCAGGTGACGTCATCACCACCGGCACGCCGCCAGGCGTGGGCATGGGCATGAAGCCGCCGCGCTTCCTGCGTGCGGGTGACACCGTGGCGCTGGGCATCGCCGGGCTGGGCGAGCAGCTCGCCATGGTGGTGAAGTTCAAGGCCGCGAAGTAATTCCCTCACCACGAAGGGCGCGCGCTGGCCTGGCTTCGCCCCTCAACGCGGCGGCGGGCGGTTACCGATGACCACAGCGTAATCGGGCCGCCCGTTTTTCATCCAGCTGACGATGTTCATGGCCGCCTTGCGGCGAAGCTCGATCTCGGACTCGACCGAATAGAAGGCAGCGTGCGGCGACAGCGTGACCCGCGGGTCGGCTAGCAGCGGATGATCGGCCGGCACCGGCTCGACCGGCAGCACATCCAGTCCGACGCCGGCCAGCCGGTCAGTCGCCAGAACGCGGAGCAGGCCCTCAATGTCGATGATCGCGCCGCGCGCCGTATTGACCAGGTACGAGCCCGGTTTCATGCGCGACAGCAGCGACTCGCCGACCAGCGACCGCGTGCCATCGTTGAGCAGACAGTGGATCGAGATGGCATCGGCCTGTTCGAACAGCGCCTCCAGGCCCACCCGCTCGACGTACTGCGGGAAATCACCGTCGATCAGATAGGGGTCGTGCGCGATCACCCGCTTGAAGATGGGCTGGGCATAGTGGGCGAAGCGCTTGCCGATGCGCCCCAGCCCCAACACCCCCACCGTCAGGTTTTGCGCGCGGGGAATGGGCGCAGCCGTGGTGTAATGCCACTGGCCCTGGTGAATGTCCCGGTCATAGCGCCCCACGCGACGAATGAGCCCCAGCAGCATGGCGAGGGCATGCAGCGACACCTCACCCACCCCGTAATCGGGGGAGTTGGCGACCCAGACGCCGTGACGCGCGGCCGCAATCGCATCGATGGTGTCGTAGCCCGCACCGATGCGCGAGGCAAGACCGATCTGCGGGCAGGCTGCAAACACCCGCTCGCCCACCTGTGCGTACTGAACGAGCAGGGCGCTGCAGCCTTGCGCCATGCGAATCACGTCGTCTTCGCTGCGACACTGCGCCTCGAGCAGTTCGATCCCCGCCTCGCGAAAGAGCGTGCGCTCGAGGCTGATGTCGAGCATGTCGTGATCGGTAAACAGGACCTTCATGGCAACCCTCCCCTCAATCCCCGATTATGCCCAAGCAGTCGCCCCGTGGCTGGCGCGCTGACGATCTCGCTGCTAAGGTTGCGGCTGCATTCAAACGTGCGGACCGCTCATCATGAACCATATCGATCTGAACGACCGCTGCGCGGTCATCACCGGGGGTGCCTCGGGCATCGGCGCCGGCATCGCACAACGCTTCGCAGCCAGTGGCGCACGGGTCGCCATCTGGGATATCGATGCGGCGGCGGCAGACAAGGTCGCTGCCGGGCTGCCGGCCGCACCGGGCGGGGCCCACGCGGGCCTCAAGGTCGATGTCACTGATGAGCGCAGCGTGCAGGAGGCCTGCGATCGCACGGTCGCGGCATTCGGCAAGATCGACATCCTGGTCTGCAGCGCCGGCATCACCGGCCCCAACACCACCACCTGGCAATACGAGCCGGCCGACTGGCGCAAGGTGATGGACATCAATGTCAACGGTGTGTTTTTGTGCAACCGCTCGGTGGTGCGCGAAATGATCCGCCACGACTACGGTCGGGTCATCAACATCGCCTCGATCGCAGGCAAGGATGGCAACCCCAATGCGCCGGCGTACAGCACGTCCAAGGCGGCGGTGATCGGCTTGACCAAATCACTGGGCAAGGAAACCGCCAAGACCGGAATTCGCGTCAACTGCATCGCCCCCGCGGCCGTGCACACGCCCATCTTCGATCAGATGACCCCGGCGCACATCGAGTTCATGCTGTCGAAAATCCCGATGGGCCGGTTTGGCCTCATCGAAGAAGTCGCCGCCATGGTCGCCTGGCTGGCGAGCGAAGAGTGCTCGTTTTCCACGGGCGCCGTCTTCGATCTGTCAGGCGGACGGGCCGTCTACTGACCCAAGCCTTGGCAGCGGCGGCGCGCCCACGCGCGCAACCGAGCGCCCTGCCCTCACCCCCCGGAACCGACCATGAGCGCACTGGGCAAACGCTATCCGACGGACCCTCAATCGGCCCGCGACGATCTCGCGCCACCGCGCTTTCGCCATCTCGATCTCTACCGCTTAGCCACGCAACTGCTGGAGGCGGCCGGTATGCAAACGGCGATCGCGACCGATGTAGCCGAGGTACTGGTCGAAGGTGACCTGCTCGGGCACGACACGCACGGGTTGCAACTGCTCCTGCCCTATCTGCGCGAACTCGACCGATCGACCATGACGCGGTCGGGTAGCCCCACGGTGCTTGCCGAGCGCAGTGTCGCCACCACCTGGGACGGTCATCGCCTGCCTGGTCCCTGGCTGGTGCGACAGGCCATCGCCTGGGCGGCACCCCGGGCGCGGGAGCACGGTAGTGCCACGGTGGTCATTCGCCGCAGTCACCATATTGCCTGCCTGGCGGCCTACCTCGAGGCGCCCGCTCGCGAGGGCTTGCTCGTACAAATCTCGAGCTCGGACCCGGCTGTGGCTAGCGTTGCGCCCTTCGGCGGCACGCGACCCGTGATGACCCCCAATCCGCTGGCCGTGGGCATCCCCACCTCGGGCGACCCGATCATGATCGACATCTCCGCCTCGGTGACCACCAACGGCATGAGTGCACGACTGCGCGACGCCGGCGAGCGAGGCCCGCAACCCTGGTGGCTCGATGCCGCCGGGCACGCCACCGACGACCCCGCAGTGCTCTTTGCCGACCCGCCCGGCACCATCCTGCCGTTGGGCGGACTCGATGCGGGCCACAAGGGCTATGGCCTGGGGCTGGTGGTGGAGGCGTTCACCGGGGCGCTGGCAGGTCATGGCCGGGCTGATCCCGCCGACGGCTGGGGCGCAACGGTCTGCATCCAAATCCATGACCCGGCCGCCTTCGCTGGTCGCGAGGCCTTTGAGCGACAGACCGACTGGCTGGCCCAAGCCTGCCGGACAGCACGCGCCCGAGACCCGGACGTGCCGGTCCGGCTCCCCGGCGAACGCGGCCTCGCCCGCAAGCGCGCGCAGCTCGAGCAAGGCGTCTTCCTGCACGCCTCCATCATGCCCGCCCTCCAGGCCCGGGCCAAAGCTGCCGGGATCGACCCGGTTGTGGCGCTCTGACCCTCTCCACACCCCGCCTGACGAGACCTCTCCGATGAAACCCCCTATCGTGCTGCTCGCTCCCCTGCATGGCCCCACCCAACGTGAGCTCGAGTCGCTGTACGACGTGCACCCGCTCTACAGCGCGGCCGATCCGGCCGGTTTGCTCGCGCAACTCGCCCCGCGCTGCGACATCGCCGTGACCGCCGGTGCGCGCGGCATGGAGGCGGCCATCATGAAGCAGCTACCGCAACTCAAGCTCGTCGCCTGCTTTGGTGTCGGGGTCGATGCGGTGGATGTCGCCCATGCGCACGCTCACGGCATCGCGGTCACCAATACCCCCGACGTACTCACCGAAGATGTCGCCGATCTGGCCCTGGCGCTTTTGCTCGGTGCGGTACGTCGCATCCCTCAGGGCGACCGCTTCGTGCGCGAGGGTCACTGGCTCAAAGGGGGCATGTCGCTCACCCGCAGTCTGCAGGGTAATCGGGTGGGCATCATCGGGCTGGGCAGAATCGGCGCAGCCATCGCAAGCCGTTGCGCGGCCTTCAACACCGAGCTGGCGTACTTCGGCCCGCGCCGCAAGACCGACTCGCCCTACCGATACTTTGACGACATCGTTTCGATGGCCCAATGGGCCGATGTAATGATCGCAGCCTGCCCCGGTGGCGAGGCGACCCGGGGCATCGTCTCACGGGCCGCGCTCAGCGCCCTGGGGCCCGAAGGGCTCTTCGTGAACATCTCGCGCGGATCGGTGGTGGATCAACCCGCCATGATCGAATTGCTGGCTGGCGGCCAGCTTGGCGCGGCTGCGCTTGACGTGTTCGATCGTGAGCCGCAGGTGCCGCAGGCCTTGATGGTGTTGGACAACGTGGTGCTTCATCCACACCAGGGCAGTGCCACGCATCCGACCCGGGCCGCCATGGGGCGCCTGGTGCTCGACAATGTCGCCGCCTATGTGGCGGGGCGCCCGCTGGTCACACCCGTCTGACTCAGGCCTGGTTTACGATCGACCGCCTGGGATCCTCGAGAAATCGCGACAGCTCCTCAAGCGCGAGCCGATACACCTCGCGCTTGAAGTCGATCACGCTCTCGAGTGACACCCAATAATGGTTCCAGCGCCAGTCGTCAAACTCGGGCTGGCCAGACGCCCCCAGATCGAAGTCGGCGTCGCGGCCCAGCATTCGGATGAGGAACCAGATCTGCTTTTGCCCCCGGTACTGGCTTCGCATGTCCCGACGCACCCACTGCTGCGGCACTTCGTAGCGCAGCCAGTCGCGCGTACGCCCAAGCACCCGAACGTGCTCAGGGCGCAGGCCCGTTTCCTCATGCAACTCGCGAAACATCGCCTGCTGCGGAGACTCTCCCCGCTTGATTCCGCCCTGCGGAAACTGCCAGGCGTGTTCCCTGATTCTCTTACCCCAGAAGACTTCGTTCTGGCCATTGACCAGGATGATGCCGACGTTGGGGCGGTAACCTTCACGGTCCAGCATGGCCGCACCCATTGATCTCTTACAATGCGACCGATTATATCGGGCTCAACCCGGCCCCTGCACCCCCTCTGACGGATTGCCATGAAAGCTTCAAGGTTCCACATCGCCACGCTCAAGGAAGCACCCGCCGACGCCGAAGTGGTCAGCCATCGGCTGATGACCCGCGCCGGCATGATCCGTCGTCTGGCCGGCGGCATTTACAACTATATGCCCATGGGGCTGCGGGTGATCCGCAAGATCGAAGCAATCATTCGGCAGGAGATGAACGCGGCCGGTGCTATCGAGTTGCTGATGCCGGTGATTCAACCCGCCGAGCTCTGGATGGAATCGGGTCGCTGGGAGAAATACGGGCCCGAGCTGATGCGAATCAAGGATCGACACGGGCGCGACTTCATCGTACAGCCCACATCGGAAGAGGTGATCACCGACATTGCCCGCCAGGACATTCGCAGCTACCGGCAGATGCCCCGAAACTTCTACCACATCCAGACCAAGTTTCGCGATGAGCGACGCCCGCGATTCGGCGTGATGCGCGGCCGCGAATTCACGATGAAGGATGCCTATTCATTTGACCGCAGCCGCGAGGCGGCACTGGCGAGCTACCAGGGCATGTACGAGGCCTACTCACGAATCTTCACCCGCATGGGCCTGAGCTTTCGGGCGGTTGCCGCCGACACTGGGGCCATCGGCGGCTCGGCCAGCCACGAGTTCCAGGTCATCGCAGACACGGGCGAAGACGCCATCGCCTATTGTCCCGACAGCGACTACGCGGCCAACATCGAACTGGCCGAAGCGCTCCCGGTCCTGCCAGCAAGAACAGACGCCAGCCAGGCCCTGACCAAAACCGCAACGCCCGGCCGCTCGAAGTGCGAGGCGGTGGCCGGGTTGTTGGGCATCCCGCTTGAGCGCACAGTCAAGTCTTTGGTGCTGGCAGTCGACACGCGCGAAAAACAGAAGGACGGCGCCGATGAGGCCAACTTTCAGGGGCGCGTCATCGATACCCAGATCTGGTTGCTGCTGGTACGCGGCGACCATGAGCTCAATGAAGTCAAGGCGGGAAAGGTACCCGGCCTGGAGGGCTTTCGCTTCGCAAGTGAAAGCGAAATTGTCGAGCACTTCGGTTCGCCACCGGGCTATCTGGGTCCGATCGGTACCGTCAAACCAGTTCGCATCGTGGCCGACCGTACGGTGGCCCGCATGAGCGACTTCGTCTGCGGCGCAAACGAAGCCGACTTTCACTACACCGGCGTCAACTGGGGGCGCGACCTGCCCGAGCCGCTGGTGGCCGACCTTCGCAACGTTCGACCGGGCGACCCCTCACCCGACGGTCGCGGCCCGCTCGCGCTGCAGCGGGGCATCGAGGTAGGTCATGTTTTCTACCTTGGAACCAAGTACTCCGAGGCGATGAACGCCGTGTTTGTCGATGAGGACGGGCAGTCCAAGCCCATCGAAATGGGTTGCTATGGCATTGGCGTCACCCGCCTCCTGGGGGCTGCCATCGAGCAGAACAACGACGCCCGAGGGATCATCTGGCCTGCGGCCATCGCGCCCTTCGAACTGGTCATCTGCCCGGTGGGCATTGATCGCTCGAGCGCCGTCCGCGAGGCGGCTGAAGGTCTCTACGAGTCCCTGCTTGCCCAGGGGGTTGACGTGATTCTCGACGACCGCGGGGAGCGCCCCGGCGCCATGTTCGCCGACTGGGAACTGATCGGCGTGCCGCTTCGCATCACGGTCGGGGAACGCGGGCTCAAGGCGGGCCAGGTCGAATTGCAAGGTCGTCGCGAGACCGAGCCAAGGCTGATCGCGCTCGGCGACGCCGCCCAAGCCGCCCTCGCTTTCCTGCGGGCCTGAGCTCGGGCGAGACGCGCAGCCGTACGGCGGTACGGCGAGCACCGCAGCCGCAGCATCGGCCTGCGCAGCAGGTTTATTCGTATCATCCGAGCCCGCGGAGAAACCGTCGCGAGCGGGTCGAGGCGAAGGCGAGACGCGCAGCCGTACGGCGGTACGGCGAGCACCGCAGCCGCAGCATCGGCCTGCGCAGCAGGTTTATTCGCGGGCGCAAGGGAGGAACTTGCCGGGGTTCATGACCCCCGCCGGATCCAGCGCCCGCTTGATCGCCTGCATGAGCGCCATCTCCACTGGCGATTTGTAGCGGGCCGACTCGTCGCGGCGCAGTTGGCCGAGCCCATGCTCAGCCGAGATCGACCCCCGGAATGCCACGACGGCATCGTGCGTGACCCGATTGATCTCGGGCTGCTGGGCGAGAAACGCTGACTCATCGGCCCAGCCCTGCGGGGGTGAGACGTTGTAGTGCAAATTACCGTCGCCCAGGTGACCGAAGACCACCATGCGAATGCCTGGAAACAGGCGCTCGAGGGCGGCGTTGGTCTGGTCGACGAAGTCACCAATCAGCGAGATCGGGACCGAGATGTCGTGCTTGATGTTCTTGCCCTCGGCGGCCTGCGCCTCGGAGATATTCTCGCGAAGCGCCCACATGGCACGGCTCTGAGCGATTGACGAGGCCACCGCCGCATCGCTGATCAGGCTGGCCTCGAGCGCCTCGGCCAACAGGGCGGTCAGTTCGGACTGGGCGTGCGCTTCGCTTTCGGCATCCGAGCATTCGAGCAGGACGTAGTAGGGGCTGCCCGATTCAAGCGGCGTGCGACAGTCGGGGTAATGCCGCAGGACGAGCTCGATGCAGAGGCTGGAGATCAGTTCGAAGGCGGTGAGGGACGCCGCGAGACGGCGTTGCGCGAGTTCGAGCAGCGCAAGCGCTGCCTGGGGACCGCTCACGGCGACGAAGGCAGTGAGCTGGGCAGCCGGCATCGGGTGAAGCTTCAGCGTGGCGGCCGTGATCACACCCAAGGTGCCCTCGGCGCCGATGAAGAGATCGCGCAGGTCGTAGCCGGTATTGTCCTTGCGCAAGCCACGCAGGCCGTCCCAGATCTCTCCGCTTGCCGTCACGACCTCCAGACCCAGACAAAGCTCGCGCGCATTACCGTAGCGCAGCACCTGAACTCCGCCGGCGTTGGTGGAGAGGTTGCCGCCAATGGTGCAGGATCCCTCGGCCGCGAGACTGAGCGGAAACAGACGACCCGACTCCGCAGCGATCCGCTGGACGTCCGCCAGCACGCAGCCGGCCTCGACGGTCATGGAATTGTTGACGGTATCGACCGATCGCACCCGGTTGAGACGGGTGAGCGAGAGCACCAGCGAGCGGCCGCTGTCATCAGGTGTGGCCCCCCCCGCTAGGCCGGTGTTACCGCCCTGGGGAACGACCGATACGCCCCGGGCCGCGCACCAGCGCACCACGGCAGCCACATCTTGAACGGTGTCGGGCTGCGCCACGGCCACCGCGCGCCCAAAGTAGCGCTTGCGCCAGTCGGTGACAAACGCCGTGATGTCGGTCGGAGTGGTCAGCAAGCGCCCCGAAAACGCCGCGCGCAGTTGCTCGATCTCGGGGGCCGAGACCGTGCCATGGGCTTGCATCAACGCATCCCCGGAAAGGCGCCCTTGAAGCCACGCATCATCTTGGCGAGCCCGCCCTTTTGCATGCGCTTCATCATGGTCTGCATCTGTTCGAACTGGTTGAGCAGGCGATTGACCTCCTGAACCGGGACGCCCGCTCCGGTGGCGATCCGGCGCTTGCGCGAGGCCTTGATCAGATCGGGCTTGGTGCGCTCGAGCGGCGTCATCGAGCAGATGATGCCCTGCATGCGGCGCATCTGCTTTTCCGCCTGGTTCATGTCGGCCCCAGCGGCGGCCTGTTGCATTTGCGCGGGGAGCTTGTCGAGCAGCGAACCGAGACCGCCCATCTTGTTCATCTGCCCGAGTTGAGCCGCAAAGTCGTTCAGATCGAAGCGATCGCCCGATTTGAGCTTGGCGGCGAGTTTTTGCGCCTGCTCCTGGTCGACCATGCGGCCGGCCTCCTCGACCAGCGACACGATGTCGCCCATGCCGAGGATGCGATTGGCCATTCGCTCCGGGAAAAAGCTCTCGAGGCCGTCGATCTTCTCGCCCACGCCGGCGAACTTGATCGGCGCGCCCGTGACCGCCTTGACCGAGAGCGCCGCCCCGCCCCGCGAGTCGCCGTCGAGTTTGGTCAGGACCACGCCGCTCACAGGAACCGCCTGACCAAATGCCTTGGCCGTGTTGACGGCGTCCTGGCCCTGCATGGCATCGACCACGAGCAGTGTCTCGACAGGCTTGAGCAAGGCGTGCAGGGCCGCGATCTCGCGCATCATCTGCTCGTCGATCGCAAGCCGACCCGCCGTATCGACCAGCAGCACGTCGTGATAGTGGGTTCGCGCCCATTGCAGCGCTGCGGCGGCGATCTCGGCGGGCGCTTGCTGGGGCGTCGACGCAAAAAAATCGGCACCGGCCTGCTCGGTCACCAGGCGCAACTGATCGATGGCCGCCGGCCGATAGATGTCGCACGAGACGGTCAGCACCTTCTTCTTCTGCTCGCGCAGCCAGCGGGCAAGCTTGCCGACCGAGGTGGTCTTACCGGCCCCCTGAAGACCCGCCATCAGGATGACCGCCGGCGGTTGCACCGACAGGTTGAGCGCAGCACCCGCCCCGCCCATCAACTCGGTGAGTTCGCGATGCACGACCCCCACCAACGCCTGACCAGGGGTGAGGCTTGCGCTCACCTCCTGCCCCATGGCCTTGTCGCGGACACGGGCAATGAAGTCTCGAACGACCGGCAAGGCCACGTCGGCCTCGAGCAGTGCCACGCGGATCTCGCGCAGCATGTCCTGCGTGTTGGCCTCGGTGAGCCGGGCCTGGCCGCGCATGGTCTTGACGACCCGCGCCAGTCGTTGGGATAAGTTGTCTAACATGGCCTGGGGTAAACTGAACTTCGTGAAGATTCTACTGGTTCTGGTCTTTGTCGCGCCGGCGCTGCTCTATCTTGCCTCGTGGCGGGCCTCCGAACGATACGCCGTGCCGCTGCTGATCGGCGCGCTGGCGCTGCATGCCGGCTCGCTTTTCGTTGCGGCAAGCGGCCCGAGCGGCTGGCGCTTCGGTTTTGCGCCCATCCTGTCGGCCACGCTCTGGATCGGCGTGGTCGTCGTCTGGATCGAAGCCCTCAGCGTGGGCCTGCGCGCCTTGCGCCTCATCCTGCTGCCGGTGGCTGCGCTGGCGGTGATGCTGCCCATGGTCTTTCCCGGCACCGAACTTGGTGAACGCGCGGTGCGGCCGCTCTTCGTCCCCCACCTGCTCATGGGCACCCTGGCCTACGGGGTGCTCGCGCTCGCCGCACTGCATGCGCTCCTGATGGCCGCCGCCGAACGTTCTCTGCACGCAGGCGCGGCGCAGGCTCGTCATTGGGCCAGCCGACTGCTCGACGAACTGCCGCCTCTGCTGGCTCTCGAGCGCATTCTGTTCCGCCTGATCACGATCGGCTTCGTGTTCCTCAGCCTCACGGCCATCACCGGCGTGTTCTTCTCGGAAGAGGTCTTCGGTAAACCGCTCACGGTCGACCACAAGACAGTCTTCACCCTGATCTCCTGGCTGGTCTTCGGCGTGCTGCTGCTCGGCCGGGCGCTGAGAGGCTGGCGCGGCAAGACCGCCCTGCGGCTCACCTTAGGGGGCTTCGCGCTGCTGCTGCTGGCCTACGCAGGCAGCCGCTTCGTGCTCGAGGTGATTCTGAGGCGCGCCTGATGGGCAAGCTGCTGCTCTGGGTGGTGCTGATCGCCCTGGCCTGGCTCGGCTGGAGCCTGTTTCGGGTCAGCCAGCGCAAGGCGGCGGCCCGGCAGCGCCAGGCCCCTGCCACCCGGCGAGAACCCGATGCCGATAGCCCGGCACCCGAGACGATGACGCGCTGCGCCCGTTGCGGCGTCTACCTTCCTGCGGGCGAGGCCCTGCGCTCAGACGCGCAGGACTACTGCAGCCCGGCGCATCGCGACGCCGGCCCGCATCAATCGTGAACCGTCGCATGCTGCGCTGGCACGATGCGGCCGAGGGCTGGATCCGCGAGGCCCGCCGAGTCGATTCGCCGAATTTCGATCAGCGCCCCGCAGGCCTGGCGGTCGACTGTCTGATCATCCATTACATCAGCCTGCCACCGGGGGTATTTTCGGGTGACACAGTCGAACGGCTCTTTCTCAACCAGCTCGACCCTGGAGCGGACCCGAGGCTGGCCGATCTGGAGGGCCTGCGGGTATCGGCGCACTTCATGATCCGCCGCCGCGGCGAGCTGCTCCAGTTTGTCGCCACCACCGACCGCGCGTGGCATGCGGGCCCATCGCTGCTCCTGGGGCGCGAGCGGGTCAACGACTTTTCGATTGGCGTCGAACTCGAGGGCGATGGCAGTCATACGTTCACATCATCCCAGTACCGACGACTCAGCCAACTGGTTCAACTGTTGCGCCAACGCCACCCGCTGGTTCATGTGGCCGGGCACAGCGATGTCGCGCCCGGTCGCAAACACGATCCCGGCCCAATGTTCGACTGGGCTCGGGTCTTGAAAGACGAAGCATTTGCGGGGGTTTCAAGGCCTTTTTGACCGCCAGCCCCCGCACCGTCTAGCGGTGCGATACACATCCTCGAGAATTCGCGATTTTCAACACTAATTCTCGCTGTAAAGCCCGCTTTTTCTGGGCCCGAAACTCTTCTTCCAGTAGCCTCGCGCCCCGCAGGCCAAGACCACGCCGAGCGGGCATTCGAGGGGCAGGAAAAACTTGATCGGTTGCCTCGCGACCACTAGAATTAGTATCTTCGGATGACTGCCCCCCTACATTTAGTGCACCCGGCTTTCGGCGCCGCTGGCATCGGGGTTCACGGCGGAAGCAGCGTCCCCGGCGTCGAAAGACCCGCTACACCCCAAGACCGTACAGATGAACGACAAGGAGATTGGCATGCAGAGAGTTGCTGAGCGCACAAGGCCGGAGACACAATCGGCCATCGGTCACGCGGCCGCAGCGCAGACCGGCACGAGCGCCGCAGCAACCGGCTTTCTGGCCGACTTCAAGGTCATTCGGCGCAATGGCTCGGTCGTCGCGTTCGAGCCGAGCAAAATATCCGTGGCCATGACCAAGGCGTTCCTGGCGGTCAACGGCGGGCAGAGTGCCGGGTCGGCTCGCGTACGCGAGGTCGTCGAGCAACTGAGCCAGTCGGTAGTCGCAGCCCTCACGCGCGGCAAGCCCGGCGGCGCCACCTTCCATATCGAGGACATTCAGGATCACGCCGAACTCGCCCTCATGCGCTCGGGTGAACACGAAGTCGCGCGGGCCTACGTGCTCTATCGGGAACGCCGGGCCCAGGAACGCGCAGCCAGTCGTCAGGAGCGCGACGCGAGCAGCCAGTCCTTGCTGCACGTCGTCGACGCCGGCGTTCGTCGCCCGCTCGATACCGCCGCGCTTCGCACTCTGATCGAATCAGCCTGTGTCGATCTTGGCGAATTCGTCCACGCCGACGCGGTGCTCTCCGATACGGTCAAAAATCTCTACGACGGCGTACCCCTCGACGAGGTCTACAAGTCAGCCATTCTGTCAGCGCGTGCGCTGATCGAAAAAGACCCCGCCTACAGTCAGGTCACGGCACGACTGCTGCTTCACACCATGCGTCGCGAGGCGCTTGGCGAAGAGGTCGGGCAGGCGGCAATGGTCGAGCGCTATCGCGAGTACTTCCCGCGCTTCATCCGGCGCGGCGTCGAGGCCGGGCTCATCGACGAAAAGCTTCTGCAATTTGACCTGCAGCGCCTGGGCGCAGCGCTGGCGGGCAGTCGGGACCTGCAGTTCACCTACCTGGGACTGCAAACACTCTACGATCGCTACTTTCTGCATGTTGACGAGCAGCGCATCGAGCTTCCGCAGGCCTTCTTCATGCGCGTGGCCATGGGCCTGACGCTCAACGAAGTCGACCGGGAAAGCCGCGCGATCGAGTTTTACGAGTTGCTGTCCACCTTCGATTTCATGAGTTCCACGCCTACGCTATTCAATTCCGGAACCCAACGATCGCAGCTGTCGTCGTGCTACCTCACGACGGTCTCCGATGACCTCGACGGCATCTACGAGGCCATCAAGGAAAACGCGCTGCTCGCCAAATACGCGGGCGGTCTGGGCAACGACTGGACCCCGGTGCGCGCGCTGGGCAGCCACATCAAGGGCACCAACGGCAAGAGCCAGGGCGTCGTCCCCTTCCTCAAGGTCGTCAACGACACAGCTGTCGCAGTCAATCAGGGCGGCAAGCGCAAGGGTGCGGTCTGCGCCTACCTCGAAACCTGGCACCTCGATATCGAAGAGTTCCTCGAACTGCGCAAGAACACGGGCGATGACCGGCGCCGTACCCACGACATGAATACGGCCAACTGGATCCCCGACCTATTCATGAAGCGCGTGATCGAAAATGCCGAGTGGACACTCTTTTCGCCCTCCGACTGCCGCGATCTGCACGACAAGGTCGGTACCGAATTCGAACAGGCCTACCTGCGTCATGAGGCCCGGGCGGCGAGTGGCGAGCTCAAGCTGTTTCGCAAGGTGCCGGCGGTACAGATCTGGCGCAAGATGCTCTCGATGCTCTTCGAGACGGGCCATCCCTGGATCACGTTCAAGGATCCCTGCAACCTGCGTAGCCCCCAACAGCATGTGGGCGTGGTGCACAGCTCCAACCTCTGCACCGAGATCACCCTCAATACGAGCGACAGCGAAATCGCCGTCTGCAACCTCGGGTCGGTGAACCTCGTGGCGCACATGCGCGAAGTGAACGGCCGCTGGGAGCTCGATCTCGAGAAGCTCAAAACCACGGTCAGCACGGCCATGCGCATGCTCGACAACGTGATCGACATCAACTACTACGCGGTCGGCAAGGCCCGCAATTCAAACCTGCGCCATCGGCCAGTCGGCATGGGCATCATGGGCTTTCAGGACTGCCTGCACCTGATGCGCGTGCCCTATGCCAGCGAGGCGGCCGTCGAGTTCGCCGACACGTCGATGGAAGCGGTCTGCTACTACGCCTACTGGGCCTCGACCGAGCTCGCCGCCGAGCGTGGGCGCTACTCGAGCTTCAAGGGCTCGCTCTGGGACCGTGGCATCCTGCCCCAGGACACCATCCGACTGCTGCGCGAGCAGCGCGGCGGCCATGTCGAAGTCGATGAGACCGAGCGCCTCGACTGGACCAGTCTGCGTGCCCGCATCCGAGAACACGGCATGCGCAACTCCAACTGCATTGCCATCGCCCCGACCGCCACCATCTCCAACATCATCGGCGTGTCGGCCTGCATCGAGCCCACCTACCAGAACCTTTACGTCAAATCCAACCTCTCCGGTGAGTTCACGGTGGTCAACGACTACCTCGTGCGTGATCTCAAGGCGCAGGGCCTCTGGGACGAGGTGATGGTGGCCGACCTTAAATTCTTCGACGGCTCGCTGTCGCGCATCGACCGCATTCCGCCCGAACTGCGCGACATCTATGCCACAGCCTTCGAGGTGGAACCCATGTGGCTGGTCGAGTGCGCTGCGCGTCGGCAAAAGTGGATCGATCAGGCGCAGTCACTCAACATCTACATGGCGGGGGCCTCGGGCAAGCGCCTGCACGACACTTACATGCTGGCTTGGTTGCGCGGGCTCAAGACCACGTACTACCTGCGCACGCTCGGTGCCACGCATGCTGAAAAGTCCACGACCGACAAGATCGGTCAGCTCAACGCAGTCTCGGCAGACGGCGCCAGCGGCGGCTTCAGTTATGGCGCTGCGGGTGCCGTCATGGCCGATGCAGGGGGCTCAGCGGTCGAGCCGATCGCACCGAAATTCTGCGCCATCGATGATCCAGAGTGCGAGGCCTGTCAGTAAATTCGCAAGTGTGCGTTGCAAGGGTTTACAGAGCGCCGTAAGATTCGCTTTGTGAACCAAAATCTCGCGACGGTACAAGCTGTTATCCAAAAAAGTTAAAGCGAGACTTCAGATGTTGTCCTGGGACGATTCAAGCTCTTCCGCGCCGGCACCGGCGCGACGCTCACCCGCCGCGGCGGGAGGTTTTCCTGTCGGCGCAGCCATTGCCCCGGCGCCTGCCACCATCGCCCCTGTCGCGGTGCCACCCGTAGCGTCTGGCGCAACGACGCGGCCGGGTGCGTCGAGCATGGCCGCCAACATGCGTCGCGTGCGGGTCGAAGACAAGCGCATCATCAACGGCAGCGCGGATGTCAATCAGCTGGTGCCATTCAAATACAAATGGGCCTGGGAAAAATACCTGGCCACCTGCGCCAACCACTGGATGCCGCAGGAAATCAACATGAGCCGCGACATCGCGCTCTGGAAGACGCCGGGTGGCCTCACCGAAGACGAGCGTCGTCTCGTCAAGCGCAACCTCGGCTTCTTCGTCACGGCCGACTCACTGGCCGCCAACAATATCGTGCTGGGCACTTACCGGCACATCAGTGCTCCCGAGTGTCGCCAGTTTCTGCTCAGACAGGCCTTTGAAGAGGCGATCCATACGCACGCCTATCAGTACATCGTCGAGTCGCTCGGGCTCGATGAGGGTGAAATTTTCAATGCCTATCACGAGGTGAAGTCCATCCGTGACAAGGACGAGTTCCTCATTCCCTTCATCGATACCCTCACCAACCCCGACTTCGTCACGGGCACGCCGGAGAACGACCAGAAGCTGCTTCGCTCACTGATCGTCTTTGCCTGTCTGATGGAAGGCCTGTTCTTCTACGTGGGCTTCGTGCAGATCCTCGCGCTGGGTCGTCAGAACAAGATGACCGGGGCAGCCGAGCAGTATCAGTACATCCTGCGTGATGAGTCCATGCACTGCAATTTCGGCATCGACCTCATCAATCAGATCAAGCTCGAGAACCCGCAACTCTGGACGGTCGAATTCCGCGAAGAAATCCGCGGCTTGTTCCGTCAGGCGGTCGATCTCGAGTACGCGTACGCCGAGGACACCATGCCACGGGGCGTTCTCGGCCTCAATGCGCCGCAGTTCAAAGCCTACCTGCGTTACATCGCCAACCGGCGAGCCCAGCAGATCGGTATTGAGGCCATGTTCCCCCAGGAGGAGAACCCCTTCCCCTGGATGAGCGAGATGATCGACCTCAAGAAAGAGCGCAACTTCTTCGAGACGCGCGTCATCGAGTACCAGACCGGGGGCGCGCTGAGTTGGGATTGATGCCTCGGCCCCCTATCCGCAGCAAGTCGACGGCCGCCCCGGCCGTCCGGCCCTCGCTCCCCCTCCAAAAAACGCCGCGCTCTGTCAGCCGGCGTTTTTCATTTTCGGATTGTTTCCGTACCAAATTCATTAGCGTAAGAGCAGGTCGGCCAGAGGTCGCCGGCGCTTGCGCCGATGAATGGCCCGTACGCGGTGATGCCTGCACGCATCTCGACACGGGTCTCCGTTCATGCAACTTCAATTGAAGGAGATTCACCATGGCAACAGCCAAGAAAGCAGCGGCGAAAAAGCCCGCGGCTAAGAAACCGGCGGCGAAAAAGCCCGCAGCCAAGAAAGTAGCCGCCAAGAAGCCTGCAGCCAAAAAGCCCGCAGCCAAGAAGCCGGCTGCGAAAAAGCCGGTAGCCAAGAAAGCAGCGGCGAAGAAGCCCGCAGCCAAGAAGCCCGCCGCCAAGAAGGCCGCCGCCAAGAAGCCTGCAGCGAAAAAGCCCGCGGCCAAGAAAGTAGCCGCCAAGAAGCCCGCCAAGAAAGCCGCTGCGAAAAAGCCTGCGGCCAAAAAAGCGGCCAAGAAAAAGCCCGCTAAAAAAGCCGCCGCTGCCCCTGCGCCCGCTGCTGCCCCTGCGCAGCCGCTCAACCCCGCAGCAGCCTGGCCCTTCCCGACGGGCAATCGCCCGTAAGACATCGCCCGGGTGAACAACCCGGGACTTGTCTGGCGGGGCAGTGCGCAAGCACTGCCCCGTTTTACATGGGCCCTGCCGGCAATCCTTCTCTTGGCTCGGGTTTGCGGATCCCCCAGGCCACTGCGGCGCCGACAAGATTGCCCGCCGCAGCCAGAATGATTGCTGCCTGATAGCCGCCGGTCAGATCAAACAACCAGCCGGCCAGCACCGGCAGGCACAGCGCCGCCACGCACCAGGCGATGTACAGGCGCGCAGCAACCGAAGCAAAGGCATCGCGTGCCCAATACTGCGGAATGACACCCGCGCCACACCCGGACATGATGCCGTAGCCCATCCCCAGCATCGACAGCGCCGCGGTGGCGGTCCAGGGCGAGGGCCAGATCGTGATCAGTACGCCACCAGTGAGCGCCCACAGGTGCGCCCCCGCGGCCACCCTTGAGACAGCGAAGCGATCCACCAACCATCCGCCGCCCAGTCTTGCCGCTGCGATGGCACCGGTGATGAAGGTCGTCGACGCCACCGCCAGTGCGGTACTGCCCCCATAGGCAAGCAGCATTCCCGCAGCCTGTCCGAGCACCATGAGCCCCGCCGACGCCGCGAGAAAAAACACGATGAAAAGACGGCAAAACACCGGATGGAGCAAAGGCACCTTGACGGGGGCGGCGATGGACGCCGCCGAATACAGCACGATGCCGGCGCGCTGGAAGAGCCAGGCGCCGAAGAGGCCAGCTGCCAGCAGCATCAGGGCGAGCAGCGCGAGCGTCTCGGCGAGCCCGTAGGATGAGAGGGTCCAACTGAACAGCGGCGCCCCGATCATGGCACCAAGCGGGTAGAGGCTCACCACGTAGCCGTTGGCCAATCCGCTCGGCCGTACGAGCGTGCGATTGACGGCCTGCTGAACCAGCGTAAATGAGAGCCCGCCCCCCAGACCGAACAGCACGCCGTAGCCCAGCAGCAGCAACCAGAAGCCCTCGGCAAACATCACGAGCACGCCGCCCAGGGCGCCCAAAAGGCCAGACAGGGCCAGCAATCGAACACCACTGTAGCGCCGGGCCAGCGGCGGCGCGAGGTTCATGCCAGTCGTAAGCATCACGGTCGCACATGCAAACACGAGACTCATCTGCGTGCGAGAGACGCCCAATGAATGCTCCATCGGCCGCAGAAAGACGCTGAAGGCATAGATCGTGCCGTAGGGCAGATTGAGTGCAGTGGCGGCGAGCAAGGCCGCAAGCGCGCGTCGGGGCGAGGCCCCCGCAGTGTCGGTCAAAATCTCTGCCTGCATTCGAACGGTCGGAAACGCACTCTGTTGCGTTACGATGGATGAGTCAAGTCAGAGGGAGGGAAATGGAATGCGTGAAGTGCTGTGGCTCGTGCTCGAGACCGTCGGCAGTCTGCTCGCCAGCGCCTGCGTGCTGCGCCTGTGGCTGGTCTGGGCAGGCATGGCCATGCGCGATCCGATTGGCCATTTCATCTTCTCGATTACCGAGTGGCTGGTCGGCCCCCTGCGCAGCTTTCTGCCTCGACGCAAGCGCCTGGACTGGTCGTGTCTGTTTGCAAGTGCCCTGGTGGCGATTATCCTGGCGGCTGCCTTCGTGCTGCTTTACTCGGTCAGGCCGCCCTCCTTCGGCGCTGTGGTGCTGCTCGCCCTGAGCTGGCTTGCGCGCTGGGCGCTCTGGCTGCTCATCGGCATGCTGCTCCTGCAGGCAGTGCTGTCATGGGTCAATCCCTACGCGCCGATCATGCCCATGCTGCAGACGCTCACGCAGCCGCTTCTCGCGCCACTGCAGCGCCGTCTGCCGAGGGTCGGAGGGGTTGACCTCTCGCCCCTGGTGCTCATCCTGATTGCACAGGCGCTGCTGATCCTGGTCCGCTCGATTCAACCCATGGTCTGAGGCGCACGAAATGAGCCGCGCCCCGAGCGCCCGTCGCCGAACCGGGGCTCAAGCAGCCGTTCAAGGGCCCGTGCGCGACGGCCACTCGGACCGACTGGTACCAGGCGCCGAGCACGACGATCGGGCCGCCGCGACAGATGGACCGGGCGAGCCCTGGCTAAAGGGTGAGCCCGGGCGATGGTGGATCCGCCTGGCCGTGCAGCCCGGGGCTACGCACACCCGAGTGGTCGGCCTCTTCGATGGGTGTTTGAAGCTGCAGATCAAGGCACCGCCCATCGAGGGGCGCGCCAATGAAGCGGTGATCGCCTGGCTGGCCGAGCGGCTGTCGCTGCCGCGGGGCTCGATCCGGCTTACCAGCGGCGAACACTCGCGCCGCAAGCGCCTGGAACTGGACAGCCCGCTGTCCTCAGAGGCGCTGAGCGCGCGCCTTCACCAAGGCGCCCGGCCGTAAGCGGCAGCAAAGCGCCGGGCGATGTCGGCGCGATCCACGGGGTAGCGCTGGGCGCCCGCGTGTTCGATCTTGATGGCCCCCATGACGCCCCCCAACTGCGCCGATTCGAACCAACCCCAGCCCGAGGCCAGCCCGAAAAGCAGGCCCGCGCGATACGAGTCGCCGCAACCGGTGGGGTCGACCGCTCCCAAAATGGGGGCGGCACCGATGGACCGGACCTGGCCCGCCTGATGCAGCACCGAGCCCTCCCCTCCACGCGTGACGATCAGCGCATCGACGCGTGACGCGATTTCGACTTCGGACCAGCCAGTGCGCTCGGCGAGCAGCTTGGCCTCGTAGTCATTGACCGTAACGGCAGTGGCCTGGCCGATGATGGCGCGCAATTCGGCACCGTCAAACATGGGCAGTCCCTGGCCGGGATCGAAAATGAACGGCACACCCTGCTCGGCAAACTCCCGGGCGTGCCGCAGCATGGCCGCCTTGCCGTTTGGAGCAACGATGCCCCAGGCGGCGCCCAGCCCATCGGTAGACGCGCTCACGGCATCGGCCTGTCCCATCGCACCCGGGTGAAAGGCGGTGATCTGGTTGTCGGACAAATCGGTCGTGATGAAGGCCTGAGCCGTGTAGTGATCGTCAATGCTTCGAATGCGCGCGCAGTCGATGCCCAACATGTCAAAGCGTTTGAGATAGTCGGCCCCATCGCGTCCGCCGATCGCCGCCAGCACCAGGGGGTCGCCGCCCAGCGCCTTCAGCCCGTAAGCGATATTGGCCGCGCAGCCGCCGAATTCGCGCTTGAGGCTGGGCGCCAGAAAGGACACATTGAGCATGTGCACCTGGTCGGGCAGGATGTGATCTTTGAAGTGGCCGTCGAACACCATGATGGTGTCGTAGGCCACCGAACCGCTGATCATCACGCGCTGAGACATCCGGATACTCCTTCAGAAGGCCATGAACACCCGCAATCGGACCCTGCAAGCCAGGCCGCCAGACGGGCGTTGGCCCTGGCGAATCAAATGCGAACTCCGGCCAGACAGGCCCACCCGTCCCGCACGGCAAACACCTCGAGCCTGACCTCGGGATAGAGCGCGCGCAACTCGTCGGCCTGACGCTCCAGCAGCCCCGCCAGCACCAAGGCACCGCCCGGCCTGACGAGTCGGGTGAGGAGCGGCGCCAGCAACCTGAGCGGGTTGGCCAGGATGTTGGCGATGACGACATCCGCGGAATCGCCGCCCGCCTCGACCGCCCCCTTGACCTCGATGTCGACACGATTAGCCCGGGCGTTGTCACGCGCACTGACCAGCGCCTGCTCATCAATGTCGATCGCGAGAACCGGTGTTGCGCCCAGCCTGGCTGCCGCTATCGCGAGAATGCCTGAACCGCAGCCGTAGTCGATCATCGACAGACCCGCGCGCATGTGCGTATCGAGCCACTCGAGACACATGTGCGTGGTGGGATGGCTGCCGGTTCCAAAGGCAAGCCCCGGGTCGAGTTCGATCACCGCTCTGCCCTCGGGCATCGCGCCGCCCTGAAGATGCCAGGACGGAGAAATGAGCAGCCGATCACCCACCGCAATAGGCTCGAACTGGGCCTGGGTGACCCGCACCCAGTCCTGGTCGGCCAGCACGCGCCGGCCGACCTGCCCCGGCAGCGGTTGCGCGCACAAGGCGGCCGCCCGCTCGAGCAGGGACTGCACGGGCACACTCGCCTCGATGAGCGCCGCCAGCCGTGTCCGGGCCCAGGCCGCAACGGGCACCGGCTCGCCAGGCTCGCCGAACAGGGCCTGCTCGTCCGGCGAGTCGGCATCAGCATCTTCGGCCTGTACCGAGAGCGCGCCCGCCTCGAGCAGCGCATCGGACCAGCCCTCGACCTGATCTCGGTCGACCGT
The DNA here is from genome assembly GCA_903907905.1 of uncultured bacterium. Classification (GTDB taxonomy): domain Bacteria; phylum Pseudomonadota; class Gammaproteobacteria; order Burkholderiales; family Burkholderiaceae_E; genus SYIM01. The sequence continues at coordinate 16,357 of CAIVPX010000030.1, read as the reverse complement.
GAAAAGCAGTTCGATCCACATGGGATTAGCCGCCGTTCTTGCGCTGGGCGAGCTTGTTTTCCAGATAGTGGATGGACGTGCCACCGGCGACGAAGCGCGCATCGGCCAGCAGTTCGCGGTGCAGCGGCAGATTGGTGAGAATGCCTTCGACCGCCATCTCCGACAGGGCGATCCGCATCCTGCGCAAGGCCTGCTCGCGGGTATCGCCGTAGGCAAGCACCTTGGCGATCATCGAGTCGTAGTGGGGGGGCACCACATAGCCGGCGTAGGCGTGCGAGTCGACCCGAATGCCCGGGCCCCCGGGTGGGTGCCAGGCCGTGATGCGCCCTGGCGAGGGCGTGAACTTGTAGGGGTCTTCGGCGTTGATCCGGCATTCGATGGCATGGCCGCGCAACTGTACATCGCGTTGCTTGAAGCGCAGACGTTCGCCAGCGGCCACGCGGATCTGCTCCTGGACGATGTCGATGCCTGTGATGAGTTCCGTCACCGGGTGTTCGACTTGCACCCGCGTATTCATCTCGATGAAGTAGAACTCGTCATTTTCGAACAGGAACTCGAAGGTGCCAGCACCCCGGTACCCGATCTTGCGACAGGCCTCGGCGCAGCGCGTACCGATACGCTCGATCAGCCGGCGAGGCAGGCCCGGCGCCGGCCCTTCTTCGAGGATTTTCTGATGGCGCCGCTGCATCGAACAGTCGCGCTCACCCAGATAGACGGCGTTACGCCCGCCATCGGCCAGCACCTGAATCTCGATATGGCGCGGATTTTCAAGAAATTTTTCGAGGTACACCGACGCATTGCCGAATGCCGACAACGCTTCCGACCGGGTCATGGTGACCGCATTGATCAACGCCGCCTCGGTGTGAACGATGCGCATACCCCGGCCACCGCCGCCGCCTGCGGCCTTGATGATGACCGGATACCCCACGGCTCGCGCAATACGAAGTACCTCTTTGGGATCATCGGGCAAGGCGCCGTCCGAACCTGGTACGACCGGCACGCCGGCCTTTTTCATGGCGTCCTTGGCCGAGACCTTGTCGCCCATGAGCCGGATCGAATCGGGTCGCGGACCGATAAATACGAAGCCGCTTTTCTCGACACGCTCGGCAAAGTCGGCGTTCTCGGAGAGAAAGCCATAACCGGGATGAATGGCCTCGGCATCGGTGACCTCGGCCGCACTGATGATTGCCGGAATATTGAGGTAGCTGTCGCGAGAGGGCGGCGGCCCGATGCAGACGGATTCGTCCGCGAGCTTGACGTACTTGGCCTCGGTGTCGGCCTGCGAGTGCACCACCACCGTCTTGATGCCAAGTTCGCGGCAGGCCCGCTGAACCCGCAACGCAATCTCGCCACGGTTGGCGATCAGAATCTTCTCGAACATGGCCGACTCCGTTCGGGCGATCTCAGGGCTCGATCAGAAAGAGCGGCTGGCCGAATTCGACCGGCGAACCATTCTCGACGAGGACCGCCTTGACCGTGCCGGCACAGTCGGCTTCGATTTCGTTCATCAGCTTCATGGCCTCGATGATGCAAAGGGTGTCGCCGACCTTGACCTGCCGGCCTACCGAGGCGAGGGGATCCGAACCGGGTTGGGCTGAACGGTAAAAGGTCCCCACCATGGGCGACTTGACGAGATGACCGGATTCGGCCGGCGCAGCGGACTCGGCCGCCACTGGCGCCCCAGTGACCAGCGCCGAAGGTATTTCGGCGGGCGGCACGGCAGCCAGAACGGCAGACCCCGGTACCGGCGCATGCGCCACCCGAGACGCCGCCGACGATTTGACGATCCGAACCTTGCCATCGCCCTCGGTAATTTCGAGTTCGGCGATATCGGACTCGGAGACCAGATCGATCAGGGTCTTGAGCTTGCGCAAATCCATGGATTCAGGCTCCTGGTTAGGAACAAGGCAGGGGAGGAACGACATCAGACGTCCGACCCCGCTTTGCCGGCAAATTGACCAAAAACATCTCTACGACTGCCAAAACCATGCCAACTCGGCCGTTTGGCCGGATAAGTCTAGGGGCAGAACCGCCCTGACACCGACCCGGCGTTCAGCCCGGCGGCACCACCAACACTCGACAGATCGCAGGCCTCCGGCGGCATTGTGGTAGAGGGCTATATTTTTTCGATGAAGTTCAAGGATTTTAACGCAGAAAACAAGACAGATATCAAATCGATGCCTGATTCCGGGAGATCTAGCGGGCAGCCGCCCGGAGCGCCTCCCGTAGGTGCGATAAGTTGAACCGCCCCAGGATACGCTCGCGCACCCGACCGTCGCGACCAATCAGGACTGTGAAGGGCAGGGCCGCCGACACATTCCCGAAAGCGCGGGACAGGTCGCTGCCCTCGGCCCCCCCGACCAACAGCGGATACGTGAAGCGGGCGCGGCGAGAGAAGTCGAGAATTTTCGCGCGGGAGTCAATGCCGATGCCCAGCACCTGCGCACCGCGGCCACCCCACTCCTTCTGGAGTTGATCGAGTTCGGGCATTTCCTCAACGCAGGGCGGGCACCAGGTTGCCCAGAAGTTGATCAGCAGAACCTGGCCCCTGAGCGAGGCGGTATCGAGCGGGCGCCCCTCGGCGTCCTCCCAGGCTCGGTCGAGAAACAGGTCAAGCAAGCGCCGGTCATCTTCGGCTGACGAAGTCGCCGACCAACGCTGCCAGGCGAACAGCCCGCCTGCCCCGGCGCAGGACACCGCAAAGAGCCCCAGCAGGAGCCGGCGCAGCGGCGAGACTGCGGGCTTGGCGGGTGGCAGCAAGGCAGCGGGACGGGTCAAGGCGAGCCCGCCTCGAGCGAGCGAACCTGGTTCAGATCGCCACGCTCGGCCGTACCCGAGGCGTCCCGCCGCAAGGCACCGCGCAAATCATCAACCGGGTACAGCGACAACATGACCGGTTCGCGCTCCAATTCGAACAGCAGGACTTCCACCTCTTCGCCGGGCTGTCGAAAGTGCGGCAGGGTGGAGACCTCAAAACGCACCCCCTGGTTGAGCAGGTGGATTTCCACCTCTTTGGGGTCGTCATGAAACAGTTGCAGGTGGGTCGGCGCATGATCGGCGCAGATGCCCTTCCAGACCGCCCCGGTGAGGTAGGGGCTGAAGGACGCAAGCTGCGTCATCAGCCCGACCGCCAACCGGCGCCTGCGTTGTACACGGGCTGCGTGCTCGGGGTCAAAGAGGTCGAGGTGCTCGCGCAAGGCAGCATCGATGTCGTCGTTGTCGGGCATGACGGCGCGAGGCAGGCTGCGATCGCCCAGCAGGCGGCGCACCGCCTTGTGCTTGGCGGTGCCGTAATCGAGGCCGCTCTCAGCCACCAGTCGGGCAGCGGCGGCGGCAATCTCGAGGCGAAGCTCATCGGGTTCGTCGGTCATGGCAGTAGAATTGTGCTTCGTACCATTATCGCTCCAATGCACATCCACATCCTCGGAATCTGCGGCACCTTCATGGGCGGCATCGCCGCGATCGCGCGCGAGGCGGGGCACACCGTCACCGGCTGCGACCTGAACGTCTATCCGCCGATGAGCGAGCAACTGCGCGCGCTCGGCATCGACCTGATCGAAGGCTATTCGGCCGACCAGATGGCACTCGCCCCGGATCTCTGGGTCATCGGTAACGTCGTCACCCGGGGCAATCCGCTGATGGAAGCGATTCTCGAATCCGGCCAAGCCTATGCCTCGGGCCCGCAGTGGCTGGCCGAGCACATCCTGCAGGGGCGCTGGGTCCTCGCCGTCGCCGGCACCCATGGCAAGACCACCACCACCGCCATGCTCGCCTGGATTCTCGAGTGTGCCGGTCGCGACCCGGGCTTTCTGATCGGGGGTGTGCCAGCCGACTTTTCCGGCTCGGCAAGGCGGGGGGAGGGCCCCTGCTTCGTCATCGAGGCAGACGAATACGACACCGCCTTTTTCGACAAGCGGTCGAAGTTCGTTCACTACCGGCCACGAACCCTGATCCTGAACAACCTCGAGTTCGATCATGCGGACATCTTCCCCGATCTCGCCGCCATCGAAACCCAATTCCATCATCTGATCCGAACGGTACCCGCCAGCGGACGCGTCATCGCCAACGCGCAGGCCGCCGCGATCGGGCGGGTTCTGGCGCGCGGCCTGTGGAGCGAGCACGAAGACTTCCTGAGCGAGGCGGGCTGGCGTCTCAGCGGGCCGGGCGGCCAAGCAGCCCTCGAGGTGTACTTCGCCGGCGAGCAGCAGGGCCATGGCACGCTGGCCCTGGCGGGTGCCCACAATCGCGCCAACGCGCTGGCCGCACTGGCCGCCGCCCGACACGCGGGCGTCCCGCCCGAGCAGGCCCTCGACGCACTGGGACGTTTCGGCGGCGTGAAACGGCGGCTGGAGTTGCGCGGGCAAGTCGGCGGCATCCGCGTCATCGACGATTTTGCCCACCACCCCACCGCCATCGCGGCCACGCTGGCCGCCTTGCGCGAACGACTTTTGCCGGGCGAGCGCATTCTCGCGGTGTTCGAGCCCCGATCGAACACCATGCGACTGGGGGCCATGCGGGCGCTGCTGGCGGGCAGCCTGCGTGACGCGGATCTGTCCTTTTGCTACACCGGCGGCATCGCCTGGGATGCTGCGAGCGATCTGTCAGCCCTGGGCGAGCGCGCCTGCGTCCAAGCCGATCTCGACGGGTTGGTTGCGGCCGTCGTGTCACGCGCGCGGCCAGGCGACCACATTCTGGTGATGAGCAACGGCGGCTTCGGTGGCATTCACCACCGCCTGCTCAGCGCTCTGGCGGCGCGCGCATGACGACGCCCCTGCCCGAACCGGCACCCCGGACCCCCTGCCGGCGGCTCATCTATCTGCATGGGTTTCGCTCCTCGCCCGCTTCGTTCAAGGCGAGAATGCTGGGACAGGCCATGGTGGCCCTGGGGCGCGGGGCCGACTTCGTCTGCCCGCAATTGCCCGCCTCGCCGGCTGCCGCCATCGACGAAATCATGAGCCAGATCAGGCCGGACGATACCGACGTGCTGGTGGGCAGTTCGCTGGGAGGCTATTACGCGCGCCATGTTGCCGAGCAATGCGGCGCGCGCGCCGTGCTGCTCAATCCGGCGATCAAGCCTGCGATCGGGCTGGCGCGGCACCTTGGGCCCCAGACCCTGTTTCACAGCGACGAAGCCTTCGACTTCAGACCCGAGTATTTGCAGGCGCTGCAAGCATTCGCGGTCGAGCGCATCACCTTGCCCCAACGTTATCTGCTGATCGCAGCCACCGGTGATGAGGTGCTCGACTGGCGGGACATGGTCGAGGCCTGGCCTGGCGCGCAACACATCGTGGTGCAGGGCAGCGACCATGGCCTGTCGGACTTTGCCTCGCACATCGGTCGGGTACTCGAGTTTGCGGGTCTGGCTATGCCCCCGCCGACCGACCCGGACACCTCAAAGGGAGATTGAAATCATGCGACTGAAAGACAAGGTGGCCATCATCACCGGTGCGGCCAGCGGGATCGGCCTTGCGACCGCCCGGATCTTTGCCAGCGAGGGCGCACGGGTGGTGCTGGCCGACCTGGATCCGGCGCGAACCGAGGCGGCCCGTCAGGCGGCGGCCGCCGCCGGCGCCGAAACACTCGCGCTGCGCGTCGATGTCACCGATCGCCAGAGCGTCGAGGCCATGGTGAGCGCCACCCTGACTCAGTGGGGACGGATCGACTGTCTGGTGAACAACGCCGGCATCACCAAGGACGCGCGCCTGGTGAAAATGACCGAGCAGCAGTTCGACAGCGTGATGTCGGTCAATCTCAAGGGCGTATTCAACTGCACGCAGGCGGTGGCCCCCACGATGATCGGGCAGGGCAGCGGCGTCATCCTGATCGCCTCCTCGGTGGTCGGCCTCTACGGCAATTTCGGTCAGACCAACTATGCCGCCACCAAAGCCGGCGTAATCGGCTTCACCAAGACCTGGGCGCGCGAACTGGGCCCCAAAGGCGTACGGACCGTGGCGGTCTGCCCGGGCTTCATCGCCACGCCGATTCTCGACACCATCCCCGATGCGGTGATGGAGAAAATGGTCGAAAAGGTACCGCTGGGCAGACTCGGCCAGCCCGAGGAAATCGCCCGCGTTTACGCTTTTCTGGCCTCGGACGACGCCAGCTACATCAATGGCGCGGTGATCGAGGTGTCCGGCGGGATCATGATGTGAACCCGACCCGACACGTCACCGGGAGCCGCCCTTGAAACACCTGCTGATCGAGGAAAACGGCGACTTCAAGGCCGCCACCGTGTTGAGCGAGGCCGGCGCCAACCTGCAGATCGAACTGGCGAGCGGGCGCCGCTCGAAGGTCAAGACCGCCCACGTCATGCTGCGCTTTGACGCATCGGACATCGGCGCCTTGATCCCCGAGGCACAGCGGCTCGCGGCCGAACTCGATATCGACTTCCTGTGGCAGTGCGCGCCCCAGGACGAATTCGGCTTTCTCGATCTCGCGACCGAGTACTACGGTGGCAAGGCCAGCCCCGAGCAGGCCACCGCGCTGCTACTGAAACTGCACAGTGCGCCCATCCACTTCCATCGCAAGGGACGGGGTCGCTACCGCCCGGCCCCCGAGGACACCGTCAAGGCCGCACTGGCATCACTCGAGCGGCGCAGGCAGCAGGAGCAGCAGATCGAGGCGCTGGCCGCGCAGATGCTGGCAGGCGAATTGCCGCAGGTCATCGCGACGCAGGCGCAGACGCTGCTCGTGCGCCCCGACAAGATGAGCATCGAATACCGCGCGCTCGACTTGGCACTGCGCCAGAGCCACCAGACGCCCGAGCGCCTGCTGCTGGGCTTGGGCGCCTTCGGCTCGGCCAGGGCGCTGCATCTGGCGCGCTTTGCCGCCGAACACTTCCCCGCCGGGATCGGCTTCGATGGCCGGACTGCCCAGCTGTCGCTGGCCGACGACGGCACCGATGCGCTGCCGCTGGCCGAGGTCGCCGCGTTCTCGATCGACGACAGCAGCACCACCGAAATCGACGACGCGCTGTCGGTTCAGGCGCTGCCGGGCGGCGGCTGGCGCATCGGCATTCACATCGCGGCGCCCGGGCTGGGCATTGCCACTGATTCCGACTTCGATCTGCTCGCACGCGAGCGCATGTCCTCGGTCTACATGCCCGGTGACAAGATCACCATGCTGCCCGAGCAGGTGGTGGCCCGGTACTCGCTGGATGCCGGCAAGGCGGCCCCCGCCCTCTCGCTCTACCTCGATCTGGATACCGACGCCCAGGAGATCGTCTCGAGCCATTCGCGAGTCGAGCGGGTGCCGATCGCCGAAAACCTGCGACACGAAGCCTGCTCCGACCAGGTCACCGAGGCCGCACTCACCGACCCGGAGAGCGCCCGACAGCTGCCCTTCGGTGAAGCCCTGCAGGTGCTGTGGCGGCTGACGCTCGCCTCCTGCGCCCAGCGCGAGCGCGTGCGCGGCAAGCCCGAACCGCGCTTTCGCACCGACTTCAGCTTTCGCATCCATCGCGACGAGCAGGGCGAGCGCGTGCACATCGAACAGCGCCGCCGGGACGCTCCGCTCGACCGGATCGTGGCCGAGATGATGATCCTCGCCAACAGCCATTGGGGCGCCCTGCTGGACGAGCATCAGGCGCCCGGTATCTACCGCTCCCAGCAGGGGGGTCGGGTACGCATGAGCATCCAGGCGCTGCCCCATGAGGGCCTGGGCGTCAGCCAGTACATGTGGAGCACCTCGCCCCTACGCCGCTATGTCGACCTGATCAACCAGCGGCAGCTGATCGCCGTGCTGCGCGATACGCGGGTGCCATTCGGTCCGAAGGACGCCGCACTCTTTTCCATCATCTCGGGCTTTGACGCGCGTCACGGAGCCTATCAAGACTTTCAGCAGCAGATGGAGCGACTGTGGTGCCTGCGCTGGCTTGCGCAGGAGGGCATCACACGCACCGAGGCGGTGGTGGTGCGCGAGGACGTGGTCCGGCTGGCCCGTGCACCGTTTTACTTCCGGATGTCGGGCCTGCCCGAGCTCTCGCCGGGGCGGCAGATCCTCGTCGATCTCGCCGAACTCGATGAAGTCGATGTCTCGCTTCGAGCGCGCTTCGTCGATCTGGCACCCACCAGCCCGGACACGCCCGAGGCGGCGCAGGACGATCAGGACGCTGTCATCGCAGAGCCCTCCGAGGCACCGTCATCATGAGCGATCGCTACGCGGTCATCGGTCACCCCATTGCACACAGCCGATCCCCCGCCATCCACGCAGCCTTCGCCCGCCAGACTGGCCAGGACATCGAATACGGGCGCCTGCTCGCCCCGCTCGATGGATTCAAGGCCGCCGTTGCCCGCTTCCAGGCCGAAGGGGGCAACGGGCTCAACGTCACCCTGCCCTTCAAGCTCGAAGCCTGGCAGCTCGCCGACCACTTGAGCGAGCGCGCACGCGCCGCCGGGGTGGCCAACACCCTGCGATTCGAGGGCCCACGCATCGCCGCCGACAATACCGACGGCATCGGGCTGGTCACCGACATGCAGGGACGGCTCGGCCAGACGATCGACGGTGCGAGCGTGTTGCTGCTGGGTGCGGGCGGCGCGGCTCAGGGCGTCATCCTGCCGCTGCTGCAGGCGGGGGTCGCCCACATCGAGGTCGTCAACCGGACAGCCGATCGTGCGCAGCGACTGGCGAGTCTGTTCGAGGCGCAGGCGGGCGGCCGTATCCACGCGGCTGGTCTGCCGGTGACGAGCGGGCGTTTCGACCTCCTCATCAACGCCACCTCGGCGGGGCTCGACCAGACGCAGCAGTTGCCTGTTGCGCCGGCCGTGCTGGCTGGCGCCCGACTCGCCATTGACATGGTGTATGCGGCACGACCGACTGCGTTCATGCGGGCGGCACGCGAGGCGGGCTGTGCACAGGTCTCTGACGGGCTGGGCATGCTGGTCGAACAGGCGGCCGAGTCGTTTTTCATCTGGCGCGGCGTGCGCCCCGAAACCCACGCGGTCTATGAGACGATTCGGGCTGAGCTGAACGCCCTCGCCTGAGACGCGCATGACCGACCCGCACAGCCACAATTTGCAGCCCGGGCAAGGCGATGCCCAGGCGCTGGACCGTCTGGCCGAGCACCCCCGCGACCCGGAAGAGGCCTCTCGCGCCCTCAACGAGGTGCAGGAGCTGCTGCGTCGGCATCATCAGGTGCTCGAACTGGCCCACCGCCAACAGGCCGCTGACGAAGAAACCCGTGATGAACCGCTCGAGCAGCTCGTCGAGCGCCAGCATCTGAGCGACCTGCGCGCGCGCCTCGAGCGTCTGCACCCGGCCGATGTCGCCTATATCCTCGAGGCGCTGCCCCAGACCGATCGGATCACCGTCTGGGACCTGGTCAAGGCCGACCGCGACGGTGAGATCCTGCTCGAGGTGTCGGAGTCGGTTCGCGAATCGCTCATCCGCTCCATGGACACCGAGGAGCTGGTCGAAGCGGTCGAAACCCTTGACACCGACGAGATCGCCGAGCTGGCACCCGACCTGCCCTCGGACGTGGTCGAGGCGGTTCGCCAGGGCCTCACCCAGGAAGAGCGCGAGCAGCTGCGCGCGTCGATGTCCTACCCCGAGGGGTCGGTCGGCGCACTGATGGACTTCGAAATCATCACGGTTCGCGCCGACTACTCGCTCGATGCGGTGCTGCGCTATCTGCGCACCCTGCAGGAACTGCCCGACCATACCGATCAGGTCTTCGTGGTCGATGAGCATGACCAGCTCACAGGCAGCCTGCCACTCGACCGTCTGCTCATCAACGAGCCCGAGGTGCTGGTCACCGATGTCATGCGCCGCGACGTGCTGGCACTGGCACCCTACGACGACGCCAGCGAGGCGGCGCTCGCCTTCGAGCGCTACGACCTGGTGTCAGCACCTGTTGTCGACCCGCACAACCGACTGGTGGGTCGGGTCACGGTAGCCGAGGCCGTGGACGTGATCCGGGAAGAGGGCGAGTCCGACGCGCTGGCCAAGGCGGGTCTGCGCGAAGAAGAAGACCTCTTCTCCAGCGTGTGGCAGTCGGCTCGCAACCGCTGGATGTGGCTGGCCGTCAACCTGTGCACCGCCTTTTTCGCCTCCCGGGTGATTGGCGCTTTTGAAGGCACGATCGAGCGCGTGGTGGCACTGGCCGCCCTCATGCCCATCGTGGCGGGCATTGCCGGCAATTCGGGCAATCAGACCATGACGCTGATCATCCGTTCGCTCGCGCTGGGGCGTCTCACGCGCTCGAATGCGCGCCAGTTGCTCCTCAAGGAAATCGCCATCGCCGGGCTCAATGGCTTGGTCTGGGGCGGCATCGCCGGGCTCTTCGCCTGGTGGATCTACGCCGACAGCAACCAGGGCGCCCTGCTGGGGGCCGTGCTCATGCTGGCCATGACGCTCAATCTGGTGGTGGGCGCGCTCATTGCCATGGCGGTGCCGCTGGCGCTCGAGCGCGGCGGCCGGGACCCCGCCATCGGGTCGTCGGTGCTGCTGACATTCAGCACCGACAGCATGGGCTTTCTGATCTTCCTGGGCCTCGCCACCGTCTTTTTCAGCTGAGCCGGGTAGCCAAGCCGCGCTTGCCGAATCTGGCGGCAGGCACGTGCAATCTGCCCCGCCTCAGGGCTTGCCCACCGGTCTGGGCACAGGCGTTCCGATCACGTGCCCCACCTGCCAGGGGCGCTCAAGCCCACCGTGCGCCTGCATGACGGCGGCCAGACGTTCGCTCAGCTGGGCCGGCATGGGCGCGGTTCGGCGCGTGCGCATGTCGACATGCATGGACAGCGACTCGTAGGCCGCGGCGAGGTAGCCCTGCCCGACGTGGAACATTTCCTGATAGAAGTGAATGCGCTTGGCGTCAAACGACAGCAACCGCGCCTCGAAGCGAAGCTCATCGCCGAGCTTCACCTCTCGCAGAAAGTGCAGATGCGTCTCGAGCGCGAAGGTGGAAGCCTGCGTGCGGGCCCGGTACTGAGGGGTCAGACCGAGCCACTCGAAAAAGGGCGTCGACGCCTCATCAAACACGACATGGTAGTACCCCACGTTCATGTGCCCGTTGTAGTCGATCCACTCGGGGCGCACCACGGAGCAGGCTGCGCAGAAGGGCGTCTCGATCGGCTGCATCACTGCGGTGGCCTTCGCCAGCCCCTCAGGTTTCGACATACCAGCGCCCGCCCTGCTCGACCAGGGAGTAAGTACGAAGCGCCGGACACTCGGGCCCCTCCACCAGTTCGCCCGTTGCGAGGTGATACTGGGCCTGATGCAAAGGGCACTCGATCAGGTCGCCCAGCACGAACCCGTCGGTGAGATGCGCGTGCGCGTGGGTGCACAGGTCGGCGACCGCAAAGACACCGCTATCGCCGCGGCACAGCGCAATCTCGTGTCCGTCCGCGTTGAACGCGCGTGACTCGCCAGGCCCCAGCGCCTGGACCGCATCGGTGACGTCAAACCTTGCCATGAAGACTCTCTCTCACAAAAGGGGAGAGCGCGATTATCGCGCACAGAGCACGGCCGTCGTGTAGAGACGTGCCGCTTCGGCCACCTGCTGACGCGTCAGCTCAGCCGGCGCCGGGCCAGACTCGAGCGGCACGGCGTGCTGGGCCAGCATGGCCTTGAGCGGTGGTAGCGCGACCGCAAAGTTGACGTTCTGCGGAATGTCTCCGGTCACCTGGGCGACCTTGAGCGCATTGAGCTTGGAGACAACCACGCCGATCACTTCGCCGCGCGAATCGATCAGCGGACCGCCGCTGTTGCCCGACTGCACCGCCACATCGATCTGGATGTGGAGCGGATTGTCCCGCAAGCCCGCCAGCGCGGTGACCATGCCCGCGCCAAGCTGCCCGGACGAGGACAGCACGCCGTGGAGGGGAAATCCGTAGGTGAGCGCTTCCTCACCCTGTTGCGCCTGAGCGTTCTGCCTGAGCCGGGCGACCTGCCGGACAGGCGTACCCCGCAAGAGCGCAAGATCAGCCCGGGGGTCGCGCGCAATCAGGGCCAGGATCTGCCCGTCGGGCAGGCGGACCTCGCGGCAGTCACGCACCACATGGTCGTTGGTCACGAGGTGTCCCTCGCGGCTCACGAAAAATCCGGATCCGGTGCTCATGCGCGCCCGGGCGGGCCGGGGCGTCTCGATCTCGGCCGGTGCGGCGCCGGGCAGCAGCGGTCGACCGGGCGAGGCCGCCTGCGGTCCCGACGCAGAGGCGCCGGCGACGCCGGGGGCTGCGGGCACGGCTGCAGTCGACGCGGCGCCATCCGGCTCCGGGCGCGAGGCCAGTTGCAGCGGCAAACGCCCGGGCGCCCAGTCGCGGCTCATTCGCTGGCCCTCGATCAGCTCGTCCGCGCTCAGCAGGGCCGCCGCCTGTCGTCGCAGGCTGCTACCCCGCTGGGACAATTGATCGGCCACGGTAGCCTCGCTGATACGGGCCGCGGTGCCGGTTGCCACGCTCGCCCAGGCGTAGGCACTGAGCGCCGACCGATGAACCGCCTGCCCGTTGAGGTACCACTGCGCAAGCACCAGTTGCGCAGCCGGATTGCGCTGGTCCGCCGCACGCTGGAGCCACTGCGCGGCCACCACCGTGTCGCGTCCAACCCCCTGCCCGGCCTCATAGGCCCGGGCGAGCGCGAGCGCCGCGTTGGAATCGCCCGCCTGCGCCGCGCGACTGAACCATTGCACGGCCGCCTGATCATCGCGCTCGAGGCCATCGCCACGCTGAAGCACGATGCCCAGCGCTGTCTGCGCCGAGGCCAATCCGCTTTCGGCCGCGCGCCGGTACCACTGCGCCGCCTGGGCTTTGTCCACGGGTCGTCCCCAGCCCTGGGCGTGGCATTGCCCAACCCTCAGCCAGGCCTGCGGCAGGGGCTCGCGCGCGGCGATATCGAACCGCTCGCAAGCGCCTTGCGGATCCCGGATCGAGGCGCTCGCGCGAAGCATCTGCTCGCCCTCTCGCAAGGCTGTGGCGGCGCTGATCACATCGGCCGCGCGATCCGGCTGCGCGGGCGGCCCCTGAAGGCGATGCAGAAACGGCGACGCCTCCTCACCCAGGACAGTCATGGCCGGAGCGAGCAGCGCGAGAACGGCTATCAGGTTTCTTGCGATCGCCATGCCGACAGGATACGGTAGCGCGCCCGGCCGCGCATCCCGACGCGACACAGGGTTGCCACCGAGCCCAGCCATGACGGCCCTTCCGATCGACGCTGCTGTCCCCCGCCGCTCACCCCGCCTGCTGGTGGTCTGGTGGTCACGCACCGGCGCGGCACAGGCGCTCGCCCAAGCTGCCGCCGAGGGCGCAGCCTCTGAGGGGGGCGTCGAGACCCAGCTGGCGCGCTGCGACACGGTCGGGCCGCAGGCGCTTCTCGAATGCGACGGGCTGATCATCGTCACCCCCGAAATGCTCGGCAGCGCCGCCGGCATGATGAAAGACTTCCTCGATAGAAGCTATTACCCCGCGCTGGGCCGAATCGAGGCTCGCCCCTACGCCTTGATGGTCAGCGCGGGCTCCGATGGCCGGGGGGCTGCACAGCAGATCGAGCGCATCACCACGGGCTGGCGCCTGCGACGCATCGCCGACCCCCTGATCGTGTGCACCCATGCGCAGACGCCCGAGGCCATCGAAGCAACCAAGACGGTGGACGAATCCGCACTGCACCGGGCCCGGGAGATCGGCGCAACCCTGGCCGCCGGTCTCATGCTGCGCCTATGGTGAATGCCGACGGCGTATGGCTGCTGCGGCAACCGATGACCACAGACCCGCCAAGAGCGTGAAGGCCGGCGGCATGTCGCTCGCCGCCTGTTGCGCCTGCAGGCAGACCAGCGCGGCCTGAGCGAACTGGAGCGAGACGACGCCCAACCAGGCCCACCACGCCGGTCGGCTAGCCCGCCCTCGAGCGCCGCTCGCCTGCCAGGCCAGCCAGGCCGCCCCGGCTTGCAGCACACCCAAAAGCAGCGCCCAGCCAGCATGGGCGGCAGCCAGCCATGCGGCCCAGGCAAGGGTCGTCAGCAAGAGCATCGAGGCGACGAAGAGTGGCAGCAGAGCGGGCAGAGGGTTCATGATCGCTTCGAGGTTAGGCGCAGCAGGCGCGAAACCGTCGATCATCCGTCCCGATGCGGCGCAACCCAAGTCTGTCAGGCGCGGTATCAGCCGGTGCGACCTCGCGGCGCAATCCGGGATACCCGCGTGCGAGCGTCAGCGAACCAAAGCCTCAGACACAACGGGCCTCATGTGCCAAGCAAGAATCAGGATCACCGCGCTACCACACACGAGCGTCGTCCCCAGATGCCCGAACACCAGCGTGATCGAGAGCAGATTGAGCAAGACGAAGCTCGTCCGACCGATCGGTCGGCGGCAGTAGCCCGCGTAGGCGGCGCCCAGCCCGATCACCGCGATCACCGCACCTGCCAGCGCGACAGCGAACTGCAGCGCATCGAAATCGATGAAGAGCAGCGACGGTGAAAACGCAAACGCGAACGGCACCAGCGCCTTGCCCATCGACAGACGGAAAGCGGTATTGCCGGTGCCCATGGGCTCACTTCGGGCAATACCGGCCGCGGCAAAGGCGGCGAGGGCAACCGGCGGCGTGACATCGGCCAGCACACCGTAATAGAACACGAAAAAGTGGGTGGCCAGTTGCGGCACCCCCAACTGCGCAAGCGCGGGTGCGACGATGGACGCGAGGATGATGTAGGTGGGTGTGGTGGGCACGCCGGTCCCCATGATGATGCAGGCCACCGCCGTGAACACCAGACCAAAAAACACCGTCACCTGGGCGCGATCGAACCAATGCCAGAGGTCGATACTGAGCACGGCCTGCGCGGCACTGCCCGACAGATCGAGCACGTAGGCCGAAAATTTGAAGCCCATGCCGGTGAGCGTGAGGATGCCCAGCAAAAAGCCCACGCAGGCGCAGGAGGCACCGATGCTGAGCGCCGCCTTGGCGCCCATGTCAAAGCCTCGTATCAGCCCCCTGAGAGTAACCGGCATGCCCGCCATCTCGCGCCCGCTACGCCCCAGCAGGCTCGGGACCCAGGAGCAGACGATGGTGAGCGTGATCCCCCAGAAGGCCGCCAGAAAAGGCGTGTACTGCAGCAGCAGCATCGCCACCATGGTGCCCAGCGGAATGAACAGATGCCAGGAGCGGCGCAGCACCCAGCCGAGCGTCGGGATGTCCTGGGCCGGAATGCCCGCCAGTTTGAGCCGCCGCGCCTCGAGGTGAACCATCCAGAGAATGGCCAGGTAGTGCAGTGCTGCGGGAATGATCGCAACGATGACCAGCTGGTTGTACGGAATGCCCAGCGACTCGGCCATGATGAAGGCCGCCGCGCCCATGATGGGCGGCGTCACCTGCCCGCCGCACGCCGCCGAGGCTTCGACCCCGCCGGCAAAGCGCGGCGAAAAGCCCACTTTTTTCATGAGCGGGATGGTCATCACGCCGGTGGTAACGGCATTGGCGATCGCCGACCCCGAAATCATGCCGAACAACCCGGAGGTGACCACGCAGACCTTGGCGGGTCCGCCCGAGTAGCGACCGGCCGCAATGGTGGCCAGATTGACGAAGAGCTGCGCCAGCCCGGTCAGCTGCGCCATGATGCCAAAGAGCACGTAGTGAAAGACGAAGGTGGCGACCACCCCGACGGCGATGCCATAGATGCCCTCGGTGCCCTTGTACAGATAGGCCACCACCCGCGCGACGCTGTAGCCGCGATGCGCGAGGTCGCCGGGCAGATAGGGCCCGAAGAGTGCGTAGAGCACGGTGAGTACCCCGATGACCGGCAGGATGACGCCCAGAGTACGCCGGGACGCCTCGAGCACCATCACGATGGCAATCACCCCCATCATCAGGTCAAGCGCCGAGTCCTGCCCGGGACGCTGAATGAAGATGTCATCGAACCCGATCAGCAGGTAGAGCGAGAACCCCGCTGCGGCGCCTGCAAATACCCAGTCACGTGCCGAGATCCGCTCACGGGTGCCGTCGTACGGCCGCAGCGGCAGCGACAGCAGAGTGATCGCCACCACCGCTGCGCCGAACGCCAGGCGCCCGGCGGGAGGCACCTGCTCGCCAAGCGACTGCATCAGACCCCAGCCCAGCAGCACATAGAACACGGCAAAGCCGATCGACACCAGCCACTCCCAGGCACCGGGCAATCGCTCCTGACGCGGAAACACCAGAAAGCACAGGCCCATCACGACCGAGAGGTGGATGGCCCGATGCGCGATTTCGTTCGCCAGACCAAAGCCCGCCGTGTAGTAGTGCCAGGCCGAGAGGCCCACGGCCAGCACGGTGACGATCAGGGCCGGCAAGCCGCCGAGTCGACGAAAATTGGATTCGGGATCGAACTGTTCGATCAGGCGGTCGACCTCATCCTGGGCGGGTGCGGCGGTAGTCGCTTGAGCGGCATTCATGGCTGTCT
>CAIVPX010000029.1 GCA_903907905.1 uncultured bacterium | reverse complement strand
CGTTGGACACGTAGAGACCGCTCAGCTCGGTATTGGCACCCGGGTTGATGCGATTGACCACGCTCAGCGTGAACGCTGCCGGCAGCGCCGGGATGCTCAGACGGTCATGTCCGAGTTCATACTCATCGACGCGAAGGGCTCGCCCGTCCACGCGCAGCTCGAGCAGCTCGAGCCCTTCGCCGTGCAGATGCAGGGGTGCATCGGCGGGCGCACCCTCGCGCCGCCGGATTCGAAGCCGCGTGTTCACGAGCGTCGCCTCCGGCATGAGGTCGAAGACGAGCTCGATGTCGTCGATCAGGTGGCAGGTGGGCGAGTAGTCGGATCGCCGGATGGTGACGGGCAGGTCGGTTCGCATGGCGGGTGGGCTTCGTGCAGGGTGGATCGGGGGATGCCCGGGATTGTAGGCGCCCGAGCCCCTGCCGCGAGCGGGAGCGGTACGTAGCTACTTGCGCACGCGCTCACGCCACCAGTTGGGGGCGACCGATTCAAAGCGGCCGCTCTCGTGCAGACGCCGGGCGAGCGACAGCGCATCGGCCCCCGGCGCGCTGTCCACCAGCCATCGACCGGTGGTCGGGTCGATCGACCGACGGGCGCGCAGGCCCAGGGCTTCGAACAGGCGATCCGGCTGGGCGCGATCCTCGGATCTGAGCGCGACGATGACGCCGCCTGGGAGCGCCCGGGCGGGCGAGTGGGCTTGATCCGCTTCACGGTAGACGGGCGAGCGCAGTCCGGCCGGCTGAGCCGGATCATCGATGCGAAAGAGCGGGCTGCCCGACGCCCCCACGGGGAAGATCGCGATCCAGGCCGGATCGACACGCAGCGCCCGAAGCTGTGTGCCCTCGTAGACATGGGCCGAGGCATCGGACGGCTGTGCGGGCAGTGGCGGCGAGGCAAGCCACACCGTCCAAAGCACCAGTGCGTGCAGGCGTTTCTTCATCGGCCCACCAGCGTGAGGCTCCAGCCCGTCCACTGGCCAGTCTGGCCAGGCGTCATGTCGGTGACGCCCAGTTGCCAGGTGCCGATCGGCGATTCATTGAGGTGGCGATTGCTGGCAAAGAGCCAGTTGTCATAGCGGCCGCAGTGGTCGCCGCTGCGGCTGGTGTTGCTGCAGGCTCTCGCTGCGGCGAGTTGGCTGACATGACCAGCCGGGCTGCGCAGTTCGACGCGCAGATCGCCCGAATAGTCGTGAAGCGCACTGAACCGGACTTCGACGTGCTCGATGATCGACAGCGCGCAGTCGACCGCCCCCACGCTGATCGCATCGACTCGAGGCGTCACGCTGGCCCCGCTCGCATCGGGCAGTGTCACGGGAAACGGACTGCCCGCGCCCGGGCCCCGGGCGGGCAGGGTGCAGCGCCGCAGGCTGCTGCTGCCCCCGATGCTGGACCAGGAGGCTGCCAGCGTCACTGCGGCCTGGGCATCGGCCACGCCATAACCGAACTTGTGGCTGTAGCGTTTGGCGCCCCCCGACGCGTTCGTGAGGCTGGTGGCTTGCCAGCTGCTGTCGGTGGGGGCGTTCTCGCGCGCGCTCCGGGCCAGGATGAGGCGCACGTCGCGCCAGCTGAGCGCCGGGTTGACCTCGAGCATCAGCGCGATCACCCCCGAGACCATGGGCGCAGCGGCTGAGGCGCCTGCAAAGTTGCTGCGGTAGCCATTGCGCAGTGCGGTAGTCGTGATGCTGGAAGTGTCGCTACCCGACAGGCCGCAGACCAGCAGGTTGGCGCCTTGCTCGCCCCAGGCGGGCAATTCGCCGCGGTGGTTGACCGCGCAGGCGGCGATGACGCCGGGCTGATTGAGGTAGCCATCGTAGGTGGCCAGTTCGCTGCCCAGACAACCGGACAGGTCGCCGCTGAGGTAGCAGCCGCCGTTGCCTGAGGCGAAAACGTAGAGCGCGCCTTTGCCGCCGCGCCCCTGACTGAGGCCCGTATCGATCGCACTCACGAAGGCGGCCTCGGCCGCGTGCAGGCGCCCGTCATCGGGCGAGCCCCAGCTGTTGTGATAGATGTCGGTGCGGTCGCGATCGCGACTCAATGCGTCGGCGATATCGGCATCCGACCCCGTGGAGAGCGCGTTGTAGACGCCCAGGCTTGCCGCCGGCGCAACCCCCGAGCCGCCCCGTCCGTTGTCCGCCACGGCCGCGATGATGCCGGCAACCGCCGTGCCGTGTTCATCCAGGGACGAACACGGCAGCGGCGCACCCGCCGTGTGGGTCCGGTAGTCGTACTGGGCATCGGGGGCGATGTTGGCCGCGAGGTCCTCGTGCACGGTTTCGACCGGGCCGTCGATGATGGCGACGCGGGTTCCTCGGCCGCGCGCGCTCGAGCGGGCATCGAGAGCTCGCAGGTCTTCGCCAGCAAGGCCGCCCGACTGTCCCGTGTTTCGCAGGTGCCACTGGTCGGCCAGCAGCGGGTCGAGCCCGACCAGTGGGCTGGGGTTTGAGGCGCTGGTGTAGTCGAGCCCACAGTTTGACGCGGCGGGGGGCGGGTCGGGGGCGGCAGGGCTGGTGGCGGAACCGCCGCCTCCGCCGCTGCAGGCTGTGCATAAGACGGCGGCCCCGATGACGGCCAGTAACCGGGTCCGGGGCGCTGCGCCCGGGGCGGATTGCGGGCGGGCGGTCATCCCGTTATTGTTGCGGTGCGTCATCGCCTCCAACCACGCCTTCCTGAACGGACGGACCCCATGCGCCGAATTCATTCCCTGCTCGTTGCCAACCGCTCCGAGATTGCCATTCGCGTCATGCGTGCCGCTGCCGAGCTGGGCATGCGCACCGTCTCGATTTATTCGCAGGAGGACCGCTTCGCGCTTCACCGCTTTAAGGCCGACGAGAGCTATCTGGTCGGGGAGGGGAAAAAGCCGCTGCAGGCCTACCTCGATATCGACGACATCATACGCATCGCCCGTCAGGCAAAGGTTGACGCGATTCACCCGGGTTACGGGTTTCTGTCGGAAAACCCCGATTTTGCCCGAGCCTGCGAGGCGGCGGGCATCCTGTTCATCGGGCCGACCCCCGAGGCCATGACGACGCTGGGCAACAAGGTGGCGGCCCGCGAGGCCGCCCAGAGGGCGGGCGTTCCGGTGATGCCCGCCACCGGGCCCTTGCCCGCCGACCCGGCTCAGGCCAGACGTCTGGCGCAGGCCGTGGGCTATCCGCTGATGCTCAAGGCGAGCTGGGGCGGCGGCGGCCGGGGCATGAGGGTGATCGAGAACGAGGCGGATCTGGATGCCCAGATCGATTCGGCACGGCGCGAGGCGGCTGCGGCCTTCGGCAATGATGAGGTCTACCTCGAGAAACTGGTGCGCAACGCCCGCCATGTCGAGGTGCAGGTGATGGGGGATCGCTACGGCACGATCGTTCACCTGTTCGAGCGTGACTGCTCGGTGCAGCGACGCAATCAGAAGGTGGTGGAGCGGGCACCCGCGCCCTACCTCGACGAAGCGACACGCAGCGAACTGTGCGAATCGGCGCTGCGCCTGGCGCGTGCCGTCGGGTATGTCAATGCCGGTACGGTCGAATTTTTGATGGATGCCGACACGGGCCGGTTCTATTTCATCGAGGTCAATCCCCGCATCCAGGTCGAGCATACGGTGACCGAGATGGTCACCGGGATCGATATCGTCAAGTCGCAACTGCGGATCGCCCAGGGCGCCCGAATCGGCGATGCCGACTGCCCGGTCCCGCATCAGGCCGATATCCGGCTCAACGGTCATGCCCTGCAGTGCCGGCTGACCACGGAAGATCCCGAGAACGGATTTACGCCCGACTACGGCCGCATTCAGGCGTATCGAAGTGCGGCGGGCTTCGGCCTTCGGCTGGATGGCGGCACCGCCTACACCGGCGCGGTGATCACCCCCTACTACGACTCCCTGCTGGTCAAGGTCACAGCCTGGGCGCCCAGCGCGCACGAGGCCATCCGCCGCATGGACCGGGGCCTGCGGGAATTTCGCATTCGGGGCGTGGCCACCAACCTGCAGTTCGTCGAGAACGTGATCAACCATCCGCAGTTTGCGGCGGGCACCGTCACCACGCGCTTCATCGACACCACACCCGAGCTCTTCAAGTTTCACAAGCGTCGGGATCGGGCCTCGAGGCTGCTCAGCTATATCGGCGAGGTGAGCGTGAACGGCCATCCGGAGATGAAGGGCCGCAGCAAGCCCGATCTCGCGCACCATCATCTGGCCATGCCTCGTGTCTGGCCGAAGAGCTCGGGTGCGGCGCAGGGCGGCAGCGCGCTGACCCCTGAGGCGTCGCCGCTGTCGCTGGCCAGTGCCCGTGCGGTGGCCAACCCCATTGCGCGCCCGGGTGCACGCATCGACCTGAGTGTCGACCCGCCCGCCGGGTCGCGTCAGTTGCTGCAGCAACTGGGCCCGAAGAAGTTTGCCGACTGGATGAGTGCGAGCCGCCGGGTGCTGCTCACCGACACGACGATGCGAGATGCGCACCAGTCGCTCCTTGCGACGCGTATGCGATCGGTCGACATGCTGCGGATCGCGCCCTATTACGCGCGCATGCTGCCGCAGTTGTTCTCGCTCGAGTGCTGGGGGGGCGCGAGCTTCGATGTGGCCATGCGCTTTCTGAATGAAGACCCCTGGCAGCGATTGGCGCAGTTGCGGGCAGCGGTGCCCAATTTGTTGCTGCAGATGCTCTTGCGGGGCAGCAATGCGGTGGGCTACACCAACTACGCGGACAATGTCGTGCGTCACTTCGTGCAGCAGGCCGCTGGCGGCGGCATCGACCTCTTTCGGGTCTTCGATTCCCTCAACTGGGTCGATAACATGCGCGTGGCCATCGATGCGGTGAACGAAAGCGGTGCGCTCTGCGAGGGCGCGATCTGCTACACCGCCGATCTCTTTGATCGGGCGCGCTTCAAGTACGATCTCAAGTACTACCTCGACATTGGTCGCCGGCTTCGCGACGCAGGCGTGCATGTGATCGGCATCAAAGACATGGCCGGGGTCTGCCGGCCCAGAGCGGCGCGCGAACTGGTCCGGGCGCTGAAAGAGGAGCTCGGCCTGCCCGTGCATTTCCACACGCATGACACCAGCGGCACCGCCGCCGCGTCGGTGCTGGCAGCGATCGAGGCAGGCGCGGATGCCGTGGACGGCGCGTTCGATGCGATGAGCGGGCTCACCTCCCAGCCCAACCTCGGGTCGATCGTGGCGGCACTCGAGGGGGGCGACCGCGACCCGGGGATCGACCGTGAGTCGATGCAGGCGATCTCGCACTACTGGGAGGGCGTGCGAAAGCTGTACGCGCCCTTCGAGTCCGATATCCGCTCGGGCACCAGCGATGTCTATCGTCACGAAATGCCGGGCGGTCAGTACACCAACCTCCGGGAGCAGGCGCGTTCGCTGGGCATCGAGCATCGCTGGCCCGACGTGGCGGCTACCTATGCCGAGGTCAATCAGATGTTCGGCGACATCGTCAAGGTGACCCCCACCTCGAAAGTCGTGGGCGACATGGCGCTCTTCATGGTGGTCAATGACCTGAGTGCGGCCGATGTGATGGACCCTTCGCGCGACATCGCGTTTCCGGAAAGTGTGGTCTCGCTCTTCAAGGGCGAGCTGGGCTTCCCCCCAGACGGGTTTCCCCGCGAGATGTCGCGGCGGGTGCTCAAGTGCGATGCGGCCACCCCCATCGTCGCCGAGCCACCCCGGCCCTTCCGACCCGGCGATCGCATCGAAGCGGTTGACCTCGATGCGGCCCGGGAGCAGGCGACCCGTTCGGCGGGCCGCAGCATCGATGAGCGCGAGTTGGCCTCGTGGTTGATGTACCCGAAGGTGTTTGCCGACTTCGCCGCGCATCAGCGCAGGTATGGTGATCTGAGCGCCTTGCCGACCCAGGCGTTTTTTTATGGCATGCACGAGCGCGAAGAAATCAGTATCGACATCGATCCGGGCAAGTCGCTGGTGGTGCGCTTGCTGGGGACGGCGCCGGCCGAAGAAGAGGGCGTGGTCAAGGTGTTTTTCGAGCTCAATGGTCAGCCGCGGACGATTCGTGTCGAGCGCGCCGGCGCGCGGACCGTGCCCAAGCGGCCGCAGGCGGTGGCGGGTCATGTCGCACAGGTAGCGGCCCCCATGCCTGGCATGATCGTCACCGTTGCGGTCAAGCCGGGTCAGAGCATCCGCGCGGGGGATCCGCTGGTGTCAATCGAGGCGATGAAGATGGAGACGCAGATTCGGGCCGAGCGCGATGCTACGGTCAAGGCGGTTCATGTGAAGCCAGGCGATACCATTGCTGCACGCGACCTGATTATCGAGTTTCGCGAATGAAGGGTCGGGCCGGGCCTGGCTCTGGCCCCGGACCTGTCGTCATCATCTGTTGTTTGGGAGACCTTCGATGGACAAGAGCGCTAGCGACTATCCGCGCGATCTGATCGGCTATGGCCGCAACCCGCCGCACGCCGACTGGCCGGGCGGTGCACGAATCGCCGTGCAATTCGTCCTCAACTACGAAGAGGGTGGTGAAAACTGCGTGCTCCACGGCGACCCGGCCTCGGAGGTCTTTCTGTCCGAAATCATCGGCGCCCAGGCCTACCCGGACCGGCACCTGAGCATGGAGTCGATCTACGAGTACGGCTCTCGAGCAGGCGTCTGGCGTATTCTTCGTGAGTTCGAGCGGCGGGGACTGCCGCTCACGGTGTTTGGGGTGTCCATGGCCCTCGAGCGGCACCCCGAGCTGACGGCGGCCTTTGTCGAACTGGGACACGAGATCGCGTGCCACGGCTTGCGCTGGATCCACTACCAGAACGTTGACGAGGCCACCGAGCGTGAGCACATGCAAGCAGCCATCGAGACCATCCGGCGGCTGACGGGCGCGGCGCCGCTGGGTTGGTACACGGGACGCGACAGCCCCAACACCCGGCGCCTGGTTGTCGACCACGGCGGCTTTCTGTACGACGCCGACTACTACGGCGATGATCTGCCCTTCTGGTCGCGTGTACGGGCGAGCGACGGCAGCGAGCGCACGCATCTGGTCGTTCCCTACACGCTCGACGCCAACGACATGCGCTTTGCCTCGCCGCAGGGGTTCAACACTGCAGACCACTTTTTTCACTACCTGCGTGACACTTTCGATGTGCTGTACGCGGAAGGGGCCGATTCACCCAAGATGATGTCGGTGGGCATGCACTGCCGTCTGCTGGGTCGTCCGGGTCGGCTCGCGGCGCTGCAGCGGTTTCTCGATCACATCGAGCGCCATGATCGGATCTGGGTGTGCCGCAGGGCGGACATTGCCCGCCACTGGATCGCTCGCCACCCGGCAGGTGGCTGAGCGCATGCGCCCTCCGGGCGTCGGTCGCAGCGGGCGCGGGGCAATCAGTGCGGCGGGGGCGGCGGCCCCCGTTTTTTACACCGGACCGATGCGGCTCTCCGGCTGCTTTTCGCGCACGCGGCAACCGCTCATCGTGTCACAAAAGGGCGGCCGCGTACACGTGAATTTCATCAGCCCCGGCGCTGAAAAATCGCTGTACGATGGGGGGGATTTCATTCGATTGCCGTGGTTTCCCCAGTCCGCCAACCTGCGAGAAAGGATGACCGATGCGAACGAGCCTGCAGATCAATTTTCGAGGCATGGATGTGTCGCCCGCGCTTGAGCAACTCATTCGCGAGAAGACCGAAAAGCTCGAACGCTTTCACCCCAACCTGACTGGTTGCAGGGTGGTGGTCGACAAACCCCACCATCACAAGGCGCAGGGCGAGCACTTCATCGTGTCCGTCGATGTATCGGCCCCTGGTGCCTCCATCGTGGCCAACCATGCGCACCACGAAGACGTGAACATCGCCTTGCGTGATGCGTTTCTGGCGGCCCGCCGTCAGGTGGAAGAGCACGCCCGCAAGTTGCGCGGCGAGGTGAAGAGCCACTCGTTGCCGTCCAGTCTGGCCGTGCTCGAATAAGTTCGGTGCCCGGGCCCGGGCGCGGTCCGGGCGTCAGCGCAAACCGGACCACCGGGCGCGGCCCGGCACGGCGCGCACCTTGCCGGGTGCAGCCCGCCAGATCGCCAGTGCCGATACCACCGACAGGGCCATGGCCAGCCAGAACGCCGGGGCGTAGTGGCCGGTGGCGTCGTGAATCAAGCCGGTGACCCAGGGCCCCACCGCACCGCCCAAAATGGAGGCAAGGCTCAGCGTGCCGAAAATGGCGCCGTAGTGTTTGCCCTCGAACACGTCGGCCGGCACCGCGCCGAACACGGCCGTGAGACCGTAGCCGATCGCCCCCTGCGCCAGCACCATCGCCCCGAGCAGCACGGGCCCGGGCATCCAGGCCAGCCCCAGCAGTGCCAGATAGCAGATGACGAAGCCGGCGCAGCCGATGGTCCAGACGATTTCCCGACCCATGCGGTCGGAGAGCCAGCCCAGCATGATCTGCCCGGGAATGCCCACCAGGCTGACGATGCCCAGCGCCCAGGCCGCCGTGTGCGCATCGAACCCGACCTCGGTCAGGTAGCGGGTCTGGTGAACCTGGACCGCGTACCAGCTGAACAGGCCGCAAAAGTAGGCCAGGGCAATCCACCAGAATCGCGCGGTCCGCATCGCCCGGCGCAGGGTCCATTCTGTGGCGACCCATTGCGGGTCCACCACATGATCGCCGCGCGCTCGAGCTTCGGCGACGCGGCTTGCGCTGTCGCCATCGGCCTGCAGGCCCAGTTCCGCCGGATTGCGCCGCACCAGAAGGTTCAGGGGGATGAGCACCACCATCACCAGAATGCCCAGCGCCAGACAGGCCGCGCGCCAGTCGGTCGCCTCGATCATCGCCTGCATGGCAGGCAGCAGGGTGATCGAACCAATACCCACGCCTGCAAAGGCGATGGACAGTGCCAGGCCCCTGCGGCGCGAGAACCAGACGGGCAGAAAGAGTCCGTGACCGGTGTAACCGATGCAGACGCTGCCTGCGCCCACCATCAGCCCCAGGCTGAGGTAGATCTGCCAGAGCGTGTCCGCGCGGCTCGCCAGGACCATGCCCGAACCGATCAGCGCGATGCCCGCCTGCAGCATGGGCAGGGGGCCGAAGCGGTCCATCAGCCGGCCCAGCACGGGACTGAGGACCGCCGAGACGAGAAAGCCGAAGGAAAAGGCGCCCGCCGTGACGCCGCGCTCCCAGCCGAATTCGTCGAGGATGGGCGGAAAGAGCAGGGAGAACGCGGTGCGGGCATTGACGCCCAGGCCCATGGTGACGAAGGCAACGAGGACGATGACCCAACCGTAGTAGAAGGGCAGGCGGGCAGCCAGTTGCCGGACGAGGTTCATGAGCGCATGGGGGCGGGACCAGTCGTGACAGTACACTCAATTCGATGCCGGCCCCGGATCGCCTCTCATGATCTGGCGCGCCGTAAAATGGCGGGTTTGAGCGTGCACCCAGTCGTGTCGGGGCGCGCGAGCGCGCAGGAGAAGCGTTTGAAAACCAGAACCCAGGTGGTCATCATTGGCGCAGGCCCATCGGGCCTGTTGCTGTCGCAGTTGCTGCACTTGCGCGGCATCGAGAGCGTGGTGCTTGAGCGTCAGAGCCGCGAGTACGTGTTGTCCCGAGTCCGCGCCGGCGTCCTTGAGCAGGCGACGGTTGCGCTGCTCGAGCAGGCGCAGGTCGGCGCCCGCATGCGCCGCGAGGGATTGGTTCACGAGGGCGTGTTGTTGCAATTCGATTCGCGCGTTCACCGGATCGACTTTCGCGACCTGGTCGGCAGCAGTGTGATGGTCTACGGACAGACGGAGGTCACCCGAGACCTGATGAATGCCCGCGACGCGGCGGGCGGACAGTTGGTCTATGAGGCCCAAGAGGTCGCGCTGCTCGACTACGAGAGCGAGCGCCCCCGCGTGTCTTATCGGAAAGACGGTCAGCTGCATGAAATCGAGTGCGACTACATTGCGGGCTGCGATGGGTTTCACGGCGTGTGCCGCGCCAGCATTCCGGCCGATCGCATTGCGCTTTTCGAACGCGTTTACCCCTTTGGCTGGCTGGGTATCTTGTCGCGCACGCGACCGCTCGATGAGGAGTTGATCTACACCAGCCATTCACGCGGTTTTGCGCTGGCCAGCATGCGTTCGCACGCGGTGAGCCGGTATTACGTGCAGTGTTCGCTCGACGACAAGGTGGAGCAGTGGTCTGATGACCGGTTCTGGGAAGAGTTCAGCCTGCGGGTCGGCCCCGAGATTTCGGCTCGGCTCGAGACCGGTCCGTCCATCGAAAAGAGCATCGCGCCGCTGCGTAGTTTCGTGGCCGAGCCTATGCGCTTTGGCAATCTCTTTCTGGTTGGTGACGCGGCGCACATCGTGCCGCCCACAGGCGCAAAGGGGCTCAACCTGGCGGCCAGCGACGTGGGTTACCTCTGCCGTGCGCTGGTCGATCGCTATCAACATCACCGTCACGAGGCGCTGGCCGCCTACTCGGAGACGGCGCTCCGACGCATCTGGCGGGCCGAGCGATTTTCATGGTGGATGACTTCGCTGATGCATCGCTTTCCCGAGACCACTGGCTTCGATCGGCGGGTGCAGGTGGCCGAGTTCGACTATCTGGCGGGGTCGCGTGCCGCATCCACCGCCCTGGCCGAGAACTACATTGGTCTGCCGCACTGATGCCCTCATGCCGGGCGGATGACAGGAGGGTGTGATGGCTGTGAGCGGTACGCGGGGGCGTGTTCGTGTGTTCGTATGGGGTCCGCTCGCTGCGCTGGGGGCTGGCCTGTCGATGCCGGCGCGCGGCCAGAAGCAGTACGACTCGGGCGCGAGCGACACCGAGATCGTGATCGGAAACCTCATGCCCTACTCCGGGCCTGCCTCGGCCTATGGCGTCGTGGGGCGGGCGCTGGCGGCTTATTTCGACAAGGTCAATGCCGAGGAGGGGGGCGTCAATGGTCGGCGCATCCGCTTCATCAGTCTCGACGATGGCTACAGCCCGCCGCGTGCGGTCGAGCAGGCAAGAAAACTGGTCGAGCACGACCAGGTGCTGTTCATCACGCAGGTGCTCGGCACCCCGTCCAATGCGGCCATCCAGCGTTACCTCAATCAACGCAAGGTGCCGCAGCTTTTTGCGGCCAGCGGCGCCACGCGCTGGGGTGATCCGGCCGCGTTTCCCTGGACGATGGGTTGGCAGCCCAGCTATCAGTCTGAGGCGAAAATCTTCGCTGCGCACATCCTCGACACCCGGCCCGCGGCACGGATTGCGGTGCTCTACCAGAACGATGACTACGGACGCGATTACCTCAAAGGCTTCCGTGAGGGGCTGAGCGAGCGTGCGCGATCGATGGTTATCGCCGAGGCGAGCTACGAGGTTTCCGATCCGACGGTCGACAGCCAGATGCTTTCACTCAAGGCGTCGGGTGCCGACACCTTCTTCAATATCACGACCGCCAAGTTTGCCGCGCAGTCCATCCGCAAGGCCGCGGAAATTGGCTGGAAGCCGCAGCACTACCTGAACAGCGTGTCATCGGGCGTGGCCTCGGTGATGACCCCCGCAGGGCTCAACAACGGGGTCGGTATCATCACGGCGGCCTACACCAAGGACCCGACCGATCCGCAATGGGCAGGCAGCCCGGAAATCGAGGCCTGGCAGGCCTGGATGAGGCGCTACCATCCTGGCGGCGACCTGCGCGACAACCTCAATGTGTATGGCTACTCGGTGGCCCAGACGGTCGTGCAGGTGCTCAGGCAATGCGGCGACCGCCTGACCCGGGACAACATCATGAAGCAGGCGACCAGCCTCGATATGAGCCTGCCCATGCTCTTGCCTGGGGTGAAAGTGCGAACCGCGTCCGACGACTATTTTCCGATCGAAAGCGCCCAACTCATGCGCTTCAACGGTCGGGGCTGGGAGCGATTTGGTCCGGTGTACGGCCGCTGAGCGAGCGCTGGAGGGGGCATGAGCCTGAGCGCTGCGCCCGCCTCATTGCCGGCTAGGCCTCGCGCATCATGCGCCAGTAGTCGATCTTCATCGTGAGGGCGCAGCCCGCGATGATTGAGGCCGTCGTGATGATGGAGCCCAAGGAGAGCGTCGACAGTCCGGAGAGGCCCTGACCGATGGTGCAACCCAGCGCCGTGACACCGCCTGCCCCCATCAGGACGCCGCCCAGGAGGTGTCGCTTGAAGTCGGCAGCGTCGGGGAACACTTCTTCCCGCCAGGCGCCGGTGGCGAGCGCATAGGCGAGCGATCCGGCCACCATCCCCAGCGCCGTGGCAATGCCAAAGGTGAGATGACGCGATTGGTCACTCCAGAGCATGAGCAATTCGAGCGTGTAGGCAAAGGGGGCGACCAGCGAAAGCGACTCGGGGCGATTGCCCTGCGTGGCGATGAAGGCCTCTTCGAGGGTGTCGGGGTGTTCATCGATGTGCGCGAGATGCCCCGTAACGTACCAGCCGCCGACGATGATCAGTCCGATCACGATACCGCCCAGAATCGGGTCCCGGTCGGGACCCCACATGTCGCGACTGGCCAGAGCGATCACCACGGCAGCCCCCCCCAGCAGCGGCGGCAACCAGCGTGCCAGATTGGCCGGATCGGCGCCGCTCAGCGCGGCAATCAGGGCGGGGAGCGTCTGACTGGCCGGCAGGTCGATCACCACACGATCCAGAGTCGCCACGCGCCAGACGCCGAACAGGCCCTTGAGCGTCATGTAGGCGGACAAACCGACAACCAGAAACACCAGCAGCGACTTGAGGTTGCCCGAACCCAGTCGCATCAGGGTCTTGCTGGTGCAACCCGATGCCAGCGTCATGCCGGCGCCGAACATCAGCCCACCCACGACGTGCGACAGCCAGAGCAGTCGTTGCGATCCGTACATCGACTTGGCGGTGCCGAGCAGTCCGGCGGTTTCCAGCCCCCAGACGCCCAAAATGGCCACCGCAACGGCGAGCCCCCACATGCGCATACGGACCGAACTGCCGATGTTGAGCAGGTCTGAGACGGCGCCCAGCGTGCAGAAGTTGGTCTTGTTGCCGATTGCGCCAAAGAGCGCGCCCAGGCCAAAGCCCAGAGAGGTGATCAGCGCGGGCGAAATCATCTCGGTGTCCATCGTCCCTTCCTTGCATACTCGGATTCGGTTCGAGATGTTAGCGGTCCCGGAGCGACTCGCCTATTCGCCCGCGCGAATTGCGCGTGCGCCCCGGGGTGTCAATACCCCTGCGGCGAAGTCCGCCAAGGCATGAGCCCTCAGAATATCGGATCGTTTCTGGAGGTGATTTGATGTTTGAGACAACCCTTGCGGGCAGTCTGCCCAAACCCGCCTGGCTGGCCGAGCCCGGCAAGCTGTGGCCGCAGTGGCGCAGCAGCGGTGAGTCGCTCGCCCGGGACAAGGATGACGCCACGCTCCTCTGGCTCAAGTTGCAGGAAGACGCCGGCCTGGACATCGTCGGCGACGGCGAGCAGGCCCGGCAGCATTTCGTGCATGGCTTTCTCGAGGCGGTCGAAGGCATCGATTTCGACAACAAGGTGAAGATGGGCATTCGCAACAATCGCTACGACGCGATGGTGCCCCAGGTGGTGGGACCCCTGCGACTGCGGGGGCGCGTGCACGCCAAGGAGGCGCGCCTGCTGCGCGCGCACACGGCGCGGCGTGTCAAGTTCACGCTACCGGGCCCGATGACCATCATCGACACGATCGCCGATTGCCACTATGGCGACCGGGTCAGCATGGCGATGGCCTTTGCCGACCTGCTCAATCAGGAGGCCCGCGCCCTCGAGGCCGATGGCGTCGACATCATCCAGTTTGATGAGCCCGCCTTCAACGTGTACATGCAGGAAGCGGCCCAATGGGGGATCGAGGCCCTGCACCGGGCCATCGACGGGCTGCGCTGCACCACGGCCGTTCATATCTGCTATGGCTACGGCATCCAGGCCAATATCGACTGGAAGCGAAGCCTGGGCGAGCAGTGGCGTCAGTACGAAACCGTGTTTCCCGCTCTGGCGGCGAGCCGCATCGATCAGATCTCGCTGGAATGCGCCAATTCGCACGTGCCGATGGAACTGCTCAAGCTGTTGGGCGGCAAGGACGTGCTGGTCGGCGTGATCGATGTGGCCAGCGACTCGGTGGAGACCCCCGAGGAGGTCGCCGATACCATCGGGCGCGCCTTGCGCTACGTGCCTGCGGCGCGTCTCTTTCCCTGCACCAATTGCGGCATGGCGCCCATGAGCCGGGAACTGGCCGAGCGCAAGCTCGAGGCGCTGGTCAAGGGCGCGGCGCTCGCGCGCGAACGTCATCTTTGAAGGACGCCTGACATGCTCAATCCGGTCAGAGGGCGGCGAGGTATGGCGGCTGCACCCCATGCGCTCGCCTCACAGTCGGCGCTTGCCGTACTTCGCGAGGGCGGGAATGCGGTCGAGGCGATGATCGCTGCGGCGGCCACCATCGCGGTGGTCTATCCCCACATGAACTCCATCGGCGGTGACTCGTTCTGGCTGGTGCATGCGCCCGGGCAGTCGCCGCGTGCGATCGATGCCTGCGGGGCGGCGGCGCATTTGGCGTCTCGCGACTGGTATGGCGCGCAGTCGATCACCCAGGCCATCCCCTTTCGCGGTGGCGTGGCGGCCAACACGGTCGCGGGCACCTTGTCGGGCTGGCAGATGGCCTTCGAGCATGCGCAGTCGCTGGGCGGGCGCATGCCCCTGTCCCGCTTGCTCGAGGACGCCGTCTGGTACGCGCGTCAAGGGGTGCCCGTTACCCGAAGCCAGCATCTGAACACGGCCAGCAAGCGGGCGGCGCTCGAAAGCCAACCGGGCTTCGCCCAGGTGTTTTTGCCGCAGGGGCGGGTGCCGGAGATCGGCGAGCGATTCGTCCAGCCGGCACTGGCCGCCACGCTCGAACGGATCGCGCAGGCCGGCATTGCCGATTTCTATCAGGGCGACCTGGCCCGCAGCATGGCGCTCGAACTGGAGGCCGCGGGCAGCCCGCTTCGGCTGGACGATCTGGGCTCGCACCGCGCCCAGATGCGTGATCCCCTGGTACTCGAGCACTCGCGCGGGCGCGTCTTCAACTTTCCGCCACCCACCCAGGGGCTGGTGTCGCTGATCATTCTCGCGATTCTCGATCGACTGGGCATCGAGCGCCTGGATCCGCTGGGCGCCGACTATGTGCACTGCGCCGTGGAAGCCACCAAGCTCGCCTTCGGGATTCGCGACCGGCACATCACCGACCCGCGTCACATGGACGTGGAGGCTCAATCGCTGCTGGCGCCCGCATTGCTCGACCAGCTTGCGGCACGAGTGGACCCGGGCCATGCGGCGGGCTGGGGCCAGGGCAAGGGGCCCGCCGACACCATCTGGATGGGCGTGATCGACGGCGAGGGACGGGCGGTGTCCTTCATCCAGTCCATCTATCACGAGTTTGGCTCCGGCGTGGTGCTGCCCTCGAGCGGCGTCACCTGGCAGAACCGGGGCTGCAGTTTTTCGCTGGATGCTGCGGCCCGCAACGCGCTGCTCCCCGGACGCAAACCTTTTCATACGCTCAATCCCGCGATGGCCTTGCTCGCCGACGGGCGCACGATGGTCTACGGCAACATGGGGGGCGATGGGCAGCCGCAAACCCAGAGCGCCGTGTTCACGCGTACCGTGGTGTTTGGCATGGATCCGCAACGCGCGATCAGCGCGCCCCGCTGGCTGCTGGGTCGCACCTGGGGCCAGGCGACCGACTCGCTCAAGCTCGAATCGCGCTTTGCCCCCGACGTGGTGGCCGAGTTACGCCGGCGCGGGCATGAGGTCGAGGTGCTGAACGACTTCGACGAAACCGTGGGCCACGCGCAGGCGGTGTTGCGCGACGCCCAGGGCAACTTCGAAGGCGGGGCCGATCCCCGGAGCGACGGTTCGGTCGCAGCGTTCTGAGCGACAGCCTGCGCGGTATCGCGCAGGCCTGATCGTCACTCGCCGGGCTTGCGCGGCCCCGTGTAGCCGGTTTGCCCGCTTTCCATGCCCAGCGCCAGGATGGGCGCGTTCATGCGCTCCTGCCAAAGCAAGGAGCCCAGGCCGATGTGCATGGGGTGATCCTGGATGGTGAGTACCGTGCACCCCTCCTCGCCGTGGTAGTGGGCGTGCTCTGACCAGCCCGGCGCCGAGAGCAGCAGATCGCCTGCTTTCCAGTGCACCCGCTCGCCATCGACGACACTGCTGCCGTGACCTTGCATGTGGTAGTTGATGGCCATCGAGGTATGCCGATGTCCCCGGGTGCCAGCAAAGGGCGGATGCCCCGGCGCGAAGCGCGCCCAGGTGGCGAAGAACGAGTGTGTGGTGCCAGCCCGGCGCTCGGTGGCCGGGTGGTAGAGCAGCAAGATGGTGCGCAGATCATCGCCCACCTGTTTGTTGAGATGCGGGTCAACCCGTTCCCAGGGCCAGTGTAGCGGGGGGTTGTCGACCACCGGGATATCGGTCAGGTATTCATAGCCGCGCAGCCTCGCACCTTCAGGCGTGAGCGGGGTGTCGGGTGCGTTCTGCCACGCATAGGTGCGTCGCTGATGTTCGCTCAGTCCATCGCTCTCGGTTTCGGTGGCACGAATCTCGACGTCGTCCTCCTCGTAGATCACGCCGAGTTGCTGCAATAGCGCCGCATTGCTGTAGGTGAGCCGTACCCACAGGTCCTGGCCGTCGTTGCGATGCGCGTACGGCCGCATGGGTGGAACCGTCCAGACACTCTGGCGGCTGAGGCGCAGCGACTTTTCGCCCAGCAGGCTGCCCGCGCCGCGCAGGCACAGTTCAACCTGATTGGCGTTGGTTCGCGTGAACGAGGTTTGCTCGCCCGGTTTGAGGACTTGCAGGCTGACCTCCGTGCCGGGCGACAGGCCCATACCCGGTCCGGCGCTCGGGTGAATGATGCGCCCGATGCGTTTGCCATTGGCCGGCCGGGGCAGGCTCGCCAGCCGCTCGACTTCGGCTTCGATCATTTCGCGCGTGATCAGGAGGGGTTTCCAGATATGGGGCGGCCTTGCCTTCTGACCGCTGGCATCGACGAAGGGGGTGGCCGGGGGGGCTTGCATGCGGGCATTCATCGGCGCGTCTCCTGGGGCTGACAATCGGTGGGCAAGGGATGCGTGTTGGCGCGGCGTTCAAAGTTGTCGGGCGATTGCGGATGCTTTGTCGGCACCCGGGCGCATCAGCCAGACAAGGCTCAGGATCAGCCCACTGATGACGGTCGCGAACGCCGCCTGGTAGGCCTGCCTCGGGTAGGTGCCGTTGGCCTCGCGCGGCCACAGATCAATGATGGCGCCCATTGAAAACTGCAGCACGAAGATGCCCAGGAACACCAGCAGCGTATTGCAGGTGCCGGCGCGTCCGGCAAAGGCACTGCCGAAGTGGCGCGACAGCGCCGGATAGACGATGGCGGTGACCTGCCCCGTGAGGCCCAGCAGCACCCAGTGCCACCATCCTTCGAGGTCGACGCCCAGCGCGATCAATGCCAGGGCCAGCGTGGAGATCATCGTGCCCCAGGCCATGACGCTGAGCGTCGAGACGCCGCGCTGGCGAAGACGATCGGCAGCGTACCCATTGAGCAGAAAACCCGCGGTCATGGCGATGCTGAGCGCAAGCAGTCGCAAGGCCGCATCGCTGCGGCTGAGCCCGGCGACGTCGGTCAGCCAGGGGCCAGCCCAGAGGCCCTGAATTGCCAGCGTGCCGCCCATGCCCATCACCGAGATGGGGGCCAGGCGCCAGAACAGCCGATCGCGCAGGATCTGCCGAAGCTCGCCCACCTGGCGCCCGAGGGACGGCGGGGCGTCGGCCGCGTCACCGCGGGGCACCACGAAATAGATGAGCAGCGCCGACGCGAGCGACAGCACCGACAGGGTCACAAACAGGCCGCGCCAGTCAGTGAGCGTGAGGGCTGCCTCGATCGGGCTGGTGGCCGCGATCGCCCCGAGCCCGCCCACGGCGAGGTAACACCCATTGACCAGCGACAGACGGTCAGGCGGATACCATTTGACGATGGCCTTGAAGGCGGCCATCAGCCCCCCCGCGCAGCCCAGCCCGATGAGGGCACGTGCAGTGACCAGTGCCGATGCGCTGTGGGCAAGGGCAAACAGCGCCGCGCCGACTGCGGCGATGGTCAGGAGTCCGGCTTGCACCCTCGCGGCACCGAAGCGGTCGAGCATGACCCCCAGGGGGATCTGGACCAGCGCAAAGCCTGCGAAGAAGGCGGCCGTAAGAAGGCCCAGGCCCGATGCGCCGATACTGACATCGCGCATCAGGTCCTGGGCGATGACCGCATTGATCGAGCGGAACAGAAAGGACAGAAAATAGCCGGTCGAGAAGGGCAAAAAGACATGCAGCAGTAATCGCGGAGCAAGCTCGGCAATCGGAGCTGCCGGGTGACCGTGGCGCTGCGGCATGATGCGTCCTGACCTAGATGCCCATGGCCTCGCGGTAGTACTTGTAGAAGGCCCGGATCAGTACTTCGGTAACCATGTGGTCCTGTGGATCGGCTTCGCGCCCGCCCATTTCGAGTACCGCCGAGCGATGCGGGTATTCGGCCGCGCCCAACTGCGATTCGGCCAGCACCTCGCCGTCTTCCATGGCGACGTAACCCGAGGGGCCGTAGAGGTTGGCGTGACGCAGGCGCAGACGGGTAATCTCGGCGGGCTCATCGGCAAAACCGTAGTAGGTCCAGGACAGCTCGAAGGCGCCCGGTCCTTTGGGGATGATGTTGCGCATGCCCAGCGTGTTGGCCTGCTGGTGCATGACGACACTCGGAAAGATGGTGAGCCCGATCACCTTGCCATCTTCAAATTCGCGGATAGGCGTGACGGTATCGCTGTCTTCGAGAACCAGTTGATTATTGTTACGCTGAATCTCGGCGGTTGCGTCCGAGGTTTTCTTGCCGACGTTGCGCGAGACCATGATGCCGTGCT
>CAIVPX010000028.1 GCA_903907905.1 uncultured bacterium | reverse complement strand
GGGTCGAACTCCATGCTGAGTTGGTCCGACGCCAGCGAACCCTGACCGTCGTGTACATCAGCGGTGAAAGCTCGGTCCCGCCATCCATCCTCGCCATCCCTGAAAGATATTTTCGGAGGACAGCAGCACGCGCCCGAGGAGCGCAGCATCGATGACATCGTGCTGGCAATGTGCGCGCTCCTTCAACGGCGGGTGGTCAACATCCGGGCCGAGCTGCGTACCAAGCTCTCGGCTCCCGTTCGGGTCAAGGTAGGCTCAGGCGAACTCGAACACGTGATTCTGAATCTGGTGTCCAATGCGCTGGATATCCTGGACGAAGCCCGTGTGGATCAACCCTTGATTCAGGTGTCCACCCGCATCAGCGGACACGAGGCGATCCTGCGCGTGCAGGACAACGGACCGGGGGTCAGTCCCAAGATTCGCGCGCAGCTCTTTGATCTGTTTGCGAGCACGCGCAGAGACGGTCTGGGGCTGGGTCTATGGCTGTCTCGCCATATCGTCGAGCGCCAGGGCGGGCAGATTTCGCTCGATGAGCGCGAATCCGGTACGGGCGCCTCCTTCACCGTTCGGCTCAACATGGTTGAGCCAAGCCTGCCGCCCGATCAGGCTTCGCCGTACTTGGCGAGATAACGTACCCGCGACTCACGCCACTGCGCCGAGTGCACCGACCCGCCCGCGCTGGCGTGCGTGATCGCGATCGGCCAGGTGCCAATCGAGAGCCCCGCCTGCTGCGCCGCTCGGCAAAAGTCGAGGTCGTACAGGTGAAACCCCAGGTCCGGATCAAAGCGCACGCCCCGCTCGCGCAGGCGATCCACCCGGGTGGCCATGAAGACCCCGTCGATCAACTGAACGGCCGCAGGCGTGGGCCCGTACACCGACAGCGAGCTCTTGCCCTCAGTGCCATGGCGAATCGCGCCACTGAGGTGGGGGTGATCGAAGGCGCCGAACTCACGCACCTCGTTCAGCACGCGGCTGGGCTGGAGGTACCAGGTTTCCTGGCCCGCCTGGCGTCGGGTGTTGCCAGCAACGCCGATGAGGTCGAAGCGCTGCAAGGCTTCCACCACCCGCGCGCCCGCCATCCAGTCGTCGATGAACACGTCGTCGTGGACGAAGACCAGACAGGCCCCGGGCGGCGCTTCATCAATGGCCTGGTTGTAGCACTGGCCCAGCGGCAATCGGTTGCTCTCGAAGAGGCGTAGTGCCAAGGGCGTCAACTGACCGACGCGGGCCAGCGAACGAGCCAGCGGCGAATTCGATTCGAATGCCTCACGGCTTGATCGGGTGGCCGTGACGAAGACCAGGGGCGAGATCACGTCTCACACCAGCTTCGCCAGGCGAAACGAATGGCGTCTTGCACCGCACACGCGTGTTGGTCAACGTTCCAGGCGGGGGACCGCATCTGCCTCGCTCGAAGGTCGCGCTTGAGATCGAGCAAGGCGACCCGGTCACGCGCCATGGCTGCCGCCACGGCAACATAGCCGTCGTCGTCCTGTGCAACCCAGTCGGCAAGCCCCAGCGCCGTCATGAAACTGGCGCCCATTCGCGAGACGAAATTGTGTCCGGCCTGCACCACCACCGGCACGCCCATCCAGAGTGCTTGCAGCGTGGTGGTCCCGCCGTTGTAGGGCACGGGGTCGAGGGCAATGTCGATGTCGGCGTATTCGGCCATCATGTCGGTGAGCCCCACGGGTCCACGAAACTCGACGCGGGCAAGATCAATGCCGTGGGCGGAGAACCGACGCTGAAAGGACGCGATCGCACCCGGATCCTTGAAGCTGGGCGCCTTGAGCACCAGCCGTGACTGCGGCACCGCCTGAAGCACACGCGCCCACAGTGCGACGGTGCGCGGCGTGAGCTTGGGGGCGTTGTTGAAGGAGCCAAAGGTGAGCGGGCGTTGCAAGCTGCGCTCATCGTAGCCCGGATAGGGGTACTCGACCTCGGGATGAAAGCAGAAGACTGTTCCCGGTAAACGAATGAGCCCTTCGCTGAACAGCGATTCGCTGCCCGCAGGCGCCACCACCGCATCGGCCAACAGCCAGTCGATATTGGGCACTCCGGTGGAACACGGGTAGCCCAGGTAGCTCATCTGCACGGGCGCGGCGCGCTGACCGAACAGGCCCATGCGGTTCATGCTGGTGTGGCCCGCCAGATCGATCAGTACGTCAATGCCCTCGCGTTCGATCCGTTGCGCCAGCTGTGCATCGGACAGCGTGGCGCACTCCACCCAGCGGCTCACCCGCTTGCGGGCTAGCCGGGTCTGATCGTCGTAGGACACGCCGGTGAAGTAGACCGTGAGCGCCATGGCCGACGCATCGAACCGCGACAGGAGCGGCTGCATGAACAGATTGACCGGATGCTGGTGGTGAAAATCGGCTGTCACCAGTCCCACCTTGAGCGGGCGGTCGGGCACGCGCGAATTGGAGAAGGACGCCCGGGCGCGAGCCCCCTGCCCCCAGGCTGCAAACAGCGATCGGTGCAGATCGGCCACCTCCTGCGCGCTCAGCCGGTCGCTGTACAGCGATGACATGGCCGCGCTCGATCGCATCTTCGAATTGGGCCCCTCGGCCTCGGCCAGTTCCCGGTAGAGCGCAAGCGCGGTGTCGGCATCGCCAAGCCGCCCGGCCACCGATGCGCGCATGGACTGCGCGCCCGGTTGGGGCGCAATGGCCTCGGCGCGCGCCAGGGCTGCCAGGGCCTCTTCCATCTGCCAGCTCTCGGCATAGGCGTGTGCCAGATTCCAATGGGCGGCCGCACTGTTGGGATGGAGCGCCACCGCGCGCTGCAGCACCTGCTGCGCCTCCTGCCACAGGTTGTGGCGGAATGAGGTTTCGGCCAGGCGAGCCAGGGTGGGCTCGGCGGTGGCCGAACTGGCGCGTTCGAAGGCCCGATGCGCCTCCTCGTCCAGCCCCAGGCGAAGCAGCATCTCGCCCAGGTCGATCTGCATCTCGGCGGCCTCGTTGGCATCGATCGGCCCCTGCTGGCGCTCGATGCGCTGGGCCATCAGGGCCTGACGCATGGCCTCGAGCGCGCGCCCCGCATCGCCGCGCTCGAGGCGAAAGCGGGCCATGCGCCAATGCACGATACGAGGCAATTGGCCAGGGCGCAGCCCCTCGGGTTGGGTATCGGGCAGGCCCGGGGCACGTTGCGCCGCGGCACCGGCGGCCAGCACCGCCCGATGGTAGGCCATGGCCGCCATGTCGAATTGACCCGCCTCTTCGAGGCCCCGGGCCATGGAGAGCATGGCCTCCCAGCGCTGAGGTGCCACCGCCATGGCTTGTCGATAGGCGGCAAGCATGGCGTCGAGCTCGCCCTGCCGGCGAAGCACGTGACCCAACTCCAGCCAGGCACTGAAGTTGTCGCGATCGTGATTCAGGAAGGCTTCAAACTGCGCGCGGGCCTGGACCAGATCGTCGAGCCGGGCTGCGCAGCGGGCCAGTTGCATGCGGGCCGGCTGAAACCCCGCATCCATCGACAACGCCACCTTGAGGGCGCTCCGCGCTTCCTCGATGCGCCCCAGGTCGTATAGCGCATTACCCAGGTTGAAATGCGCATGCACCGGGGCTCCGGGCGAGTTCGCCGCTTGCCGGTACAGCTCGGCCGCCGCGTTCAGGTCACCGGCGCGCCGCTTGGCAACCCCTTGCTCGATCAGTTGGGTCAGATCGGCTGTGGGCAACAGGACTTGCTCGCTCGCGGACATGTCGACCGCAGCGGGCTCGCGCGTCACGCCACGATCACCCGAGTGTCGATCAGCAACTGTGCGGGGGGACTTGTGTGGTTCCATACGTTGTAAGTGTTGCCATCGACCATGTCATGAGGGGCGCGAACCCAGTCAGGAAAGTCAGTGAGAATCACCTGATCGCCCAGATCGCCCTCCACCTTCACTTGCCGGGGCGATTCATTTTCAGGCGAGGCTTCCGGAGTGCCCCCATCGGTGCTCCCGACATTTCAGAGCTGGTTGTCACCGAAACTCAGGACGTCATTCGCTCGCAAACGCAGCGTATTGTGACCCGAATAGACCTCAGCGTCATCGATGCGAACCACCTCGCCAGCCACCAGCGCGGCGTTGAGCGTCCCACTGATACCCAGACTGGTGTCGTCGGTGGTGCCACCCCTCGGCACCGTTGCGGTGATCGCGCCCACGTTGTCGGCGATGGCCGTAACAACGGCAACCGTATCCTGGCTTACCGTGAGGGTTCGGTCGATCAGCAACTGGGCTTTCGCACTGACATGGTTCCAGATCCCGTAAGTGCCGCCGTCGACCATGTCGTTGCCAGCGAGGACCCAGTCAGCGATACTCGACAGCTTGACCCGGTCACCCGCATTGCCCTCCACCCTGAGCTGGCGACGGGTCTCCGTCGCAGGCAGCGCCTCGCCCGAGACTCGCGGCCGGTGTTCTGGTGCCTGACCTTGAAGGGGACCCGGGCTTGCGCTGGCTTTTCCATAGTCGAAGTCATCGGCAAAAAAGTTGAACCGCGTGGCGACCCACGCACGGCATCACTCGCGCAGGGGGAATCGGTAGGGCGGTCCCCTTTGGCTAACCCGCGATTGTTCGGGTTGAGGCCGCGATTGCATATCCTTCGATCGAAGGATTGAGGTTCGTCCACGGGTAGGATGGCGCACTCGCCGCTACGACCATGACCCCATGAGATTCTTCACCCCTGCGCTCCGCCCCCTGCGTCGACACGGCCTCGCTCGTATGCAGGCCCTCGCGTTGTTCGCGGCCCTCAGCCTATGGCTGCCTTTTTCGCTCGCCGCCGAGCGCGCACACGACGACATGGCCCGCTACCTCGCAGGCCTGGCACCCGCCACGAATTCGCCGCTGGCCACCTTTGCGCAGGAGCCCGCCTGGAGCGTGCACGCGCAGGAACTCGATGCCGCCTGGTCGCGACTGGAGCGCGTGCAGTTGTCGAGGGTGCGTCCCTGGTCGGCCACCCATCTGAGTTCGCCCAGGCCCACCCTGCTCTACCTGTTCAGCGGACCCGACTACCTGTACGCGCGGAGCTTCTTTCCGCAGGCGAGCACCTATGTGCTGGCGGGCCTCGAGACACCGGGGGCCGCACCCGACCTTGCGGGTCTGACGCCCGAGGAGCGCCAGCGCGGGCTCGACACCCTGCGGGCGTCGATGAAGTCGCTGCTCAACGCAGGCTTCTTCATCACCGCCAACATGCAAAAGGACCTGCATGGGAGCGGCTTTACCGGCGTGTTGCCGGTCCTTTATGTGTTTCTCGCGCGCTCGGGCATGGAGATCCGTGAGGTGAGCGCGCTCAGGCTGCTCGATGACGGCAGCCTCGAGACCGTGGCAAGCCCCTCGCCCTCCCGCCCCACCGGCATCAGGATCCGCTTTCACGATCGCGAACTGGGGGCGAATCGAACGCTCTACTACTTCAGCGTCGACCTCTCCAATACCGGACTCGGCACCGGCGCGTTTCTGAAATTTCTCGAACGGCAGGGCCCGTCAGACGCGCTCATCAAGAGCGCCTCTTACCTGATGCACACCGCAAATTTTTCACGCATTCGTGATGCGATCCTTGCACGCAGCGAGCGCATCCTGCAGGACGACACCGGCGTGAAGCTCGACGACTACGACCGCGCGGTCTGGCAGGTCACACCCTTCGGCCGCTACACCCGCCCCATCCAGGTCTTCGATCACATGTACCAGCCCTCGATGACCCGGCTCTTTCAGGAGGGGTCGCCGGCCCCCCTCGGTTTCCGTCTGGGCTACGGGTTCAGCGTCGACATGACGGGCCTGCTGATCGCGGTCCGGCGTTGAAACAAAAAAGCCCAAGCAACTCGGAGATTTGCTTGGGCTTGTAATTGGTAGGCGCGATTGGACTCGAACCAACGACCCCCACCATGTCAAGGTGGTGCTCTAACCAGCTGAGCTACGCGCCTGTATCGTCAGACCGCTCGACCCGTGCTGCAGGAACTCCATCGCCGCTTTGACATTCGGCGCGCT
>CAIVPX010000027.1 GCA_903907905.1 uncultured bacterium | reverse complement strand
TACACGAGCTTGTCGGCGTCAGCACCCGACCCAGGCGTAAAGCCCGTGATGGTCTCGGCGCGAATGCCGAGGGACAGCGTCGGATCGTTCTTGTCGAGCGCGTTCCAGGCGGCCTGGGTGGCGGAGAAGGTGGTGGGGTTGCTGTAGCCCGCTCCTGGGGATAGCTCAACTATCGACCCACCGAACCCCGCCTTGGCTGCGGCCCCGGTAAGACCTTCATTCCCAATCGCCGCATTCTGAATGAACAGATAATCCGATCCGCCCGCGCTCAAGTCCACGGCGAGCAAGCCGCGGCTGAGGTCGATCGCTGAACTGTGGACCGCATCGCTCCCCGACCCGCCCTTCACCGAGCGCAGGTCGCTGCCGCTCTGGGTGAAATCGTTGATGACGGTCGTGCCGCTTGCGCCGTCGAGCATGAGTGGAATCGGCGCCGCGCCGCCGGCCGTACCCGACAGCTCGTAGGCCTCGATGCCCGCGACCTGGGTGCTCACCGCAGCGCCCGCGCTCAGGCGCAGGGTTTGGGTGCCGCTGTCGGCGCCGGCCGCGACCAGCAGCGCATTGTCGCGAATCGCATCATGCTGGGCGATGCTGAGCCCCAGGCTTGCGCTGGTGTCGGCAAAATCAATCCTGGTGCCGACAATGCTGCCCGGCAATTGCCCAACACCCGCCGTGCCCGAGTTGAGTACCGCCTGGGCGATGCTGCCGCCCGCGCGCACATCCAGGGTCTCCAGTCCCTGCAACACGCCACTGGCGCTGACACCATTGAGCGCCAGCGTGTCATTGCCTGCACCCAGACTTACACTCTGCGTGCCTGCGCCAAGGGCCACGAAATTGTTGCCATGGCCGACCAGACCGATCTCCCATTTCTCGATGTCTGCATCGAGCACGAAAGCCGCCGGCACCAGGGCCGTGCCCGCGCGCAGGACCGAGGCGGTGGTGCTCACAGCAATGGTTTCAACCGTGCCCGACTGCGCCCCGGCCTGCGCGAGGCTGTCGAAGGGGTCGGAGACTGGCGCCGAGGCGTCCCAACTGTTCGGATTCACCAGATGCAGACTGCTGAGCGTGACACGCGCCCCGTCGGCGAGTCTGAGTTCGGCTTGCCCCGAGGCGCTCAGCGCCACCACCCTGGCGCCATTGACCCACTCGGCGCCATTGTCCACCGACACCACGTTGAAGCCCCCTCCCAGATCGAGGCTTACCGCAGTGCTCAAAGCATCGAGCGTGTTCGCCCCGTAGCGCAGGAGATCATCGCCGCTGCCGGTGGCCACACTCTGGTTCTTGAGCGCGCCCACGGCCCCGGACGGCGCGACCAGCGCCACCGACACCTTGCCTGTGGCCGAGGCCGCATCGAGGTCGGCGCGCAAGTGGTCGATCGAGAAATTTCCCGCGCCGCTGGCTCGCAGGCTGACATCATCGGCGATGCCCAGCACATCGAGATTGACCGTGTCGGCCCCCGGCCCCAGCGACGCGGGCTCGGCCGCCACCTCCAGGTTGCCCAGGGCGCTGGTGAGCACGCTGGCGGTGGAACCTGCTCGAACATAGGCCTTGACCGCGCCCGTGGTCGAGCGGGTCAGGTCACCCGTCAGATTGCGCACTTCGATGCTGCTGGCACCGAGGAGGCGCAGCAGCAGACCGTCCTGCAGGGCCGCCGCATCGACGTTGATGCGATCCGCAGCCACCTGGGCGTCGATCGACGTCGACCCCGACCCCGTCGACACGGCGATCACGTGATCATCGCCCACGCCTGCCAGCGCGGTGGCAATCAAGATCTCGCCCGTCACCCCATGACCATCGAGGTCGGCGCGCAGGCCGGTGACATTGAATGGGCCCACCCCACTGAGTCGAATGATGTCATCGTGATCGAGCGTGCCATTGGCAACGGTGATCTGAGCGCTGCTGGACACGGCCACCTGCCGCGCACCAGCGATCGCATCATTGTCGAGTTCGACGCTGACCGGAGACCCTCGGGCCGAATTGATCAGGGTTCCGCTCACCCCGGTGATCTGAACACTGCCCAGGCCTGCGGTGGTGAGCGTGCTGGCAGCGCTCATCGAGCCGGCGTCCACCGCCACCAGATCCAAGCCATCCGATGCGGTGATCGAGGCCCCGCTGACGCCGATGGCGACCGCGACGGCACTGCCGAATCCATCCGACGGCGTGCTCACCGTGAGCGCACCTGCGGCCGTCCGGGCATCGAGATCCGCTGACAGGCCCGTGACCGTGAAGGCGCTCGCGCCGGAAAGCGTGAGCTTGAGCCCATCCAGCATTGAGCCGGCATTGATCCGAATGGCATCAGACGCTGCGACACCCGCGACAGAGGCGGCGTTCGAGCCCGTGACGATGCCAATCTGGTTGTCGCCCGCGTCGGCAGTGGTGATTGAAAGCGCAGCGGTGGTGTAGGTCGCATCGAGATCGGCCAGCAGACCGGTCACGACGAAGCGGTCTGTGCCGATCAGCACGATCGAGTCATTGTCATCGAGGCTGCCGTTATTGACCGTGACGGTGGTCGTGCCGGTCAAGCTGGTGATCGACGAACCCAGCGCGATGACCGAGGCCTTGTCGTTATCGAGGGTGACCGACACCGTCCCGGTGGCCTGGTTGAACAGATCGCCACTGAGATTGAGGATCTCGAGCGCCCCACTGCCCGCGGTGCGCAGCAAGTTGCCATCGGCCAGCGACTCGGCATCCATCCTGACGGTATCCCCGGTGTAGAGCGCCGTGATCCGCGCCTCGTCGACACCCAGCCGGATATCGATATCGCGGGATCCCCCGGTGGACTTGGGCACCACGCCCGGCGCGCTCGACGAGGTGCTGACCGACAGCAGACCGGCACTGAGTCCCGAGGCGTCCAGATCGGCCACCAGGCCGGTGATATTGACGTTGGAACTGCCGCCGACCGTGAGTGAACCGCCGTCGGGTAAACGGTCGGCCGTCAGGGTGATCGTGTCGCGAAAGTCGCCCGCGGCGACCGTGGTCGCACCCGCGCCGGTGATGACCGTGATCGGCGTCGCCCGACCATCGTCCGCCACGCGAATGATGAGCGCCCCGCTCAAGGCCGAGGCATCAATCGTGACGCCCGCCTTGAGCCCTTCAACGGTGGCGGCGCCCGCCCCGCTCAGCGTCAGCACGCCGCCATCCACGGCGGCCGAGGCATTCACGACCACGGTCACGCCGCCGGCGGCGCTCGCCGAAAAGTTGGTACCGCTCCAGTTGACCTGCTGGACGACCGGCCCGCCTGATCCGCCCCCGCTGCCCGCGAGCACCGCCCCGAAGGCCAATCCGCCCGCCACCAGCGACCAGGGCGGCATGTCGGTGACCCTGACCGAGGTCGACACGTCGCTCGATGACAGCACGGACGCCTGCGCCAACACGGGCTCAAACACGCCCGCCAGCGACGCCGGGGCTGACGCGGCGAGCGGCTCGGTAAGGGCGGTCCGCAAGAGATCATCCGCCCAGGACGCAGCCGAACCAGCGGCCTCCACGGCGTCCGAATCGCGCTCCGGTGGCTCAATCGCCGGCGACCCGATGCCGAACCCAGCGAGATCGGGGAGGGCCACCCCGTCGGCACGCGCGCCAGGCCGACGCGGCGATCGAACCGGGATCGGATCTGGCCACATCGAGCTTGGCGCGCTCAAGGCCGGTTTCATCGCGACACCCATCGAATGCTTGCCCCCAGAATCCAC
This sequence comes from uncultured bacterium, assembly GCA_903907905.1. Lineage (GTDB taxonomy): Bacteria > Pseudomonadota > Gammaproteobacteria > Burkholderiales > Burkholderiaceae_E > SYIM01. Next base: position 24,525 of record CAIVPX010000027.1, on the reverse strand, counting down.
CGCCACCCTCGCGAGCGAGGTCAAGCGGACATCGAATACGGTGTCGGATTTCTTCAGGGCACTCATGGGGGGACGCTCACTCGCTGGGGATTGAGACCCACGGCTCGGCTCGGACACGTGTCGCCATCACGGCCCGACCATCGCCCAACCGGCACTGGGTTCAATCGGTTTATTTCTTTCAATAATCTCATGGAACGAAACGCCACTGGAAACGCCGGGCTGCTACTGTCATGCCCTGCCCCCTTACGGATACCGACCTGTGCCTCGCGCAACCCCTCTCGCCGACCCAAGCCTTGATCAGCGCGCCCTCGATCGGCTGCGCACCACTTTCGGACACGGTGCCTTCCGGGGCAATCAGGCGGAGATCGTCCGCCACGTCGCCTCGGGCGGTGATGCGCTGGTGCTGATGCCGACGGGCGGGGGCAAGTCGCTCTGTTACCAGTTGCCAGCCCTGCTACGAGCCGGCACGGCGGTGGTCGTATCGCCGCTCATCGCGTTGATGCAGGATCAGGTCGCGGCCCTGAGGCAAAACGGCGTCAGGGCCGCCAGCCTCAACTCGAGCCTCGATACGCAGGAGGCCGGCCGTGTTCAAAGGGCGGCCTTGGCGGGCGAACTCGACCTGCTCTACCTCGCCCCCGAGCGACTGCTGAGCGAGGGCACCCTCGGCCTGTTGTCACGCCTCGGCATTTCGCTGTTTGCCATCGACGAGGCGCATTGCGTCGCGCAGTGGGGGCACGACTTTCGTCCCGAATACCTGCAACTGTCTGCGCTGCACGAGCGTTTCCCGGCGGTTCCCAGGATTGCGCTGACCGCAACGGCCGACCCTCAGACGCGGTCCGAGATCATCGATCGTCTCGCGCTGGGCGATGCGCGAGTCTTCATCTCGAGTTTTGACCGGCCCAATATCCGCTATGCGATCGTTGACAAGGATGAGCCTCGCGCCCAATTGCTCAATTTCATCCAGTCTCATCATCCGGGTGACTGTGGAATCGTGTACTGCCTGTCCCGGCGCAAGGTCGATGAGACAGCAGACTGGCTCGTCGCTCGCGGCATCCACGCCTTGCCCTACCACGCAGGGCTCGACGCGGCGATCCGTTCCCTCCACCAGCAGCGCTTCCAACAAGAGGACGGCGTAGTCGTCGTGGCGACCATCGCCTTCGGGATGGGCATTGACAAGCCGGATGTCCGCTTCGTGGCCCACCTCGATCTGCCCAAGAGTGTCGAGGGCTACTACCAGGAAACCGGGCGTGCTGGCCGGGACGGCTTGCCTGCGGACGCCTGGATGACCTACGGCATGGCCGATGTGGTTCAGCAGCGGCGCATGATCGACGAGTCCGAAGCCGACGCGGCGTGGAAGCGGATTGCCGGGGCGAAGCTCAATGCCTTGCTCGGCATCGCCGAAACGGCGGGCTGCCGGCGCATCCCGCTGCTTGCCTACTTCGGCGAAGCCAGCGGCGCCTGCGGCCGCTGCGACAATTGCCTGGATCCCCCGCAGACCTGGGACGCAACGGAAGCCGCCCGCATGGCACTGTCAGCGGTCTACCGCAGCGGGCAACGCTTCGGCATGGTTCACGTGATCGATATCCTGCGAGGCAAAAGCGGGGAGCGCATGCAGCGCTGGGGACACGACCAATTGTCGGTGTTCGGCATTGGCACCGACCATGACGAGACCACGTGGCGGGCCGTGTTCAGACAACTGGTCGCGCAGGGTCTGGTCGCCATCGACCACCAGGCCCACGGCGCCTTGATACTGACCGAAAGCAGCCGGCCGGTGCTTCGAGGCGAGCAGTCGCTCCTCATGCGTCGACCCCGCCAGACGGGCCGCGACAGCACACTTCGCAAGCGCGCAAATCGTCGGGGCAGCGCCTCGACCCCGCCTGGTCACCCCCCCGTGGGTGCCGCCCCGACCCAAGGCAAAGCCCTCACCTCCGCCCGGCCGCAGCATGACGCGCTCGCCGCAGACCTGCTGAACAATCTGAAGGCCTGGCGACTCGCCGAGGCCAGGCGCCAGTCACTGCCGCCTTTCGTGATTCTCCATGACAGCACGCTGATCGCGCTCGCTGATCGACGCCCGGCAGACCTCCAATCCCTCGGATCGATTCCCGGAATCGGGGTCAAGAAGCTTGAGCGCTATGGCGACGCACTCCTGGCCATACTGACCCCGCCCCCGCCCTAAGCGCCTGCCCTGCCCTGCCCTGCCCTGCCCTGCCCTGCCCTGCCCTGCCCTGCCACACCACACCACACCACGCCACGCCACGCCACACCACACCACACCACACCACGCGACCATCACTGCCCCCTCCTGCAAGCTCCCTCTCCTCTCCGCCCGCCCGCGCTCCCCGTGCTCCCCGTGCTCCCCGTGCTCCCCGTGCTCCCCGTGCTCCCGCGACTCCCGCGACTCCCGCGACTCCGTCTACGTCTCGGCCACCTTCACCGAAGTCGACGGCGGGACCGAGACCGAGACCGAGACCGAGACCAGATTTGGCCTTTAAATTTCTCGAGAAACAAAAACTGGATTTATTGCTGTGGAAAATAGACTTCTCAACTACCCTACCTGGGGAGCTCTCCCAACCCAACCCGCGCAGAGCAGAGTCGCACCCGCGGGGACCCAATCTTGGCGATACGGTCGGCGACACGCCCTCACCCTTCACCCAGCGCGATGTCAGCCTTCGACGAACCCACACGACTCAGCGCCGAGGAACGCCTGGCGCAGCAACGCGCCGTCCTCAGCAAGGCGGTCACCCGGGCAGCGGCCCACCTCGAGTTATCCCAGCAGTTGCTTGCCCGCACGCTGGGCCTCAGCCCCGCGACGGTCTCGCGCCTGCACCAAGGGAAGTACCTGCTGGAACCGAGCCGCAAGGAGTGGGAACTCGCGATGATGCTTGTCCGCCTTTTCCGCGCACTCGATACGCTCGTGGGTAGCCCCGAGGCCGCGCGGCGCTGGATGAACAGTCCGAACCATGCGTTGTATGCCCGCCCAATCGATTTGATCCCACACGCGGAGGGCTTGGTCAATGTCGTCCAATATCTGGACGCCTCACGACATAGCCGCTGAGGCCAGGGCCTGGCAAGGGGTACTGTGGCGAATGGAATCGATGCAAGCGATTGCGTCGACGATGAAACTTGTTGACACCAACGCCGAGCAGGACGTGCTCGAAACCTTGCTTGCGCGCAGCGAACGGCCGGGGCTCGACCACTCGCCGATCAGCCCGCGGCTCAGAACCTTGTTCAAGCAGTCGCCCCTGCCCACCGGGTCGCGCTTTCAGACCCGAACCGATCCGGGGGTTATGGTCGGGGCGGACTCCCCCAATGCAGCGTGCGCCGAGCTTGGCTACTGGCGCTGGCGCTTCCTGGCCGACTGCACCGGACTTGATCGGCTGGATCCGTCCCCCTGTCGGGCCCTGGAGGTCGACATCGCGGCTCGGGCCATCGACATGCGGATCGCCGCCTTTGACGCACAGGGCAAGCGCCGCCAGTACCCGAAACTGCCGCAGGCGACCCGTGCCTTCGCTCAGGCCGCCCGGGCGGCACGAATTGGGGCCATCCTCTACAAACCCGCTCACCAGTCCGGGACGGGATGCTGCATCGCGCTCTTGTCAGCCGCGGCCATCGCGTCGCCCCGAACCCGAACCCAGACGGAGGTTTTGTATCTCTGCGTCGATCGGTCCGGGGCAAGGTGGCGGAGTGAGCGAACCGCCATCGACGTGTCGGCGGATCGGTGGGGCTGACCGGGCCGCCTGAAGTCCCAATGCCAATGCCAATGCCAATGCCAATGCCAATGCCAATGCCAATGCCAATGCCAATGCCAATGCCGATGCCAATGCCAATGCCAATGCCAATGCCAATGCCGATGCCGATGCCGATGCCTGGCGAGTGGCGGGTGGCGAGTGAGACGCTGCGATCAGCGCGGGCGGGCCGCGACCTGCGGCCAGCCGAACCGGTTGGCAAGCCAGCGATAAAGCGTGGCCACGCTCAACAGCAACACCACGAACCGGAGCACATGAAACGCCGTGACGATGGGCACGCCAAGCTGAAGCACCTTGGCGGTCAGGCTCATCTCGGCCACACCCCCTGGTGCATTGGCCAATACCAGCGTGGGCAGGGGTAGGCCGGAGAGCCAGGACAAAGCAAGCGCCAACCCCAGCGACACCAGGATCGCGAGCAGCGAACTGATCGCGATGACCGTGAGGTACCGCGGGGCGGTTCGGAAGAAGCCGGGCTCGAAGCGCGAACCGATCGCCACGCCGAGCAGCAACTGTCCCAGATTGATCAGGGGTCCGGGCAAGGCGCTCGGTTGCAAGCCCGCGAGGCTGATCACGCCAGCGCTGAACAGCGGCCCGAGCACAAAGGCGTTGGGCAGGCGGCACCGCATCCCGAGCCACCCACCCGCACCGGTAAGCAGAACCAACCACGCCAGCCCGATCGGGTCCACTTGGGTGGCGGGCGGCAGGTAGGCCTCGTCGCCATGAATGCCCAGGCCGTAGAGGCTGAACGGAATCACGGTGACGACGATGATCAGGCGCAGGGTGTGACCTGCCGTGATCAACTGAACCGAACCGCCGTTGCGCTCGCCCTGAACAGCCATCTCGGCGGCACCGCCGATCGCACCGCCGAAAAACGCCGTGGCACCATCGGCGCCCCCAAAGCGGCGCAAGGCCCAGGCGTACCCCAGGCCCAGGGCGATCGTGACCACGGTGCCGATGATCAGCGAGGGGCCGATATCCACCATGCGCGCGACCGCCTCGGGCGTGAAATAGAGCCCGAGTGCCGTCCCGACTACCCATTGCCCGCCGCGGCGCGTCGCTGTTGGCACGACCAGACCCAGACCCGCCAGATTGCAGGCCGAGACCGCAAAAAGCGGGCCCAGCATCCAAGGCAGCGGCGTACCGAGGCGAAAAAATGCCCAGCCGCCCGCCGCGCCGATCAACAGGGCGCCGGCCAGCCTGAGGAATCGGCGGGGGGGCATGTCAGCGTCGCGGGTCGAGCGCGTCTCGCAGTCCGTCGCCAAAAAGGTTGAAGGCGAGCACCGTCATGAAGATGGCCAGCCCAGGGAAGATTGCCATCCAGGGCGCCTGGGTGAGAAAACGCTGGGCCGTGTTGAGCATTGAGCCCCAACTGGGCGAAGGCGGTTGTTGACCCAACCCGAGGAAGGACAGGCTCGCCTCGGCGATGATAGCGGACGCGACGGCGAGCGTGGCCTGCACCATCACCGGCGGCAAAATGTTCGGGAAGATATGTCGCACCAGAATTCGCACGGGCGGATTGCCCACCGCTCGGGCGGCTTCAACCCAGTCCTCGGCCCGGGCCGCCAACACCTGACCACGGGCCAGGCGAACGAAGATGGGCGTGGCCGTGACCCCGATCGCAATCATGGCGTTGCCGAGACTGGGCCCCAAAAAGGCGGCCAGTGCGATGGCGAGAATGAGGAAGGGCACCGCCAACATGGCGTCTGTCAGGCGGCCGATGACGGCATCGACCCAGCCGCCCAGGTAGCCGGCCACCATGCCCAGCGGCACGCCCACCCCCACCGCGATCGAGACTGCAATGACCCCAGCGGAGAGTGACGCGCGCCCGCCCCAGATAACCCGCGACAACAGATCGCGTCCGACTTCGTCCGTGCCGAACCAGTACGCCGCACTGGGCGGCTTTCGGACCATCGACCAACTGGTGGCGAGTGGATCATAGGGCGCAAGCCAAGGCGCAAAGACCGCCAGGACAGACATGACGATGAGCACGATCGCACCCAGCCGAACCGAAGGCCGTCGAAACAGCACTCGCCAGGTCGAGCCGCCTGAGGGTACGGTGCTCACCCTCGCAACCTCGGATTAACCAGCACGTACAGTACGTCGGCGAGCAGGTTAAGCAGCACGTAGACCGTGGCGGTGACCAGCACCACGCCCTGGACCACCGCGTAATCGCGATTGAAGACCGCATCAACGATCAACTTGCCGAACCCAGGCACCGAGAACACCTGCTCGGTCAGCACCGCGCCAGAAAGCAGGGTGCCGAATTCGAGCGCACCCAGCGTGATGACCGGCGTGAGGGCGTTGCGAAGTGCATGCCGCATGACCACCACAGATTCGCGCAGCCCCTTGGCACGCGCCGTCCGGACGTAGTCGGCGCTCATGGCCTGCAGCATCGCCGAACGCGTGTGGCGCATGAGCACAGCGGCAATGGCGTTACCCAGGACGAACGCTGGCATGACCGTAGCCGCCAGCGATTGCCCCAGATTCTCGAAGGGGCTGACATAGCCCGAGGCCGGCAGCCAGCCGAGCTTCACCGAGAACAGAAATATCATCAGGATGCCCAGCCAGAAGTTGGGCGTAGATAATCCCCACAGCGCAAAGACGTTGGCGCCCGTGTCCCAGGCCGATCCCTTGCGAACGGCAGATAACAACCCGGCCGGGATCCCGATCAGAAGCGCAAACAGCATGGCCATGGAGGCCAGCTGCAGGGTCACCGGCAGTTTGTCAGCAATGAGCGAACTGACCGGTTGCTTGATGCGCATTGACTCGCCCAGATCCCCCTTCAGAACGCCACCGATCCAGTAGACATACTGGACCGGCAGCGGCTGATCGAGCCGGTACTGCTTGCGGATCTGCTCGATGACCTCTGGATCTTTTTCTTCGCCGGCCATGACCAGCGCCGGATCTCCGGGCAGCAACTGCTGCAGCAAAAAAATTAGCACCGACACCAGAAAAAGTGTCGGTAAAAGTTGCAGCAATCGTCTGGGCAGAAACGACAGCATCGGCGTGCGGAAGCGGTCGGTCAGCGCCCGAGCTTGAGGTCGGTGACGCGAATGAGCCCATCCGGCATGACCTTGAACCCCTCGAGTCGCGGGCTATGCGCAAACAGCAGCGCCCGGTGATAAAGATACAGAACCGAGCCTTCAGTCAGCCACTTCTGGGCCACCTGCTCGTAGGCGACCTTGCGCTCGGCCACCGCCGTCACCGAACGCGCGCGATCGAGCGCCGCCTCGACCGCCTGATCACAGTAGCGGCCGTAATTGAGCGGTCCCTTGCAGGACGCAAACGAGTGAATGTTGCCATCGGGGTCGGTACGACCACTCCAGGCGAGCATGTACAACTGGAAATTGCCCTTCTCGGCCTCATTGAGCGAGGTGGCGAACTCGGTGACGCGGATCTTCAGATCGAAGCCCGCCTCGGACGCCATCGACTGCATCACCTCGGCCACCGCGCGCGTTTCGGGGTTGTTGGGCACCATGAAATCGAGGCTGAGCGGCGTGGTGACGCCCGCCTCCTTCAGTAGGGCACGAGCGCGGGCCACGTCACGCTTGGGCGTGGCGAACTTCGGCTGATAGTAAGGATTGGATGGACTCACCCACTGGTTGTTGACCGTGTTCATCCCGTTGAATACCACCTGGTTGATCGCCTCGCGGTCGATCGCCAGTTCGAAGGCGCGCCGCACGCGGGCGTCCTTGCCAAAGGGATTGTTGGCCTTGTCACCATTGGACAGGTTCATGGTGATGCCCTGATACCCCAGCTCGGTGCCCGTCGCCAGCCGCAGCTTGGGATCCTTGCGCACCTCCGGCGCATCGGTGGCGAGCAAACGCTCAAGAAGATCGAGTTGCCCCGACTTCAGGTTCGCCAGGCGGACGGTAGAGTCCTGAATCGGCCGATACACGATGCGGTCGATGGTCACCCGAGCCTTGTCCCAGTAGTCGGCGAAGCGCTCCACCACGATGCGGTCCTGCGCCACCCGCTCCACGAAGCGATAGGGCCCGGCACAGACCGGCGCAGTGCCGAACTTGTCCCCCAGTGCCTGGGCGGCCTTGGGCGACACCATCATTCCCGCACGATCGGTCAGCTGAGCCAGGAGCGGCGCAAACGGCGACTTGAGCTGAAGGCGAATGGTGAGCGGGTCGACGACCTCTACCCGATCGATCTGAGCGATTTCGGCGCGGCGGAACGAGCCCTGCAGGCTGAGATGGCGCTCGATGCTGAACTTGGCGGCCTCGGCATTGAAGGGCTCACCGTCATGAAACTTCACGTTCGGGCGCAGCCTGATCGTCATGGACTTGCCATCGGCGGCGGTCTCGTGGCTCAGTGCAAGTTGCCCGACGATGTTGAGCTTGTCATCGATGTCGAAGAGCTTGTCGCACAGCGAGGCGAACACGATACGACCGACGTAGGTTCGCGCCTTGGTGGGATCGAGTTCGTCCGGGTCTTCCGCCAGGCCGATGCGAAGGGTGGTCTGGGCCAGCGCCGACGTGGTCAGCGCAAGCGCGGCGGCCAGAACGGCGCTCTTGAACAGAGGGGAGGTTTTCATGGTGTCAGACTCCGGAGTCGGGGGAGGAAGCCTCGGCACTATGCCGGATGAACGCAGCCTGAAGCCGCTCAAGGGTTTTATTGGTCGATTGCACGGACGAGACGGCGACGCCCGATGCGCCCCGGGCCGGGAGGTCCCGCCAGAACCAGCACGCCACCTGAACGCCATCGCCGGCGGGCTCGAATGCCGGCGCATCGATCGCACAACGATCACGTGCAAAGGCGCAACGGGTGTGAAACGCGCACCCCGAGGGTGGGGATAGCGGACTGGGCACATCGCCGCCCAGGGCCTGCTCGCGCCCCCGGCGATCAGGATCGGGCAGCGGGACCGAAGCAAGCAGCGCGCGGGTGTAGGGATGCCTCGGCGTGGCGTAGACGGCCGCAGCCGGGCCGATCTCCACGAAGCGGCCCAAATACATCACGGCCAGCTGACGCGCCACCTGTCGCACCACCGCAAGGTCGTGCGAAATGAACACATACGCCAGGCCCAGGCGCTGCTGCAGATCGGCCAGCAGGTTGAGGATCTGCGCCTGAATCGAGACATCGAGCGCCGATACCGGCTCGTCACACACGATCACCTCGGGTCCGGCCGCGAGCGCCCGCGCGATCGCCAGGCGCTGGCGCTGTCCACCCGAGAACTCGTGAGGGAATCGCGATGCCGCATCGGGCCGAAGGCCCACCAGACTGAGCAGCTCGGCAACCCGGGCGGATCGCGCCGGACCGTCGAGACCGGTGTGAAGTTGCAGGGGCTCGCCCAGCGTGTCGCCGGCCCGCATGCGCGGGTTGAGCGAACCGAAGGGGTCCTGGAACACCATCTGGATACGCCCCCGCCGCTGCCTCAAGGCCACCGCGTCGAGCGCGCGCAAATCCTCGCCCTGCAACTCGATGACCCCGCCGTCGGGCTCGATCAGCCGCATCAGCAGTCGGGCCACGGTGGACTTGCCGCAGCCGGACTCGCCCACGATGGCAAAGGTGCTGCCCGCGTCGAGTTCGAATGACACGCCGTCGACGGCACGGACCCGGGCGACGCTGCGGCCCAGCAGGCCGGTTCGTACCGGGAAGTGCTTGACCAGATCGCGGACGACCAGGGCCCGGGTCACGCGAGGTCTCCCGTCGAATCGGGCAGGGTATCAGCCAGACGCTGCATGGGTGCGCGAAGACAGCGCGACCAGTGCCCGGGCTCGATCTCGCGCAGCGGCGGGGCCTCGGCGCGGCAAGCCGGCTGCACAAAGGGGCAGCGTCCGGCAAACCGGCACCCCGAGGGCATGGCATAGGCAGCCGGCACCATCCCCTCGATGGCGGAAAGCCGACCGCGCGGCGCCCGAATCGACGGCATGGCACCGAGCAGGCCCACCGTGTAGGGGTGCTGCGGCAGACGAAACAGCGATGCAACCGGGGCCTCTTCGACGACCTGCCCCGCGTACATCACGGCGACCCGGTCCGCCATCTCGGCCACGACGCCGAGATCATGGGTGATGAGCACGATGGCCGTACCGATCTCTTCGCGCAGCGCCCGCATCAGGGCCAGCACCTGAGCCTGTATCGTGACATCGAGTGCGGTGGTCGGTTCGTCGGCAATCAGCAGCGACGGGCGACACAGGAGCGCCATCGCGATCATGACGCGCTGGCGCATGCCGCCCGACAGTCGGTGCGGGAACTCGTCAATCCGGCGCTCAGGCGCAGGAATGCGCACCCGCCTCAGCATGTCGATCGCCGCCTCCCGGGCCTCGACGCGAGAGGCTCCGCGGTGCCTTCTCAGCACTTCGGTCAACTGGTCGCCCACCGTGAAGGCCGGGTTGAGTGAGGTCATGGGCTCTTGAAATATCATCGCGAGCCGGTTGCCCCGCAGGTCGGACAAATCGGACGCCGACAGGCTGGTCAGCTCGCGCCCCTCGAAGCGAATTGAGCCCGAGACGGTGGCACTGCCCGGCGCAAGCAGACCCATGATCGAGAGCGCGGTGACGCTCTTGCCGCACCCCGATTCACCGACGATGCAAAGCGTTTCGCCCGCTTCGAGGCCCAGACTGATGCCGCCCACCGCCTGAGCGGGCCCTCGTGACGTCTCGAAGGTGACGCGGAGATCCGAAATCTCGAGCAGCATGGTCAGCGCCCGGCGTCGCGTGCGGGCTCCGAACCCAGCCGGGCAATTTCGGCCTCGATGATGCGGCGATCCCAGACGCCGCCCGGCTCGCTGCGGGTGGCAAAGAATCGGGCAAAGTGAACGAAGCGCTCGCGGCTCACCACCTCGAGCCGTTCGAGTTCGGCCAGCGGATCGGGGTGGTCGTCCACACGCAGATCGAGTACCGGGTAGTCTTCGGTGGTGTGAATGCGCAGCGCCGCCGACTGCTTGCCACGCTTGTCGCCACCGGCCGCCTCCCCCGCCTTGAGTGCCGAGATCAGACGTTGGGCAAAGGGCTGCGTCGAACCGGCTTCGAACGCCCGGGCGCTTTCCTCGATCACCTGGGGCCCGGCCAGCATGTTGCCCGCCACCGAGAACCCCGCCCGCACCACGTGGCCGCACCAGGGAATGCATTCGGCACCCGTGTACACGGCGATTCGGCCCTGGGCATCCTGCACATGAAGCTGCCGCGACTCGCGCCCGGGATCAGACTCGGTGAGCACTTGGACGACATGATCGGCCGAGAGCGATTCGCGCAGCAGACGCAGGCCTCGCGGGCCGAAGGTCGGGTTGATGAGCGCCTGCGTGGCCAAGGCTCCGACGCCGCCATCGGCATGCGGGCACAGCGCACCGACCGCGAAGAATCGGGTGGCCACCGCCACGCCGAAGGCGCCGGTCTGCGGGTCGCGGGCAACGATGGACCAGGTCACGATGTTCGCCCTGCTGCAAAGCCCTGCACGGCTTAACGGCCCAGCAGCGGTACCGATCCGTCGCTGTCCTGGCCGAGCAGGCCGCTGCGGGTGTAAATGCCGAGCTTATCGCGGGTATCGGCGATGTCGAGGTCGCGCATGGTGAGTTGGCCAATGCGGTCGGCTGGCGTGAAGGCGCCCTGCCCTTTCTCCATGGTGAGCCGCTCGGGGTGATAGGTGAGGTTAGGGCTGGCGGTATCGAGGATGGAGTAATCGTTGCCCCGCCGCAGTTCGAGCGTGACCTCGCCCGTGATGGCGCGCGCGACCCAGCGCTGGGCGGTCTCGCGCAGCATCAGGCTCTGCGGGTCAAACCACCGACCGTGGTAGAGGAGCTTGCCAAGCCTGCGACCGTTGCTGCGGTACTGCTCGATCGTGTCCTCGTTGTGAATGCCGGTGATGAGGCGCTCGTAGGCGATGTGAAGCAGCGCCATCCCGGGGGCCTCGTAGATGCCGCGGCTCTTGGCCTCGATGATGCGGTTTTCGATCTGGTCACACATGCCCAGGCCATGACGCCCGCCGATGCGGTTGGCCTCCTCGAAGAGCGCCACGGCATCGGCAAAGCTGCGGCCATTGAGCGCGACGGGTTGGCCGTCTTCGAAACGGACCGACACGGTTTCGGCCTTGACTGCGACATCCTCGCGCCAGAAGGCCACGCCCATGATCGGGTTGACGATGGTGATGCCCTTGTTGAGGAACTCCAGGTCCTTCGCCTCATGCGTCGCACCCAGCATGTTGGAGTCGGTGGAGTACGCCTTCTCGACGCTCATCTTGTAGTCGAACCCGTTGGCGATGAGGTACTCGCTCATCTCCTTGCGCCCGCCCAGTTCGTCGATGAAGGTCTGGTCGAGCCAGGGCTTGTAGACTCGCAGATTCGGGTTGGCCAGCAGCCCGTAGCGGTAGAAGCGCTCGATATCATTGCCCTTGTAGGTGCTGCCGTCGCCCCAGATGTTGACCCCGTCATCCTTCATCGCGACCACCAGCGCCGTGCCCGTGACGGCGCGGCCGAGCGGCGTGGTGTTGAAGTAGGTGGCTCCAGCCGTGGACACGTGAAATGCGCCGCACTGAATGGCGGCGATGCCCTCGGCGACCAGTTGCGCCCGGCAGTCGATCAGGCGGGCGATATCGGCCCCGTAGGCCCGCGCCTTGCGGGGAATTTCTTCGTAATCACTCTCGTCGGGTTGGCCGAGATTGGCGGTGTAGGCGCAGGGGATGGCCCCCTTGGCGCGCATCCAGTGGACGGCTGCCGAGGTGTCAAGCCCTCCGGAGAAGGCAATGCCGACACGCTCGCCGACGGGTAGCGACTGCAGAATGTTCTGGCTCATGGACGATCCGGGATGAGGTCTCTAAGGGCTTGGCCGACGGCCGGAAGGTCTACCGCGGCTAACCCGAAACAGTATCATGAGCGGCAGGCCCCTCAGGCAGAACCCCGCAGCGCGGCGCCGTCGATCACTGCTGGTTTTGGGTCACGCTGAGCCGTCGACCCAGCCCGCCTGCAACCAGTGCCACTTCTGGGGCCGAAACGCCCAGGGAATCATCGTGACTCGTGTGCCCGGCGCAAACACCTGTGACACCAGATGATCCTGCCAGTCGCCCGTGGCGCCCAGCCGGGCCAGCAGCGTCTGCGCGCAGTCGTCCACCGACAGCGCCCGACCGTCCAGCCGATAGCCCCTGGGCTCGACCGTCATCTCGACTGGCTGCCAGATCGCCGCAGGCACCAGCGCGCTTGGCCGAGCCGGGCCCGACATCCAGTCGTGCACACTGCCCCAGTCGCGGCCGGAAAGCTCGGATGACAGCCGCGCGAGCCGGCGCTCGAGTCCGGGCAGGTCGGTAAATCGGTAGATCTGCTGCCCGAGTACGTTGTCAAAGAAGATCGAGGCCTGCGGCCAGCGCTCGAGCACGTGCCCCAGCCCTGCCAGCGCATCTTCGCGGTGGAACTGCCAGCGCGTACCCGCCGATCGCAGCGAGGCGCCATGGCGCCAGCCGAACAGAATCGGCGCTATCGGGTCGATGTCGATGGCGTCGATGCGGCTGAAGCGCGACAAAAAGTCAGCAGGCATCATCCAGCCAGCACTGGGGCCAATCAGCAGCAGGTGCTCCGAGACCGGACTCACCCCAGCCAGCCACCGGGCGATCGCCTCGCGGGTTTGTGCCCAGCGCGACCGGGCGCGCCACGCGCGCCAATGCCAGATGAGGCCGCCCGTGCGATTGGCGCCCGAGGTGACCATGATCGGCGGCGCCGTCATACGCGCCGCGCGCGCTCAGGGTGAAACCGGGGCGCGCGGCGCGTCGAAGTCGGCATCGGCCTGCTGCTCGAGTGCGCTTTGCGAACCCGTGTAGAAGTTCGGAAAGCGGCGGGCGACCACGCCGCGATCGGCCGCATAGGCGCTGCAACTGTCGATCTTCAGGGGTTTGCCCGACACGTCGAGCTTGTCGGGACGCGCCAAACGGACTGGCGCGATGGTCTGGAAGGCCGCTGTGCCCATGGGGATGAGCAGTTCCATCAGGTGGGTGCAGGCCGCGCTGCGGCCCAGGCGGCGCCTGACCTCCAGGCTCCAGCCGGCCGCGATCCTCGCCCCCACCATGCGCTGAAGGTTGACGCCGCCCTCGCGGCAGAGCGGGTAGGGCGTGGCGTCGCTCACCGACTCGATCTCATGCACCACCAGATCCGTGTCCACGGTCATGCGCACCCAGAGGTCGTGTATGAAGTCCCCGGCAGAGACCTGCCGGTCACCCGACGGGGGATTGAAATCGTGATCTTTGGTGTCGCAGACGCGCCCCTCGATGTCATAGAGGCCGTCTTCGCGCAGATAGCCGCGCATGCTGATGCTGCGAAGGTGAACGGGTTCGCGTCGGGCAGACTGGGGACGAAGCGGCAGCGGCAACTCAACTCTCCTTCAACGCTCTGGGTGGGCGGGTCGCTCAGTCACACCAACTGCCGCCGTTGATGTCGAGCACTTCGCCCGTGACGAAGCCCGCCTGATCACCGGCGAGAAACGCTACGGCATCGGCCACCTCCTCGGCCCGACCCAGACGTCCCACGGGGATCTGCGCCTTGAGGCTGTCCGGAAACACATTGAGCAGTCGAGGGTTGGACCCGATGGGCCCGGGCGCCACCGCGTTCACCGTGATACCCAGATGGGCGTTTTCCTTGGCAAGATAGAGCGTGAGCGCATGCACGCCAGCCTTGGACGCGCCATAGGCCAGATTACCGGCGCGCTTTTGCTCCTGTGCATCGAGCCAGGGACGGGGGTTGCCGCCATTTTTGGCGAGCAGGGAGCCAATATTGATGATGCGGCCATAGCCCTGCTCGCGCATGCCCGGCAGCACCGCCTGACAGCACAGAAACACGCTGGTGAGATTGCAGCGCAGAACCCGGTGCCACTCGTCTTCGGTGACATCGTCCGAGGCCCCGTGCGAACCTACCCCGGCAAGGTTGACCAGCACATCGACCCGCCCGAACTCGGCGCGGGCTCGCTCGACCATGGCCGCCACGGCAGCGCTGTCGGAGACATCGGCCTGAACGCCGATGGCACGCCGCCCCGCCGCCTGAACTGCCGCGACCACTTCCGACAGATCGAGCAGATCGGCCAGGCACAGATCCGCACCCTCGGCCGCAAACCGCGCCGCAATGGCGCGGCCAAGGCCACCTGCCGCCCCGGTGACGATCGCCACCCTGTCGTGCAGTCGAAGCGTCACCTCACTCCACCTTGACCTTGGCCGAGCGCACCACATCACCCCACTTGGCGACCTCACTGCGAAAGAACGCGCCAAACTCGCGCGCAGAGGTACCCAGGGGCTCGGCGCCGTTGGCAAGGAAGGTCTCTTTCACGGCAGGATCCTGCAGCGCGCGAATGGTTTCGGATTCGAGTCGCGCCACCACCTCGGCAGGCGTGCCCGCGGGCGCGAAGAGCCCGAACCAGGCGGTGGCGTCAAAGCCCTTGACGCCAGCCTCGTCCAAGGTGGGAATATCGGGCGCCACCGAGGCGCGGGTCTTCGAACTGATGGCCAGGCCACGCAGCTTGCCCGCCTTCGAGAGCGGCCCCGTGGTGATGACATTGTCAAAGGTGAGCGGTACGCGCCCGCCCACCACGTCGGTCATCGCCGGGGCCGTGCCCTTGTAGGGGATGGCCTCCATGCGAATGCCCGCCATGCTGCTGAAGTACTCCATGAAGAGATGCGCGCCCGACCCCGAGCCCGCCGTGGCGTACTGCAGGGGCTGGCTCGCAGCCTTGGCCTGCCGGATGAGATCGGCCACCGACTGGATCGGAGAGGACGGATGCACCACCAGCATGAAGGGCGTCGAGGCAATCTGGCTGATGGGCAGCAGGTCGGTCAGCGCGTTGTAGGGCAGGTTGGGGTAAAGGGTGGCGTTGACCGACAGCGAGATCGTGCCCAGCAGGATGGTGTAGCCGTCGGGTGCCGCCTTGGCCACCGTGTCGCTGCCAATGTTGCTCGCAGCGCCGGGGCGGTTTTCAACCACCACCGACTGCCCCATCTGCTCGGAGAGCTTCTTCGCAATCGACCGCCCCATGATGTCGCTGGCGCCACCGGCAGTAAAGCCGACGACGAGCCGAATCGGCTTGTTGGGGTAGGCCTGCGCCCAGGCGCTGGCACCAATCGTCAGTCCGCCCGCTGCCAGACAGGACAGCGCCGTGGCAAAAGCCACCCGACGGGCCACTGAATGCGCCCTCACCGGGCCGTGCTGCTCGCCGCGCGCGCTGCGGCTGATCCAACCGAATACGTTCATAGGGTTCTCCGTTGAATTCGATCTGCGCTCAGTGCGCGCCGGCCTGCACGCGCGTTAGCGCTGCCGCATCCTGCCCCGCCACCCGGCCAAACACCGCCCCCTTCAGCACCGAGGTAGCGCCGGTGTAGGTGCCGTAATACAAGCCCTGGGTTTCGCCCGCAGCATACAGGCCCGGAATCGGATCGCCCTGCAGGTTGATGACCCGGGCCAGCGAATCGGTCTTGAGCCCGCCGAAAGTAAAGACGATGGATGACACGATCGGGTAGGCGCGAAAGGGGCCCGTGTCGATCGGGCGGGACCAGTGCGACTTGGCTGGCGTGACGCCGCGTGTGGCCAGATGATCGAGCTTGCGCGGGTCAAACGCACCCGGCTGACAGGCGCGGTTGTACTCATCGACCGTGGCCCGCAGGATCTCCGGCGGAATGCCGAGCTTGTCGGCCAGACCTTCGATGGTGGGCGACTCAATGGCCGGCTGCTCGGTTCGAATGGCCACTGATTGATTGGGCACCTCGTTGGCCTTGGCATCGATGATGGTCCAGGCAATGCCCTGCGGTTGCGCGAAGATTTCACGCGTGACGCCTTCATAGGTGGCGTCGGTGTGACCCGGGGCCTCGTTGACGAAGCGTCGGCCGTGCTTGTTGACAAGGATGCCATAGGGGTAGATGTAGATGGATGCGCCCGCACGCTTGGAGCGCGGATCGAAGGGCGAGGCGTGCCAGCTGCCGAAGTCACCGCAGGACGCCGCTCCAATGTCGAGCGCCATGCGGATGCCCTCGCCCTTGTTGTAGTGGCACCCGACCGACATCATCTTCAGATAGATGGCACGCGGACCGATGTAGCGGTTCATCATCTCCGCGTTGCCCTGAAAGCCCCCGCTTGCCAGCACCACCGCCCCCGCCCGGAGCGTGACGGGCTGGTTGCCGCGACCGATGGCCTGAACGCCGACCACCCGCCCGCTCTCGGTAATCAGCGACTGCGCGGCCGTTTCATACAGGATGGTGCCGCCCTTTTGCTCGAAGGCCGCTGCGAGCGCCTCGACCAGCGCGCGACCGCCGCCACTGGGCTGGATGCGGGGCTGCGCCGAGGTGGGAAACGGCACCTCCAGCGGAATGAACCTGACGCCAAAGCCGGTGAGCCACTTGAGCGTGGGCGGCGCAAGCTCGGCCAAGCGCGCGATCACATTGGGATCGGTAAAGCTCAGTGCACGCAAGGGGGCCGACCACTGCTCGGGCGCCCCGCCCGCTTCGGCCACCAGGGAGGGATCAATGTAGCCCCCGGCGTTCTGGGCAAAGTGTTCCTCGAAATCATCCGTGACTTGGTCCTCGGACTTCATGCGAATGTAAGAGCCGGTATGGCGCGTATTACCGCCACGCTCCTCGATGGTGGCGCGCTCGAGAATGCAGACCCGCACCCCGCACTCGAGCGCAGCCACCCCGGCCGACAATCCGGCCGCCCCGCACCCCACCACCAGCACATCGAACGCTTGATCCGTCTGCATCACAGTCTCTCCATCAAATCTGTCATCTGAAGCATCGATGGCCAGCCGACCAGGCCGCGCGGTGAACCCGGTCGAGCGGCGCTCCGCCCGCCCGCTCTCATGCCGCCCGCCGGAACGATTCGAGCACGCTCGCCGGAATACCGCCCGCGCGCATCAACTGGCGCTCGGCCTGCGTGAGCAGAGCGGCACGCGCCTCGAAAGCGACGCTTCGACCGTCTTGCACCGCCCGCACGCTCACGGGTTCACCGCGCAGCACCGCTGCCTCGATCCCTGAAAACTCGAACTGCTCTTCGCCCGAGAGCCCCAGCGCGCGCCAGCCCTCGCCGGCCTCGAAACAAAGCGGCAGCACGCCCATGGCGATGAGGTTGGCCCGATGAATCCGCTCGAAGGATTCGGCAATCACCACCGCCACCCCTAGTAGCGAGGTGCCCTTGGCCGCCCAGTCGCGACTGCTGCCGGTGCCGTAGTCACGCCCGGCCAGCACGATGGCCGGTACGCCCTCGTCGCGATAGCGCTGGGCCGCGTCGAAGACGCTCATGCACTCATCCGATGGCAGGTGGCGCGTCACGCCCCCTTCGGTGCCCGGGGCGAGCAGGTTTCGCAGGCGCAAGTTGGCGAAGGTGGCGCGCGCCATGACGTGATAATTGCCGCGTCGCCCGACGTAGCTGTTGAAGTCGGCAGGCAATACGCCCCGCTCGCGCAGGTATTGCCCCGCCGCCGATTCAGCCGGGATTTCACCGCCGGGCGAAATATGGTCCGTCGTGACCGAGTCGCCCAGCAGCACCAGTACGCGCGCACCGGACAGGTGGTCGACACCCGGACGGATCGCGGGGCCCTTGCCCCCGTCGCCCGCGCCCATGAAAAACGGCGGCTCGACCAGATAGCTCGAGTCGGGGTCCCATTGATACAGCGCCCCTGCCGGAGCCTCGAGCGCGACCCACTCGGGATCGGCCGCCGCCTGGCCGTAGACGTCGCGATACAGCTCAGGCCGCATCGCAAGCGGCAGGTAGGACGCGATCTCGTCGGCATCGGGGATCAGGTCACGCGCAAAGACGGGATGTCCCGCTCGGTCGCGGCCAAGCGGTTCCCGCTCGAAATCAATATCGATGCGACCGGCCAGCGCGTACAGCACCACCCAAGGGGGGGCACCGATGTAGTTGGCCCGAGCCAGTTTGTGCACCCGCCCCTCGAAGTTGCGATTGCTCGAGAGCACCGCCACCGCGACCAGCGAGTCGGCCTCGATGCGCTCGGCCACGCCGTCGGCCAGCGGGCCCGATTTGCCGCCGCAGGTGGTGCAGCCGTAGCCAATTACGCTAAACCCGACGGCAGCCAAAGGCGCCAGGAGACCGGCCTCATCCAGGTAGGCGGTGACCGCTCGGGAGCCCGGCGCCAGCGAGGTCTTGACCCAGGGCGGCGGGCGCAGTCCGAGCTCAACAGCCCGACGGGCGATTAGGCCCGCCGCGAGCATCACGCCCGGGTTGGTCGTATTGGTACAGGAAGTGATCGCGGCCAGCACGACCGACCCGTCGCGCAGGTCCGACGCGAGCCCGACCGAATCGCCGGGTCTGAGGGCACGGGCAAAGCCGCCTGCCTCGACCGCCATCGGCAGCCGGTGGGTGAAGTCGGCCGCCACCTCATCGATGGGCAGGCGGTCTTGGGGACGACGCGGACCGGCCATGCTGGGGCACGCCTGTGACACATCGATCTCGATCACCCGCGAGTAGCACGGCTCGCTCGCGTCCGCCTCGCGATACAGCGAATTGTCGCGGCAGTAGCGCTCGATGGTCTCTACCTGTGCCGCCTCGCGGCCGGTGCCCCTCAGGTAGTCGATCGTGCGCGCGTCCACGGCAAAAAAGCCGCAGGTCGCGCCGTACTCGGGCGCCATGTTGGCGAGCGTGGCGCGATCGGCCAGCGGCATGGCGGCAACCGCCGGCCCGAAAAATTCGACGGCGCAGGCGGTGACCCCCTCCCGGCGCAACTGCTGCGTGACCAGCAGGGCCAGATCGGTGCTGAGCGTGCCGCGAGGCAGGATGCCCGTCAGCCTCACGCCGACCACCGAAGGGATCGGGAAGGTGTAGGCATGCCCCAGGAGCGCCGCCTCGGCGTCCAGTCCGCCCACGCCCCAGCCCAGAATGCCCAGCGCATTGATCATGGGCGTATGCGAGTCGCAGCCCAGGAGAAACTCGGGATAGACCCAGTCCTGACCGTCGCGCTCGGTGCGGGTCACCACCGTGGCCAGTCGCTCCAGATTGATCGAGTGGATGATGCCGCTGCCCGGCGGAAAAATCCGGACACCGCCAAAGGCCTGCTGCGCCCACTTCAGAAAGCGATAGCGCTCGCCGTTTCGCGAAAATTCCCGCCGCAGATTGAGCCGGATGGCATCGGGACGCCCCCAGTGGTCCACCTGCAGCGAGTGATCGACGATCAGGTCGACCGGCAACAGGGTCTCGACACTCCCAGGATCCTGACCGGACCGTGCCAGCGCCCCGCGCAGCGCGGCCAGATCCTGCAGCAGGGGCAGCCCGCTCGAGTCTGGCAGCACCACGCGCGTGACATGCAGCGCAATATCCGCGCCCTCATTGGCCTGCCAGTCGATCAGCCGGTCGATCTCCGCGCGGGAGACACTCGCGCCCATCGACCACAGATGGTGGCGCAGCAGGTTCTCGAGCAGCACCCGAACGCAGAAGGGGTAGCGCACAACCTCCCTACCCGCCTCGGCCAGCGCACCGGCCACACTGCACCAGTTCGCGCCATCGATGCCCGCACGTTGCCAAGGGCGCGCGGGCGCAGGCTTGGTCAAAGTATCGGCGGTCGATGTCATGGCCCGGACTGTATCGAGCCGGCTCGCGCAGCGTCAACCGAAAGCGCCCCGGACACCGCGCGCTGCGTTCCAGCTTCTGCGCTCCGTGAACCGTTTGAACAAATCGAACCGCTTATCGCGCATCGTCGGGGCCACCGGATTGACGCCCGGATCATTCCTGATGACACTGCAGGCGCTCTGCGGGCGGCCGCCCTTCGGCCCGGGCCCCGAGCTGACAAGGACCGCGCATGATGCCCACTCCGAACCCCCGCGCCCGCTACCGCGAGTTGCTCGCCAGCGGCGAATTTCTCGTCGCCCCCGGCGTGTATGACGGCTACAGCGCGCGTCTGGCCGAAGCCGCCGGCTTCAAGACCGCGGCCACCAGTGGCGCCGCCGTCTCCAATTCGCTGCTGGGCATGCCGGACATCGGCGTGATGGGCCTGTCGGAAAACGTCGCCCACTGCCGCAACCTGGCCCGCTCGATCAGTATCCCCCTCACAGCCGATGCCGACACCGGCTATGGCAACCCCGTCAACGTCTTTCACACGGTGCGGTATTTCGAGGAGGCCGGCGTGGCGGGGATCAATATCGAGGATCAGGTCAACCCCAAGCGCTGCGGGCACATGCCGGGCAAGCAGGTGATCGAGTTGGCCGAAATGGTCCGCAAGATCGAGGCGGCGTGCCAGGCCCGACGCGACGATGATTTCGTCATCATCGCGCGTACCGACGCGCTGGCGCTGGAAGGCATCGAGGGCGCGGCCCGGCGAGCTCGCGCCTATGCCGAGGCCGGCGCCGACATGATCTTTCCCGATGCGGTCCGAACCGAGGACGACATCGCCCGGATCGTCGACGCGGCCCGGATCCCGGTCACGGTCAACATGGGGTTTGGCATTCGCTCGCGGCCCACGACCCCGCTCATTCCAATTCCGCGTCTGAAGGCCCTGGGCGTGCGGCGCATCAGCCTGCCGCGCATGCTCGCCGGCGCGGCCATCCGGGGCATGGGCCTGGCGCTCGAGCAGATGAAGCAGGTCATCGAAACAGGCGTGCCGGTCGACCGTCCCGATCTGGTGGCCGGCATCGACGAGATCACCGCCCTGATGGGCTATGCTGAGATGCGCGAGCGCGAGGACCGGTTGCTGCGCCTCTCCGGCGACGCCGCGACCGATTCCCACTGACACCGCCTGCCGTCTTTCATCGACCTCCCCAAAAGGACCTCTCCTCATGAGCACGCTCAAAATAGACCCCGCCACCTCCGCCCTCGTGATCATCGACCTGCAGGAAGGCATCGTCGCCATGAACACCGCCCCCAACACCAGTGCCGACGTGGTGTCGCGTGCCGCGCGTCTGGCGGCCGCCTTCCGCGCGGCCAAAGCACCGGTCGTGCTGGTCAACGTGGCCAACCTGGCCGACGGCGGCGATGTGCTCAAGCCCGCTGCCGATGCCGTGGCCCCCGCTGGAACACGCCCGGCCAACTGGGCCGATTTCGTGCCCGGCCTCAATCGCCAGCCCTCCGACCTCATCATCACCAAGCGTCAGTGGGGCGCTTTCTACGGCACCGAGCTCGACCTGCAACTGCGCCGCCGTGGTGTCCGCACCATCGTGCTCTGCGGCATCTCGACCAATGTGGGGGTCGAGTCCACCGCCCGTGACGCCTTCGAGCGCGCCTACGAGCAGGTCTTCGTCGCCGACGCCATGGCCAGCCCCTCGGCCGAGGCACATGCCAACACGCTGAAGTTCACTTTCCCGCGCATCGGCCTCACACGTACCACCGACGAGGTCCTGGCGGCGCTGGGCTGACGCGACTGGCCGGTACAGGGGAGCGGGCGCCGTGGTTCATTTTCCCGATCTCAGGCGGCTGTTCGCGCCCCGGCGAGTCGCCTACATCGGCGCCTCCAATGACCTGCGCAAGTTCGGCGGGCGCTGCGTTCGCGAGCTGATCGACTTCGGGTTTACCGGCGAGCTCTATCCGGTCAACCCCAAGCGCGACGACATCTTCGGCGTGCGCTGCTACCCCTCGATCGACGCGGTCCCCGAGGTGCCCGATCACGTCGGCATCGTGCTGCCGGCCGAGGCGGTGCCCGATGCGCTCGAAACCTGCGCCGGTATGGGCGTGCCCTTTGCCACGGTGTTCTCGGCGGGATTCGCCGAGACCGCCACCGAGCCGGGGCGCGCCTTGCAGCAACGCTGCCGCGAGATCGCCGACCGCACCGGCCTGCGCTTCGTCGGCCCCAACTGCAACGGGCTCATCAACTTCGTCGACCGCGTGGCGATGTCGTCCACCGGCGCAATCCGCGGGCCGCGACGCGAAGCGGGCGATATCGGTGTCGTCAGCAACTCGGGCGGTGCGGGTCAGGTCAATGTGATGTGGCGCGCCCAGGAAATGGGGCTGGGGATCAGCTACCAGATCAGCTGCGGCAACGACGGTGACCTCGATCTGCTCGACTACATGGCCTTCATGGTCGAAGACCCGCACACGCGGGTGGTACTCGCCCTCGCCGAGCGCATCGCAAGCGGTCCCCGGCTGCGCGCGCTCGCCGATCGGGCCGCGCAACTCGGCAAACCCGTCCTGATGGTGAAAGTCGGTCGCTCCGAGGCGGGCAGTCGCATGGCGGCCTCGCACACGGGCGCGGTCACCGGCGCCGATGATGTCACCAGTGCCGTGCTCGACGAGCTGGGCATCATCCGGGTCGATGACTGCAGCGAGTTGTACGAAGCGGCCATGCTGCTGCGCACGCCGCGGCGTCCGCGCGGACGCCGGCTCACGGCCACCTCGCTGTCCGGGGGCAATCTGGTCATGATCGCCGATCTGGGCGGGCTGCGCGGCATCGAGTTCCCGCCCTTCACGCCCGGCACCCAGACCGCGCTGGCCGACCTGCTGCCGGGCTTCGTGGCGGCGGCCAACCCTACCGACCTCCCCGCGGCGGCCATCGGCCGGGACGATGTGTTCACATCGGTCTGCAAGACCCTGCACGACGATCCAAACATTGACGTGGTGATGCCCGTGATCACCATCGCGCCGGCGGCCGACATTCGTTCGCTCATGGCCTTCGACCACACCGCCAGCAAGCCCCTCGCCATCCTGTGGACCGGGCGCTGCGCGGACGACCCGTCCCTGACTCCCCCTGCCCTCGTTGCCGCGGGCCACGCCGTATTTCGTGACGTGCAGCCCGCCATGAAGGCGCTGGATGCCGCCATGCGCTACCAGCAAGCGCTCGAGCGCCGGGCCCGGCCGATCGCCCCCCGGCCAGCCGGCCTCAATCCTGCGGCCCTGCGCGCGCTGCTCGATGGCGCGATCGGGTCGCTGAACGAGCGGCAGGCCAAGGCGCTGGTCGCGGTGTACGGGCTGGCCCTGCCCCAGGAGCATCTGGCACTCAGCGCCGACGAGGCGGTGGCTGCGGCCGCTGCCATCGGTGGCTCGCTGGCCCTGAAGGTCGTCTCGGCCGATATTCCGCACAAAACGGAAGCCAAGGCGCTGCGTCTGCATATCCGCGGCGAGGCGTCGGTTCGCGAGGCCTGGCACGATGTGATGGAGTCAGCGCGCGCCTATCGGCCCGACGCCGTCATCGAAGGCATCAGCGTTCAGGAGATGGTCACCGAAGGCGAAGAGTTGCTGCTCGGCATCGTCCGAGACCCGGTCTTCGGGCCCATCGTCACGGTCGGGCTGGGTGGCATCCACGTCGAAATACTGCGCGATGTGGCGCTGGGTGTGCCGCCCATTTCACCCGAGCGCGCCGAGCAGTTGCTGTGCTCGCTGCGCAGTTTTCCGCTGCTCGAGGGCGTGCGCGGCCGTCCCAGGCTCGATATCGAAGCCGCCGTCGATGCCATCGTTCGCCTGTCCTGGCTGGCGCTCGATGCCGGCGAGCGTCTGGCCGAGCTCGACATCAATCCGCTTCGAGTCCTGCCGCAGGGGCGAGGGGTCCGGGTACTCGACGCGCTGGCTGTGCTCAATCCCTAGCCGTCCCGGTCGTTGACAGGCGCTGCATGCGCCGGAAGGCCCGATGATGAACACCGCCCTGGAGCCACCGCTGCTGCGCACGATGCGTGACGGCGTTCAATGGCTCACCCTCAACCGACCCCGCGCCGCCAACGCGCTCAGTCAGGCGCTGCAACACGACCTGGTCGGTGCGCTCCTGCAGGCCGACGCCAACCCCACCGTGCGGGCGATCGTGATCAATGCCGCCGGCGGCCGGGTCTTCAGTGCCGGCGCTGATTTGCGAGAACTCGCCGACATGCCTGCCCCGGCCCTGCGCGCGCTGCGCCGTCGCCTGCTGCGTGACACCCTGCTGGCCATCACCGGGGTCGGCAAGCCGCTCCTTGCCTGCGT
>CAIVPX010000026.1 GCA_903907905.1 uncultured bacterium | reverse complement strand
TGCTGCACGAGGTGCATGAGCTGGCGGGATCGGTGAGGGACGACAAGCAGCGAGCCGTGATCCGGCTGGGCATCCTGTCGCGCTATCTCATTCGGATCAAGCAGGAGCAGCAGGTGATTCATTCGCTGATTGCCGAGCGGGCCGGCGAGGGCGCGCGCAGCGATCAGGCGCTGGCCTCGGTCGACAGCGCGCTGGCGGGGCAAGGCGATCTCATCGCCGCAGCGCAGGACCGCATGCAGGAGTTCAAGGAAACCCATTGCCTGCGAAGCTTCGACCGCGACCGCTGTCAGCAGCTCTACGAGCTGACCGACGCGCTCGATGCCTACGCCCGCGAGCAGCCGGCGCTGGCGGCTCGCGTGGACGCTTACCGCCGTCGGGGCGGGTGAGCCGGGCTGTTTCTGGCGCGCCGTCCGGGCAGTTGAACCAGGCTGCTCTCAGCGCGCCGATCGGGCGAACCGTATCGGGGCCCGTTCAGTGGGCTCGGGTGGGTGGTCTCGGCGCTTGGGGCCATGCGCGCGGCATCGCGCCCGAGGCTCACTCGCGGGTCAGCCCCATCGACTGCCACTGCTGCTCCAGCGCCCGACCTTGAGCGTCGGCCAGCGCCGCTTCACGCAACGCGGCCAGGCGACGGGCTGCGTCGGGCTGTCCGAGCAGTTGCCGCGCGGCGGCCATCAGGCGGTCGAACTTGCCGAGTCCTCGCGTGTGCGTGTCGCTGTAGCCCTTGATCAGACGCCGGCAGCGCAGCACCTCAACGCCCAGGTCGTAGTCGACCTGGAGGGCCTCGGTCACGAGGCCGAGCCAGCGTTCGAGGTGCGCCTGTTCGCGGTGGTGTCGCAAGCTGCCGCGTCGCCAGCGTCGCAGGCCAGCGAGCGCATGCAGCATCACCTGTCCGGTCAAGGTGTGCGAGCGCACCCGCCGGCCCTGCGCCAGCCAGCGCTCCAGCCGCGCGCGCAGCGCCGCTGAGGCTTCAAGTCTCAGACCCAGCGAGCGGGGCAGCAACGAGCACACCTCATCGACTCTGGGGTGAAAATACTCGAGGGTTCCGACGACCGCATTTGCCTCGGCGCCCACTTCTGCGCGGATACGCTCGAAGCGTTCTGGGCGGGACTTGAGGTCGGCCACGCGAATGATGTCGTCGTAGCTCATGGCCACGGCGATCCAGCGCGCGGCCTCGAGGGTGGCGAGTGGCGCCTGAGCACGTCCCGCATCCTGACTCAGCCGATGAATCCGGCTCACTCGGTCGAGGTACTCACCGGCATAGTCGCAGTCCTGATATTCGAGCAGGCGCTGCAACCCAGCGCCGAGCATGGGATGTGCCGCAGCAGGAAACTCGCCAACGACGCGGGCGCGCAGCGCCTCGACGGCCTCCGAGGCCGCCCGGGCGGGTAGCGGTAGCGGCTCGGTCTGCATGGGGTCGAACACGGGTTCGCTTCGGATCGGCGAACGCATGGCCTCAAAGGCGGCTCGCCAGGCCCGAAGACTCGCCTCGACCGAGACCCCGGCTCGCCGAATGGTGTCCTCGTAGGCGGCATCAGAAAAGGGCAATTCGCCCGCGCCGGCCAGCGCGCCAAAGAGGGCGGCGGAAATCACGCTGCCATGGGACCGGGCCAGTCGCTGCATGTCCTCGTGCAGAAAGCGCCTGGCGTGTCGGCTGGCCGCCTCGAGGACGGCCGCGCCATCGGCCACGCCGTTGCCCGGCGCCACCTTCTCGAGCGTGGCGAACTCGCGGTGCGAGGAGGCGATGAGCGTGGTGCGCGCGGGGTTGACCAGTCCGCGCTGCATTGCGCGCCCCGCCTCCATCAGCTCGGCGGCGATGACGATGTCGACCTCGCCAGGCACCGGCATCAAGGCGAACACCGGTTGCAGACCGCGAGCCTCGGCATGGGCGCGAGCCAGCAGCTCGACGTAGTAGATCGTGGCGCCGGTGCGCTGCGCGACGCCTGGCACCGAGGTGCTCTGCGCCAGATAGCCATTGCGTTCGGCCAGGTCCACAATCCAGTCGACCAGTACGCCGCCGCCCTGGCCCCCCATGGCGAGAACGGCAATTGTGATTGGCCGCGCCGCATCAGCGCCGCGTGCAAGGCCGCTGGCCAGCGATTGGGCGCTGCTCATGGGCGTTGGGGCGCGTAGAGCGATCGATCGGCGAGCGAGCGAGCGCGGCGTCGCTGCAGCCATCCGGTGAGGGCGCCTCGAAGCCGGTCGAGCCGGACTTCCCAGGGCCGGGGGTTTCGAACCCATTCGATCCGGTAGAAGGACGGACACAGCACGGCTGCGTCGGCAACTTCGCCGCAATGGCCGCAGGCGACGCAACTGTCGTCGACCTGGGCGACAGGATCGGGTTTGAGCGGATCGCCGCTGGGTCGCAGGGTGAGTGAGGGGCAGCCCGAGACGCGCATGCAGGCGTGATCACCGCTGCACACTGCGGCATCCACACCGAACTTTTCCTTGATGACCCGTTCGCCCCGGGCCGTGGCGGCTGCCTTTTGCGGGCGCTCACGCCGTTGGCGGTTCAGCATGCATTCGCTCTGAGCGATGATGACCTTGGGTCCTTGGAACTCTGTGGTGAGCGCCTCGCGCAGCGCCTGGCGCATGGCCTTGACGTCGTAGGTGTCGGTAATGGTTCGCACCCACTGCACGCCGACTCCGCGCACCGCCGCCTCGATGGGGTGGTGGGTGCTGCGCTGGGGGTTGTTGGCGCGAGACGAGGGGATATCCTGGCCGCCCGTTGCTGCCGAGTAATTGTTGTCGACGATGATCGTGACACCGTCGGACTTGTTGAACACGGCATTGGCGATGCCGCTGGTGAGACCGTTATGCCAGAAGCCCCCGTCGCCCATGATCGCGATGGCGCGCTTCGAGGCGGGGATGCCGAAGGCCGCAGCGCTCGAGGCACCCAGCCCGTAACCCATGGTGGACGCACCCAGGTGAAAGGGCGGCATGGCGGCAAACAGGTGGCAGCCGATGTCGCCGGCGATGTGGTGCTCGCCCAGGTCCTGCTGAACCAGGGTCAGCGAGGAAAAGATCGGGCGCTCGGGGCAGCCCGTGCAGAAACCGGGGGGGCGGGCCGGCACCACCTGCGCCAGTTCGGGGGCTGCGGCCCGCATGGCGGCACCGGCTGCCGCGGCGGCGCTGGCGGGGCGCTCGCGGCGAATCGAGATCGGCGCGGCGACGGCCACCGAGGCCGGGCGATAGCGGGCCGCAAACTCGCGTACGCCGCGCCGCAGTTCGGCGACCGTGTATTCGCCCGCCATGCTGAGCAGATCCTTACCGTGGAGCAGGGTGGGGAGGGCGGCGCGGCGCAGAACGGCGTTGAGCGCCTGCTCGTGGTAGTCGGGCTGGCCTTCCTCAATCACCAGAACGGCCTTCTTGCCCTCGCAAAATTTCAGCACTTCCGACTCGATGATCGGGTAGGCGACATTCATCACGTAGAGCGGGATGCGCGAACGGCCGTAGAGGTCGGCGAGGTTCTCGTGCATCAGCGCACGCAAGGTGTTGTTGTAGAGGCCGCCAAGCATCACGATGCCCAGTTCGTCGATGTCGCCGTCGAAAAATTCGTTGAGCTGGTGCGTTTCGATGTAGCGAACGGCAGCGGGCCAACGCTCCAGCACTTTCTCGTGCTCATGCATGAAGGACGCCGGTGGCAGCACGATGCGGCTGGTATCTCGCTTCGGGGCATCGAGCGCCTGCCTCAGACTGAAGGTGGGCGGCCGGTTTTCGCGGGTGACGAAGCTGCCATGAACATGACAGGCCCGAATGCGCAGTTCGAGCATGACGGGTGACTGGCTCGCCTCGGAGAGCGCAAAGCCATGGTGAACGGCATCGACGATCGAGGGAAGATTCGGGCGCGGGTCGAGCAGCCAGATCTGCGACTTCATGGCGAACGCGTGGGTGCGTTCCTGCATGATCGACGAGCCCTCGCCGTAGTCTTCGCCGACGATGATCAGCGACCCGCCGACGACGCCACCCGATGCGAGATTGGCCAGCGCATCAGAAGCGACATTGGTCCCCACCGTCGATTTCCAGGTGACCGCGCCGCGGATCGGATAGGTCATCGAGGGGGCCAGCGTGGCGGCGGCACATGCTTCGCTGGCGCTGGATTCGAAGTGCACGCCAAGTTCGTCGAGGATGGGGCGCGCGTCGGCCAACACATCCATCAGGTGCGAGATGGGGGCGCCCTGGTAGCCCGCGACGTAGCCCACGCCGCACTCGAGCAGCGCCTTGGTGACGGCGAGAATGCCCTCGCCCCGAAAGGTGGTCCCGGCGGGCACGCGCAACTGCTCGACTTCCCGCGCAAATGATCGCTCAGCCATGGTTTATCAAGTGGTCCTGACAACAGAGGCGGGGGTTCGGCCCCGGGAAAAATCCACCAGACAGCTCAGTCCCTCCCGGGCGATCGCATCGAAGCACTCGTCGGTCCAGCTGAGCGAGTGCGGGGTGAGGATCACCTGGGCCATGCCGAGCAGGGGGTTCCCGAGGTCGACGGGTTCTTGCTCGAACACGTCAAGTCCGGCGCCCGCGATGGTACCCGAGCGCAGGGCTTCGATGAGTGCGGTTTCATCGGCCACCGGCCCGCGCGCCACATTGATGAAGAAGGCCTCGCGCTTCATCAGGGCGAATCGCCGGGCATCGATCAGGTGTCGGGTTTCCTCGTTCAGGATGCAGGCCGCCACGACGAAGTCGCTTTCGCGCAGCAGATCGTCCAGCACCTGAATCTTCGCGCCCAGTTCATCGACGCGTTGCTCGCTCGCGTACGGGTCGGCCACGCGCAGGCGCCAGCCGAAAGGCGCCGCCAGTCGCAGCAATTCCTGGCCGATGCCGCCGGCGCCGATGATTCCCAGCGTTCGGCCGGTGAGCCCGAGCCCCATATGCGCCGTGCGTTCGTGCCATCGCCCACTTCGCGTCAGCCGGTCCTTGGTGAACAATCTGCCCGCCAGCGCGAAGATCAGCGTGAGCGCGGCCACCGCCACCGGTCGCCGAATGGCGATTGGCGTGTTGGTGAGTACGATGCCGCGCTCGGCAAGCGCCCCGAGGTCGACCGAGTCATAGCCCACGCCATGTCGAGCGATGATCCTGACCCGGCAGTCGGGCCGGCTGACGCTCGCGCGTGTGACCCGGGGCGTGCTGATGTACAGGCCGTCGTAGCGCGAGGCGATCTCGGGGCTGATTTCGGTCACCTGCTCGGGGAGGTATTCCCAATCGATGGCGGGCTCCTGATCGAGTAGCGACAGCGGCTCGGTGCCGAAGGACGGTTGGCCATCCGGCTTGAGCAGGTCACGGCTCAGACCGATTCGAAAGCGCATCGTGGGTCTCCTTTCCGAAAGTGTCGAAGAATCCACCCGACTGCGCGGCCATCATGCCCGGGGGCCCAGCAGTCCGGGTGCTTCGGGCGGCCGCGCGGGCCGGATGCGTGTCTCGCGATTGTCATGTCGGGGACTCACACTATAAGCTTCGCCCGCCGAAGTCGCGTGGCCGGTATGGCCGCCAGCCGGAAGGCTGGTTCAACTGACCTTCCGGACAACCGCTGCCTCCTGCACCTCAGAATGACGACCCCGTCCTCCCGCTGCTGCGCATCGCTGCGCCTGGCCCGCCTCGCGGCGGGATTGCTCGCCGTCATGGCGGGTGCCTGCGCTCGGGCACAGGGGAGCGATGCGGTCGAGCAGACGAGCGCCCGCTACCAGATCACCTACAACGCGCAGCGACACGCCGCCTTCCCCGCGCCCTACTCGGGTCAGAACAGCCTGCTGTCGTCGCGCGGCCGCATGCATACGTTTTCGGCAACCGCACACCTCGGGATGCGCGTGGGCGAGGCGACCGAGCTTTACTTCAATCCCGAGTTGGCGGCGGGTGTTCCCTTCTCGGGGCAACTGGTGGGCCTGGGCGGCTTCACCAACGGTGAAATCACCCGGGCCGCAGGCACCGAGCCCAAACCTTATGTGCAGCGGCTGTTCCTGCGTCACACCTGGGGTCAGGGCGGTGGCCGCGAGCACCGCGAGGGAGGCTTCAATCAACTGGCGGGAAGTGTTGACCGCGACCGGATCGTGCTGACGGCGGGCAATTTTTCAACGCTCGATGTCTTCGATGACAACCGTTATGCCAAAGATCCGCGCAGTCAGTTCATGAACTGGTCCCACTGGACCCATGCCGCCTGGGACTATGCGGCGGATGCCCGGGGCTTTGGCTGGGGCGCAGCGCTCGAGGTGTATCGCGGCGACTGGGCCGTTCGCGTCGCCCGCATGACAGGCCCGAAGGAGCCCAACGGCATGGAGGTCGATCTGGCACTGGGCAAGCACTATGGCGACCAGGTCGAACTCGAGCGCGCCCATACCGTGATGGGCCGTGCGGGCAAGCTGCGTGTGCTCGCCTATCGAAATCGGGCGGTGCTGGCCCGGTTTACGGATGCGACAGCCCGGTTGGCAACGCACCCCAGCGCTTCCGCCCAGACGATTTTCAGCGTTCGACATGGCGAGCAGACCAAGTCGGGGCTGGGGGTGAACCTCGAGCAGGCGCTGTCTGACGACGTTGGTGTGTTTTTTCGTTGGATGAGGTCTGACGGAAAAACAGAGACCTATGCCTTCACTGAAGCGGACGCTTCATTGTCGACGGGTGTACTGCTTCAGGGCGAGCGCTGGGGGCGTCCGGGGGATTCATTGGGGCTGGCATTTGCTCGCAACTCGCTCTCGCCGGACAGACGCCGCTATCTGGAGGCGGGAGGCATCTCCTTCTTCATTGGCGACGGCGCGCTGAACTATCGCCCCGAGGCGATCATCGAGACCTTCTACAGCCTGCGTCTCGTGCGCGGCGTGTGGCTGACGGGCGACGCCCAGCGGATTCAGCATCCGGCGTACAACGCCAGCCGCGGACCGGTCAATGTGCTGGCCCTGCGGGTGCACGCGGAGTTTTGATCAGTGGGCCGGGGTGCTGGCGGGGTGCGGGTCGCGACCGAACCACATGGCATACAGAACTGGCAGCACCAGCAGCGTGAGCAGCGTGGCGGATACCAGCCCCCCGATCACGACGACCGCGAGCGGGCGCTGGGTTTCCGCGCCGATGGCCGTGCTGAGCGCCATCGGAAGCAGACCGAGCGCGGCCAGCAGTGCGGTCATCAGGACGGTTCGGAGTCGTTGTGTCGAGCCGCGTACGACTGATTCGATGAGGTCGAGGCCGCTGGCGCGCAACTGCTGGAACACGGTCAGCATGACCACGCCATTGAGCACCGCCTGACCGGAGAGTGCGATGAAACCGATGGCGGCCGACACCGAGAGCGGGATCTCCAGCACATACAGGGCGACAAAGCCACCGATGAGCGCCAGGGGCACGTTCATGAGAATGAGTAGCGCCGCCTTGAATGATTTGAATGCATCGAAGAGCAGCACGAAGATGAGTAGCAGCGAGATCGGCACGACGATACTGAGCCGCTTCATCGCACGCTCCTG
>CAIVPX010000025.1 GCA_903907905.1 uncultured bacterium | reverse complement strand
CCAGGCCCGCCCCACCCGGCGGCGCTCTTTGCTGGTTGGTGGGGGTGCTGTGCTCAGACGCTGCGCGATTCGCTCCAGGCCCGCCCCACCCGGCGGCGCTCTTTGCTGGTTGGTGGGGGTGCTGTGCTCAGACGCTGCGCGATTCGCTCCAGGCCCGCCCCACCCGGCGGTGCCTTCTGCTGGTTGGTGGGCGTGCTGTGCTCAGACGCTGACGCGATTCGCTCCAGGCCCGCCCCACCCGGCGGCGCTCTTTGCTGGTTGGTGGGGGTGCTGTGCTCAGACGCTGTGCGATTCGCGCCAGGCCCGCCCCACCCGGCGGCGCTCTTTGCTGGTTGGTGGGGGTGCTGTGCTCAGACGCTGTCGCGATTCGCGCCAGGCCCGCCCCACCCGGCGGCGCCCTCTGCTGACGGTTGGCCGCAGGAGCGCTCAGTTGATCAGCGGATTGATGTCCGAGTGCCACGCGGCGGGTGACCAGACCTGCTCGGCGAATACGATATTCTGCGCGTTGAAGGGGCCATTGATGACGCTCTCCAGGACAATACGCGCCTGCTGACCCTGTTCTCGCGCCGATTGCGTGAGCCAGTTGTCGAGGTTGAGCTCGAGGCCACTTGGACCCTGAACCGCCTTGCTGACCAGATCGAGCAGGGCCTGAGCGCGGTCCTGGCTGCTGGCGGTGTCGCTCAGAACCGCCGCCTTGAGCGTGCTCAAGCCCGACAGGTCGATGAGATCGGTTGCGGCATTGAAATCGCGGATGATCAGCGTTACGCCGCGTTGTTCGTCGAACAGCGCAAACACGTCACGCCCGGTGCCGCCGGTGGCCTGTACCGTGCCCGACACCGCCATCAGTACGTCGTCACCGGCGTCGCCATACAGTTCGCTGAAATCGCCGCTTGCCGACTTCGAGCCACCCGCGAGGAGGTCATCGCCCTGGCCACCGCGAAGGATGTCATGGGCCAGTGCCTGGCCGTTGACCAGTGCACCGCCGCCATTGCCGCTGCCGCACAACACGTCATTGCCCGCCCCGCCGTCGATATTGTCGGCGCGCGCGCCCAGCAGCACGCGGTCGGCCTTGTCCGAGAGGGTCAGACGCAAGACGCCGCTGCTGTCTTCGCCGAGCGTGAACGCGCGTTCGACACTCGTGGGTCGTCCAGCGGCGTAGCGTGCGAATACGAGGTTCTCGGCATCGAGGTAGGCGTTGCCGTCAGCGGTCTCGACGGCCAGCGCCGCACTCTGGTGGGTCTGGTACTTGCCGCTGATGATCTCGCTGGCGAAGCTGGAGTCGATCAAGCGGTAGCCGGCGAGTTGAGCGATCCTCGCCTCATCAAACATCGAGATGCTGAAATACGACAGCCCTCCGCTATCCGTGAAAATGCTGTTGGCGACATTGAAAATGGCGCTGTCCTGACCCTCGCCACCCGCAAAGGTGTAACCACCCGTCAGCCCTTCGAAGCTGTCGTTTCCGCCCTTACCGAGGAAGCTCGGTTGCTGTTGTTCGGTCGGGTCGAGCATGAGTTGCGAACGGGTCAGGCGTTCGCTCGCCTCGGTGCCGATGAGCACGGTGCTGCCGTCCGTCGCCGCGATCGCCGCCGCGACCGAAACGCCCGAAAAGCTTCGTGGGCTGCGGTCGCCGGCGTCGGTGAGTGCCGTCACGCTGAGCGTGTAGTCGCCGGCCAGGGGGGCCAGCGCACCGAGTGCGGCGAGTCCGATCAGGCTGCCACCCGATGCACTCATGGTGAAGGTGGTCGTGAAGCTGCCTTGCGTCAGGCTGGCCTCATAGCTGATCTCACTGTCGGCATCGGTGGCTGACATATCGATCCGGACCACGGCGCCCTGGTCGGTCAGGCGGTGGATGAGGACAGGGTCCGGCGTGCGGCTGTTCCAGATCACGGCGTCGTCGCTGCCTACGAGCGTGAAACGGATCTCTCGCGAGGTGACGGCCTCGCCATCGGTGACCGCCACAAAGAAACGATCGAAGTCGCTAGCGTCCTGAGCCAGTGCATCGGTCTCGGCCAGCGCATCGTCGAGCAGGTAGTTGAGGGTCAGCCGTTTGGCACCCGTGGGGCTGGTTTCCACCGTGAGCGTGGCCGTGCCGAAGTTGCCCGGCCGGGTCCAACTGCTCTGCGTGGCGTCCGCCACCCAGTTCTGAAGCAGCAGGCTGAGACTGTCATCGACATCGGTCGCCGTGACCTGGGTCGAGGCCTGTTTGGTCAAGCTGGTCTGGAAGCCGTCTTCAGCCAGGGTCGTGGGCGTACCGGGGTCCGAGATGATGGGTGCGTCATTGTTGCCGTGGATCTTCACCACCACGGTCTGATCGACCGAACTGCTGCCGTTGCTGGCCCGGATGACATAGCTTTGGGTGACCAGATCGCCATCATCGAGGGCCTTGTTGGCGTTGGCCGCGTTGTTGAGGGTGTAGGTCCAGACGCCGGTGCTCGCATTGATCGCGAGGTTGCCGTAGGCGGTGCTTGCCGCGACCGTTGACCCTGCCGTGGTGCCGGGCGAGCCGACTACACTCCAGGTTTTGGTGCCGCTCAGACTGGGTGCGGTCGGTGAGCCCACCGCCTTGTCGTAGCCAGCGTCGATGGCGCCGTTGGGCAGATTGCCCGCAACTTTGACGGCGCCGCTCAGCTTGTCGTTGCTGCCTTGAACGGTGATCGTGAGCGTCTGGTCGACGTAGGCGCCGAAGTTGTCGCTGACCCGGGCCAGGTAGGTTTGGGTCGCGGTCTGCCCCTGGGCGAGGGCCTGCGTCGCCACCTTGCTGTTATCGAGTGTGTAGGTCCAGACGCCGCTTGAGGCGCTGAGGGCCAAGGTGCCGTAGGTGGTGCTGGGTGTCCCCAACAGCGTCCAGTTGAGGCTGTTGCCAAGATCCTTGTCGCTTGCACTCAGGGTGCCCGAAGCCGTGGCGACACCGGGAATGGACGCGCCGTTGTCCTCGTGGCTGGACTCTGTCACTGAACCCGAGAGCGCAGCACCGGTATGGGTGATCACCGGCCTGTCGTTGGCCCCGTTGAGGGTGATGACGATGATCTGGTCGACATAGGCGCCGGCATTGTCGGTGACGCGCGCCACATAGCTCTGCGTGAGCTGCTGGCCTTCCTGCAGGCCCTCGGTGGCGGCGAGCGTGTTGTTCAGTGCATACGTCCAGACGCCACTCGCGGCACTGATGGACATCGTGCCGTAGGTGGTGCTCGCCGCCTGCACGCTACCTGATGTGGCGCCAGGCGATCCTGCGATGCTCCAGTTCAGCGTCGCGCCCGTGTCAGGGTCGGTTGCGCTGAGTGCGCCGCTGGCTGTTGCAATGCCCGCCGTGGTGGCGCCGCCGTCGGTCTGGCCAGCCTCGGTTACGGTCTTGGCAAGGGCCGTGGCGTCATTGCCGATGACGGGTTTGTCGTTGGTGCCCTGAATCGTGAGCGTGAGGGTCTGCTCACGCGAGGCATTAGACCCGTCCGTAACGCTGACTAAATAGACTTGCGTGAGCGTGTCGCCCTGTCTCAGCGAGTTGACTGTCGGCTCATTGTTGTAGAGCTCGTAGGTCCAGACGCCTTTGGCGATGAGGCTGAACTTACCGTAAGGGTCGGTCTTGCGAACGAACGACCATGTGAGTTGATCCTCAAGGTCCGGGTCGCTTGCCTTGAGCAGTCCCGACACGCTGGGCGTGCCGGCTACGATGCTGCCCTGCACGGCGTTCCCCGCCTCGATGACGGTGCCCACGTGCTGACTGTCTGCGCTGAGGAGCGGAAAATCGTTGTTACCCTCGATGGTGATCGTGATGGCCTGCTCGGCCCAGGCCCCGAATTCGTCGGTGACGCGAGCCATCAATGTCTGGGTGGCCGATTGCCCCTCCTTGAGACCCTGCGTCTCGGCTTTCTGGTTGTCGACGGCGAAGGACCAGGCACCGGTCGCAGCATTGATACTGGCGGTGCCGTAAGTCGTGCCGCCTGGGTCGCGCAGACTCCAGGTCAGCCGCGCCTGCGAGTCAGGATCCGTGGCGCCGAGCGTGCCCGAGGCGGTGGGCGTTCCTGCGAGGACGGTGCCGTCATCCTGCTGCCCTGCTTCGATCACGCTCGCGGCGAGTGCAGTGGCCGGGGTGGTGATCACGGGCGAGTCATTGCCCCCCCGGATGGTGAGGGTGATCGTCTGGTCGGCATACGCGCCCTGGCTGTCGGTCGAGCGAGCGGTGAAGACTTGTTTTTCCGTTTGCCCCTCGTTCAGGGACTGCGTTGCGCTCAGGGCGTTGTCGAGCGTGTAGCGCCACTCGCCGGTACTTTGGTCGAGCGTCATGGTTCCGAACTGCGTCGGGGGCGAGCTCTGCAGCGCCCAGGTGATGCCGCTCGCGCTCGAACCGGGAAGGCTCAACAGACCAGCCGCGGTGTCGGTGCCCAATGCAATCGGGCCATCATCATCATTGCCGGCCTCAACGACGGTGCCCGCTCGCGAGGTGACGTCGTTGGTGCCCTGTATGGTGACCGTGACGGTCTGGTCCGCGTAGGCGCCGAACTCGTCCGTGACGCGGAGCACGTAGGCCTGCGTCACGGTCTCCGCTTCCTTCAGCGCCTGGGTCGCACCCTTGCTGTTGTCGAGCGAGTAGGTCCACATGCCCGTGCTGGCGTTGATCGACATGCTTCCGTAAACGTTGCTGGCCGTGGTAACCGTGCCGGCTGTGGCGCCCGGCGAACCGATGAGGCTCCAGGTGCGTGCGGCGCCCGCATCGACATCGCTGGCGGTGAGGGTTCCCGTGGCGCTGGCCGTGCCGGGCACGACGGTGCCGTCGTCGAGGAACCCTGCTTCGATCACCAGTCCGGCCCGTGCGGTGGGCCCGTTGGTGATGACCGGGGCATCGTTGACGCCTTGCAAGCTGATTTCGAGCTCGCGGTTGATGACCTGACCCGTGCGGGTGTTCAGCGTCACCGCAAAACGATCAGTGCGACTGGCGCCGGCGGGCAGGGCGGCGAGCACGTCGGTGGAGGCCGAGTAGGTCCAGCGCAGTGGATCGCCGCCATCGGTACTGCGGGCGATGAGCGCCGTGCCGAGCGCGTCGCCTATTGCTGAAAGGGGGCCGGCCTCCAGCGAGTAGTCGTGCCAATCCACCCCAGCGAACCCGGCGCTGCCGCTCAAGGTGGTGA
The DNA here is from genome assembly GCA_903907905.1 of uncultured bacterium. Taxonomy (GTDB): domain Bacteria; phylum Pseudomonadota; class Gammaproteobacteria; order Burkholderiales; family Burkholderiaceae_E; genus SYIM01. The sequence continues at coordinate 57,665 of CAIVPX010000025.1, read as the reverse complement.
CGGGATTCGTGGAAGCGGGAGCCGTTGGAACGATCGTAGCTTTCAGGCTGCCTGAGCTCACCCCGAAGTCGGCCGCGGGGAAAAAGACTGCCGAGGTCGCTGCCGCGCGTGACCAACTGCCATCGACGTCCCCTTTGAGGATCGCGATCCAGTTGAAGGTGCTCTGGCGGCTGAGGTCGACCGAGGCACTGCCAGGACCGTTCGCTTGCTCTCGGCTGAGCAGCGAGACCGTATCGACCCCGGCGGGGCCGTCGACCCAGAGGTCGGTTTGCGCCGGGACAAACACCCACTTGGGCGCCGGCGCAGCGCTCGTACCCGCTGCCATGGCGAGGATCGCCTGGGCGTCTTCGCGGGTGACCCGACCGTCCTCGTTGATGTCTGCGGCGATGAGCTGGTAGGGCGAGACGACGAAGGCCCCCTGCGAGCCCGGGCCGTCCGGGTCGGCATTGGGGTTGCGGCCCATCGCCAGCTTGAGTGCGGCAAGCGCATCCGCCGAGGTGACCCCCAAGGTGGCGTCAGCGGGACTGCCGACGCGCGAGGCCGCGAGGTTTGCAGTCGAAAACGGGATCCCGCTGAGGCTCCACGTTCCGTCGGCGACGGTGGTCGCAGTGAGCGCTGTGGCGGAGGGCGAACCGGCGGCGGTGTCGGTCACGCTGACCGTCACGCCGAGGGGGCGGCTGCCGTCGGCCCAGAAGCGGACCGAACCGCTCAAGCTCAGGGCGGGGGGCACAGCGGGGGCGCTCAGGACACCGTAGGAGGTCGTGACGCCATCTGCGGCACCCAACGCGGGCTCCGCAAGACCCCAGTCGGGGCTCGACGGGGTGGGCTGGGGCGTGGGCGGCCTGACAAGGGCCAAGGTCGGCTCGGCAGTCACGCTGATCGGAATGTATTGCCCCAGCACAACGCTCACACTGGCCAGATCGCCCGGGGTCTGCGCCGCCGTGGGTTGCAGCGACAGGTTGAACTCGCTGCCGGCGACGATCGCGTCGCGCGCGCTTGAATACTGGCCGACGAATTCGAAGCGGACGTCGGCCGAGGGGGGGGATCGGTCAAGCCCCACCTGCAGGGCGCTGGCCACTTCACCGCCCAGTCGCCAGGGGTCGCCCACAGCAAGATCGGAGATTGACCACCGTACGGGTCGCGCTGAGGCGCCCGACCAGGCGCGGGTGCCCAGGATGGCGTCCCAGACCGGCTTGCCGGATAGGCTCAGCAACTGGCTGAGCGACAGGTCCTCCGTGAGCAGGGAGATCGACGCCCAGATCGGCTCGCTGGCAGCAGTCGGGTCGATGCGATTCGCGGTGGGATCGGCGATTGGGGGCATCCGCGAATGCTAGCACCGGCTTTTGCGGGTTTCCGCAATTTCTTGCGGAAACCCGCAATTTTCGCCCGGAATTCAGGGCTGGCCAGGGGCTCGTTGCGGGCAGGTGTCGCGCCGAACCATCACTTCAGCACTTGAAAGAGCGCGGAATAGTCATCCGTCCAAGGCCGCATGCCGGGGATCGGGGTGATCTTTTCCCGGGCTGGGGCAATGGCCGGATGCCGCCCCAGATTCGGATCGGCGGATACCAGCACCCAGTCGGTGTTGTTGAGCGGCACGTCGTCGCCGGGCCGATCGGCGACCAGCACCGCTTCGAGGCCAGCCTCCCGGGCGAGTTCAGCCACCACGGGAGCGAGGCGCAGGAAACGGTTGGTGACGTGAAAAGCGATGATGCCGCCGTCTGCCACATGCTTGCGATAGACCGCCAGGGCTTCGCGCGTGATGAGGTGAACCGGGATGGAGTCACTGGAAAATGCATCGATGGCAAGGACATCGAAGCGCTGTGCCGGTTCACGCTCGAGTTGCAGTCGGGCATCGCCCACCACGGTTTCGATCGTCGCTTTCGACTCATTGAGGAAGCTGTATTCCTTGCGCGCAACGGCGATGACGTCCGGGTCGAGCTCGTAGAACCGGAACACGTCGCCCGGTCGTCCCCAACTGGCAAGCGTACCAGTCCCCAGACCGATGACGCCCACCCGCACCGGGCCCTGCTGCTGTCGGATGGCGATCGCCCGACCGATTCCCGAACTGGATCCGTAGTAGGTGGTGAGTTCGTTGCGCCGCTGCGTCGACAGGTACTGCTTGCCGTGCAGGATCACCCCGTGGAGCTGGTTGCGGGTGGCCTGCTGATCGGCGACGTCGCCGACGTCCTTGACCCGCAGTGAGCCATAGAAATTACGAGACATGACGCGCGCCCCGCCCGCCAACGACTCGATGTACTGATAGACGTACCAGGTGCAGAGTACCGTGACGATCAGGGCGCCAATCTGAAGCTGGCGAGCCGATTGACGCAGCACCCAAACCAAGACGAAGGCGGTGGCGATCAGGCCGATGCCAACCTCCCAGTAGCCGCTGAAGACCTTGGGGGCGACCACGCCCACCAGCAGGCCACCGATCGCGCCGCCCAGCGAGATCATGAGGTAAAAACGCGTGAGGTGGCGCGGTGCGGGGCGCATGTCGGCGAGTTCGCCGTGAGCGAACATGCAGCAGACGAAGAGCCCGAGCGAGTAGAGCGGGATCTCGATGAGGATGGGGAGGACCTCGCCGTTGGCGTGCAGGCCCCAGGCCATGGCGATCAGCAGAATGCCCAGCGGCAGCAGGAACGTCCGCCGGCGATACCAGCCGCGCCCCTCGAAGCACAGGATGAAGGTGATCAGATAAAGGGTGAGCGGCAGCAGCCAAAGGAAGGGGATGGACGCGACATTGATGGTGATGTGGTTGGAGATCCCCAGAAGCAGATAGGAGCCCAGGCCCGACATCACCAGCCAGGTGATCTGGTCGGCCCATGTGGGTGAGTCGGCGGACGCAGCCGGTGCATCAGCGCGCAAGCCCGCTGCGCTCGAGCCCGAACTGGCCGGCGCCGGGGACTCCCGCAGCGAGCGCAGCGAGGCGGCGATGCAAAAGGCCGCGAACAGGCCATAGGCTGCGCTCCAGCTGAAACTTTGCAAACGCGTGGCGATCCAGGGCTCGATCAGGAACGGGTAGCCCACCAGCGCCAGCAGCGAGGCGAAATTGGAAAGCGCGAACAGTCGGTAGACCGTACCGGTGGGGTAGCTGCGCGCAAACCACGCCTGTACCAGGGGGCCGGTGGTGGACAGCAGGAAGTAGGGCAAACCGATGGTGGCCAGCAGCAGACCGAGGATCTGCCAGGTGGGGTCTTCATCGCCCAGCGGCTTCCAGCTGGGGTCCGGAATGATGGGGAGCGCAGCGAGACTCAGGACGATGAGGCCGATATGCAGGACGACCTGGGCACGCGGGCGAAGCCACCGGATGCTGGCGTCGGCATAGGCGTAGCCCACGAGCAGCACCACCTGGAAGAACACCATGCAGGTGGTCCAGACCGCCGCGGAGCCGCCAAACCAGGGCAGGACCTGCTTGGCCATGATCGGCTGGACCAGAAACAGAATGAAGGCGCTGACGAAGATCGTCGCCGCGTAAAGAACCATGAGTGGACCCCGATGCGGAGGATCAAAAACCCCGGAATCATCCGCATTTTTCGTACGAAGGCAACTGAGGGAAGTCGGCGTTTCGGGTTTGCCCCCGAAGACGCCGCAGCCGTGTTAGGGATTGCCGGCCCGGTCGGGATAACGCCCGCAGATCGCGCGGGCCGCGCGCCGGCGGCTCGCCCGAAACTGCGCGCGCCCTCCGAACGCCTTGGTCCGACCGGCGATCGGGCGCTTCGCCTCCTGAGCGCCCGCAGGTGGCGCGCGCTCAGGGGCGTCGGGCAAGCGTGGTGATCAGTCGTCGGCGATGGTGTTGCGCAGGATGCCGATGCGGTCCACCTCGATCTCGATGACATCGCCCGCTTTCATCCAGACGGGAGGATTGCGCCGCGAGCCGACGCCGCCGGGCGTGCCGGTGACGATGACGTCGCCGGCTTCGAGCGGCGCAACGGTGGATACATAGGCGATCTGCTTGGCGATGTCGTGAATCATCATGTCGGTGGTGGCCCGTTGCATCTCCTGGCCGTTGAGACGCGCCACCAGCGACATCACCGTGCCGTAGGGGATTTCGTCGGAGGTGACCATCCAGGGACCGAAGCCGCCGGTGCGGTAGAAGTTCTTGCCCGGGGCAAACTGCGTCGTGTGACGCTGCCAGTCGCGCACGCTGCCATCGTTGTAGCAGGCATACCCGGCGATGTGTGCGGCGACGTCAGCCGGCGCAATGCGACGGCCCGGCTTGCCGATGATGACGGCGATCTCGGCTTCGTAGTCGAGCTGGGTCGATTCGCGTGGGCGCAGCATGGGCTGGTGATGACCCACCTGGGAATCAGCATAACGCTGGAAGAAGGTCGGCTGCTCGGTATTTTCCCGCTGCGTTTCCTTCACATGGTCGGCGTAATTGAGGCCGCAGCACCAGATCTTGCCCGGGTTGGGGATGACCGGCTGCAGGGCTACTTCGGAGATCGTGCAGTCTGCCTTGCGACCCGCGATGGCTGCAGCGGCTTCGGCCAGTCCGCCGGTAGCGCCGAGTAGCGATTTGAGGTCGGGGTAGCGCTGGCCCAGAATCGGGCCCAGGTCGACGATGCCGTCACCTACGACGGCGCCGTAGCTGCTCTGCCCGTTGCGGACAAAACTTGCGAGTTTCAAGACGATCTCCTTGGGTCAGGTAGGGGGCAGGCCCTGCACGCAGCGCGGGGGGCGTTCGAACCGACCCGCAGTAAATGGCATCCTCAAGCGGCTGTCAAACGGGTAGGATCCGCCTGCAAGTCAAGCGACCCGCATCAACCGACCCGATCAGAGCCTTTGTCATGAGCCGACCCGGACTCTCCTTCAGCCACTTCGGCATGTATGTCACCGACCTCGCGGTCATGGAGCGCTTCTACGTGGGCGTGCTCGATTTCACGGTGACCGACCGGGGCGCGCTCAAGGGCCCGCAGGGCGCGTTCGAACTGCTCTTTCTCAGTCGTGACCCCGACGAGCATCACCAACTGGTGCTGGCTACCGGACGCCCGGCCGAGATGGCGTTCAACCCCATCAACCAGATCTCGTTCCGAAGCGATAGCCTCGCGACCCTGCAGTCGATGCACGGAAGGCTGATCGAGGCGAAGGCGGGGGAGATCGTGCCGGTGACCCATGGCAATGCGGTATCGGTTTATGCGCGCGATCCCGAGAACAACCGCATCGAGCTCTATTTCAACCTGCCCTGGTACGTGACGCAACCGGTCCGTGATCCGGTCGACCTGTCACTCGAGACGTCTGCGCTCATGGCGTTTCTCGAGCTTCACGCGCGAAGTCTGCCAGGCTTTGAAACGCGAGAGGCATGGCGGGCGCGCATGGCCTCGAAGATGGGAATCAATTGAGGATTTGCCAATGAAAGCAAGGACCCTTGGATGGCTCGCTCTGGTTGCAGCGCTATCGCTGGGAGGCTGGTGGTACGCGTCGCCTTACTGGGCGCTTTACTCGATCAAGAAGGCGGCGGAAAAAAGCGACGCTGAAACGGTCAGTGATCACGTCGACTATCCAAAGCTGCGCGAGAGCCTCAAGGGCGAGATCAATGCCCTGCTGATGGGTAAGCTCAACGAAACCGGCAGCAAGCATGGTGACGTCGGCCGTGCCGGCGCCGCCCTGGGCGCCATGCTTGGCATGGCACTGACCGAAAAGATTGTCGAGGCCATGGTGCGCCCTGAGTTCGTGATGAAGGCGATCCGGGATGGCCAGTTCACCCCACCCGGTCGCGGCGCGCAGTCGGGCGGGGCGGGCACGGGCGAGAGTCCTGGCGCGGGCCGCGGAACGTCGGCCGATGGGGCGGCTTCGCTCGCCTGGCGCCATGAGCGCCCGACGCTCGACCGGATGGTGGTCTTCGTCGCCCCCCGACAAGCGGGCGGCGAGCAGGCAGCGGCTCAGGGGCGAGAGTTCGGCCTCGTGTTCGAGCGCAGCGGTTTTTCCAACTGGAAGCTGAGCGCCGTAAGGTTTCCGCCCATGCAGCCCTGAGCGGCCCTCAGCGCTCAGCGCGCATCGTGCGGCGCTGTCTGCGTCGCACGCGCAAGGCGTGCAAACTGCACCACCTCGTGGGCCACAGTGTGGCAGGCCTCGATCGCGGTCGGGTCGGCCGGCTGGCCTTCGCTGCCGAAGGGCTTGTTGCGGGTGTTGATGGCCGCTGCATAGGGGGTGGGCCAGCCGCGCAGCGAGTGGACGACCGCACGCAGCGAGGCGATCGTCGCGCCGATGGCCTGCGGCCCCTCGGCGCAGACCACGCAACCGACCGCTCGGCCCTCGAAATACACGCGCGTATCGGTGCGCAGGTCTTCGGCGAAGTCCAGCGCATTCTTGATGAGGCCCGAGATGCCGCCGTGATAGGCGGGTGTGACAATCACGATGCCGTCGGCGCGCCGTAATGCATCGACGAGCGCGCGGGCGCGCTCACTGCGCTCGGTGCGGTTGGGGTCGAACATTTCCTCGGGCATTGCGTCTGCACCGAAGGCGAGGGTGTCGCAGCCGAGTTCAGCTGCGCGGCCAAGAACGGTCAGGAGCGCCTTCTCGGCGGAAGAGCCTGCGCGGGTGGTACCGCCCAGGCCGACGATCAGTGGGCGTGGTGTCATGCCGGCATTCTAGCCGCTCCCACGCGGCGCCCCTGGCACGTGGGCATGCCCGCGTGGGGGTAAGCCGCCTGCGCGCTGCCAGACCGAGCACGCTGCGCGCTCCGCCTCTTCGATGACCGCGCGCATGTCGACGCGGGTGGGCGTGCCATCGCGAATCACCTGCTCGCCCGCCACGAAGACGTGTTCGACGTCGCGGCCCTGGCCGACATGGACCAGCGCGCCCAAGGGGCGCAGCAGCGGCTGGAAATGCGCCTGGCGGGTGTCGATCACCACCATGTCTGCGGCATGGCCGGGCGCCAGTCGCCCGATTGATCCGGACAGACCGAGTGCCGCGGCGCCCTTGAGCGTGGCCATCGCGAGCACGTGGGCCGGCTGCCAGTCGGGGGTGATTCGCCCGTCCTGCAGGCGGGCCACAGCGAGCGCCCATCGCAGCGTTTCAATCATGTCGGCGTGCATGTTGTCCGTACCCAACCCGATCTCAGCACCCGCCCGGGCCAGCGCTACGGTGGGCGCCAGACTGCCGCCGGCCGCGTTACCCTTTGGGATGTGGGCGACATGAGCGCCCGAGGCGCCGAGCTGAACGATCTCCTCGGTGTCGAGATGAATGCAGTGCGCGGCGATAAGTTGCGGCCCGAGCAGCCCGCAGCGTTCCAGCACGGCCAGCGGTGCGATCCCCTCGCGAGCCCTGACCGTCTCGACTTCAACGCGGCTTTGGGCCAGATGAATGGCGACAGGCACACCGAAGCGCTGTGCCTGCCCGGCAATCTGAGCGAGCAGGGACGTCGAGCAGGTATCCGCCGCGTGCGCCGCGAAGTGCGTGCTCAATCGCGAGTGCTCGGTGCGCGGCCAGCGCTCGGCGAGCGCCACGGCTTCGTCCAGCATCGCCTCACCGATAGCCGGGTCGACATGCCACTGGCCGTCGCGCAGCCGGGCAAGATCGGTATCGTGGATGCGGGGGGAGGCGCAGACGCGTAGCCCCAGTTCGCCCATGGCGGGGAGCGTGGCTGAGGCGTGCACGTAGGTGTCGACCATCGTGGTTGAGCCGAAGCGCAGCGCTTCGAGGGCCCCGAGTCGCGCGAGCGCGCAGGCCTCGCCTGGCGTGAGGTCGCCACCGCCCGGCATGCCGGGGGTATACGCCGGTGCAAAGCCGAGATCTTCGGCCACGCCGCGAAGCATGCAGAGCGCAGCATGCGTATGCAGGTTGACCAGGCCCGGGATAATCAGTCGCCCCGGCAGGCTGATCTGCCGGATGCGATCGTTGGTGTGATCGGTGGCTGAGGGGTGAGGGGCCGATTCATCAGCGGTGGTGACTGAGACGATCTTGCCCTGCCGCACGAGCACGCGCGCCGATTCGACCAGGGTCCAGGGGTCGGTGAGAACGTCGGCCCCGGTGATCAGGAGATCGTGCGACTGGTCCAAGCGGCGCTCAGAAATCGACGACCCGGCGAAGCCCGACCAGGCGGTCTGCGACGAAGAGCACGACGATGGTCATGAGGATCAGTCCGCTCGAAATGGCGGCGATCGTCGGATCGGGGGTCTCTTCGAGATAGCGCAGGATCTGAATGGGCAGCGTGATGTTGCGGGCGTCCACCAGGAAGATCGAGATCGGGTAGTTGTCCATCGAGGCCAGAAAAGCGAACAGACCCGAGGTGAGGAAGGCCGGCGCGAGCGCGGGCACCATGACCTTGAGGACCGCCCTGGGCCAGGAGCAGCCCAGTGTGCGCGCGGCATCGATCAGTCCGAAGTCAAACAGCGACAGGCTGGCGACTACGTTGCGCACGACGTAAGGCATGGTGATCACGACGTGGCTGATCAGCAGACTGAGCCAGGCATCCCGCAGGCCGAGTTCGCGCAGCATCTGCACCATCGCGACCCCGACCACCAGTCCGGGCATCATCAGCGGTGACACCATGAAGGTGACCAGCGCGTCCTTGCCGCGAAACTGGCCCCGTTCGATGGCGATGGCGGCCAAGGTGCCAAGGACCAGCGAGACCCCTGTCGACAGGGCGGCGATCTGAAGCGAGAGATTGAGCGATGACCAGAAGGTGCGCAGTCTCGGCAGCCGCTCGTACCAGCGCAGCGACCACTCCGGTGCAGGCAGGGTGAACACCGGCGACGAGGAAAAGGACACGGCCATGGTGACGACCAGCGGCGCGAGCAGAAACAGCACCGCGAAGCCGGCGATGGTCCACATGCCGATACGTGCGGCGCGCTCGATCGGGGTCATGTGAGCCTCCGGTAGCGACGGGCAAGCCAGGCACTGGCCAGCACCACGGTCAGCGCGATCAGCAGCAGAAGCACGGCGATGGCGGCGCCACGAGGCCGGTCGCGCATGAAAAGGAAGGAGCGGGCGATCAGGGTCGACAGTGTCTGATAGCGCTCGCCGATCAGCAGGGACGGGATCACGTACATCGAGACCGCCATCGAAAACACGAAGGACACGCCTGCGATCACGCCCGGCACGGTGAGAGGCCAGACCACCGTGCGAAAGCGATGCCAGGGGCTCGAGCCGAGCGTCGAGGCGGCTTCGACCAGTCGCTGGTCGATGAGTTTGACCACCGAATAGATCGGCAACACCATGAAGGGCAGGAAGACGTTGACGGCGCCAATGACCAGTCCGGCCTCGGTAAAGATGAGCCGGACGGGCTGGTCGACGATTCCAAGGCCGACCAGCGCCGAATTGACGACCCCGTTCGAGCGCAGCAGGATCGACCAGGAGAAGGCCTTGACGACGACGCCGACCGACAGCGGCAGCACCAGAGCGATCAGCAGGATGGCCTGAACCAGCCCGCTGGCGTGAGCGAGCGCAAAGGCGACGGGGTAGCCGATCAGCAGCGCGATCAGCGTGACCTGCAGGGCCACGCCCAGGGTGTTGCCGATCACCTTCCAGCTGTAGTCGTCCGCCAGGAATTCGCGGTAGGCTGCAAGCGACAGCCCCTCGGGGCGCGACACGCTCGTGAAGAGCAGCAGTGCCAGGGGAATGGCGAAGGCCGCGAGCATGTAAAGCGTTGCGGGCAGGGCCAGCAGCCCGATCCTCGACGACGACGGGCTGGCGCTCATGCGGGAAAGACGAGCGTTTCGGCCACCGGCCAGCGCAGGCGCACTTGCGTGCCCAGGGCCGGCGGGTGATCGGTGCTGCCGATCTCGACCAGCATGCGGGCGTCACCCGCGCCACCGAGGTAGAGCTGGGTCCTGGGGCCCAGGAAGACGATGTCTTCGACCGTCATGGTGACGCCATTGTCCTGCGGGCCTGGCTCACCGATGCTGACATGCTCGGGGCGTACCGCTGCGATGACCGGGCTGCCGGTGGTGAATTCGGCGCGCGCCCGCAAGGGGCCCAGCGCCGTGCCGATCACTGCCATTGCCTGGTTGGCGCTTTCGATGCGCCCGGCGAATCGCGAGGACATGCCGACGAACTCGAGCACGAAGGCACTCGCGGGTTTGCGATAGATCTGTGAGGGTGAACCGATCTGCTCGATGCGCCCGGCGTTCATGACGGCGATGCGGTCTGACATGACCAGCGCTTCGTCCTGATCGTGCGTAACGAAAATGGCGGTGATGCCCTGGGCCCGCAGAATGCGCCGCAGTTCGATCTGCATGGTCTCGCGCAGCTTGCGATCGAGCGCCGAGAGTGGCTCATCGAGCAGCAACAACTTGGGCTGGACGGCCAGCGCGCGCGCCACCGCTACGCGTTGCTGCTGCCCGCCCGACAGCGCGTGGACCGGGCGCGCCGCGTACTCGCTCATGCGCACGAGGTCGAGCGCCGCAGGTACGGCGCGGCGGATGTCGTCGCGGGGCAGTTTTCGGGCCTCGAGCCCGAAGGCCACATTTTCCGCCACGTTGAGGTGGGGAAACAGCGCGTAGTTCTGAAACACCACGCCAACGTCCCGGCGGTGCGGGGGCGTCGCCGTGATATCGACGCCGTCGAGTTCGATGCGGCCGCGATCAACCGGCAGCAGGCCCGCGATCATGCGCAGCATGGTGGTCTTGCCGCAGCCCGATGGCCCGAGCAGCGACACGAACTCGTGGCGGTCGATCGCGAAATCGAGGTCCTCGATGACCGCGGTGTGACGAAACGACTTCGTCACCCGCTCAAGTCGCAGATACTGCCCGGCACCGGTCATCGTTCAGACCGCCAGTTCGCGATCCCAGCGCTCGACCCACGCCTTGCGCTTGGCCGAGACGTTGGCCCAGTCGGGCACGAAGATATCGACGTTCGGGAAGCCGGCAGGCGGCGTGACGGTAGTGTTGGTGGGCAGTGCGAACGCGAGTTTCGCGAGTTCGCTCTGAAACGCCCCCAGCATGTCGTTGATGAAGGCCCAGGCCAGATCGGGGTGCGGCCCGTTGGTGACCTTGGCAATGCCCGAGGGCATGCCCATCGATCCTTCCTTGGGGGCAATCATGTCGATCGGGGCGCCTTGCTGCTTGCGCAGCAGGGCGTAGGAGCTGAGGGCGCCGCCGATGTAGAGCGCTTCGCCTTGCTCGAGCAGATTGAAGGCCTGGGGCATCTGCGCATAGATCGTGAGCAGGTTGGGCTTGAGTTCGCGCAGCTTGCGAAACTTGGCCTCGTCGTCGTACTGGGCCTCTTTGGGCGGCTTGCCCGCGCCCAGCGCACCGGCCATGAAGAAGGTGGCCAGCCCCTCGGTGTTCTGCATCGAGGGAATGATCACCTTGCCCTTGTTGGCCGGGTTCCAGAGTTCGGTCCAGGAGGTGGGCGGCGTTTTGACGCGTTGAGTGTTGTAGGCGATGCCGGTATACGGTTGCTGATAGTTGGCCCACATGCCGCCCTGATGCACGGCGTCGGGCTTGAGCTTTTCAATGTTGGGGGCCTTGGTCGGATCGATTTTCTCGATCACGGCTTCCTTGACCGCCAGCAGCATGACGGGGTCGTCCATCATCACCACCGACAGGTAGGGCTTGGACTTGTTGTTGACCATCTTCTCCAGATTGGTGAGCGAGCGGGTGCCCTCGAAGATCACCGTGCAGTTGTACTTCTTTTCGAAGGTGGGCAGTACCGAAGGCTCAAGGAAGGCCTTGTGGCTGGACGCGCCACCGATCACGATCTCGCGCTTGGCCTGGGAGCGGACAATGGCGGGAAAGCCCAGGGCACTGGCACCGGCGGCGGCGGACGCGCCGCCGAGGATGCGACGGCGGGAGGGGGACTGCATGGTCATGGGGGTCTCCTGAAGGGCGAAGGTGGATCCGTTCGGCCGGGGATCGATCAGGTCGGGCGCCAGCCTGGGACGGAACTGGGACGATGCAAGCCCTGTGCCCAGCCCAGGTTCGCATCCGGACCCGTCAAGCGGCGAATTTTGCACCACCGACAGCCGCGTCGCCTGATAGTGGTGCGTTTTGCTGGGGCAAGAGGCTCGCGGGCGACAGCGGTCAGCCCGCGAGGAGCGGGCGAGCGCAGGCTCAGGGAGCCTGAAGCCGCTCGTTCTGGGGGAACATGGCGCGGCGGGCTTCGTCGTCCATCTCGGCCTTGAAACTGTGGCGCTTGCGCAGTGCTTCGACCCGAGCGGCAGCGGGGCGGGCATTGATGGCGTCGAGCAGGCGTTTCAGGTGCGGGTAGCGCACCCAGGCCTCCTTGTCGTCCAGTACGAAAGGAACCATTCGGGCCCAGCCCCAGAAGGCCATGTCCACGATGCTGAACTCGTGACCGACGAGCCAGGTGCGGGACGCCAGGCGCTCGTCCAGAATCTGCCAGTGGCGGTGCGCCTCGAAGTCGTAACGGTTGAGCGCGTAGGCCTTGGGTTCGGGGGCCGCCGTGCGAAAGTGCACCGCTTGACCCGAGTACGGGCCGATGCCGCTTGCAATGAACATCAGCCATGACAGGGTTTCGGCGCGCTCGGCACTCGATGCGTCAGTCTGGACAAAGCGCCCGTGCTTGTCGGCGAGCCAGAGCAGGATGGCGTTGCTGTCGAACATGACGATGCCGCCATCATCGATGGCGGGCACCTTGCTGTTGGGGTTGATGCGCTTGAACGCCTCGGTGTGCTGCTCGCCGCGGCGGGTGTCCACCGGGATGGCTTCATAGGGCAGCGCGAGCTCTTCGAGGAGCAGGGCCACTTTCATCGGGTTGGGCGCGAGGTTGTACCAGAAACGGATCATGGGGAACCTTTTGAGCGTTTGAGGAATGCTGCGCCGGATGGCGTAGCACGACAGGCAGGCGCCGAGTTTGACAGGTTTGCCACCCGGGGTGAGCGAGTCGTCGCTGCATGGCAAGCCCGCGCAGGCGTTATGATCGAAGGTTTATGAACCTGTTCGGAGTCATGCCCATGGCGCTCGTTCGGCGCCGTTTTCTGATCGGTGGCTCGGCCGCCAGTGCCGCAGTGTCCTGGCTGGGTGGCCTGCAGCCAGCGCTGTCGCGCGTCGGACACGGCGGTGATCTGGTGCTCGGTCTGCTGCAACTGCCCCGGCATTTCAATCCTGCGCTGCAATCGGGTTTCGCGGCCATGCTGCCCGGGGCTCAGTTGTTTTCGACCCTGCTCGTCATGGACGCGCAGGGCGGGTTGCGGCCGGCGCTGGCGGAGCAGTGGTCGGTGGCCGGCGACGGGCTGAGCCTTCGATTTCGACTGCGTCGCGGTCTGCGTTTTCACGACGGCAGTCCACTCACATCGGATGATGTGAAGTTTTCACTCGAGGCGGTGCGCGAGCACCATCCGTTCCGCTCGATTTTCGATTCGCTCAAAGACGTGTCGACCCCCGACTCGTTGACGGTCGTCGTCCATCTGTCGCAGCCGAATCCGGCGCTGCCGGTGGCCATGAGCACGGTCATGGTGCCGGTGCTGCCTCGCCGGGTGTATGGCGATGGCGCCGATCTCAGGACCCACGCTGCGAACCTGCAAGCGGTGGGTTCCGGCCCCTTCCGTCTGGCCGAGTATCGGCCCGGTGAAGCGCTCATCCTCGAACGTTTTCAGGATTATTTCCTGGCGGGCCATCCGCGGGTCGAGCGGCTGATCCTGCGTCTTTTCAAGGACGAACTGACGCTCTTGTTGGCCTTTGAACGCGGCGACATCGATGTGATGATGCTGTCTGAACCCCGCGCCGCGGCGCGCGCGTCAAGGGTTGCCGGGGCGCGTGTGCAGCGCGATGTGCTGGCCGCTGCCGGGCCGCTGAACTGGCTGGCCTTCAACAACCGGCATCCGAAGTTTTCCGATCGGCGGGTCCGGCAGGCCATCAGTTTCGCGATCGACCGGGCCTTTCTCACGGGCCGGCTGTTCGAGGGGATGCACCGCCCGGCCACCGGTCCGATTCACAGTGGCAGTGCGTTCTATTCGACAGATGTTGAGCACTACCGGGTCGATCCGGCACGGTCCGTGCGCCTGCTTGACGAAGCGGGGGTTGTGCCGGATTCACAGGGCCGGCGTTTGCTCGTGACACTCGATTTCATCCCGGGTGTGCCCGAGTTGCGGACGGCTGCCGAGTACCTGCGCCAAGTGCTGGGGCAGATTGGTGTGGCGGTCACGCTTCGGAGCTCTCCCGACCTGGCGTCGTGGGCCAGGCGGGTGGCGGGGTTCGACTATGAGCTCACGCTCGATACCGTCTGGAACTGGGGCGATCCGGCGATCGGTGTGCATCGCAGTTGGTTGAGCTCGAACATTCGCCAGGGGGTGATCTGGTCCAACACGCACCAGTATGTCAACCCGCGCGTGGACGCGCTGCTCGCGAGCGCGTCCACCGAACGCGATCCGGCCGTGCGCGGCGCGATTTACCGGGACTTTCAGCGTCTTGTCGTCGACGACTGCCCGGTGGCCTTTCTGTTTGAGTCCGAGTACCGGTTGGGGTGGGGAGCCCGAGTCGGGAGTCCGGCGATGGGCCGATGGGGGCTGCTGTCACCGCTCGACGACATCGGCCTGCGCCAGGCTTGACTTCGGACACTCACTCGTTCTGGGGCTGCGCCGCCCTGGGTCGGGGGGCCGCTCACACTCAGGGCCAGAGCACCACGGCCCAGGTGGCGACCGCGATCAGAAGGCTGATGAGCACTGCAGCGCTGCCGAGGTCTTTTGCCGTGCCCAGAAGCGGGTGGGTATCGGTGGAAATGCGATCGGCGAGGGCTTCGATCGAGGAATTGAGCAACTCGACGAGCAGTACCAGCAACACCGGACCGATCAGCAGCAGCGCCTCGAGCCGCGACCCTGCCAGAAAAGGCGCCATGGCGATCAATGGGATGGCGATGGTCACTTCCTGGCGAAATGCTGCCTCGCGCTGCCAGGCTGCGCGCAATCCGCGCACGGAAAATACCGCCGCCCGAAAAATACGGCCGAGACCGCCCGAGCTCTTGTAGGGGGAGTTCATCGGGGCGCGTCGCCCCGCCCCGGCCTGCGGCAGGCGCGGGTGAGATCAAGGCCAGGCTCGTAGAGGGCCGTCTGGAGGTCGTACAGACCGGCGACGGTGTGAAAGAGGTGGTCGTGGCTGATGGGTGCTTCGGCGCGCGCGCGCAGGCAATCGGGGTCGACCTGCAGGGCGTCGGGCGCGTGCTTCGAGAGCCACATCACCATGGGCACTCGAGTCTGTTCGCTCGGGGCAATGGCGTAGGGCAGGCCGTGCAGAAACAGGCCGCGCTCGCCCAGCGATTCACCATGGTCGGAGACGTAGATCATCACCGAATCGTACTGCGATTCGGCCTGACGCAAATGATCGATCAGTCGCGACAGCACCGCGTCGGTATAGAGGAGCGCGTTGTCATAGGCGTTGACGATGTCGGGCAAGGCGCAGCGGGCGAGGTCGTCTTCGCGGCAGGCCGGCACGAAGCGCTCGAAGGCGCTCGGGTAGCGCCTGAAGTAAGACGGGCCATGATTGCCCAGCTGGTGGAGCACGATCAGGCTTGCTGGGCTCGTGGGGGCGATCAAGGTATCGAGTTGGTGGAGCAGGCCTTCATCCAGGCAGCGCCCGTTGTTGCACAGCCTGCCCTCCTCGAGGGTCCGGACTTCCGATTGGGGCAGGCCGCGGCAGACGCCCTTGCAGCCCGACTGGTTGTCTCGCCAGTGGGTCGCGACGCCTGCGCGCGCCAGAACGTGCAGCAGCGATTCCTCGCCGCGGATGCGTTTCTCGTCGTAGGCGCGGCGTCCCACGGGCGCGAACATGCAAGGCAGCGACACCTCGGTATTGGTGCCGCAACTGCTGACGTGACTGAAATTGATCACCTCGCGCGCCCTCAGCCCCGGTGTGGTGTCGCGTGCGTAGCCATTCAGCCCCCAGTTGGCCGCGCGCGCCGTCTCGCCCACGACCAGCACCACGACGAGCGGGCGACTGCTTGCGTTGAGGCGCTCGCCGAGTCGGGCATCGAGGCCGATCGGCCGGATGGAGGCGGCTGCAGTCTGGCTATCCTCGATCAGCACGCTGGACAGGGACCACATCCAGTTCGCCGGGGTGATCAGATAGCGCAATTCACGTTGGTTGCGCATCAGCGAGGAAAAGGGCTGCATGATTGCCAGCAGCAGAGCGACCGTGCCGAGCAGCGCTGCGGCGATTGCCAGCAGGCGCCAGCCTGCGGCCTTGCCGAGCGGATCGGTCCGGAGGGTAACGGTCCATAGCATCGCAGCCGGCAGCACGCCGAACAGACACAGGTCGCGAAGCAGTGAGATCGTGAGCAGTTCGACGGCTTCGCCGGGGTGGGTGCGCAGCATGTTCCGCAGCATGGAGGGATCGAGGTGCACCCCGTAGGCGCTCATGAAGTGGATCGCGGCCGCACTGGCAATCAGTAGGACCGTGAGCAGCGGGCGAATTGTCCAGCGGTTACAGACCAGTGCCAGCAGCAGGAAGTGGACGGCAAAGAGCAGTCCCGCCAGTGCGCCGGCAAAGAGCCAGTCGGCCCAGGTGTCGAAAGCGCGACTGTGCAGGGCAGCGCTGAGAAACGGCCGGTTGGCGCTTGCGAGCCAGAAGAGGCTGACCAGGGCCAGCACCGTGTCGGAGCGGACCGCAGGTCGCGCCCGGGCCAGTCGGTCCAGCAGCGAGGGCTGGGAAGGTCCGGGCAAGGGAGCGGGGCGGTGTGCGTTCGGCGTTTGCATCGGGTGGGTGGCGGTCTGCCTGGTCGGTTCGCACATTGTCGCGCGTAGGGGGGCGAGGGCTCGGCCCGGGCAACCCGGATTCTGCCGGTTTTCGCGAGGCCGGCGGTATACTCGCCGCCCGAAGGAAGGGTGGGTCAGTGGGTCTGGTGCGCCAATTTTGAGACGGTGCTGGGACCTATCAACGAGGAAGACCATTGGCAATGCGGGCGGGAATCGGTCGGCGAATGTTCGGCATAGCCTGTCTGGGGACAGTGGGCTGGATTGGTCTGGGGCGGCTCGCCTGGGCTCAGCAGATCGATCTCACCGTGTCCGGCTATGGGTCACGACTGAGCGGCCTGCCTTTCGCGGTGGCGCGTAGCAAGGGTTGGTTCAAGGAACTGGCCGGCCTTGATGTCCGCGGATTCATTCGGTCGGTCGGCGGCGGCACCACGCTGCGTAACGCGATGGCCTCGGAGATCCCCTACGGCGAGGTCACGCTTCCGGCGGCCATGGCGGCGATCCAGCAGGGTCTTGACCTCACGCTGGTTCATGGCGGTGTCCACTCCCTGGCTGACCAGGTCTGGGTGGTGCGTTCGAACGATTCGGCGATTCGCAGTCTGCAGGACCTTGCCGGCCGGAGGCTGGGCTATTCCGCGCCGGGCTCGGTGAGCGATATGGTCACGGCCAGGATGGCCGAGGTGGCGGGTCCGGGGGCCAGGATCGAACGCAAGGCCGTGGGCATGAGCCGGACGGGTCTCGCGGCGCTGCGCGAGGGGGCCATCGACGTCTACTACCTCAATGAACCTGTCCTCAGCGTCGATCATGAGGGGTTGAGTCGGCTCTGCACTTCCGCGGATGTGGTCGGTCCCTGTGTCCAGACCGTTGGGGTAGCCAAGACCGACTGGCTTCGCCAGCACGGCGCGGTGATGCGAGGCATCATCGCCGCCCGCCGGCGGGGGGTCATACTCATTCAGAGTCACCCCCTCGAGGCGGCGCAATTCCTGGCGCGCGAGCACCAGATCGACGAAGTGCCCGCGCGTGCCGCGCTGGCGAGCGTGCTCGCTGCCCGGGGGTTCTGGAGCGAGGGGCATTTCGACATCGAGGCTATGGAAACCATGCGCAAGGGTCTGCAGCGGGTAGGCCTCATTCCGGGGCTCAGCGCCGACTGGATTCGGGCGATCGATGAGACCTGGTTGCCGGCGGACTTGCGACGACTCAGTCGGGCAGGCTACTGAGCGGCGATCTGCCGCGCGCCGCGCGCTTCAGTCCATGCGCCCGCTGCGCAGGTACTGCTCGCGGTGATGAGGTTTTACCACCGCCCCGAACATGATCGGGCAAAGCAGGGTGGTGACCACCCCCATGAGAACCAGCACCGAGAACATGCTGGGGCCGATGAAGCCGCGGTCGTAGGCGATGGTGGCGACCACCAGCTCCATGACGCCGCGCCCGTTGAGGACGCAGCCCAGGCCCAACGCCTCGCGATGGCCCATACCCGCCAGGCGCCCGCCCCACCAGCCCGCTACGACCTTGGTTGCGATCGACGCCAGGAGGACCGTGATCACGAAGTCGTATTGACCGAGGGCTCTGAAGGTGAAGTCGAGCCCCATGTCGGCAAAGAAAATAGGCGACAGGAACCCGGCGGTGACAGACGCCATGGTTTTCTTCAGATCCTCGAAACGCTCCGGCACAAATTGCCGCTTATCGAGGAGCAGGGCGCCGAAGAATGCGCCGATCACGAAGTGAAAGCCCAGCGTCTCGCTGACCATGCCGAAAAACAGCACGAACACCGCCACGATGCCGAACAGCGCCTCGGCGCCGAAGATACCGATGAGGCGCTCGGAGACCACCGACAGGTTGAAGCCGCGTCGCTCGAGCCAGCGCGTGAACAGGTTGAAGCCGAGCACGATGGCGAGCAGGCCCAGCAACTTGAGCGAGGCCACGGCCCCGGTGGCCAGCAGTTCGGAGGCGCCTGAGCCCTGGGGCAGGGCGAGAATGATGCCGAGGATGAACAGGGCGACCACGTCATTGATGACGGCAGTGGCGATGGCATAGCCGGCGATCGGCGTGTCGAGCAGGTGCAGATCGCTGAGCATCTTGACCGCGACGGGCAGCGCCGTGATGGCGATGCACAGCCCGAGAAAGACCATCCGCATGGGGTCGAGCTCGAAAGCCTGGGCGATCAGCACCCCGGCAATGAAAGGCAGCATGAAGCCCAGCAAGGCGATGATCAGACCACGCCCGCGCATGGCCGTGATGACGCGCTGAAAGTCCATTTCGATTCCGGCCGACAGTACGACCAGGAAGACGGCGAGCTGCGAGATGCCCGAGAGCGCCTCGCTCGGCTGAATCAGATCGAGCACCGAGGGCCCGAGCAGTACACCGGCCAGCATTTCGCCCACGATGGCGGGCTGGCCAAAGCGTGCGAACAGGTGTCCGATCAGACGCGCGACGATGATCAGCAGGAGCAGGCTGGTGAGCAGTTGCATGGTGGGCGGGGCGCCGGCTGCCGGAGTTGTGGAGATACCAGCTTTCTGGAAAATAAACAGAAAACAGCATCAGGGAAGCGGCTGATTATGAAGCCTTTGGGAACACTTCAGGAACTTCCGGTCGATTATGTTGCCGCGTTGGGTAGGGTACCTTTCCTATAATGTGGTTTGCGCAGCGCGGGGCCTTCGCCCCGCTTGCCCGTCCAGGGGGGTGTCTGATCGTGCAGGTCGTCTGTCTTGATCTAGAAGGCGTGCTGGTTCCAGAAATCTGGATCGAGTTTTCCCGTCGAACGGGCATCGCCGAATTGTCCCGAACCACCCGCGATGAGCCCGACTACGACAAGCTCATGCGCTTTCGGATCGATCTGCTCACGCGCCATGGACTCAAATTGGCCGACATCCAGAAGGTGATCGACGGCATGGGTCCGATGGCGGGCGCACGCGAGTTTCTCGACGGTCTGCGCGAGCGCTACCAGGTGTTCATCCTGTCGGACACGTTTTACGAATTTGCCAGCCCGCTGATGCGGCAACTCGGCTGGCCCTCGCTGCTGTGCCACCGCCTCGATATCGATGGCGAGGGGTTTGT
The DNA here is from genome assembly GCA_903907905.1 of uncultured bacterium. Lineage (GTDB taxonomy): Bacteria > Pseudomonadota > Gammaproteobacteria > Burkholderiales > Burkholderiaceae_E > SYIM01. The sequence continues at coordinate 38,026 of CAIVPX010000025.1, read as the reverse complement.
GCGGGGCTGGCGCCTGCGCATGCCCGACCAAAAACGCGCGGCGGTCAATGCGCTGAAGGCGCTCAACTATCAGGTGATGGCGGCCGGCGACTCCTACAACGATACGGCCATGCTGGGCGCGGCCGATGCGGGCTTCTTCTATCACCCGCCCGCCTCGATCGTGGCGCAGTTCCCCCAGTTCCCGGTCACCGATACCTACGCGGAGCTCCGAAGCGCGATCGACGCGGCTGCGGCGCGCCTTGCGGGCTGAGCATCGGGCATGGGTCACGGTGGGCGCCGGGGTGGTGGCCGCGCTCAATACCGGCAAGCTGCCCCCTGCGCTGTCGGCGCTCAGGGGTGAATTCGGCCTGAGTCTGGTCGAGGTGGGCTGGCTCACCTCGCTGCTGATGCTCTCGGCGGCCGTGCTGGGAATTGCCGGTGGGTCCATCGCTGACCGCTTCGGCCATCGACGGATCATGACCCTGGGCCTCGTTGGGGTCGCCGCGGGCAGTGCCCTGGGCGCGGTTAGCGTCAGCGCACCGCTGCTGTTTTTCAGCCGGGTACTGGAAAGCCTGGGCTTCATTCTGACGGTATTGCCGGGACCCGCGCTGCTCCAGCGTTGCGTACCGGTCGACCGGCTCAGGGGCTGGCTGGGGGGCTGGAGCACCTACCTGCCGGCCGGCATGTGTCTGGTGCTGCTTCTGGGGCCCTGGTTGATCGAGTCGGTGGGCTGGCGCAGTCTCTGGGGCACCTGTGCCCTGCTGGCGCTTGTGTGGGCCTGGGCGATCACGCGAGCCCACCCACCTGAGCGCGCCGTACGGGAGGCGGATTCTGGCGCGACGCGCGGGCCCTCGCTGCGACGCCTGGCGCTCATGACCGTGAGCGCCCCGGGGCCCTGGTTGCTGATGGTGTGCTTTCTTTTTTACGCAGCGCAGTTTCTCGGGATCTTCACTTTTCTGCCGACGATTTACCGTGACTCGGGGATCGACCCCCGGCTGGGCGGCGCATTCACGGCGCTGGCTGTGCTGGTCAATGCGGCGGGCAATCTCGCATCGGGGCACCTGCTGCAACGGGGCCACTCGCGCTCGGGACTCATCGTGTTTGCGTCGATCAGCATGGCCCTGACGGCCTGGGTGGTCTTCGGCAGCGAGTGGCCGTTCGCCCTGCGCTATGTCGCGGTACTCTGGCTGTCTGCCAGCGGCGGACTCATTCCCGGCACGCTGTTCGCCTCGGCGCCTGCTTACTCGCCCGATCCCCGGGCAGTGTCGACAACGGTGGGGCTGATGCAGCAGGGCTCAGGGATCGGCCAGATCCTGGTCCCCCCCTTGATTGCGGTGCTCGCGCAGTGGCAGGGTAATTGGTCGCTCACCTGGGTGGTGACTGGTTCGTGTGCCTTGATCGTCGCGGCCACCGCGCTGGCGATGGGTCGCTTCGACCAGCGGCGACCCGCCGCGAGTTGATCGGCGGCGGGGGCTTGAGTCGGGGCGTTGTCCGAGCCGGGCGTGCCCGGTGGTCAGCGCTCGAGCAGCGCGCGCGCGCGATCGCGCTGGGCTGCTGTCTGACACGGAAGCGCTGGGGTCGCCTGCGGGGGATCGCCGCCGGACGTAGCGGGCGCCTGCCCGGGGGCACTACCCGGGGTCTGCGTGGCTTGTACCCGGCTGCGCCGCTGCACCCACCATCCCATCAGCCCTCCAGCGGCCAGAAGTGCGAAGGGGCCGAACCACAGTAACCAGGTGTTGCGTTGCACCGGTGGCTTGTAGAGAACGAAATCGCCGTAGCGTGCGACCATGTAGTCGCGTATTTCGTTGTCGCTGCGGCCACCGATGATCATGGTCTCCACCTGCCGGCGCAGGTCGACAGCGAGGTCGGCGTTGGAATCAGCCAGGGTCTGGTTCTGGCAGACCAGACAGCGCAATTCTTCGGACAGGTGCTTGAGACGCTCGGAGACCGCTGCAGGGCCTGGTGTCGCCGCAGCGGGTGGGGCGACGCTGCCGGCTGGCGCGCGGGGGTCAGGGCTGCCCTCAGTCGGTTTCATGGCTCGAATGTCCAAGGTTGTTCAGGGTGAAGTCTCGCACACACGGGCCCCATAGCCGGAAGGCGCAGTCATGCTGCGTTGTCGAAACGTCGGCTCGACAGTCCTTCGACCCGTGGTTAGTATTGGCCAGACCTTTTTCAGCATCACCGGCCAGCGGGCTGGTTTCAGGAGATCACATGGGAACTCAGGGCGCGATCGATATCGTTGTCAATGTCCGCACGCCACAGGAAATGGCCAACGGGCTCAATCCGACCGACGCCTCGTTTGCGGCCCAGGTGAAGCAGCCCGCCGAAATTGCCCAGGCCAAGGGCGTCAGCGTCGAAGACTACATCCGGAAAATGGATCGTTGCGGGATCGAGCGATCGCTCCTCATCGCCGTGCGTTGCGGCGACATGCGGCGTTCGACCTCCATGCACCTGTCCTACGAACGCGTGCACGAGATCTGCCAGGCCCACCCCGACCGTTTCTCCGGTCTGGCCGGCATCGACCCGACGCAGGGCCTTGCGCAGTTGCGCGAACTCGAGCACGCGGTGAAGGATCTCGGCTTCGTCGGCGCGCACTACTACCCGCACTGGTTCGACATGCCGCCCGATCACCCCTACGTCATGCCCATCAATGCAAAGTGTGCAGAGTTGGGGGTGCCGATCATGATGCACGTCGGTCACAACCTGGTTTACCGGCGTGATCTTCGCCTGCCCAGCGTGGCCAAGCCGATGTCATTTGACCGGGTGGCAATCCTTTACCCCGAACTCACGCTGATTGGCATTCACCTGGGCGTGCCCTGGGTCGACGAGATGATCTCAATGGCCTGGAAGCACGACAATGTCTACTTCTGCGGCGACGCCTACGCCCCGAGCCACTGGCCCTCGCAGGTGGTGCACTACGCCAACACCTACGGGCAGGACAAGTTTCTGTTCGGGACCGACTGGCCCGTGATCGAGCCCGAGCGGGCCATCAAGGACATCCAGGCGCAGAACTACCGACCAGGCCCTTACCGCAAGATGATGCGCGAGAACGCCATCAAGGTGTTCAAGTTGCCCGCTGGTGGCCTGGCGCAGCGACCCGCTGACTGGGGGTGCATCCTGCCCGATGACGTGCTGGCCAAGCGGCTGGAAGCGGTTTGAAGATCGCGATCTAGATGAGGAGATGACGATGAAGACTTTCTGTTCCGCGCTGATTACGGCAATCGTGGCCGCTGCAACGCCGCTGAGTGCCCAGGCCCAGAGCTATCCCGACCGCCCCATCCGGGTCATCGTGCCTTACGGCCCGGGTGGCACCGACGTCCAGATGCGGCTTGCCGCGCCCTTCATGGCCAAGCTGCTGGGCCAATCCATTGTGGTGGAGAACAAGGCGGGCGGTGGCGCCACCATTGGCACGACGCTCGTGCGCAATAGCCCCGCTGATGGCTACACGCTGCTCTTCACCGGCACTTCAGCCCTGTCGGTTGTGCCGAACATGAGGACCGTGCAGTACAAGATGGACGACTTCGTTCCGATCGGCACGCTCACCGGTACCTCGCTCATCGTGGTCTCGCGCACCGACGGGCCCTTCAAGACCCTGGCCGAACTGGTGGCCTACGCCAAGGCCAACCCTGGCAAGATCAACATGGGGTCCTCCGGCGTGGGCACCACCACGCACATGATCGGCGAGGCCTTGCAACTGGCTGCGGGCGTCAAGTTCACCCACGTGCCCCACACCGGGATGGCTCAGGTGATCACTGCCATGATGAACGGCTCCGCCGACATGATGATCGGTGTGCCGAGCTCCTTTGTCAGCAACATTCAGGCGGGCAAGCTGCTGGGGCTGGCGTCCATGGGTACGGTGCGTTCCGAGTTTCTGCCCAACGCGCCCACTGCCCGCGAAGTGGGCTATGACGTCGTCGAAGAGACCAAGTTCGGGCTGCTGGCGCCCAAGGGCATCCCCGCTGAGGTGCTGCAAAAGCTTGGCAGCGCGCTCAAGGCGGCGGTGCAGAGCGCCGAATTCATCGAGAAGATGCGCAGCAACTTTGTCACGCCGCTCTACCTCACTCCGGAAGAGTTCACCAAGGCGCTGCTTGATGAAGAGCGATTCTGGAGCGCGCTGCTCAATCGCCCCGAGATGCGCGCGCTCAAGGAGCAGTGATGGCCCAAGCCGGTGGGTGGCTGGCGCGCACCTGCGCGCAAAGCCTCGCATCGGCGGCGGCGCGATGGCCCGACGCGCAGGCGATGCTGATCGAGGGAGAATCGCGCAGTTTCGCCGAACTCTGGGCCGATGTGCGCCGAACCGCCGCCGGGCTCAAGCGTCTGGGGCTCAGGCGCGGCGATCACTTTGCGATCTGCATGGGCAATACGCGCGAGTGGTGCACGCTGTTTCTGGCGGCGGGCACCCTCGGCGCGGTCACCGTGCCGGTCAATACCCGATTCAAGGCGGATGAACTCGCGTATTGCCTGCGCCAGGCCGATGTGCGCATGCTGGCGATCGCCGACCGGTTTCTATCCATCGATTTCATCGCCATGCTGCGGTCCATCGCGCCGGGGGTGGATGAGCATCTGCCTGACACGGCTTTTCCCCTGCTGCATACGGTGATTGTTTCAGGGGCTGATATCCCCGCTGCTTGCCGGCCGACCGACTGCCTGAATGATGGGGCAGGCATCGAGGTGGACGAGCACTCGGAAGGTGTCGAGGTGTCCGACACGCTGCTCATTCAGTACACCTCGGGCACGACCGCCTATCCCAAGGGCGCGATGCTGTCGCACTATGGCATGGTGCGCGATGCCTACGAGGTGGGCGTTCGGCTCGACCTGCGTCCAGGTGACCGATATTTCAGCGGCCGGCCGCTTTTTCATTCGGCCGGGACCACGATGTCGCTGCTTTGCTCCATCGAGGCGGGCGCGTGCTACCTGACCACTGCGAGCTTCGACACCGCGAAGGTGCTTGACATCATGGAGCGGGAGCGTTGCACGCACACCAGCGGCAACGACACCATGTTTCTCATGATGATGAGCCACGAGAGTTTTTCGCGACGCCAGCTCTCGCTGCGCGCCGCTTGGGCGGCTGCCACGCCTGCGGTCATGCGCCAGATCATGGACCGGATGGGAATTGCCGGGCTGTGCTCGGCCTTCGGCATGTCCGAGGCCTCGCCCAATGCGGCGATGGCGCCGGTGGATGACGAGGTCGACAAGCGGATTCACGGATTTGCCAAGCCGCTGCCGGGCGTGTCGGTTCGGATCCGTTGTGCCGAAGGCGATCGCGACCTGCCGCCTGGCGAGACTGGCGAGATCCTGATTCGTGGCTGGAACGTGATGAAGGGCTACTACAACATGCCCGAGCATACGCAGCAGGCCATTGATGCCGAGGGCTGGTTGCACACGGGTGATCTGGGCGTCTGCGATGAGGCGGGACGGCTGGCCTTCGTGGGACGGCTCAAGGACAGCTTCCGGGTGGGCGGTGAAAATGTCGCGCCTGCTGAGGTCGAGGATGTGCTGCACCGGCATCCTGCCATTCGCCAGGCGCAGGTGGTCGGGGTGCCGGATGCCAGAATGGTGGAGGTGCCGGCGGCCTATCTCATCCTTCAGGCGAATGCCCAGCTGACCGAGACCGAGGTGATTGCCTGGTGCCGCGAGCGTTGCGCCAATTTCAAGGTGCCCCGCTATGTGCGCTTTGTGGACAGCTTCGAACACATTGGTATGACCGCGAGTGCGAAGATTCAGAAGCGTAAGTTGCGCGACCACGTCATCCGGGACCTCGGGCTCGAGAATGTGGTGCTGACCGGGCGCGATACCCCACCTGTCGAATCGAGGCCTTCATGAGCCCCCTTTACCCTGATGCATCGCCCGACATTGCCGAACTGCGCGCGTGGTTGCGCAAGCTGGTCGAGGGGCGTTTTGCCGACTGGCCCGAGCAGATGAACCGGCACGGAAAATTCACGCCCGAGATGGTGCAGGTATTTGCCGAGCAGGGATTGCTGGGCGTGCGCATTGGCGAGCAGTACGGCGGCGCCGGCATGAGCCTGCGCCAGTACTGCCTCATTCAGGAAGAACTGGCTCGCGCCTCACCCATCCTCGCGCTGCTGACCTCTTCGACCAGCGGGCTTACGCCCATGGCGATCGAGCGTCACGGCACACAGGCCCAGAAAGACCGCTATCTTCGTTCGCTCACCGATGGTCGCGCGCGAAGTTGTTTCGCGCTGACCGAACCGGAGGCGGGCTCCGATGCAGCGTCCCTGCGGACCCGGGCCGAGTCGGTCGAGGGCGGGTGGCGGCTCAACGGGATCAAGCACTTCATCACGCTGGCCGACGATTGCCAGTTGATGATGGTGATGGCATCCACCGACCGATCCAAGGGTTCGCGGGGTGGCATTACGGCCTTGCTGGTTGATGTGCCCAGCGAGGGGCTGGCGGTGACACGCGTCGATCGAACGATTGGCACGCCCGCGTGGACGCTGGGCGAGATTACGTTCAGCGATGTTTTCGTGCCGGCCGGCAATGTGGTGGGCGAGATTGGCAAGGGGTTTGCCATCGCCATGGAGTCTCTCGACGAAGGCCGACTCAATGTCGCGAGCCTCTGCCTGGGGGCGGCTGATTCGCTGCTGGCGCGGGCCGCCGCCTATGCCAAGCAGCGTCGGACTTTTGGCGCGCCGCTGGCTGATCGTCAGGCCATCCAGTGGATGCTCGCCGACAGCGCGACCGAAATCGCGGCCGCGCGTGGCCTGATCTACTCGGCGCTCGATGCGATGGAAGCGGGGCGGCCGCTCGGTGCTTCAGCGAGCATGGCCAAACTCTTCGCATCCGAGATGGCCTTCCGCGTGGCCGATCGGGCGGTGCAGATTCACGGCGCTATGGGCGTGGTCGAGAATTCGCCTGTGGGGGCCATGTTTCGTGACCTGCGCTTGTTCCGGATCGGTGAGGGCGCGTCGGAGGTTCAGCGCATGGTGATCGCCCGTAGCGTGCTGGCCGACACCTGACCTTCCAACGCGGGCGTTGCCCGCCTGAGTGTCGCGCCCAGCGGTTCATACCCACCCCGCCTGCCGTCTGGGCGACCTGGATGTTCGCCATGAGTACTGTATCGGTTCATCAGAGCCCGGTTTATCGCAACTACGATATCCGTCGTCTCACCATCGGCGCGGTCCTCGAGGCGCAGGCCCGAGACGTTGGCGATAAGGTGTTTCTCACCTGGCTGCCAGACGGACGCCGATATACCTTCGCCGACGCGCATCGCCTGAGTAACCGCCTGGCAAATGGCCTGATGGCGCAGGGAATCGGTCAAGGCTCGCATGTGGCCATGCTGATGGAGAACTGCCCGGAGCTTGCGCTCAGTGCGTTTGCGCTCGGCAAGATCGGGGCGGTGGCGGTGCCCATCAACGCTGCTGCGCGGGGCGAGTTGCTGCGATACTTTCTCGAGCAGTCGGATGCAAGCGCGATCATCGTCGAGGCTCGATTCGCCGATCGGGTGCTGGCGCTGGGCGCGGACATGGCCGGACGTCTCGGTCGGGTGATCGTCGTGGCGGATGAGTCCGGTGATGGGTGCCCCGCGGGCGTCGCTGGCGACGCCAAGGGCTGGCAGCGGGTCGGATTCGAGACCGTGCTGCAGGGCGGGCACGACGCGGCGCCTGAGGTCGAGGTGGGCTTTCGTGACATGGCCATGATCATGTACACCTCGGGTACCACGGGCCCGTCCAAGGGGTGCGTGTTCGGGCAGGCGCGCAATCTGCTTTGGGGCATGAGCCATGCCGAGGCCCACGGGTATCGGGCCTCCGACGTCTTTTATGTCTGCATGCCGATGTTTCATGTCAGCGCCTTGCAGGGGACGCTCTACAACGCGCTCACGCTGGGCGCCTCAATCTTCTTGCAGCGCAGATTTTCAGCCTCGGGTTTCTGGCGCGATGCCCGCAGTTGCGGGGCGACAGTGGCCAACATCATGGGCTCCATGGCCAACATCCTCTGGAGTCGGCCGCCGTCACCGGAAGACCGCGACCACCGCGTACGCATGTGTCATGTGTCGCCATGCCCCGAGTTCGCCCTGGCATTCGAGGAGCGCTTCGGCATGCGCTTCGTTGCTGGTTACGGGCTGACTGATTTCTGGTCCTCGCATGCGCTCACGCTCACCGACCCTGCCTGGAAGGCGGGATCCGCCGGGCGCGTCCGTCGTGGGATCGAGGCGCGCGTGGTCGACGAACACGACTTCGATGTTCCATCGGGCGAGGCGGGCGAACTGATCTTGCGCAACAACAATCCCTGGGAAATGTCCGAGGGCTATTACCGGATGCCCGAGGCGACGCTGGCGAGCCTGCGTAATGGCTGGTTTCACACGGGGGATCGAGTCCGCATCGACGCGGACGGCTATCTTTGGTTTGTTGGCCGCGACAAGGACAGCATTCGTCGCCGGGGCGAGAACATCTCCGCGTTCGAAATCGAAAACATCGTGAAGAAGCACCCTGCGGTTGCCGATGCGGCGGCGTTTCCGGTGGTGTCCGATGTCGGTGAGGAAGACGTCGCGCTGGCGCTGGTGGTGCGCGAGGGAGGCTCGCTCGACGAGGCCGACCTCGTACGCTGGTGCGCCGGCAACATGGCTTATTACATGGTGCCGCGTTACGTGGTCCGGGTGGATGATTTGCCTCGTACGCTCAGTTTCAAGGTGCAGAAATTTCGCTTGCGCGAGCAGTTCGAGGCCGAGCGCGAGCGCCTTTGGGATCGCGAGCAGGCGGGTATCCGGATCGGCCGCGACAGCGCCTGACCCGGCGCCGGGGCTGCCCGTCCCGGGGTTTCGGTCATCGCCTGCATGCGCCACACCTTCTGCAGGCCGAACTGGCCAATGTCGCCCTGGCCAAGCACCGACGCGGCGAATCGCACGCACTCGCGGCACTGCGGCTGGCGGGCGAGCTCGCCATCGACCTTCACCCGCTCGACATGCCGGCTGTTGCCGGGCTTGCCGCACGGTATGCGCTCACCGCTTATGACTCGGATTATCTGTGGTTGGCGGCCGAACTCCAGTGCCCCCTGCTCACCTTCGACCAAAAGCTCGGCGTCGCTGCGCAACGATTTTTCAGCGGACAGGGCTGACCCGGCAACAGGGCAGGCGCCGCATGCGGGCGATCAGGAGGCTGGGGTCGGGTCGACCAGGTCTTGAGCCGGTCAGGGCGTGGGCAGGCCAGTGTTTGGGCCATTTCGGTCGCGCGCTCGCCAGGGGGCGCACCGATCAGCTGCCTTGCTGCAGCTTTTTCAGTAGCGGCAACAGTTCATCGCGGATGATTTCCGGCGAGAAAGGCCCCACCTGCTTGTAGCGGATTACGCCTTTCTGGTCGATCACAAAGGTTTCCGGCGCGCCGTAGACGCCCCAGTCGATGGCCGCTTTGCCGTCAAAGTCGCTGATCACCGTGGCGTAAGGATTACCGTGGCGGGCAAGCCAGGCCACCGAGTCTTCGCGACGGTCTTTCCAGGCAAAGCCCACGATCGGCACCACCTTGTCGCGCGCCAATTGGTTCAGCAGCGGGTGCTCGATCTGACAGGCGGCGCACCAGGACGCCCAGACATTGAGCAGCCACACCTGCCCCTTCATCGCGTCGGGTGACCAGTTGCGCTCATGACCGGTGTCGTCGAGGACCTTGAGCGAGAAGGCTGGCGCGGGCTTGTTGATGAGGGGCGAGGGCACCAGTTTCGGATCGCGGCTGAGGCCCTTGAGCAGGAACCACCCGATCAGCACGAAGACGGCAATCGGGATCATGAATCGAAGCGTGCGCATCAGTGACCTTTGATGGGGCGCGGCGGGGGCGGGAGGCGGTCGGAGGGCTGATCAGCGGGTGGCGCCAGTGGATAGGGGCGGCGACGGCATAACCGTTGACGCCGCAGCCGCTGAAGCGGCCGATTGCGCGCTAGCGGCGCCCGAGGGCGATGTCGCGAGGCCCGAGGCTTCGGCAGCCAGCCGGCGTCGATAGCGACGGTCGGCGATGGCGATGAAGCCGCCTGCCGCCATCAGTACGCACCCCAGCCAGATCCAGTTGACGAAGGGCTTGATGTGCAGCCGGATCGCCCAGTTCTGTCCGCCCAGCGACTCGCCCATCGAGAGGTAGACATCGCGCAGCAGGCTGCGGTGGATGGCCGCTTCGGTCATGGGTTGGCGCTGGGCCCGGTAAATACGTTTTTCTGGCAGCAACTCGGCCTGCGCCGGGCTGCCGGCTGGGGCATCAGCCCGTCGCAGTTCGAAGCGACCACGAACCGCGTCGTAGTTGGGGCCCGCGACGGTGCGAAGGTCTTTGAAATCGATGCGCCAGCCGCCCAGTTCGACTGACTGGCCCGGTGCAAGCTGCAATTCTTTCTCGCTTTCCCCGGTCTTGACCAGGGTGACCCCGAGAACGAAGGCCGCGACGCCCAGGTGAGCGAGTTGCATACCCCAGACGCTTGCCGGATGTAGGCGCGCCCGACCCAGGGCCAGACGCTGGTCAGGTCCGCGCAACATGTCCAGCACGCCGACGACCGTGCCGGCGACGATCCACACGCCGAAGGCCACACCGATCGAGGCAAGCGGCCGGAAGGCGTCAAGCACCAGCGCGTGCCCAAGCGCGCACAAAACCGCGATGGCGAAGGCCCAGCGTAGCCGCCGAGCGAGGTCGGGCAGGGGCGCTGCCTTCCAGCGGGTCAGTGGTCCGACGACCATCAGGAACAGCGCGGGCGCCATCAGCGGGTAAAAAACCGAGTCGAAATAGGGGGGGCCGACCGAGATCTTGCCGAGATCCAGCGTATCGAGTGCGAGGGGGTAGAGCGTGCCGAGCAGCACCGCCGCCATGGCCACGACCAGGACGATGTTGTTGGCGAGCAGCATCGACTCACGCGAGACCAGGGCGAAGCCCGGGCCGTTGCCAATTGCCGGCGCGCGCCAGGCGAAAAGCAGCAGTGATCCACCGACCACCAGTCCGAGAAAAATCAGGATGAACACCCCCCGGGCGGGGTCGGTGGCGAAGGCATGCACCGAGGTGAGCACCCCCGACCGGACCAGAAACGTGCCCAGGAGACTGAGCGAGAATCCCAGGATGGCGAGCAATACCGTCCAACTGCGGAAGGTGCCGCGTTTCTCGGTGACGGCGAGCGAATGGATCAGTGCGGTGCTGACCAGCCAGGGCATGAACGAGGCGTTCTCGACGGGGTCCCAGAACCACCAACCGCCCCAACCCAGTTCGTAGTAGGCCCAAAATGAGCCCAGCGCGATACCCAGGGTGAGGAAGGCCCAGGCGACCGTGGTCCAGGGGCGCGCCCAGCGTGACCAGGCGGCATCGAATCGTCCACCGATCAGGCCGGCCACCGCGAACGCAAAGGCCACCGACAAACCGACATATCCCATGTATAGCAGCGGCGGGTGAAACACCATGCCGGGATCCTGCAGCAGGGGATTGAGATCGCGGCCGTCCGCCTGAGCGGGGACGAGTCGCTCGAACGGATTGGAGGTGAACAGCAGAAACAGCAGAAACCCTGTGGCCGTTGCCCCCATGACCGACAGGATGCGTACGCGCAGCACTCGCGGCAAGGACGATGAGAACGCAGCAACAGCGCCGGTCCAGCCCGCAAGCATGAGCACCCAGAGCAGCATCGAGCCTTCGTGCGAGCCCCAGGTGGCCGCGATGCGATAGGCGATCGGGAGTGAGAGATTGGAGTGCGTGGCCACCAGGGCCACGCTGAAATCGTTGCCGATGAAGAGCAGACCCAGGCAGAGGAACGCAAGCAGTACCAACGCAAGCAGGGCGGCGGCGGCCGGCCTTGCGGTATCGGTCAGGGCCTGCGCGCTCGGGCCTCGCATGAACGATCCGGCCATTGGCAAAACAGCCAGGAGCAGCGATACGCCGAGCGCGAGGGCCAGTGCGAAGTGTCCGATTTCAGCAATCATGGCGGGGTGGGAGTCCGTAAAGGTGTTCGGGAGCCGGAACCCGACGGTGTGGCGAGGGCCTTGGGGTGCTCACTGTCTGGGGGCCTGGCGGAACTGGTCGGGGGCGCCGACAGGATGGCCGGCGCGTCGCAGGGCCTCGGCCGCCTCGGGCGGCATGTAGTTCTCGTCATGCTTGGCAAGCACCTCACTGGCGCGAAAACTGCCGTCGCCGTGCAGGGTACCCTGGGCCACCACCCCGCGCCCTTCCTTGAAAAGGTCGGGAAGGATGCCCGTGTAGGCCACGACGATGGTCTGGGCATTGTCGGTGACCTTGAAGCGCACGGCGGTACCGTCGCGTTGCACGCTGCCCTCCTGCACGAGTCCGCCGATCCGGAAGGTTCGACCGGTGGGCGCCTTGCCCTCGGCGACGTCGGTCGGCGTAAAAAAGAATACGAGGTTGCTGCGAAAGGCGTTGAGCACCAGACCCACGGCAATCGACAGCGCCAGTACACCCGTTGCGATCCAGGCGAGGCGGCGGTGGCGTGGTTTCAAGATCAATTCCTCCAGCAAAATGCCAGCAGTGGGTCCACTACAGCGACACCTTCCGGGGGGCGGGGCGACTGGGGCGTGCGTGCCCCCCGCTGTCTGCGAAGGCCTCGCGCACTGACCGGGCCTCGAGTTGACTGAGCCGTCTACCCCGGCGAAGCGCAAGCAGTTCGATGACGAGTGCCAGCAGTAGCATGCCGTAGGCACTCCAGACGTAAAACCCGTGCCCGCCCATGGCCAGCCATTCGATCATCGCATCACCCCTGGCTGCTGCGGGTCGCCGGTCTGCGGTGTCTGGTCGGCGAGGCTTGTCTGATCGGCCAGCCAGGGGCTGAGCCAGTCGGCCTGTGCCTCGCGCACGAGGATGAGGCTTCGCACGCGGTACATGGCCACGGCAATGGTGTACGCCCAGGCGGCAAAGGTCATCAGCAGCATGGCCGTGAGCATGGTGTGGGCCATTTTAGGCGCGGCGGTCATCGAGATGGTGGCCCCCTGGTGCAGGGTGTTCCACCAGCGCACCGAGAAGTAGATGATGGGGACGTTGACCGCACCGACGAGCCCCAGCAGAGCGCAGGCGCGGTCGGCCCGCCTCGGGTCATCGATAGACGAGCGCAGGGCGATCAGCCCCAGATACAGAAAAAGCAGGATGAGCGTGGACGTGAGCCGCGCGTCCCAGACCCAATACGTGCCCCAGGTGGGTTTGCCCCAGAAGGCTCCCGTCCAGAGCGCGATGAAGGCGAACAGGGCGCCGGTGGGCGCCAGCGCCTGCGCCATCATGGCGGGCAAGCGTGCGTTGAGCGTGAGCGACAGTACCGACCAGAAAGCGATGACCAGGTAGGTGAGCATCGCCATCCAGGCCGCCGGGACATGAATGAAGATGATGCGGTAGGACTCGCCCTGCTGGGCGTCGGTGGGCGCCACGGCGAAGCCCACCCATAGCCCAGCGACCGCGAGCACGACCGCCAGCCACCCGAAAAGTCGGGTGGCTGTGCCGGCGAGCGGATAAAACGCAGCCGGGGAGGCGAAGCGGAACCAGTGGATGGATGCCATGTTACTCGTAGGCAATTCTAACCGCGAGCGCCACGGCCACCGGTCCAACCACACTGGCCAGGATGGATCCGGCCGCCAGCAGCGACAGGTGGGCCTGTGCGCCCAGGCCGGCTGCCTGGGCCTCAACTGAGCCAGACCCGAAGATGAGGACCGGCACGGCCAGCGGCAGTACCAGCAGGCCCAGCAGCGACGATCCCCCGCGTGCGCCCAGGGTGAGCGCTGCCGCGATGGCGCCCAGCCAGGTGAGCAGCGGGGTACCCAACGCGAGGCTGGTCGCGAGCATGGCGATGCTGGTGGCATCGAGGCCAAACTGCAAGCCGGCAAGCGGCGCCAGCAGGACCAACGGCGCTGCGGTGCTCAGCCAGTGCGCAAGCACCTTGCCCGAAAGCAGGGCGGCGAGGGGCGCAGGGGCCAGCAGCATCTGCTCGAGCGTGCCGTCGGCGTGATCGGCCGCAAAGAGGCGGGACAGTCCGAGCAGGGTGGCCAGTAGCGCCGACACCCAGGCGATACCCGGCGCGATGACTCGAAGAAGCACCGGGTCGGGGTTGAGCGACAGGGGAAAGAGCGAACTCACCAGCAGAAAGAACACGAGGATGAGCGCCAGTTCGCCCCGGGCCCGTGCCGCCAGTCTCAGGTCCCGGCGGCAGGCCCAGGCGAGGGCTGCGAGCGCGGGCATCTGCCGGGGGGGGAGGGTATTCACCCCGCCACTCCGGGGGCCGTTCCCTGAAACTGGCCCAGATCGAGCACTTCGCCCTCGTGGACCGATTCGATCGGTAGATGGGTGGCGACGATGGCGCAGGCCCCGCGTTGCAGGTGCGCGCGCAGCAGTTCGCCGAAGAGCGCCTGACCGGCCTGGTCGAGCGCAGTAGTGGGCTCGTCGAGTAGCCACAGGGCGTGCTCGGAGGCCGCAAGCCGAGCGAGCGAGAGTCGATGCCGTTGCCCGGCGGAGAGCCGGTTGAAGGCGAGCGCGTGGCGGGAGGCCAGGCCGGCTCGCCCGAGCAGTGTCCGAACGGTGGCCGGCACATCAATCACCGGGTCGCCTGCGCGGTCGAGGTCAAGCTGCAGGGCTAGGTTCTCGCCCGCGTTGAAGTGGTCCTTCCAGCCGGCGGCGTGGCCCTGGTAGAGCATCTGCGCATGCCAGTCGGCCGAGCCCGGCTGGCGCGGGGAGCCATTCCAGAGTACCTGCCCCGATTCCTGCCGAATCAACCCGGCGATGGTCCGCAGCAGGGTGGATTTCCCTGACCCGTTCGGCCCGCTCAAGCGCAACCAGTTGCCCGGCGCGAGGCGCAGGTCGAGGTCGTGAAACAGCAGTCGGTAGCCGGCGCTGCAGGCCAGGCCCTCGACCTGCAGGCCCGTGTTCACGGATGGACTTCCTGATCAATACGCAGGGCAAGACCCTTGGCACCCGGTTTGACGGAAGGCGACTCCCCAAAAAGGTCGCCCGGTTGGCGCAGGGCGTTACCGCTGCGACTCAGCCTGGCCTCGATCACCACGGTCTCGGCCGAGGAAAGCCTGCGTGCGCTGTCCATGGCGAGGGCATCATCCAGGGTGAAATCAAGTGGCAGGGTCGGGTTATCGATTCGCAGCACCGCATAGGGCACACGGGGCCCGGCCGGCGCCCGGGCGAACACGAAGAGGGTGCGCGCCTCGCCGGCTCGGGCCATGAACTCGGGCGCGACGGAGATGCGCCCGCTGATGGCGCCTGCCTGGCTGACGTCAGCGGCGTGGGCCTGCGGAGCGGGTTGCCCGGAAGCGGCCGGCACGGGGGGCTGGGCGGCTCCGGGTTGCGGCCCCGCCTGACCAATCTGGGCGTCGATGCGTGCCAACACACCGGTGAGTTCCTCGCGCTCGGGCCGATCCTGGGGCATTGAGTCGAGCAGTTTTTTCAGATGAACCCGGGCGGCCGCAAGATTGCCAGCCTGAAACTGCGCGGCGCCCATCAGTGCGATGCCCTTGGGGTCTTCGGCGTCGAGGGCCAGGGCCTGCTCAAGCAATGCCAGGGGTCGCCCGGAGAAACGGCCCTGTTGGGTGATGGCGATCGACTCGGCCAGTTCGGCCAGCAGTCGGGCCCCCGGCGGCACTCGCTGAAGCGCGCGGTCGAAGGCCTGGATGGCGGACGCGTGGTCGCCCAGGAACTTGCGCGCGCCGCCCAGCATCATCCAGGCTTCGCCGTCGTCGGGGTTGGTGGTGACCCGCTTTTCGAGGTCCTCGATCATGGCTTTGATTCGGGCCTCGTCCAGCGTGCCCGACATCTCGGCCGGATCGGCCGAGGCCAGTTCGGGCGCGCCGAGCGACTGATAGACCAGAACCGCCGATGCAGGTAGCAGCAGGGCAATCGCGAGTGCTGCGATTCGCATTGCGGTCTGGGCACCGGCCATCGGCCGCTGGTCATCTGGCTCGACCTGGCCAAGCGATTCGGGGGGCAACTCAGTGGCCATCTGATCGAGCAGTTCGGCTTGCGCCGCCTCGGCCTCCAGGGCCGTGAGGCGTCCCGCCTCGCGCTCGGTGTTGATTTCTCGGCGACGGTCCCGGAACACCGCCACCAGGGGCGAGAGGCTTTCGTCGGGAGCGGCTTGCGACCGGGCGCGCAGCAAAGGCCAGACGATGGGCAGCAGTGCGGCAATGGTGAGTGACCCGACCAGGACCCAGAACAGCATCGGCGTACGCGCGACGCAAGGGTCGCGGTGAGTTAAGCGGCTTCGGATTGTCTCACACGGTCAACGCGAGGCTCGCGGGTGAATGGCGCCACCGTCGACGAGCGCATCCGGAGGGTGAACGACGATGCGCTCGCCCGGGTCGACCCCCCGCTCGATCCAGGCCCATTTTGGATTGCGGCCGCTCAGTTCCACGCGTCGAAGGCGCGCGCGGCCGCCCTGCTCGACAAACACCGCCCAGCCCTGGTCGTCACGCATCATGGCGCCAATGGGCAGGACGATCACGTCTTCGCGCATCAGGGTGATGATGGCTGTTTCAACCCGCCAGCCGTCGCCAGGGCGGACTGCCAGCCTTGAACTGAAATCAATCAGCACACTCACACGCTGCTCGTCGATCCCGAGCGCCGACACGCGCGTTCTCGCGACGGGCTCGATTCGCCTGACCCGCCCGGCTTCGGGAGGTGCGGTGGACGAAAGTGAGAGCCTCGCCGGCATGCCTGGCTCGATGGTCGTCAACTCCTGGGTCAGCACCTCCACCACGACTTCAAGCGCCTCAAGGTCACCGATCTCGACCAGCAGGGTGCCCGCGGTGACGAAGGTTTCGCTTTCCTGGGGCAATTTGAGCACCCACCCTGCCACGGGCGATCGGAGAATCCACACCTCCTCCTGGCGCGGGGCGGGTTTCACACCGGCCGACTCGTTGCCAGGGCCAAAAGCCTGCTGCAAGGCGACTCGGGCGGCATTGAGCTCGAATCCAGCGAGTTCCTCGGCCTCCGAAGCCGCGACTCTCGCCTGTTCCTTCTCGCGCAGCGCGAGCTGTGCAGATTCGAGCGCGGCCGAGGAAATGAAGCCCCGCCCGGCAAGTTCCCGGGCACGCTCGAGCTCCGACCGCGCCAGCGCTTCGGCGGTCTGCGTACGGCTGAACTCGGCCTGGGAGCGATGTAGCGCTGCCTCGGCGGCCCCCGCCTTTTCGCGCAGGCTGGACACCGTGCGACGATCGAGCAGTGCGGGGTCCTGAGGGCGCAGGCGCAACAGTGACTGGCCCGCCGTCACCCGGTCGCCCACCCGAAGTGCCGGACGCTCGATCCGGCCCGCGACCGGCGCAGTCAGCGAAAAGCGGTCCCGCACGCGGGTGCGCCCTTCGTCCTCGACGACCCGCTCGAAGTCGGCCCGTGCCACGGTGTGCAATTCAACATCCAGGGCGCGGGGCCGAAGCGCCCAGACGAGTGCGGCGGCAGCCAGCGCCAGCCCGATGGCGATAACGATGAGGGTGCGTTGTTTCATGACGTCTATTCCCGGGTCTTCAGTACGCTCACAAGATCCAGTCTGGCGAGGCGTCGCCGCACCGCGATGGCGCTAAGGGTGGCGGTAACGATCGTGGCCAGGATGGCCCAGGCGTAGGTGCGTGGCAGGATGAACACCGGGATGCTGAACGTTTCGGTGCTCATCATGGCGACCAGCAGGTGGGCGATTCCGTAGCCGGCCAGGCAACCGATCGGGAGTGCCACCAGCCCCTGCACCGCCAGCTCACCGAGCAGCAGCAGGCTGACCTCGTTGTCGCTCATGCCGAGCACCCGCAGCGTGGCGAGTTCCCAGCGGCGTTCCGCGAGAGCGATGCGCGCGCTGTTGTAAACCACGCCCGCTGCGATTGCCGAAGCAAAGAGGGTCAGGACGCCGGTGAAGATCAGCAGGTTTCGCTCGGTATTCGATCGGAAATGCTCGACCAGTGAGCGCTTGACGAAAACTGCCGTGACCGAGGGCAGCTTGCGCAGCGCCGCCATCAGTGCCGGCTCCTCTGTACGAGACAACTTCAGCGACACCAGGTTGCCCATCTGCCCGTCGCCGCTGGCCGTGCGCATCTCGTCCTCGGACAGGTAGGCGCCGCGCCCCATGGGCTCGCTCACCACCGCACCGACCCTCAGCCTTACCGTGCGCTGCCGGCCCTCGAGGAATTCCACGGTGACCTCATTGCCCACCCTCAGTGCCAGCGTTCTGGCGAGGCGCTCGCTCAGCATCAGGCCCGACACGGGAAGTGCCATGGCGTGACCGTCTCGATCGATGGGCCGTCGCAGCTGAGGCTCGGTGGGGAGGGATTCGACCGACGTTCGCTCGCTGCGACGTCCTGCAATCAACCTGACTGGCGCGGCATATCGCATTTCTGCGCGCAACACCCCCGGCAGTCGCTCGAGTTCGGCCAGCGCCCGCGGTGCTAGCGGCATGGCGAAGCTCAGGTGAACATCCGCAGGCATGGCCGCGCTGAAGTGCAGGTCGATCAGGCGGTCGAAGGCGTCGCGCCACCAGGATCCTGCGATCAGAATGGCGACGGCGCCGGAAATACCGAGCATGGTCAGCGCGGCCCGAACCGGGCGTCGCGTGATCGAACGCATCACCATGCGGGTCAGCGGACTGAGCGTCCGCTCGGTACCCCCGAGCATGGGGGCGCCGACGCGATAGTCCGAGGGGGTTGCGGGCTGCATCGCCTCGGCGGGTGAGAGGTTCAGCACTTCACGGACGGCCAGTGTTGCCGCAAGGAGTGCGCCGCTAATGGCCGCAGCGCAGGGCAGAAGCAGGACCCATCCGGCTACGTCGTACTGAAAGTCCGGGAAGCGGAAAATGCCGGTAAAAAGTTGCGTCATCCACTCGCCCAGGCGAATCCCGATGGCGAGGCCGGTCACGCAACCGAGCATCGCAATCAGCGCGGCCACCAGGAGATAGTGTGCGGCGATGCGGGGGTCCTCGTAGCCCAGTGCCTTGAGCGTGGCGATCTGGTCGCGCTGGGTACCAACCAGCCGGGCGAGCACGACGTTGAGGATGAACACGGCGACCAGCAGAAAGATCACGGGCAGAACGGTGGCGAATACCCGCTGCTCGTTGATCTCCTGAGACAGTGCTCGGTGAGAGGGCTGCTCGGCCCGGCTGTAAGCGCCCCGCGAGCCGTAGGGCGCCAGGAGGTGATCCAGCGACTCGATCACGGATCGCTCGCTTGCGCCCGGTTGCAGGCGCACCGCCACGGTATTGAAGCTTCCGGTCATTGCGAAGGCACTCGCAAGGCGCCTGGCGTCCA
The DNA here is from genome assembly GCA_903907905.1 of uncultured bacterium. GTDB lineage: Bacteria > Pseudomonadota > Gammaproteobacteria > Burkholderiales > Burkholderiaceae_E > SYIM01. The sequence goes on along the minus strand of CAIVPX010000025.1, from coordinate 18,870 downwards.
TCCAGATCAGGGCGAACGACCGGTCGTCCGACATGCCGCCCTCGGCGATGCCCAGAACGTACTCGGGGGAGGAGGCTAGTCCCGCGACAGTCAGGGTCTGGGCCCGGCCGTTGAGGATGGCCCGGACCGTGTCGCCCGGTTTGAGCGCCCGGCGTTCAGCGAAGGCCTCGCCCACCAGCACTTCGAGCGTATCGGCCTGCGGCCATCGACCTTGTCGCAGGCTCAGGCGGTTGAGGTCGTCATCGGCGGGCAGACTGAGCAGTCGTGCCGATAGCAAATCCTCTACGCCGTCGAGTTCGATCCGAGCGCCATGGGCAAGGCCGACCTGAAACTGCGCAACCTGGCCCAGTTCGCCAATTCGCCGTGCAAGCGTCATCGGGGCCCGATACACGCGCGCGAACACCTCGGCGAATCGGGCCTGGTCGTAGTAGCGATCGCGTGCCCGTTTGAGCGCATCGTGGGTGGACATGGAGGCGACGAATGCCGCCACGCCGGCGGCGACCACCAGCGCGATCGTGAGGGATTGAAAGCGCAGGGCAATCAGATCCCGTAGCAATTTGTGATCGAGGGCTTTCACCAGGAGAGATCCGAGGGCGACAACCGGCGCGCGTTGCGCGTGTCCGACACGATCCGGCCATCTCCCAGGCGCAGCACCCTGTCGCCCATGCCGGCGATGGCGGCGTTGTGCGTGATGAGCAGCGTCGTCGTACCGAATTCGCGATTGACGAGCCCCATCACGTCCAGCACGAGCTTGCCCGTCGGATAGTCCAGGGCGCCGGTCGGTTCGTCGCAGAGCAGCACGTCAGGACGCTTGGCGATCGCGCGCGCGATGGCGACGCGCTGCTGCTCGCCCCCCGACAGTTGCGACGGAAAATGGTCCATGCGGTCGGCGAGCCCGACCCGCTCGAGGGCTTCATCGGCGCCCATGGGTGTCGCCACGAGATCGGTGACCAGTTCGACGTTTTCGCGCGCGGTCAGACTGGCAATCAGGTTGTAGAACTGGAAGACGAACCCGACATGCTCTCGCCGGTAGCGCGTCCGGGTGGCTTCGTCACTGTGTCCCAGGTCAAGCGATCGCCAGTGCAGGCTGCCCTGAGTCGGCGTATCGAGCCCGCCGAGCAGGTTGAGCAAGGTGGACTTGCCACTGCCCGAGGGTCCCAGCAGGACCACAAATTCGCCGGGGCCGATATCCAGGTCGACGCCCCGCAAGGCCTGCACCTGAGCCGGGCCGCTGCGATAGCTGCGCGCCAGCCCGCGCGCCCGGAAGACGAGTTCGGTATCGGCGGCGGGGAGCAGAGACGGGGCGGCAGGCTGCATCGGATGGCTGATGGCGCCCCGACGGTGCGGGGGCGCAAGGACCCCGATGATCGGGCCGCGGTTGCGGCCCGGGTTGACCCCGGTCAGGCGGGTCGCAGCAGCGCGTCAGTGTCGAGTCGCGAGGCCAGTGTGTCGAGCAAGCGCAGGCAGCGGTCGAGTTGCTCGATTTCGACGTGCTCGTCGGGCTGGTGAGCCACCGCGATGCGACCGGGGCCACAGACGATGGTGGGGACACCGACACCCTGCAGAATGCCCGCCTCGGTGCCGAAGCTGACACGCCCGACCTGGCCGTGTCCGCAGAGCGGCATGATCGCTTGGGCCAGATAGGTGTTGCCGCGCTCGTCCAGCGGCGGGGTATCAAAGATCTGATCGAATTCGATGAAGCAGTCGGGCGCGATCGCGCGCATGCCCGGCAGCACTTCGGCCTCGCACCAGCGGCGCAAGTCGTCGATCAGTTCGACGGCGGTGATGCCGGGCAGGGCGCGGATTTCAAGCATGAATTCGCAGTCTTTGGCCGTGATGTTGTGCGCGGTCCCGCCCTGGATCCGGCCGACGTGGACGCTGGTATGCGGAAACTCGAACCCATCGTGCCGCCCGGATTCGCGCAGGCGTGCCTGCATGGCCTGGCACTGAACGATGATTCGTGCGGCCACTTCCACCGCCGAGACGCCGCTGTCGCGCAGGGACGAATGCACCGAGTGGCCGCCTACCCGGACGCGGTAGCCGGCAGCGCCCTTGTTGGCGACCACCACCCGCATCGACGTCGGTTCGCCAATGATGCAGGCGGCGGGTCTTGTGGGCGCGCTGGCGAGGTGGGCCACCAGTTGGCGCATGCCCCGCATGCTGGTTTCCTCGTCGTAGGACAGCGCGATGTGGACGGGCGTGCGCGGGCGCGCAGCGATGAATCGCGGCACCATCTCGATGACACAGGCGATGAAGCCCTTCATGTCGGCCGAGCCCCTGCCGTAGAGGCTGCCGTCGATTTCGGTGAGCTGAAAGGGGTCGGTGTGCCACGACTGGCCGACGACCGGCACGACATCCGAGTGCCCGGACAGCATCAGCCCGCCACGATCATCGGGGCCGATCGTGGCGAACAGATTGGCTTTGCCCTCTTCGTCAGCGTGCTGCACGGTGGCGCGGATGCCGTGATCGGCCAGCCGGTTGGCCACCCAGTCGATCAGTGCAATGTTGCTGTTGACGCTGACGGTGTCGAAGCCGACCAGGGTGCGCAGGGTGTCGATGACGGAGGCGACTTGCATGGGATTTGTCCTGGGACGAAGCGAAGCCGAGCCAGGGCGCGGCGTTCGCGTGACTATAGACCATGAAGCGACTAAAATAATCGGTTGTCGTGAGGTCAATTGGAGACACACCATGAACGCACCAGACAAAGCCAGCCTCAGTTCGCTCACCGCGACCGATCTTTCCTCGTGGTGGATGCCCTTTACCGCCAATCGTCAGTTCAAGGCGCGTCCGCGCATGCTGGCTCGCGCCAAGGGAATGTTCTACTGGACCGACGAGGGTCGTGAAATCCTTGATGGAGCGGCCGGGCTCTGGTGCGTCAACGCGGGGCATGGCCGCGAGGAAATCGCGCGGGCTGTCAGCGATCAGGTGGCGACGCTCGATTTCGCTCCCTCCTTCCAGTTCGGACACCCGATCGGATTCGAGTTCGCAAGCCGCCTGACGCGTATGGCGCCCGAGGGCTTCGGCAAGGTCTTTTTCACCAACTCGGGTTCTGAGGCGGTCGACACCGCGCTCAAGATCGCGTTGGCCTATCACCGTGCTCGGGGCGAAGGCCAACGTACCCGGCTGATCGGGCGTGAGCGGGGCTATCACGGCGTAGGGTTTGGCGGCATGTCGGTGGGGGGCATCCTCAATAATCGCAAGATCTTCTCGGGAAACCTGCTGCCCAGCGTTGACCATATTGGGCATACGCACAATCTCGAGCACAACGCCTATTCGCGCGGGCAGCCAGAGTGGGGCGCGCATCTGGCGGACGAGCTCGAGCGGCTGGTTGCGCTGCACGGAGCGGAAACCATCGCCGCGGTCATCGTTGAGCCGGTGGCGGGTTCCACCGGCGTGCTGGTGCCGCCCAAGGGCTACCTGGAGCGTCTGCGCGAGTTGTGCACGCGCCACGGCATTCTGTTGATATTCGACGAGGTCATCACCGGTTTTGGTCGCCTCGGCACACCGTTCGCCGTCGACTATTTCGGCGTCAAGCCCGACCTCTACACCACAGCCAAGGGCATCACCAACGCCACGGTGCCCATGGGTGGGGTGTTCGTTCGCGACGAAGTGCACGACACCTTCATGAAAGGCCCGGAAGGTCTCATCGAACTGTTCCACGGCTACACCTACTCGGGGCACCCGCTGGCCTGCGCAGCGGGTATCGCCACGCTCGACATCTACGAGCGCGAGGGGCTACTCACCCGGGTGGCCGGTCTTGCCGAGGCCTGGGCCGACGCCGTGCACGCAATGCGCGGCCTGCCGCACGTGATCGACACGCGAAACATTGGCCTGATCGGTGCCGTCGAGCTGGCGTCGCGTCCGGGTCAACCGGGCGCGAGGGCGTATGACGCCATGGTGGCGGCCTTCGAGGCGGGGCTGCTGGTTCGCGTCACAGGCGACATCATCGCGCTTTCACCGCCGCTCATCATCGAGCCTGCCCACATTGATCGGCTCTTCACCACGTTGCGCGGCGTGATCGCCAAACTCGCCTGAGCGGCACACTGCGTTGCGCCTGACGCCCGCTCGGGCGTTGGGCTCGGGCCAAAGGGCGCGTGGCATGGCGGCGCGCGCCGCTTCAGCGAGGTACTGGCGCATTGACACGGCACTTCAGGAGAAGGCCGCCTCAGCCATACAGTGCTGCGGTGGAACAGCGTCTCAGCGAAACAGCGCCTCGAAGCCGCCTTCGGGTTCGAACCGGCCCTGCCGGAAGTACAGGCGCGTGGGGCCCGGCATGGCGCGTTCGCGTACGGGGTGTTTTTCGTCGCCCGGGTAGGCCACCATGCGCCCCCCCTCCATCGGGTAGGGCTCGGGCTGAATGGTCGGAGGCGGCCGGCGGCGGGCTTCGGCAAGAATGTCATTCACGCTTGCGAAGCGCGTGAAATGCGCAAGCGACATGATCTGCGGAGCAACCAGATCGATTTCGCGTGCCCAGTAGCGTTCGAGCGCATCGCGGGGGCGTTGCCACACGCCCTCGGTGGTCTCGCGCTGGTCGTGACGCGCGATCTGGTCGGCAGGGGCCCGCGCGACGAAGAAGCGCGTATCGAAGCGCTTGCTGTGTGTGGACGGGATGCGCGGCGTGACCCAGCGTGACCACGGCGTAAGCCGGCTGATCGCCAGTTTCAGCTCGAACTCCTGCAGCAGTTCGAGAAAGGCCAAGCCCTCGCGGGCCCGGGCACTGACACGCTCGGCGGTGTGACCGTCGATCCCTTCAGCAAGCAGCACGCCGCATTCCTCGAAGGTTTCACGGCAAGCCGCCACGAAGTAGCCCGCCGCCCGCGCCGCCTCGATGTCAGGATCGGCCAGCGCGCCGTGCAACACGTCGGGGTGAGTATCGACCCGGGCGAGCATGTCGTCCTCGTGGTCGTCGGCGTCTACCTTGCCACCCGGAAACACATAGGCGCCACCCAGCACATCGGAGTCGCCGTGGCGTCGGAGCATGAACACCTCCGGGCCGGTGTCGCCATCGCGCAGCAGCATGACGCTAGCCGCCGGGCGCGGCGGCGTGGTGACTTCGGTTTCGTTGAGTTTGAGTGTCATGAGTCTGCTCCCGCGGACCTGCCAGGCCCGGCTATTGCGCCCTGTCCCGAGCCTTGGCTGCGCGTCGCCCCCATGACCACACGTAGTTCAGGCCCGAGGTCAGGATGGTGCCCGTCAGGGCCGCGTAGGCCGGTCCCAGCCAAAGGGACATCTCGATGATACCCGCGGCGTCGGTGAGCACCGCGGTCAGCACACCGAATTCGAGCGCGGTATTGAGCTTGGAGAGCCGGCTCGGGGCCATCTCGAACTCGTGAACCAGAAAGTGAAACGCGACCGCGCCGAACACGATGATGACGTCGCGCGCGATCACCAGGGCGGCGAGCCAACTGGGCAACAGGCCGTCAGCGGCCAGCACCAGGGTGACGGTGAGCATGGTGAGCTTGTCGGCGACCGGGTCGGCGATGGCACCGAAACGCGTGCGCTGGTTCCACCGACGCGCGAGCATGCCATCGATCAGATCGCCGACGGCGCACAGCACAAACAGCACCAGCGCCACGTCGAAGAAGCGGCGGGCCAGCGCATAGGCAATGACCGGGATCAGCAGTGCCCGCGCGGTGGTGATCAGGTTGGGCAGCGTCAGCAGCCGCGTCGACTCAGCCATGCGCGCGCCCGCTGAGGAAATCGGCCAGCGCCTGGCCGGTGTGGGTGTGCGGCGACCGGGCCATCTGCTCGGGCGGTCCGCTTGCGACAATTTGCCCGCCGCCCGCGCCGCCATCGGGACCGAGGTCGATGATCCAGTCGGCCTCGGCCCAGATGTCGAGGTTGTGCTCGACGACGACCAGCGTATTGCCCGCGTCAACCAGACGGTGCAGCACGCGGATGAGCTTCTCGACATCGGCCATGTGCAGCCCCACCGTGGGCTCGTCGAGCACATAGAGCGTATGCGGACCAGCGGGCGCCTGGGCACCGGCGACGAGCGCCCGGGCGCGGGCGCGGGCCACGCGAGGGTCGTCGGTGTCGGTGAGGGTTCTCACCTTGGCGAGTTCGGTGACCAGCTTGATTCGTTGCGCCTCGCCCCCCGATAGCGTGGGGCTGGGCTGGCCCAACGTGAGATAGCCCAGTCCGACGTCTTGCAGCAGCCGGAGCGGATGCGCGATCGCCGGGTGCGCCGCGAACCATTCCAACGCCTCGTCGACGCTCATGGCGAGCACCTCACCGATCGACCGGTCGCGCAGTCGCACGTCCAGCGTCTCGGGGTTGAAGCGCTTGCCGCTACAGACGTCGCAGAGTACCTTCACGTCCGGCAGAAAACTCATCTCGATCGTCTGCACGCCCTGGCCGTCGCAGCCCGGGCAGCGGCCGCTGCCGGTGTTGAAGCTGAAGCGCGCGGGACCGTAGCCGCGCAGCCTCGCTTCGGCGCTGTCTGCGAACAGCCGGCGGATCGCATCCCAGAAGCCGACGTAGGTGGCCGGGCAGGAGCGCGGGGTCTTGCCAATGGGGGTCTGATCCACTTCGAGGACGCGGGTGATGCCCTGCCAGCCCTCGAGGGCATCGAGCCCGGAGAGTGGCGGGGCGCCGCGTCGCTGATTGCGCGCATGAACCTGCCGGGCAACGTTGCCGAGCAGAACGTCGCGCGCAAGCGTGGACTTGCCCGACCCCGAGACCCCGGTGACGACGGTCATCCGTCCCAAGGGGACCCGCGCCTCGACATGCCGCAGGTTGTGCCGATGGGCCCCGCGCAGGCGCAGCCAGCCTGTGGTGTCGCTCAGGTCGTCCGTGCTTCGGCGTGGGACCAGCGGATGCGCGAGCGGGTTGGCAAGAAAGCGCCCCGTGAGGCTCTCGGCCTGGGCCGCGAGGGCCTCGTGGTGCCCGCTGGCGATGACCCGGCCGCCCAGCCGTCCTGCGCCCGGGCCGATATCGATCACGTGATCGGCGCGCCGAATGGTGTCCTCGTCGTGTTCGACCACCAGCAGCGTGTTGCCCTTGTCGCGCAGCATTTCCAGTGTGTCGAGCAGCACCCGGTTGTCACGGGGGTGAAGGCCGATGGTGGGTTCGTCGAGCACATAGCACACGCCCTGCAGATTGGAGCCCAGTTGCGCAGCCAGCCGGATGCGCTGCGCCTCGCCGCCCGACAGCGTGGGCGCTGCCCGATCGAGTGCCAGATAGCCCAGCCCGACATCGGCCAGAAAGTCGAGTCGGGAACGGATCTCGGTGAGCACATCTCGGGCGATTTCCGCGGCGCGCCCCGAAAACTCGATCTGCCTGAGCCAGCGCGAGCAGTCCGAGACGGGCATCGCGGTCAGCTTGGCAATCGACAGGTTGGCCAGGCGCACCGACAGCGCCACGCGGTTGAGGCGCTGGCCGTCGCAGCGCTCGCAGGCTTCCTCGAGTAAGCTGGCATCTTCGATACTTTCAGGCAGGGTGGCTGCTCGCGCTGCCTTGGCGCCACTGCCTGCGCCCTCATCGCGGGCGGCCGCGAGTCGGGCCTGTCGCGCCTCGCTGGCCATCTGGTCGGCCAGACGCTCGGCGAGGTGCCCGACAGCCTCGGTGCTCATGTCCTCGGCGGAGCGGTTTCGTTCGTCCACCTCGGGCAGATAGGGCAACTTGACGCCGGTGCCGATGCACGCGGCGCACCAGCCGATTTTTGAGTTGAAGGAGAACAGCCTCGGATCGAGTTCGGCAAAGCTTGCGCCACACTCGGGGCAGGCCCGACGACTCGAAAAGAGCCGCGTCCGCACCTGCGTCGACGCCTCGTTGAAGGACTGTTCATCGCCCCGTCGGTGCGCGTCGTGCAGCGCCTCGAGTGACTCGGCCACCATCACGCGCCCCTTGCCGAGATCGAGTGCCCGCACGACCGCCTCGCGCAGACTCGCCTCGTGGCGCGGGTCGACGATCATCGACGCGACGGGCAGTTCGATGTCGTGCTCAACGAAGCGGTCAATGCGCGGAAAGCCCCGGGTGGGCAGGAAGCGGCCGTCGACCCGAAGGTGGGTGTGGCCACGCGCACTGGCCCATTTGGCGAGATCGGTATAGACCCCCTTGCGGGCCACCACCAGCGGCGCCAGCAGGCCGATATGCCGACCCCGATAATCGTTCGCGATGCGCGCCACGATGGCCTCGACGCTCTGCGGCTCGATGGTGACGCCGCAGTCGGGGCAGTGCTGGGTGCCCAGCTTGACGTACAGCAGGCGCAGGAAGTGATAGATCTCGGTGAGGGTGGCCACCGTGCTCTTGCGCCCGCCACGGCTGGTGCGCTGCTCGATCGCGACGGTGGGAGGAATACCGTAGATACCGTCGACATCGGGCCGGGTGGCCGGTTGTACGAACTGCCGGGCGTAGGCGTTGAGCGATTCGAGGTAACGGCGCTGGCCTTCGCCGAAGATGACATCGAAGGCGAGGGTCGACTTGCCCGATCCCGAGACGCCGGTGATGACCGTCATCTTCTCGCGCGGAATTTCCACATCGATGTTCTTGAGATTGTGTTCGCGAGCGTGGTGCACAAAAATCGAATGGCGTCCGCGATCGCGCAACAGGCTCTGCAGGGGCTTGCCAGGCGGTTCGGCGGCGAGCAGGGCGGGCGACTGACCCACAGCGTCGCTGGCCCAGGCGGGTGCTGCCTGGGCCGGATCGCCGATCTGGCGCAGGTACTCGGCCAGCGCCCGCCCGGTGGCTGAATCGGTGTGCTGCGCGAGTTCGTCCGGGGGACAGCAGGCAATGAGTTGACCGCCGCGGTCGCCGCCGTCTGGGCCAAGGTCGATCACCCAGTCGCTTGCGCGCACCACGTCGAGGTTGTGCTCGATGACCAGCAGCGAGTGGCCGGCGGTGAGCAGCTTTCTCAGCGCACGCAGCAGTCGTGCGACATCGTCGAAGTGCAGGCCCGTGGTGGGCTCGTCGAACATGAAGAGGGTGCCGCGCCGCCCTGATCGCGCCGCGCGCCAGCCCGGGGCCGAGGGCTCGGTGAGCCCCTGACTGGCAGCCTCGGCCAGGTAGCCGGCAAGCTTCAGGCGCTGGGCCTCGCCGCCCGACAGCGTAGGGACGGGTTGCCCCAGTCGGAGGTAGTCGAGCCCGACATCCGAAAGCGGTTGCAGGCGCGAGCGCACCTCGCGGTCATCGGCGAAAAATACCAGCGCTTCGGTCACCGTCATGTCGAGGATGTCAGCCGCCGAGGCCAGCTCGAAACGTCGGCCATCAGCGCGCCGGGCCCCTTCGGTGCCCGCGATGCGCACCTCGAGTGTTTCGGGTCGGAAGCGTTTGCCGTCGCAGTCGGGGCAGCGCAAATACACGTCGGACAGGAACTGCATCTCGACGTGCTCGAAGCCGTTGCCGCCGCATGTGGCGCAGCGCCCGTCGCCCGAGTTGAAGCTGAAGGTGCCCGGCGTGTAGTGGCGCTCTTTGGCCAGGGGCGTTGCCGCCAGCCGCTTGCGGATGGGGTCGAAGGCGCCCACATAGCTCACCGGACTCGATCGTGCCGTCTTGCCGATGGGGGACTGATCGACGAAGACCACGTCGCCCAGCCAGTCATCGCCGAGCAGGCGGTCGAAAGCGCCGGGCGCCTCGGTGGGCTTGCCCTTGGCCTTGAGCAGCGCCGGTAGCAGAACGTTTTGCATCAGGGTGGATTTGCCACTGCCCGACACCCCCGTGATGCAGACGAATCGCTCCAGCGGGATGCTGACGTCGATGCGACGAAGATTGTGCTCGCGCGCACCCTCGATGATCAGTTTGGGGGTGGCGGCGGCGACGGCCATCGGACGGCCCGTCACCACCTTGCGCCGTCCCGACAGATAGTCGCCAGTGAGCGTGGCGGCCTGGCGGATGCCGGCGGCGGGCCCGTTGTAGACGATCTCACCGCCGCGTTCCCCCGGTCCGGGACCGATGTCGAGGATGCGATCCGCCGCAAACATCACCTGCGGGTCGTGTTCGACCACCACCAGAGAATTGCCGGCGTCGCGCAGGCGGTGCATGACCGCGTTCACCCGGTCCATGTCGCGTGGATGCAGGCCGATGGACGGCTCGTCCAGCACGAACAGCGTGTTGACCAGTGAGGTGCCCAGCGCGGTCGTGAGGTTGATCCGCTGCACTTCGCCGCCAGACAGCGTGCGCGATTGACGGTCGAGCGTGAGGTAGCCTAGTCCCACGTCGCAGAGATAGGCGAGTCGAGCGCGGATCTCGACCAGCAGTTGTGCCAGCGCCTCGTCGCGGGCCCCTCGGCTGGCTGCCTCGCCGCCACGCGCCGCCGGGTTGTCGAGCCCCGGAAGCCGGGCGATACCATCAAAAAATTCGCGAACGCGCTCGAGCGGCATCAGCATGAGGTCATGGATCGACAGGCCGGCGATTCGGCTCGCGACCGCGTCACTCCAGTCGACGCCAGCCGGACGGAAGCGCCGGTAGGCACCGCGGGAGTCGCGATCCTCGAGCGCGCGATCGGCGAGCGACTGGTCACCCACGCGCCAGAGCAGGGCATCCGGTTTGAGCCGCGCGCCCTGGCAGACCCCGCAGGGACTGTAGGCGCGGTACTTCGAGAGCAGCACCCGGATGTGCATCTTGTAGGCCTTGCTCTCCAGCCACTCGAAGAAGCGATTGACGCCGTACCACTGCTTTTGCCAGTTGCCGGTCCAGTCGGCACCGCCTTCGATCACCCATCGCTTCTGTTCGGCCGTCAGGGCCCGCCAGGGAACGTCGATCGGCACCCCCGCCAGGGGCGCGAACCTGCGCAGATCGCGCTGGCAGTCCTTGAAGCTCTCGGTCTGCCAGGGCTTGACCGCCCCATCGGCCAGCGTGCGACTTTCGTCAGGGATGACCAGGCCGAGGTCGATGCCGATCACGCGGCCGAAGCCCCGACAAGCTTCGCAGGCGCCTAGCGGCGAATTGAAGGAGAACAGGCTCGGCAGGGGCTCGGCGTAGCTGATATCGCACTCGGCGCAGTGCAGGCCGCTGCTGTATCGCCAGACCTCGGCGTCTTGTCCGTCCTCGCCCGGCCGATGCACGGACATGCGGCCGTGGCCTTGGCGTAGTGCGGTTTCAATCGCCTCATTGAGTCGGCTGCGTTCCACTGACGCGGCCCGGAACCGGTCCTGCGTGACCTGCAGCAGCGCTGTCTGAGTGCCGCTGGACTCATCCCGGCGGTGCACGCGTGTGTAGCCCTGAGCCAGCAGGTGCTGCTCGACTTCGGCCTCGCTGAAATTGGCCGGGACCTGGACCGGGAAGCAGACGACGAGACGTGGGTCGTTGGCCTGGCGGGCGAGTTCGATGACGCTCGCCGCGATATCGGCCACCGAGTCCCGGCGCACGGGTTCGCCACACTGCCGGCAGTGCAGGCGAGCGGTGCGCGCAAACAGCAGTTTCAGGTGGTCGTTCAGTTCGGTCATCGTGCCCACGGTGGAACGAGAGGTCCGAACCGGATTGGTCTGATCAATCGCGATCGCGGGCGGCACACCCTCTATCCGGTCAACCTGCGGCTTGTCCATGCGGTCGAGAAACTGGCGCGCATACGCGGAAAAAGTTTCGACATAGCGGCGCTGCCCCTCGGCGTAAAGCGTATCGAAGACGAGCGACGACTTGCCCGATCCCGACACGCCGGTGACCACCACCAGCTGATGGGTGGGGATGTCGAGGTCAAGGTTCTTGAGGTTGTTCTGACGCGCGCCGCGAATGCGGATCGACGGGGGCGTAACCGGGGGATTGGACACGGCGGAGCAGACTGAAAGAGGGTGGAGGGGCCAGGCGTGGGCGGGTAGGGTTGCCGCAGGGCGGCCGCCGCGGGGCTAGCGCGAGAGCGCCGCAGACAGGGCCGGCGGCTTCTCGCGGATCGGCAGATTGACCAGCGCGGCGAGGACGGCGAGGGCAATGTCGGCGTACCACATCCAGTCGTAGCTGCCCGTGGCGATGAACACCGGGCCGCCCAGCCAGGCCCCCACGAAGGCACCAACCTGGTGGGAGAGCATGACGATGCCAAACAGGGTGGCCATGTTGCGCGGACCATAGAACTTTGCGACCAGACCCGCGGTGGGGGGGACGGTCGCGAGGTACGTGACTCCCAGCAGGGCCGCAAAGACCATGAAGGTGGCGGGCACCTTGGGGGCGATCATGAACCCGGCCACGATCAGTCCGCGCAGCGCGTAGATCAGGGCCAGCAGGTTGCGCGAGCGCCAGCGCGGCATGGCCCAGCCGATCAGCAGGCTGCCGGCGACGTTGAACAGGCCGATCAGCGCCAGCGACCAGGCACCGACCTCGGGCGGCAATCCGCACAGTGCCACGACGCCAGGCAGGTGCGTGGCGATGAAGGCGACATGAAAGCCGCAGACGAAAAACCCGGCGGCGATCAGCGGGAAATTACGGTCGACCAGCGCGTCCCGAACCCGAACGTTGGCGGCTTCGGCGCCGCCCGCGCCCTGACCGGTCGTGGTGCGCAGCACCCGGGCCAGCGGCACGACCATGGTGGCCAGCGCGCCCAGCACGATCAACGAGGCGGCCCAGCCCGCGCCGCTGATGACCATCTGCGCCAACGGCACGATGAAGAACTGGCCCAATGAGCCGCCCGCGTTCACCAGCGAGGTGCCCATGGCGCGGCGCTCCGGGCTCAGCAACTGGTTGAGCGAGGCCATGACGACCGACGGGCCGATCAGGCCCGCGCCGCCCGCGCTCAGCACGCCGACCGTGAGCACCAGCGTGAAGGTGCTGTCGGCCCAGGGCACCAGCGCCGTTCCCAGCGCAAGCATGAGGCCGCCTGCTGCCAGCACCGGCACATTGCCCCAGCGGACCGTCATCATGCCGGCGAAGGGCTGGGTCAGCCCCCAGCTCAGTTGGCCCACGCCGTAGGCAAAGCTGATCGCAGCCAGCCCCAGACCGGTGGCGGTGTTGATCGGGCTGATGAAGATCGGCATGGTGTTGCGGATGCCGAGGGTGAGCGCATACAAAATTGATGCACAGACGATGATGAGGCCGGCCTTGCGGGCCGCTGGCGGATTCATGCGGACCATTCCTGCAGGGGGCCTGCCGGCGCTGGCGAGCGACCAGGCAGGCGGGCGATGACGCGGTCGTCGGGGAGTCCAACTGATTCTACAGTCCGGATAGAATCAGCGCTCCGTGAAGGGTCGGCGCAACCCCGCCCGCCCCCTCGTCCAGGCCTCGAAACTTGTCCGCACCTGACCCTATGCCCTTACGGGACGTTCCGAACCCGGCTCGGCCGACCCATCGCTCGCGGCCGCTCGCGGCGCTGCTGGCCTTGCTCGGCGGCGTGTTCGGCCTGCATCGCTGGTATTTGCGCAATGGCTTATGGTGGGTCTATCCCCTGCTGTCTCTGCCGCTCATAGGCTGGGCCCTTCGAACCGATCCCTGGTTCCGGCAGCCCGGGTTCTTTCTGCTCAGCCTGATCGCCGTGATCACCATGGTCGAGGCCATCGTGATCGGCCTGCAAACCGACGCCCGCTGGGACGCCCGGCACAATCCCGCGTCGGGGCGGCAGTCGGCCAATCGCTGGGCGCCTGTGCTGCTCGCGATCGCGGGGCTCATTCTCGCGGCCATGCTGGCGATGTCGGTGCTGGCCATCGCCCTCGAGGTCTGGTTCACCCTGCGACTGGGGCGGTCTTGAGCCCCCGGGACCCTTCAAGATGACAACGAAAGCACTGTTTCGTGAAGACGCCTATCTGACACGCTGCGAGGCCCGCGTGCTGTCGGTGAGCGACCGTGGGATCGAACTCGATCAGACCGTGTTCTACCCTGCGGGCGGAGGCCAGCCCGGCGACAGCGGTCTGCTGCAGGCGGCTTCGGGCGCAAGCCTGCGCATCGTCGATACGCGCAAGGGCGACTCGCCCGAGACCATCGTGCATGTCCCTGAGCCGGGCCAGGCGCTGCCAGCGCCCGGCGACCGGGTCACCGTGGCGCTTGACTGGGACCGGCGCTATGCGCACATGCGCATCCACACCTGTCTGCACGTGCTGTCCTGTGTCGTGGTGGCACCGGTCACCGGCGGCAACATCGCAGCCGACAAGGGGCGTCTCGACTTTGATATCGACATGAGCCTGCTCGACGCCGGCCGCATCGAGCAGGGTGTCAACGACCTGATCGCCCGGGCCGTCGAGACCGAAACTGTCTGGATCACTGACGCTGAGCTCGATGCTCACCCGGAACTCGTCAAGACCATGAGCGTGGCGCCGCCACGCGGTCAGGGCCGAGTGCGCTTGCTGCGCATTCGCGATATCGATCTGCAGCCCTGCGGCGGCACGCACGTGCGCAACATTGGCGAGATCGGACCCATCAAGGTGCTGCGCATACGCAGTGAAGGCAAGCGCAACAAGCGGGTGGAAATCGGCTTCGCCTGAATGACCGGGTAAGCCCGATCGGCTACCATCGCGGGCATCTTCGTTAACCGGGTCACTGTTCTAATGATGTCCGACACCGCTGATGCGCGTCAGGTCGACGCCACCCTGCAGGACTGGTTCGCCAGAGAGCGCGAAGTGCGCGTGCTCATGGCGGCCCCGGGTCGTATTCCGATGGAGGAATTGGCCCGCCAGCCCGGGCTTGATTTTCTGATGCGCATCCTGCGCGGCGAACTCCCCGGCGTGCCCATCGGGCAAACCCTCGATTTTGTTCCGGTTGAGTGCGGCCTGGGCCGGACGGTCTTTCAGGGCACGCCCCGTTTCGAGTACTACAACCCCATCGGGTCGGTGCATGGAGGGTATGTGTCCACGCTGCTCGATTCAGCCATGGGGTGCGCGGTGCACAGCACCCTCGAGCAGGGCCTGGGCTATGCCACGATTGAGCTCAAGATCAATTTCGTGCGGCCGCTCACTGACAAGTCCGGGCCGGTTCGCGCCGAAGGCAAGGTGATCAGCACCTCGCGCCGACTGGGCACGGCCGAAGGGCGACTATATGACGCGGCCGGCAAGCTTTATGCCCATGGCAGCACGACCTGCATGATTTTTCCGCTCGACGAGCGGCAACGCGACCCGGACCGTTCGAAAGGCTGACACCTCCATGAGCCGAACTATCATCGCCACCGCCGACGCGCCGGCGGCCATCGGGCCCTACTCGCAGGCGGTCCGCGTGGGCGCCTGCGTCTATCTGTCGGGTCAAATCGCGCTCGACCCGGCGACGGGGCAACTGGTGGAGGGCGGCTTCGAGGCGCAGGTGCGACAGGCCTTTGCCAACCTGGCGGCGGTCGCGCGCGCCAGCGGTGCGTCGCTGGCCGATTGCGTCAAGCTCACGCTCTTTCTGACCGATCTCGGACACTTTCCCAAGGTCAACGAGATCATGCAGGAGGTCTTTGCCCAACCTTATCCCGCACGCTCGACGGTTGGCGTGGCCAGTCTGCCTCGCGGGGCACAGTTCGAGGTCGAGGCGGTCCTGGTGCTGCCCGACTGACGCGGTGGCGGGCAAGCCGACCTCCGGCGCCGCGCGCAAGGCCCCTGCAGGCCTCGAGGCCTTCGAGCGCCTGGGTATTCGCAGCGAGATCGATCTGCTGCTGCACCTGCCGCTGCGCTACGAAGACCTCACCCGCATCGTCGACATCGCCGAGGCGCGGGCTGGTGAGAGTGCGCAGGTTGAAGGCGTCGTGCGATCCAGCGTCATCGACGTCCGGCCGCGGCGCATGCTGAAGGTCGAGATTGCCGACGGTAGCGGCGTGCTCTCTCTGCGGTTTCTGCATTTCAATCCGGCGCAGGCGCGCCAGTTTTCGCCGGGTATGCGCGTTCGGGCGCACGGCGAGGTCCGCTCAACCCTGTTCGGTCCCGAGATCGTGCACCCGCGCTATCGGCTCGTCACCGACTCGACACCGGTTCCCCGGCAACTCACCCCGGTGTATCCAAGCGTGGCGGGCATTGGTCAGGGGCTGATCCGGGCCGCGGTTGCGAAGCGTCTGGGGCGGCTGGATCTGCCCGAGACGGTTCCGCCTGAGCCGATTGCCCGGCTGGCGCTGCCCCGACTCGATCAGGCCCTCAAGCTGCTTCATGCACCCGCTCCCGGCGTGTCGATGGCCGCCTTCGACGATCGCAGCCTGCCCGAGTGGCGTCGGGTCATTTTTGATGAACTGCTCGCGCAGCAACTGTCGCTGCGCCGGGCTCGTCGCTCGCGAGCAGCGCTCAAAGCGACCCCCCTGGGCGATGGCGCGTGGGTGGGGCGGCTGCTGAGTGCTCTGCCCTTCGCGCTTACGCGGGCCCAGCAAGGCGCATTCGCCGAGATCGCCCGCGACCTGGTCGGGGAGCAACCCATGAATCGCCTGCTGCAGGGCGATGTCGGCAGCGGCAAGACGGTGGTGGCTGCGTTGGCCGCGTGTCAGGCGATCGGCAGCGGCGCGCAGGTGGCAATGATGGCGCCGACCGAAATTTTGGCCGGGCAGCATTTCGCCAAACTCGCCCCTTGGCTCGAGCCCATCGGTGTCCGGGTCGGTTGGCTGGCGGGGTCGATGCGCGAATCCGAGAAGAAGGCCGTGCGGGCGGCGGTGCTGGCCGGCGAAGTGGATCTGCTGGTGGGCACGCACGCGCTGATCGAGGACTCGGTGCAGTTCATGCGTCTGGGCTTGAGCATCGTCGATGAGCAGCACCGCTTCGGTGTGGCGCAGCGCCTGTCGCTGCGGTCGAGATCCGACCTGCTCGCGCATCAGTTGATGATGAGTGCCACGCCCATTCCTCGGACGCTGGCCATGAGCTATTACGCGGACCTTGATGTGTCGGTGATTGATGAATTGCCGCCCGGCCGAACGCCTGTCCTCACCAAACTGGTGGCCGACACGCGCCGTGACGAGATCGTTGAACGGGTACGGCAGTCGGTGGCCGAGGGGCGTCAGGTCTACTGGGTCTGTCCCCTGATCGAAGAGTCCGAGGCGCTCGACCTGCAGACGGCCATCGACACCCATGCCGCGCTTGCGGCTGAGCTCGATCCGATTCCGGTTGGGCTGGTGCACGGCCGACTGGCCGGCGCCGACAAGCAGGCTGTAATGCGCGCGTTCAGCGCGGGAGATCTCAAGGTGCTGGTCGCTACGACCGTCATCGAGGTCGGCGTGGATGTGCCGAATGCGTCGCTGATGGTGATCGAACACGCCGAGCGTTTCGGCCTGGCGCAGTTGCATCAGTTGCGTGGTCGGGTGGGGCGCGGCGCGGCTCGCAGTGTGTGCGTGCTGCTTTACCGCCGGCCGCTGTCACCGGCTGCGAGGGAGCGCCTGCGTGCCATGCACGAGACCACCGATGGCTTCGAGATTGCCCGGCGCGACCTGTTGCAGCGCGGCCCGGGCGAATTTCTCGGGGCGCGCCAGTCCGGCCAGTCATTGCTGCGGTTTGCCGATCTCGAGCGCGACGTTGAACTGGTCGAGGCCGCACGCGATACCGCAGCGGCCATGGAAGGGATCTGCCCCGATCTGGTCGTGGCCCATGTGAGTCGCTGGCTGGGCGACCGGGAAGACTTTCTGAAGGCCTGAGACTCGACGCGTTCAGCGCGCGCGGCCTCGCCAGGCGTTTACAAAGTCGAGCGCCCTGGCCTCGACGACGGCCGCTGCATCGCCAGGCCGGTACAGCGCCGAACCCAGGCCGAAGCCGTCGGCGCTGGCCGCGACATAGTCGGCCATTCGCGCGGGGGTGATTCCGCCGACCGGCATCAGTCGTGTGCCGGCGGGCAGCGTGGCGCGCCAAGCCCTGAGCACGGCGGGGGAGATGGCTTCGGCCGGAAACACCTTGAGGGCATCGGCCCCGGCGCGCAGCGCGGCGAAGGCTTCGGTGGGCGTGGCGACGCCGGGCATCGCAATGGCGCCCCGATGCCTCGCGCAGGCGACGACCTCGGCATCGAAGTTGGGCGACACCACGAGACAGCCGCCGGCATCGCAGACCTCGCGCACCTGAGCAGTGTCGAGCACGGTGCCTGCGCCAATGAGGCAGTCGGGCAGGGTCTGCCGCAGCGCCCGGATCGTGACGAGGGGGTCCGGCGAGTTGAGCGGAACTTCAATCAGCCGAAAACCCGCCCGCGCCAGGGCGCGCCCGATGTCGGGGGCCTCAGCGGGTTGCACCCCCCGCAGGATGGCGATCAGCGGCAGATCGCTCAGCGCGGCGCGGAAGTGATTGAGCAGGGCGGATCGGTCGATCAGGGTCATGGGCAGGTTCTCGCAGACTGCCCAGTATGCCGCAAGCGCGCGAAGGGACTTGGTATCATCAGCCGCGCCATGACGCTCACCGAACTCAAGTACATCGTCGCGGTCGCCCGAGAGCGACACTTCGGCCGCGCGGCCGACGCCTGCTTTGCCAGCCAGCCCACGCTCTCGGTGGCGATCCGCAAGCTCGAAGAAGAACTCGGCGTGCAGATTTTCGAGCGCAGCCCTGGCGAGGTGAGCGTCACGCCGGTGGGCGAACAGATCGTCGAGCAGGCGCAACGGGTGCTCGAGCAGGCGGGTGCCATCAAGGAAATAGCCAAGCAGGGCAAGGATCCGCTGGCTGGCCCGCTCAAGGTCGGGATCATCTACACCATCGGACCGTATCTGCTGCCCTCGCTGGTACGGGCCATGATTGCCGACGTGCCGCAGATGCCCATGCTGTTGCAGGAAAACTTCACGCACAAGCTGCTCGAACTGCTGCGCCAAGGTGAGATCGATGTGGCCATCATGGCCGATCCGTTCAATACCCAGGGCCTGGTCAGCCAGCCGTTGTATGACGAGCCCTTCGTGGTGGCCGTGCCAGCGGCGCACCCGTTTGCCGGGCGCAAGGCCATCCCGGCCGCCATTCTCAAGCAGGAGCGCATGCTGCTGCTCGGCGCGGGGCATTGCTTTCGCGATCAGGTGCTCGAGGTGTGTCCCGAGTTGTCGCGCTATTCGCAGTCCTCCGGCGGCATTCAGAAAACCTTCGAGGGTTCGTCGCTCGAAACCATTCGCCACATGGT
>CAIVPX010000024.1 GCA_903907905.1 uncultured bacterium | reverse complement strand
GACTTTAATGTAAAATACTGTTTTAACTAAAAAAATACTCTCATGGACCAATTAAAATCAATTATCGAAAATGCTGACGGTACTACTGGAGAACCTGATTCGAAACGCCTACCAGTACGGTGTGAGTACCGAGGCGATCGAGATCGCGGTCGCATGCCGCGATTCATCGACCCGGATCGACATCACCAACGCGGTCTCTGCAGAACGGCGCCCCGACACATCGCGGCTCTTCGAACGCTACTACCGGCACCCGAACGTGCTGGGTGTCCCGGGATCGGGCCTCGGTCTGTCGGTCGCCAAACTGGCTGCGCAGAAGATCGGGGCCAGCCTGGCATTCGAATTGAGGGGCGACCTGATTCGCGCGACCGTGAGGCTTCCATCGTGATTCAGCGCCCCTTCGGACCGGTCAACTCTTCCATGCGCCCTTTGGTCATTGCCCTGGTTGAGGACGATCGCTTGCTGAGGGAGGAGATCGCCGTCCACCTGGAAGCGAACGGATTCCAGGTGCACGCCGTAAGCAGCGCCCTGGCGCTGGACGACCTGCTCAACCGGGAAGCGGTCGACCTCTATGTCATCGACCTCAACCTGCCGGGCGAGAACGGGCTGAGCCTGTGCGCAAGGCTCAGGCAGGCCCGGCCGGGGGCGGGCATCGTCATCATGACCGCCCGAATCGGCCTGCAGGACCGAATCGCAGGCTATCGGGACGGTGGCGCCGACCTCTACCTGAGCAAACCGGTCGCCCCCGACGAATTGGTACTGGTGCTGCAAGGCCTCGGAAGGCGGGTGCGCAATGTCAGCGTTGCCGACGAATGGACGCTCAGCCTGCGCGACCGCACCTTGAATGGCCGAAAGCCGGAGCAGCGATTTCGTCTCACCCACAGGGAAAAGACGCTGCTGGTGGCACTCATTCAGGCAAGAGACAACACCCTCGAGTCCGCAGTGCTGTGCGACTTGTTTGCGCAGAATGAGGGCGACCCGGAAATGAGCAAACACGCGCTCGAGGAACTGGTTGCAAGGCTGCGCAGAAAGTTCAGGGCTGTGCAACCCGATGGTGCAGAGCCCGCCATCAAGTCAGTCTGGGGGATTGGGTATCAACTCTGCGTCACGATCACGCTCGGCTGAGCCCGACGCGCACTTGCCATTCGCCGCGCCCCGGGGCAGCATGAGGCCCCTTTGATCCTTGCCTGGAGCGCCCGATGTCCCGCCTGCCGCAAGCCGATATCAGTTCCTCCCCCGCTCTGGCCCAGAGCTTTCGCGAGATCGAGAAGACCCGCGGCTTTGTTTCAAATGTGCTCCGCTCGTTCGCCCATGCGCCCGAGGGTCTCGCGCGATTTTCGGCGTTCGGCGCCTATGGCCGCTATGACAATGCCCTCAATGACCGCGAACGCGAACTCGCCATCCTCATTACCGGCCGAGGCATCCCCTATGCCCTGGCTCACCATCAGCCGCTGGGGCTGCAGGCGGGTCTTTCTCAAGCCCAGCTCGACGCGATCGAAGCGCACGAGGTTCCCCAGGGTCTGAGCGAGCCGGAGACCGCGCTCGCGCGGTATGCGTTCGCGTTCACGGCCATGAAGGGCGTGGATGACGCCACCTTTGCTGAACTCACCCGGCACTACTCGCCCCGGCAGGTGGTCGATATCGGACTGGTCTGCGGGTATTACATGGCTTTGGGCGCGACCATCATCGCGCTCAACATCCCGCCTGACAGTCATGACAAGACGTCGCTCGGTGCGGACCACCATCGCAGAACCCACGCGGCAGGCGCAGCCGGCGCGCCGCCAAGCAAAGCATAAGCTCACGTGAACTCGTCTGACTCCAGGAGACCTGCCATGACACGCCAGACACGCACACTGGGTGCCTCGCCCCACCACACGCGCCGAGCGCTGATCGGCGCTGCGAGTGCACTCCCGGTGCTCGCGACCACGCCGGGTGCCTTGAGGGCGCAGCCCGCCTGGCCCTCAAGACCGATCAGCATCATCGTCGCCTACCCAGCAGGTGGCGCCAACGATATCGTCGCCCGCAGCGTCGCTGAACCCATGGGTCGCACACTCGGTCAACCCCTGATCGTCGAAAATCGCGGCGGGGCTGCCGGCACGGCGGGCGCGGCCTATGCCGCGCGGGCCGCCAACGACGGGCACACCCTGTTCATGGCCGCTGGCGCGCATACGCTTGCGCCCAGCCTCTACAAGTCGCTGAGCTACGACATCGCGAGCGACTTCCGGGCGATCAGCCAGATTGCCGCCAGCGACTACACGCTGGTCGTCAACCCCCGACTGCCGGTC